>PANW01000021.1 GCA_002707785.1 Cellvibrionaceae bacterium | reverse complement strand
AAGGACGGAGACATAGTTTTGACGTGTAAAACAACCAGTAGTAGGAATAAGTGTAGCCCTAAAACCATAAAAAAGGGGAGCATAACGCTCCCTTTTTAATAGCAAACACTTATAAAGTGCTGATGGTAATGACGTTAGTTCAAGGTCATCACATCTTGGCGTACTTTGCTCATTACACGCTCGGAGGTATTACCACGCATGGCCAGCAGCACTCCGCGGCGCTTCAAGGTACCGATAACAACGATGTCGGCACCGATTTCTTCGGCCACTTCGGCAACCACATCTTCTGCAGGGCCTTGACGCACGTGAATTTTGTCAGATTCAATATCGATCTTGCGAACCATCTGGCCACGATCTGGGTAGTTCATTGAATCAGAGTAGGCATTTACAACCTGAAAATCGGCATTGTAACGCTCTGCCATCCAGCGGCCACGAGCCAAAATCTTCTCGTTCAATTCGGTATAGACTGTAGAGCTATCTTGCATTTTGACGGCCGCCAATACGGTTTTGCGCTGGCTGTCTGCCCCAGGGCGACAAATCAGCACTGGGCATTTCGCGTTGCGCAGCAGCTGCCACTTAGCATCGGAAAAACGGTTGCGGGTATTTTTCGCAGAATAGTCCGGCACCAGAATCAAATCAGCTTCGGTTTTCTTGGCGGCCTGTAAAACGGCATCTTGCCACTGAGTTGACCAACAAATCACCAAGGTGTAATCAAGCTTGGCTTCTTCCAATGGTTTCTTCAAGGCTTCAAACCAATGGGTATCGCGGTAAATATCTGGGTTATCGGCGTCTAGGGAAACCGCTGCAGAATCAACACCAACAAAAACTTTTAATTTTGGGGGAACGTCACGTAAACGTGAAGTAATAATGGCTCGCTCCAATGCGACATGATCATTTTGCGTAGGATCAACTACGACGAACAAGGTATCCTGATTAGACATTTCTTACATTCCCAAAATATGAATTAAAAACATAGTGTAGCGTTTTACGCAGAAACGGCGTTGATTTCAGTCAACCCCCCGGCAACCCACTCACTGGATTCACACCATTACAAATTTGGCATAAAAATTACCGCCATAGAGAATACCCCTGTCGCATCGCGCCATCAACAGCATTCCTCTCGAGATACCGAAAATCACCAAATAACCTCGCGCTTGACTTGAATCAACGGCGTCCGATGGCAGTTCGATACACTGGCAGCCACATTATTTGAAAAACACTAGCCTCTCATGCGAACCAGTATCAGCCCAGACTCCCAATCGCCGAATACTCGCTCGGACATTGGCGCCAGCATTCTAGGCGCAAGTCGAAGTTGCGAGTCTGCGATAAGAAAGTCTGACCCCTGCGCAGACGCCTTGCTCGATGTCACCCCCTTGAGGCTCAGTCAGAAAACCCCGCTTGGCGTAAGTCTTTTTACCCACGCCTCCATGCTGGAAGAAATGAGAAGCGGCCCATTTGGGAGCCGCCACTTGATCGAAGGGCTGCTCAGCGAACTTGAGCTCAGAGCCAAAACAGTCGGCCGACGGTCGACACCTTGGCTGCGCTGGCAGATACCACATGACCTACTCGATAGCGCCGAAATCATGGAGTTGATGTATTCCATAGGCAAGCGCTTCGAGCTGGGCGCACACAGAGCAAATCACTACTGCGTGTGCTTCACTCCCAATGAACTGACAGGATCCAGAGTGGCACTTTTCAAAGGCCTAGGTTTCAATACGTTGGAACTGGTTTACAACCCCTGCAACAGCTCCTCCGGTGCCAGTTTGGTGTCACTATCAAGCGCTCAATCTCTGCAACAACAGCTAGTAAACGCGAGAGGCATAGCCTCCGATTACCAGTTTTCACAATTAACGATACGACTTGATCACTACCCCGAAGGCTTTACCCAAGCCCTACAGCAATTGGTTGCTGAAAACCAACCCCTGCCAGATGTCATCAACACCACCTCCTGTGAGTTTCAACAGCAAGACAACTTCGGCAATTTGTATCAGAGCCTTAAGTATTTGGGCTATCGAGTGCTGGGTAACGACTGCTTTGTACGCCCGGGTAGCGAACTGGCAAAAGCCCAAGCCAGTTATCATTTGAAGTTAACCCCCCATGGGTACAATTGCCAAAATGTCGCCGACATCGTTGGGTTAGGACCAGGTAACCTCTCGGCGTTAAATCTCTTGCGCTACGAAAACTCACCCTCTTTAACAGACTACCTTTCCCAGCCCGAGGGAGAGATACGCGCCACTCAACAACAGCAGATACGCTTGAAGTTAGTGCTCGACAACCTGCTGTGTTACCACCAGCTCGATCTAAAGTACTTCCGCTCACGCTATGAACTAGACCTACAGCCAATTATCGAGCAAGCTTGGTCGGCCTACAAAAACGGCTATTTATTCGTCATTCGCAATCACCTAGTCACCCTCACCCCAGCCGGTATTCGCCAGCTAACGCCCCTTTGTTGTGCATTGATACAACAATTTGACTAAATTGACCTTTACCTATTCCAGCCCCTATAGGAAAATGCCCCTATTCGTGGGCGGTTTATTACAGATCAACACGTTAGAGACCCGATAGAGTCAGAACGACGGTAATCTAGCTGTAGATTAGTCTCTGATTCCTAACTCTGAGCAGACTTGATCGTGTAAGCAAGAACCAATAGAGTCCTGTTTAACTCTACCCACCGCACTGAAACCAAAGGAAACTGAGTACACGCAATGAGCGAATCTATTGCCACCAGTAGCGACAACGCCACCAAATGCCATCACAATCCGACGGTTTCCTGCGGTGATTGCCGACTGAACGCCATCTGCCTGCCGATCAGCCTGCACGTTGATGATATCGACAAGTTGGATGACATTATCCAGCGCGGTCGTCCACTGCAGAAAGGTGAATACCTCTATCGCTCCAACGAACCCTTTCAATCGGTTTACGCGGTTCGATCTGGCACCATCAAAGCGGTAAACATTACTAACGATGGGCAGGAGCAAGTCACGGGTTTTTATCTACCCGGTGAAGTCTTGGGCATGGATGGTATTGCGCAGAATCATTACACCAACTCGGCCATCGCCCTAGAAACTGCAGCCGTGTGTGAAATCCCCTTTTCTCGTATGGAAGATTTAAGCCTGCAACTACCGACGCTGCAACGTCACTTTTTCCAACTGATGAGTAAAGAGATCACCTCTGACCAGCAACTCATTACGCTGCTCAGTAAAAACAGCGCCGATGAGCGCATAGCCTCTTTACTGCTCAGCATTTCCACCCGCAATCACAATCGTCACCTGTCAGCGACCTTCTTCCGACTGCCCATGTCTCGTGCCGATATTGGCAACTATCTCGGTCTCACCATTGAAACCGTCAGCCGAGTGCTGAGCCGTTTCCAAAAGAGTGATTTGCTGGAGGTGAATAAAAAGGAAATTACCATCAAGGATATGGATGGTTTGAAGCGCGTGGCTAATATGGAAACCGCCTGCGGGTAAAAGCCATCGCTTTGTACATTGTGTCAGACGAAAAAAAACCCGGTTCATGCCGGGTTTTTTTGTGGCTGAGTTCTGAGATTAGAACTTGTAACCGACGGATACGGTGTAGACAAAAGGATCTACATCCACATCAGCACTGATCTTATTGCCACCATCAAACTTAATCTCAGCCTCAGTTTCAATATCAATCCAACGAACCGACGCATTCACCAACCACTTGTCATTCAAGTGATAGTCAAAACCCACCTGTGCAGATAAACCCCAAGAATCATCCAACTCCACATCACCGTTGGTCAAGCCTAAGGTCGCAAAAGTAGCGTCAGCCTCAGAAGTTGTATCTTCATCAAAGAAAATGGTGTAGTTGATACCCGCACCGATGTAGGGTTGAAACTTGCTACCGTGATTGAAGTGGTAAACGGCCATCAGTGTTGGCGGTAAATGTTTGATATCGGCGATATCCAAACCAGACAAAGTGTCTGTCGTTGAAGCAGTATGCTCAAAGGGTGTGGCAGCCAGTAACTCGAGCCCCCAGTTCTGGGTCAGCATGTACTCAATGGTTAAACCCAACTGAGTATCACTATCCAAGCCAAGCTCATCGGGGCCTACTGCACCAATAAAGGCAGACTCAGAACCATTTAGTGCTAATTGATCACCGCTTTCCCTAGGATCAACAGTGGTCGCACCTGCGCGAACTATCCAATCACCTTTTTCAAAAGCCAAAACGTCCGCAGAAACCATTGCTGCAGAAATAGCTGCTGCCAATGACAAATGTTTGAATACCTTGTTCATAGTTTGCTCTCTTTGTTTTCATGGTGTTATTCAACGGAAGCTATTACACAACACGGCAGAAGTTAATTACTTGATCTAGATTAAGTCTTTTACAACTAAGCCGAAAATAACGACAATATAGGCTTCACCATTTGATGAGATTTTTCATGGCTACTTCAACCAAACTCGAATCTGTACTCACAGCCATCGATCAAAAAAACGCACAAGACCCGAACACCGTAGAGATTGATAATTGCAGTGTAGCCAAGGAACTACTATACGGCCAACGCATGAGCCAACGCTTGCAGAGCTTTGCCAGCGAGGCTTCTGAGCACTTGCAAATCGCCTGCCGCGCACAACACATTCAGCGCTGGGCCATCGCTCGCAAGGACTACCCCATGGATCGCGCTGGCTACAAGCGCTGGCGCTCGGATTTGGCAAAGTTTCACGCGGAGCTAACCGCAGAGATCATGGCCGAGCACGATTACACAGACGCCGACTGTGAGCGTGTAAAACATCTACTGCAGAAAAAACAGCTCAAACGTGACGCGGAAACACAAACTCTCGAAGATGTCGCCTGTCTCGTTTTTTTGGAGTTCCATTTGGATGATTTTGCCTCAGGCCACAGCGATGAAAAAGTGATCGATATCGTTCGAAAGACTTGGGCTAAGATGTCTAGCGACGGTCATGCCGCGGCATTGCAACTGTCGTTCTCCGATGCCATGGGTGCGCTGATTCAAAAAGCCCTGAATCCATAAGTGACAATCGACTACAGCGCCATCAAAACCCTGCATCTGATTTGCGTCGGCATCAGTCTCAGCGGTTTTTGCTGGCGCGCTTGGCGAGTGTTGCAAGGCCAAGCAATACCCAAGGCCTTGCAACGATTGCCACACCTTGTTGATAGCCTATTGCTCGCCAGCGGCTTTACTTTATTGTGGCAAACAGAATTCGCTTGGCTGCAGCAAACTTGGATGCTCATCAAACTGTCGGCGCTGCCCTTCTATATCCTATTTGGGGCGCTAGCACTTAATTACAGTGCACCGCAGTATCGCCGCCGCTATCTAGTTCTCGCTCTAGCCACGGCTCTGGCGATGGTCTTACTGGCAACACTGAAACCGCAATAGCACTCTGATATACCAAGTGCGGCTTGTGATCACCATAGTCGTGCGCCATAATGCGCGCCCTTTTTAACACTCGAATAACAATACATTTTATGTGGTTTAAAAATCTTCTCATTTATCGGTTCACCACCCCTTTCGATACCGCGCCTGAAGAGCTAGGTCAGCAGCTGGTCGACAATGCCTTCAAACCTTGCGGACGCCAAGACACTAGCCAATACGGTTGGGTAAGCCCAATGGGTGCAGATCTAAGCGAAGAGCTCTACCACGCCGCCAATGGTTGCATCATGCTTTGCTCTCGCCGCGAAGAAAAAGTGTTGCCCGCTTCTGTTATCCGCGACAAGCTTGATGCCAAAGTAAAAACCATCGAAGCGCAGGAAGATCGCCGGGTATATCGAAAAGAAAAGGACACCCTCAAAGAAGAGATTATGTTCGACTGCCTGCCACAGGCATTTACCAAATCTCAACGCACCTATGGTTACATCGATACTCAGAACGGTTGGCTGTGTATTGACAGCAGCTCCTACAACAAAGCCGAAGAATGGATGAAGCTGTTGCGCGATTCCCTAGGAACCCTGCCGGTGGTTCCCGTGCAAGTGAGTGAATCCCCTGCTGTCATCATGACCGGCTGGTTGCGTGGCGAAATGCTGCCAGAGGATCTTGAGCTAGGTGACGAATGTGAATTGAGAGAGCAGCGAGAAGACGGCAGTATTGTCCGCTGTAAGAAACAGGAGCTGCTGGGCGAAGAAATCGAGCCTCACCTCAACGCTGGCAAACAAGCAGTAAAACTGGCCCTGCACTGGGACGAAAACCTGCAGCTGATGCTAGCCGACGACCTCTCCATCAAGCGTTTGAAATTTGATGAAACCCTACTGGCAGAATCCAGAGACAGCTCCGACGGCGATAAGGCTGCAGAATTTGATGCAGACTTTGCCCTGATGACGGGAACTCTGCAGCGCTTCATTCCGCAGCTCTTGAGCTATTTTGGCGACAGCCGCAAAGACCCAGTTTAGCCATCAGCGAATTCTCTGCCTTGGTGACCCGCTCACTAACAGCAATAGAGAACCCGCAAACTTCTGTTCGCCGCAATAGTTAGGCCACTACATTCGCTAGGGCAGCGTCCCTACAATAGTCACGGTACAGTCACGCTAGTAAATACTCTAGCGTGACTTATCGCCTGCAGGGATAAGACTCTGGGCCTTAGCCAAACACACGCAAGTGACTCCAGTAGTCAAACCCCACCAAAAAGAGTCTTTTCCGGTCATTTTAACCTTATCACCCCTTCTAGGTATTGACTTGGGTTACGCTTGTGACTTATATCACATCCTAAGCGTGACGCGTTGCGGTTATACGCAGCGATAATAATGATAAAAAAATTCGGGCGTTCTAATCATGATGACAAGACACATTTGTGCAGCTCTCTTCACCCTCCTTATGGCCTGCGGTGCCTCAGCGGAAGATAAATTCCCCAGCTATCTCACTGGCAAATACTGCAACGACATCAAAGTAGATTTCATGACCAACTCGATAAAGAGCTTGCAGCGCTATCGCGACAAACAGCTCGCGAGTCAGCACCGAGGCGGGATGAATAATATTCGCAAATTTTTGGAGCAAAGAGAAGATTGGTTGCAAGAGTGCGACGACTACCTAGCCAGCACCAGTAATCATCGACTGTTTAAAGACGAAAATACCACCTCAAAAATATTTACTGCCATCTCTTCGGTAACCGGTGAATTGCAATCGTTGATCACCGGGGTAACCTACTCCGTAGATCCAGGGCAATCCGCAACCGATGTTGCGGGGGATAAATTCGATCGGCTGTTTAAGTTGGTTGATGATCATCAAACGCTGATGCTAATGAAAGGCCAAGTGGTCTATCGTTAATCCAAACTAGTCGCTAATCCCCAACAGTCTCTAAAGGTAAACGCAAAAAACGGCGCTTAATGCGCCGTTTTTTATTGCTCTAAATGAGTCGTCTCAGATTAGAGAGATGATGGCTAAACCCCTTCCTCTAGGGTTTCATCTTCAGGCTTTAGTGTCGACTTACGATTGAGCGACTTTTTAAATGACAAGGTATCGCGCTTAGGCTTGTTCGCAGGCGGTACATAAGCTTTTTTAACCGCAGCAGTACTCTTAGCACGAGCCTGTTTGGACTCTGAGGCCAGTGCTTCAACACCGGTTCGAACCAAGCGCACCTGATCAATGCTACTCAAACCCTTGGGAAACTTGCCCGGATGAACCGCGCTCGGATCTCTAGGGTTACCCTCAATTTCCAAGCGAAATCCACTGTCATGGGTGGCGGTTAAAGTCTTGAGGTCTACGACCCAAGCAGAAAAGTCCATCATTAATCTTCTATACAACTAAAATTTGGCGGCATTAGATCATAAATAATCGGGGTTAGTAAGAGACACATTTCTTAATTTCAGAAGAATGCTCTTAATTAACAGTTATTTACCTCGCTTTTGACGCTCTGGAGGCTCAGCACCGATATGAGTTTGATTGCGCAGTTTGGCCAACTCCATTTGTTTCTGGCGCTCCTGAAACCTTTGTCGTTGGTCCTCACTCTGAGTATCAAAACAGCGCGGACAAGACACTCCCTCGAGATATTTATCTGAGGCTTTATCGCCTTCGTTGATAGGTTCTCGACACCCATGACAGAGATCGTAGCTACCTGGGTTTAAATCGTGATCGACGCTGACTCGATTATCAAACACGTAGCACTCGCCATTCCACAAACTCTCTGACTTGGGAACATCCTCTAAGTACTGCAAAATACCGCCGTGTAGGTGGTAGACCTCTTCAAAACCCTGTTCTTTCATATAGGCCGTGGATTTTTCACAGCGAATCCCACCGGTGCAAAACATCGCCACCTTCTTTTGTTTCTCGGGATTCATGTTATCAGCGACATACTGAGGAAATTCGCGGAAAGACTTAGTATCAGGATTGAGAGCCCCTTCAAAGGATCCCAACTCATACTCATAATCGTTGCGTGTATCCACTACCACCACATCAGGGTCGGCAATCAACGCGTTCCAGTCCTTGGGCGCCACATAAGTGCCAACCACTTGACGAGGGTCTATACCTTCAACCCCCATAGTGACAATCTCACGCTTGAGCTTTACCTTCATGCGGTAAAACGGCATAGCCTCATCAAAGGACTCTTTGTGACTCAAATCCACTAGGCGAGGGTCTTTTTTGAGGAAGTTGAGCACTTGATCAATCCCCTCTCGGCTGCCGGCAACAGTGCCATTGATCCCTTCAGAGGCCAACAATAAAGTGCCCTTGATACCTGCGGCAGTGCACTCAGCAATCAATGGCTCTCTCAAGTCTTGGTAATCGGGTAAAGCGACAAACTTGTACAGCGCCGCGACAACGATCTGAGTCATAGTAATTCTCTTTAAGGTGTTCGGATTCAGCCAACGTAAATGGCGATCTTTTAACGGGCGCGCATTCTATCGAAGCGACGCTTTTTTGACCAGCCCAATAAAGGCCCAGCCTAGGCGAATTGATGCTATTTAAGAGCCACCTAAACGCGATTTGAAGGCGACTAAGCGTCGGCCTTCGATCCCCCAAGACACTCCGGCGATTCAGGGGCTGCGCCCTGTTGTCCCCATTCTTCCTGGGTGTAAACATGCAAAGATAAGGCGTGAACCTCACCGGCAAGCTCCTCAGCCAACTCTTTGTAGAGGCGCTGATGGCGAGGTACTTTGCGCGAGCCTACAAAGCTGTCGCTCACTATCACGACTTTGAAGTGAGACTCTGAGCCAGGAGGGACATTGTGCATGTGGCTCTCGTTAAGCACTTCGAGGTGTGACGGTGAAAAAGCCGACTCCAACTTGGAGGTGATCTGTTGCTGGATTTTCATGAATGTAAATTCTCGATATTGGGATAGATGAAACCGCGCTTTTCAACAGCGCCAAGCTATCGAGGATTATACCCTATTGCATAATCGGAGCATTTGCCGTAATTTTTCCGCTCCCATTTTGCTGCAATTATGAACAATGCGGAGCGGGCACGCCTAGATCGACTGCCACAAGAATGCGCCTGTGCGGGTACACAAAGGATAGATCGCGAAGCCCTCTAGCCGAGAGTTTTCGTAAACTAGTGACAACAATAAAAACACACGGCAACCCGATTCCTATGAACACAAGAATATTCGTCAACCGCCGCAAGGGTGCTGAACG
This sequence comes from Cellvibrionaceae bacterium, assembly GCA_002707785.1. Lineage (GTDB taxonomy): Bacteria > Pseudomonadota > Gammaproteobacteria > Pseudomonadales > Cellvibrionaceae > Pseudomaricurvus. Next base: position 39,038 of record PANW01000021.1, on the reverse strand, counting down.
TCGTCACAATATCGATAACAGCAAAGATTTGCCGCTGGATCTCTACAACCGCAAACGCCGAAAAACCAACGATCGCCGCTCGGTGCGCACTTTGGCGCAAGACTATTACGCGGTTATCGGTGGAAGAACCCTTGCGCGGCGAACGCGACGAGAGAAAGTCAGCGAGACAGAGATCCCTAAATAAGGGCTCTAGGTTGGAGGTTCTAGGGTCTAGGTACTAGGTACTAGGTTCTAGGTTCTAGGTTCTAGGTTCTAGGTTCTAGGTTCTAGGTTCTAGGTTCTAGGTTCTAGACAGTATCGTTCAGCAACTCAGAATACCGGCGCAGAATGTCCCATGGAGACGGGGTACATCGGGTATTGGGAGAAAAATTCCTCCAAGTTAAACGCCTCCAGTACTCGATCACTGTAATCGCGGTGACGCTGTCGATGACCGTCATAGTTTTGATAGTGAAGTCGCTGTAAACAGCCACTACAAACCTGATATTGACCAGCTGCAGTTTGGGGCTCTCTAGTTCGCAATTGCCAACGGGATTGGCTTAGGTCGGTTTGTCGCAACTGCGCCACTCGCTCACAATCGGCCAAATGATAATAGCGATCGGTCAGTAATTGGGGATCAGTGCAGAACATCAACACGCGGCTATCCTTGTAGATCAAGGTAAAATCTTCGCCCACACGCAAATCTTGATCATCAATATCCAGCCCTTCGCGGTCCAGAGAAGAGCGTTCAAGCCCCGTCAAATTGCGGCGAGGATCAAAAAAGACAAAATCCCCCAGTGATTGCGCGTCCATGCGCTGGCGAATAGTATTGAAGGGTTCAAACTCTAAGAAATCAGGCAGCTTCACAATTCATCACTCTTGCACCAGAACGCTCATCAGAGCACATCGAGAATGGTGGCAATGCGGGACTCGGCATCGGTCCTGAGGCGAAACTCCACCCGTCGCGAACGCACACCGTCTTCTACACCCGTCTCGTCATAGACCACCTTAGACGAGGACAGTCCATTGGCCGTGACGTGTCGAGTCAGCCAAGGGCGCTCCTCGATCACCATGGGCAAATCCAATAGATAAGCCAAGGTGGTTCGGGTTCTCGCTTGAGACAGAGCCATATTTTTAATGTAGGCCACATCGGGATCACCTGCCGAGCCCCAATCACTGGAAGTATGGCCCTCGATACGGACCTCTAGAATGTCCTCTCGGTACTTATCCGACATGATGATGCTGACATAGCGCGGAAAGAAGTCGTTAAGAATATCGCGAAAGGCCGGCTTGATATCATCCGAACCGTGAGCAAACAAAACTTCGGTATTGTAAAAGCGGAAGCTCAAATCGCGACTGATATCAGCCCCCCAACGGGGTAAATCCTCTTCAAATTCGCTCTGAAAGTCGTGGTACAACTGGGTACGCAAACGATCATAAAGCAGCGCTACATCTTTGATTTTTCGCGATTGAATCTCGAGCTGCACCAAATAAATGACAGAAATCAGCAAAAACACCATCATCAGACCGCCCATTAGATCGCTAACAGCGACCCAGTGCTCTTCGTGCTCGACTTCGTTACTGGGCTGAAACTCGAGGCGTTCTGCCATTATCACTGGCTCCTAGCTTGGACGACGGTGAGGGAACACTCTCTATCATAGTGATGAGCTCACTCAGCTTATCGGTTAAAGGCACATAGTCGCTGACAAATTTTTCAGACAGAGAGGTCAACTGGTAACCAAAGGTCTTCAACGCCTTGGTCAGCTCGTCTTCCATGGCGTCATCCAGTCGAGTAACTTGATTCTCAGTGCGAGTGACCATGCGCTCCACTTGTTCTAACAATCCATTCTGCTGCTGCTCCATCACCTGAGCTAAGGTTTGATTGACACTTTCTGAGGTGAGACGCAGGGATTCAGCCGAAGCCTCGACCGTTTGACTGACTTTGAGTTGGCTATCTTGGATGCTGGTTGCCAAGCCTTCTGTGAGCGAGTAAACGCGCTTTTCTAAAGCCGGCAGATCTTTCGATGCCTGCCCCGCCACCTTAGCCAATTGCTCGATGTACTGGTCCATTCCTTCGGCTTGCTGCTGCAATACATCGAGCATCTTGCCCAACGAATTAGAAACCTGGGTAAAGATCTCCGAGTGACGCACCATTTTTTCGTAAGCGGCGCTGGCCTTATCCAACAGATCACCATTGGAACGCTGAGTGGCGAGCAACTCCTCAAGCTCTTTTTTGTAGGTGTCTTGCCAGATGAGCATTTGCCCAACCGCTTCGTTTAACTGTTTAAAGTTATCACCGTACTGGGCGTTGATTTGAGTATTGAAATCTCGCATCACCTGCTCGATCGCATTGATGAACGAGCGAGTATTGGCCTCCACCATATCTGATTGATAGCTTTTCAGCGCCAGTTGCAGCGACTCTAGTTTGTCTTCCTGACGGGCTTGCATGGTTTCGAGTGACGCCCGCAAACCACCGGCCTCTGCGTTCGACATGGAATCGCGAATATCGCCCAGCAAGTTCGCCAGATCGGTCACCGTCGCAGCACTGTACTGTTCCTCCACCTGCCGCTGTTTAAGCACTGCGGTTAAATGACGAAATTTGACCACCAAGGAGCCCAGTAAACCCGCAATAGAGGTCCAAAAGGCGGTTTTTAAACCACTGATCAACCCCGGCACACTGTCTTGTATGTTGGCAGTATCGAAGGTGAGCAAGCCCAGAGCGACCCCTAAAAAGGTACCAAAGATACCCGTACTGGTGAGAATGGTGGGAGAATGAGAGGCGCTGTGACTGTTATAGCCCGGCCCGGCAAACCAAACTGTCATCAGCCCAATGAGTATGAATAAAGTAATGGTCAGGGCTGGAAAGCCCGCAAAAAAGTCCATAGCAGCCCGCTTGTGCAAAGGTTAGAGCAACAAAAACCGCTTTGAGAATCTCTGGCCGAGTCTGTGGCCCTTCACTGCTTCATCTGCCTTGCCTGAAGCGCCGACTACTGCTGTATCTGTGCATATCGTGTTGAAAGGCGCAACGCGAGACTTGATCTGAGGTTCCCTAGATTACCTTCCAAGTGTAGACCACGGGTCTAAAAGCACTAGTTTTTATGCCAGATCAGCGAGGACGACTCTGCCACTCTCAATAGGAAAATCACTCTGACGCTCCAATCACAGCCACCTAAGCACAAATACAGCCAGTTCTCCCTTTAACTCACGAGGGAATTTGCTATGATGACGCCCACTTTTCGGGGGCTCAGGCCACCATTCATACGCAGTCCAGCCGGCGACTGCCCGCAAACATACAGAAGATGTAGCCTACCCATGCTTGATCCCAACGCGCTGTCACAACTCACGCAACTGAAACAAACCATTCGCACCGAGAAAAATCTATCGGAAGGTACCGTCAGAGGAAGCCAAGGTCGATTTGGATTTGTGGTACTCGACGACGGTCGTGAAGCCTTTTTGCCGCCGGACGAAATGGCACGAGTGCTCCCTGGTGACCGCGTAGAAATTAGCGTCAAGGAAAAAGAAGACAATCAGGGCAGCAAAAAAATCGACGCTGAGCTCGATAAGCTGGTCTCATCCCAGACTAAAAAGTTAGTTGGTCAATACATTATCCGCGGTAAAGGCCACTTTGTCGCCGTGGATATGCCGCAATTGAATCGCTGGGTTTTCATTCCCCCCAAAGCTCGTGGCAAGGCGAAAGCCGGTGATTATCTATTGTGCCGCCTCACTCGCCACCCCTTTGAAGACGGCAAGGGTCAAGCCAAAGTGCTGGAAGTGCTGGGCAATCCTGAGGATGCCAACATCGAGCATAAGGTCGTTACTCAAAAACACGACCTGCCGTTGCGTTGGAACAAAGAACAACAAGCTCAAACAGCTGCCATTGCCAGCAGTGAGCTCAGCCAACTGAGCGATTATGACAAGCGCGCCAAGCTACAAGATATTCCCTTCATCACCATTGATGCAGAAACCACCCGTGATATGGACGATGCTCTCTATATTGAGAGCAACGACAACGGCTGGCGAGTGAGTGTGGCCATTGCCGACCCCACCTCGAGCATTACGGAACATTCTGCCTTAGATCGTGCCGCGCTGCAGCGAGCCAATACTGCCTACCTGCCCGGCAAAGCAATTACCATGCTGCCCGATGATTTGTCCCACAACACTTTTTCTCTGGTTGAGGGGCAAGAGCGCCCAGCGCTGGTGTGCCAGTTACAAGTCAACTCGGATGGCGCGATCGACAGCGCTGAGTTTGAATTTGCCCTTGTCCGCTCAGCCCATAAGTTGAGCTACGAGAAAGTCGCCGCATTTTTGCAAAACGACGACAAGCAGGCCGTTGCTGAAGATTGCCAACCGCTATTGTCGACCTTGCTTGAATGCAGCAACGCGCTTAATCAATACCGCAGCCAACACATGTTGCTGATGGAAGATCGCGACGACTACGCCTTAGAGCTAAATGAGCGCGGCCATATCAGCGACATCAAGCGCGAAGAGCGCAACCTCGCCCAACAGATCGTCGAAGAATGCATGCTGGCGACGAACCGCAGCGCCGGCGACTTATTTGCTAAGCATCCAGAAAGCGGTATTTTTTCCGCGCATCGCGGTTTCCGTGAAGAGCGTATGGACAGTATTGAGAAGGTCATCAATGAGGACTTTGCCGAGCTGAAGGATCTCGATCTGCGCAGCGCTGCGGGGTATCGCGAGCTGATTCAAAAGCTGCAGCAGTCCGATAAGAACTCGACTCAGCTGGATGCCATGCGATTAATGCTGCAAGCCGGCATTCTAACCACTGAGGCGGCGCCCCATATGGGCCTAGGTATGGATCACTACGCCACCATCACCTCTCCCATTCGCCGCTACAACGATTTGTATAACCACCGCGCGCTCAGAGCCATTCTTGAACAAGGCTCGATTACTCCGCCGACTCAAGAATCCCTCGATAGCTTACAAACACGCATCAGTAGCACGCGCCAATCCAGTCGCGATCTCGAGCAATGGTTGTTCTGCCTGTTCATGGAACAGCATCAAAATGAAGAGTTTGAAGGCCGAGTATTTCGTGTCACTTCACAAGGCATCACCGTACAGATCAAAGCTTGGGGAATTAATGGCTTTGTTAAGCTCGATCCAAAAGCTTTCAAGTTTGACGCTGACCGCATGACACTGGTGAACGATGAGCAGAGCTTTTGCCTAAACCAAACCGTCAAGGTGAAATTGGCCAAAGTGGATATGGACAAGAAACGCATTAACTTTACGCTAGTCCCACAATCCTAGGATACGGCTTTTGACGCTGCGCAATGGTTAGAGCCGCTGCGCGAGAACGTGGGGACAGACAACAAAAAAGCCGCAATAGCGGCTTTTTTTGTGTTCGTTGAAAACAGATTCTAACGTTAAACACTCACTCCGATTTCAGCTATACCTGAGTATCGACAATGGGTTGCACCGATGGTCGATCATCAATGGCTTCACCGATCCGGTCTCGCAGTTCCTGTTGCTGTTCTCGTCTATCTGATAATTCTGAATCACTGATGGTTTCCGCCACCTCACCGCGGCGCGCTGTCTGCGCAACATCGGCGACGGCTTGCGCCCCCACACCGGCACTGGTATCAACGTTTTCTCCAGTGGCGATGGATAAATACAAATCCACCTGATCCTGTTGCTGCTGCTGACCATTTAACTGGACAACCGTACTGCGAGCCTCTTCACGGCGACTTTCCTGAGTCTGTTGAACTTCATCCACGCGCTGAGTGGCAGCATCCACGGCATTGTTGACGTCTTCCGGGGTACGTAGAGAAGGATCATCGGAAGACGGCACGACATTGGATCGCGCAGCGTCACCGACTCGATTAATCACTTGAGTCGAAGGAGGTAGCGAGCTCGCGGTATTGACAGGAATCATAATCATTTACCTACTTAGAATTTGGAACCAGCCCAATCGTCCCCCCTCCCCTTACTGCTTTCAAAGATGCAATAAGTGACAAACGGGGTGGGTAATCTCAGGCGGTGTCGCCCTCTGCAGTGACCGTCGTAGCGTAATAGGCGCTCAGTTGGCAGAATTTGGCCTACGAAATTATAGTACTAGGACAACAGAGAGCGAAGAATTGTTCCGCTATATAAATAGACTGCTTAACTACTGAGAGTATATAGAGCACTTTCAACATTCAGCTCTTAGACGCCCCGCTTCTCTGCAGTACTAAAGCTAGTCGAATCCTCCTAATGCTTATAACTTCTAGATCTTAGCCATTTGCTTCGACCCAAACTTTCTTCAAACGCTTTTCTGAGACCGGCAGTAAGGTTTTCAACGATTGCGCAAATAGCGATACCCGATACTCTTCCAACATCCAGCGATAGCTAACCAAACTCTCATTGGCGAACAATACCGCGGGGCCATCCTTTTGCGCACGCTGTTGCCATTGATTCCATAAACCCTCAATTTCAACGGTCCAGATCTTGTCTTTCTGAATTTGTCCCGGCGCCTTTTCTAACCTCAACAGAATCGCCTTCAAGTAACGCGGATACTGCTGCAGCCATTTAGCAGGCGTATCAAACAAGAAGCCCGCATAAATCAGTTGTTCAAGCTGATGATTGATATCCGCTGCGGCCACCGCAATCGCCAATGCATTTTTATTGCTCTTAATGGCCTTTTTAATAGCGACGACTTGAGCCAACACCTCTACCACTAGCTGCTCCAGCTCGTTGGCGCGAGCGGTAATACCCTCTTTACCCGCCTCGATTTGCGCGATAAATGCTTTTTCTGTGGACGGTAGTCCCTCTTTGAAACAACAATCAAAGATGGCCGCCATGATCATATCGTCAACCACCGCCTCGCGTTTGCCCAATGACACCACAGTCAAACCGAGATCTTTGCCTTTAAGCAGCGCTTTGCGCAAATACTTCACACTGCTCGCAAGATGTAATATGGCCAAACGAGCAATACCGCGTCGATTGGAAAAAGACGCTTCCAAGGGGTTGTCTCGCAGGCGTAAAGCGACAGAATCTTTTTCGTCCACCAGACAGGGATAGGCGGCAATGCTCATGCCCGCACGCTTCAAACGAATTTCGCTAGCCAGCTCGTCAAAGTCCCACTGAGTGATCCCCTCCCGCTCGATGGAATCATCACTGCTCTGCAAGGTTTGCTGTAACTGGCCTTTATAACGCTCGCGTAAAGACGTTAGATCGCGATCTTGAGCTAGCACTTTTCCCTGTTCATCTACCACCTGAATATTGAAACGGTAATAGTTGTCGACATTTTCGAGTTGCCATTGATCGGGCGGTATCTCGACGCCGGTGAGACGTTTCAATTGATGGGCCAGCATTTCCCACAAGGGTACGTTATCGGGTTTCAATGCGGCGAGCGCTTGATCGACATAATCGGGCACGGGCACGAAGTGCTTGCGCCATTGCTTCGGCAGCGCTTTTACCATTTGCACACACTTGTCGCGCAAGATACCGGGAATAACCCACTGCAAGCGATTTTCAGGGACCAAATGCAGGGCCGCAACCGGGACTTTGATACTGACTCCATCAGTCGGATGGCCGGGTTCAAAGTGGTAACTGAGAGGAAAGGTCAGCCCTTCCCATATCAATTCGGTAGGGAATTGCGCCTCGGTTATCGCGCTGGCATCGTGCTGCATTAAGTAGTCACGATCCATATACAAGATTCGAGGTTGAGGCGACTCTTTGTCCAGTTCAATATCTTTGCGCCAGCGCTCAAAGCCCGCAAGGTTTACAATGTGCGAAGGTATTCGCTCGTCATAAAAGCGATAGATCACCTCTTCATCGACTAAGATATCTCGACGTCGTGATTTTGCCTCTAACTCGTGCAGCTGTTTGACCAAACGTTGATTGTGTTTGAAGAACGGCCCTTTGCCTCGATAGCGAGCCTCGACTAAAGCGGCCCGAATAAACACTTCGCGCGAGGTTTTTGGATCAATACTGCCAAAGCTGATTTTCTGTTTTTCAACCAGTACCAAGCCGTACAAAGTCACCCGTTCATAGGCCATCACTTGACCGCTTTTTACATCATAATGCGGTTCAAACTGATTGCGTTTCACCAGATGTTTGGCACTTTGTAGAATCCAATTGGGCTCCACCTTCGCCACCTGATGAGCAAACAAACGAGAGGTTTCCAGAAGCTGCCCTGCCACCATCCATTTAGGAGATTTCTTGCTTTGTGACGAACCGGGAAAAATCTGAAAGCGACGATTGCGCGCGCCCAAGTACTCGCGATCTTCCGCTTTGCTTCCTACATAGCCTAGCAATCCCGGCAACAAGGCGCGGTGCACAGTTTCGTAACTGGCTGACTCAGTGTTCTGTTTGAGCTTCAGCGGTTTAATGGCAGTCAACAATTGATGGTGTATTTCTCGCCATTCGCGCAAGCGCATATAGGACAGGAACTCTTTCTTACAGAGCTTTCTAAATTGATTTTGAGACAGATCTTGGCGCTGCTCTTCGGCGTAGTTCCACAAATTAATGTACGCCAAAAAATCTGAGTGGTCGTCATTGAAACGTCGGTGTTTTTCATCGGCGGCCTGTTTTTTCTCCGACGGCCTCTCGCGAGGATCTTGAATCGAAAGCGCACTCACAATGATCAACAGTTCTCGCAAACAGCCGGCCTTACCCGCCTCTAGCACCATGCGTCCAAGACGAGGGTCTACCGGCAACGTCATCAACTGGCGGCCTAAGGGCTTTACCTTCCCCTGTCGGTCGACGGCTTCCAATTCTTCCAATAGCTTAAAGCCATCATTCAACAAGCGTTGATCGGGTTTATCGACAAAAGGAAAATGTCGAACGTCGCCAATGCGCATATTCAACATTTGTAAGATTACCGCGGCTAAATTCGTGCGCAGAATTTCAGCGTCAGTAAACTCCGGGCGATTGAGGAAGTCTTGCTCATCGTAGAGGCGATAACACACCCCTTCACTGACTCGACCACAGCGGCCCTTACGCTGGTTAGCACTGGCTTGAGATATAGGTTCAATCGGTAGACGTTGAATTTTTGAGCGGAAGCTATAGCGACTGATACGTGCAAAACCGGGGTCGATGACGTAGCGAATACCAGGCACGGTGATACTGGTTTCAGCTACGTTCGTCGAAATGATTATTCGCCGTCCTCTCCTCTTTGTACCGAAATCTTCTTCCTCTTGAATTTTGTATATTTTTTCATCATCTGGAAGGTCATAGACATACTCGTATTCCTCATTTTCTGAGTCTTCGAGCATATCAACAGGCACCAGCTCGTATTCCCACTCTTCATCTTCGGAACAGCCAATCGAGGTAATTTGATCTTGCTTGGGTAAGGTCATCTACTCTCTATCAAAGTCTTTCGTTAACTCAGGCAACCTGCTTGTTGTTATCAAGCACCGATTCTCTGAAATTAACCAGCTCATGTATCAAGCTGGTATGAGGGTTGTAGACCCACTCCCTGTCAAAGTAAGTATCCATATGGTCACTCAAGAACTCGTTACCAATCACAAGTGAGTTAAACCGGTTATCCGCCTTTCTCTGCTTTTCTATTCCTGACAAGACATCGCTCGGCAACCGCCCCATAATAAAATCCGACAGCACAAGCACATCGGATTTTTGGTAGTCCTCTTTCTCCATTACTTCCAGAGCATGTCTAAGAGCAGGGGCAACATCGGTTCCCCCGTGGAAAGATTGAGATAAGAATCTCATTAAAGAGCCTAAACCTTCACTGCCTGTTAGCTCAAATGTCGAAATCCCTGTAGAGAAATTGATCAGATAACAGGGGCGATTCTGCTCTTTAGCTTTTGATGACAGAAATAAAGCCATCGCTTTAGCAATCGCCTCTGGAATGCCATGCATAGAGCCACTGGTATCAACACATAAAATCATTGGTCCCAGTTTGTCCTGCTCTTCAATGGCCTGCTCCCGCTCAATCTCCTCTTCCGTTGATTCCAGTGTCTCCCCCTGCATTTCAAAACACAGCAATCGTGATTCAAGGTATTTCAGATCAAACAAAATTGAAGATTCAGGGTCGGACAATAGAGCCAATTCTGACGGCAGGGCATGCTCAATGTCTTTTCCCAAACGAATACCAACGATTTCTTCTTTAGAAGATATGTCTACAACAGGCACTTGAGTGGTAATAGAATGCTTCACTCGCTCTATTCGTTCAGAAGATGAAATCTGCCTCATTTTTCCTAAAAGTTCTGCGATTCTTCTAGCACCGCTATCCTTAGCTAAAAATTCAGCCCAACGGCGAAACTCTTCAATATCCCGATCATCGAGTGAACCACTGCTTAAATCCAGCCAAATACCCGGATCTAATCCAAGAGACTCCAAGCTATCAGTGAGGCTTTCCAATAATTTGAGCCATTCCTCAAGCTTCTTCATCAGCTCTTTTCGCAACTCCGCAAGCTTGGAAAGCTCCCAGTTTGAAGTCGCTTTATTCAAAAGTTTTTGCCATTGCTGTAAGAGAAGCTTATGAGCTGTTTCCGCCTCTTTTAAAGCCTTGCTATTAGCAAGGTCTGTGGAAGCGGACAGCTTCTTTTCCCAGAACCCTCGGTCGAAGCTCTGGTTATTATCTCGGCAAAACTTTTCAAAGCTTCGGATAATCCGTTCTGCCTTATAGTCTTCAACTGAAGGGCTGGTAAGGCTCCACTTGCTTAGTTCAGCTTCAACATCGGTATAAGGGTAGTCATCAGCCAAAGAAGATTTGGCTGCCCCCTTCCACTCTCCCAAAGAGTTATCAAGCTGTCCTTGGATAGAATCATTACCGTCTATTAGCTTTCCGTGTTTCTGACGAAGTTCAAACTCCGCACCTGAAACCACTGATTCAAAATCTACTGACGACATAGCGACTCCAATCGCTCGCAGTCTTGAATTCTCAGCTTAATTTCGTCAATTTGATCCTTAATACCAGACACAGCGACTTCTACATCTGTGCTATTGATAAATGGGCTGTTGAGATACTGTTTATACTGTGAAAACTCACCTTCAATATCTTTAAGAGCTTTCCTTAATTGCCCCCTCAAATCACCAATAGAGCCTAACAATGACTTAATAAGACGCTCATTAACTTCTTCCTTTTTATCCCCTTTGTGAAACAACACTGTCGGGGTAAATGTATGCTTATCTCGATATTCTTCATGTGAGATTTCACACGATCCTTGTGATTTAAAACCAACCGTCATGTTCCTAAGCGGATTACCTGATTGATCTACCGGCCGGTGCTTTTCTTGTGACTTAAATTCCTTATAAGGAATAAAGCACTGAATATCCTTATCATCACGATAATAGCTCTGAGAGTTTCTAAATCTGGCTGTGCATTTAAAATACTGTTTATTGCCTACCAGCTTTACCGTTTTATATACATCTTGGCTGTGATAAAGCTCTTTCTCGATTTCCTTATCCAGTTCCTCTTTCTTCAAATCAAGAGCGGCAATATCCACCGCACTGGCTATGCCACTGGACTTAATCGCATTCAAAACCAACTGATCAACAGATTCTCTATTTTCTGGGGTTGTCCATAGGCAGTATTTAAGAAGAATAGCATCGCTATGACTCGTTGATTTACGACCATTAAAGAAAGCCGAAGCCTTCATAAAGTAGACCGCTCGTTGCCACCTTCTGTCAGAGACATAAACCCCTAATTCTTCAAACTGGTTGCCAAGCTCTTCCCGTATTAACTGTATAATTTGCATACAGCTATCACTGATAGCCACATCGTGAATATCACTTTTCCAACCATCAAGCTCGTCATACTGAACAAGCAAGTTCTTATCGACTTGTGGCTTGGACTCAGAAGGCTTTGAGCTAATCAAAGCTTTAAAATTGGCAGTCTCGCTAACAGGTGGCACCACCAGCCTTACAACAAATCGGTCATATAGAGCTTCCAAGCCCTGATTCTCTGCTGGCACCTCATTAGAAGCCGCAATTAGCCCCTTGAGTGGCACATCTTCGACATTCTCACCGTTCTTGAAGATATGCTCATTAATCAGAGTCAGAAGAGTATTCAGAATGGCAGGGCTGGACTTCCAAATCTCGTCCAAAAAGGCAAAGTCTGCTGTTGGTAGATAACCGTTGGTTTTACGGATATAGCGGTCTTCTTTCAGCTCTTTGATTGATACAGGACCAAATACTTCTTCTGGGGTCGTAAATCGACTCATCAGATGTTCAAAATAGGCAGGTTCGCTAAAAGCAGTCGCCAATCGCCTCGATATTAGGCTCTTCGCTGTGCCGGGAGGGCCGAAAAAAAAGGTATTCTGCCCACTAACCACCCCCAAAAAGGCAATAGCAATCACCTCTTCTCGTTCATATAGACCTGCACCAACCTGCTCAATTAAAGCCGTAATTCGCTTCTTCAAACCCTGTTCAGACTCAGCTATCAGCTCCTTCAATTCACTGAATTGATTGGTCTTCGGTAGGCTGTTTTCCTTCGCTGTCATACATCTTTCCTTTTAAATGAACTCTGGTCTATCCGCTCACACTGAGCACAAAAATTGAATTTACATTAAATTGATTCTTAGTCTGAAAGGCTATTCGGACCCATTATTATCAGCTAACCCTTTCTTTTTCTTACGCTTTTTCCTGAGAACAAGATTTGGATGATTATGTTTAGCTACATTGGTGGCCAACACAACTCGCCGTCCTTTGTGGCCGTTGAACACCTTATTTTGATCTTCCAAACTCAAACGCGCGTACAGCGGCAGGATCTCCAAATGCGGAAACTGCGCTCGGCGTAAGGCTAAGGCGCCCTCTCGAATTTCGCGCTCGCCACTCATAAATATAAGTATGTCGCCGCCACGACGGCTGCTGCCTTTTTCGGTTTCGAGGATTTCGGAGACAGTTTCCGTGATCGCGCCATAGAGATCATCTTCGGTATCGGCCATCGGGCGATAGTGAACGTCGACTGGGAAGGTGCGACCGGACACTTCAATAATGGGCGCCTTGTTGAAATGCTCTGAAAAGCGCTCCAAATCGATAGTGGCGGAGGGGATAATTACTTTTAAATCTGGGCGTTTGGGTAAAATCTGTTTGAGGTAACCCAACAAAAAATCGATATTGAGGCTACGCTCGTGAGCCTCATCGATGATCAGCGTATCGTATTTATTGAGGTAGCGATCATGTTGAATCTCCGCCAACAGAATCCCGTCGGTCATCAATTTGACGTGACTTGTATCTTGAGTGTGATCACTGAAGCGCACCTGATAGCCCACTGACTCACCCAGCGGGGTGTTCAACTCTTCGGCAATACGTGAAGCGACGGTGCGAGCGGCAATTCGTCTCGGCTGAGTATGACCAATCAGCCCCTTCACGCCGCGTCCTAACTCCAAACAAATCTTCGGCAGCTGAGTGGTTTTACCGGAACCGGTTTCGCCGGCCAAAATGACCACCTGGTTACCATCAATGAGCTTCGCGATTTCATCCCGTCGCGCTGAGATAGGCAAGTTTTCGGGAAAAATGATGTCGGGAACTGACTCTTGTCGACGGGCCACCAAGGCGGTGGACTGCTCGATAGAATGGACAAGCTTATTGACGCCCTTATCGACTGGCTTATCAGACTTGGCTCGTTTCTGTAGATCATCGAGTTGGCGAGTAAAACGATGGCGATCGCGCCCCATTACGCCCTCTAGCTGTTGCTGGCATTGGTTCAGTAGCGTATCGATTGGGGGTTGACTGCTCAAGAAAGCTCTCCGGTATAAGTTCTACCGGTCGATGTACGTGCGTCTACATACGCTTCAGCTGTAACAGTGATAAAAACGACCGGCTCATCACAGCCGGGCATTATACGTGGGATAACCGGTCTTGGCAGGGACAATTGACTAATTCTGCGTGTTTTCAGTGCTCTCGCTGTGCCACACATCTAGCCCGTCTTCGAACAATACCATTTCGCCGCCTTTCATTTCATTCCACTGTTCATTGCTGGTGAGTGGCTGCGTGGCGATGACCGCCACCACATCGCTTGGCGTGGTCTTTCCCGCAAAGTTGACTTCAACTTGCGCATCGGTGAGCTGGGCGTGACCAAAGGGGGCTCTGCGAGTAATCCACTGCAACTTAGTGCTGCAGTAGCACACCATCCACTCGCCATTACTCAACAAGCAGTTGAACACCCCCAGAGAACGTAAGAACTCAAACCGAGGATAGAGGAACTCTGCCAATGCTTCGCGGCTGGGAGCTTGCGTGAAGTGCTCTCGCAATTGATTCAGCAGCCAGCAAAACGAGCGTTCGCTGTCGGTATCGCCTACTGGTAAATCACGCCCCACGCTCAAAGCTTGGCTGTCTTTGAGTTGACCGTTGTGAGCAAAGGTCCAGTTTTGGCCCCAGATTTCCCGCGTGAACGGGTGGGTGTTCTCTAAACAAACCTCACCAACATTGGCTTGTCGAATATGACTGATGACATAGCAGCTCTTGATTGGATAACTTTGCACCAACTGCGCGATTTTGGAATCCACACCCGGCGTGGGATCGCGAAACTCTCGAACCCCTTTGCCCTCATAAAAGACAATGCCCCAACCGTCTTTGTGTGGCCCCGTCCCACCACCGCGTTGCATCAAACCTTGAAAACTAAAACAAATGTCCGTGGGGACGTTTGCCGACATACCCAGCAACTCGCACATAACCTTTTCCACATTCTCCGTTGTGCAATCATCTCATCCGCACAACTTCAATTCATTCCGATAGTGTTGTTAATCTTTGATCTGCGGCCGCATTGCTGCATTGGCCATCAAACAAATCTTTCGACCTTGCTGTTGATAGCGTGAACAAGCATCACGTATAAAATCAGGAGCCGCGGTCAGGTCTTCGATGTGAAACCCTGCCTGTGCGTAAAAGGTGACTAAATGATCAAACGGAAAACAGTACACAGAATGCGCCAGCAGGAATTCTCGCATTGACGCCATCAATAGAGCGCCGACACCCTGTCGTCTGATTTCGGGATGCACGCACATCGCCCGCAAGAAATACCAGCCATCTACTTTAGGCTGCAGACGCACCGCCGCGACAATACCGGAATCACTTTTGAGTACAAAAACCACTTCCCCTCGACCCGCCTTCGACGAATAGCGTGCCTGCTTGTAAAACTTGTTCACCAGAGGAAGCTGCACCTCTGACAGTTGCTCGAAACGATACATCAGTTGTCCTTAAGACAATAGCCACTGCGATTGGCTTCGCTGTGCTGTAAGAACCGCCCAAAATAGCCTTCAATCAATTGAGCATCTTGCTCCAACCCCATCAACTTCAGCAACTCGCAACCCGTTTCCACCGTCGACAAGTTACCTGGTTGTTGGTGCTTTCTTAAATGGTAGCGGCTAGGTGAAGATGATTGTAGAGGCAAGCGCTGACAATCACTCAATGACGGTGATTGACGCAACATTTTTCTCGCTTGTTGCCAGGTAGCATCAATTAGAATAAAAGTTGTTTGCTCCAAAGCCGGTAGTGATTGAGACATGTTACTGGTTATGGGGTTAATCGCAGAACTGGAGTTCGATTCGGGAAATAGCAGAACCGGTAGACGCGAACTGGAGCGAGTGAACTCCGCCCACTGGCGCTCAAACTCCGTACGCTGCCACAACCACAGATGGCACTCGGGCAAACAGGCCTCGAGCAAGCGCCCCGTATTGGTGTGTTTTTCAATTTCGAGTGAATGCGTTAATAGAATAAGACTGAGTTCTGCACAATCACCCGTCAACGGCGGAGCTTGTTCACACAAGCACAAGTCCTGACGTAGATGGCAACGACCGCAAGTCAAAGCAGATGACATAAGAATTCACTAGCGAAAAAGCGCAGTATACGTGCTCGTGCGCGCCAAACCTACACCAGCGCGTGCCACTAACTGCTAGAAAGGAATCTGGTGTCCCTAACGCAGCGACGGGGTCGAACAAATCGACGGCATAGTCAGCCAAAGTTTAGGATTTGGGTTCATCCTCATCATCGGCTTCGTCTTCCAGCGAGTCAGGAGCAAAGTCATCCAGCGAGAAGCCCTCAAGCACGTCGTCCATCGCATCTGCCGCCTCCGTATCATCAGAGTCCAAATCCCCTTCTGGCTCCTCTAGGCCCGCCAATAGCTCTTCGGCGACCTGCTCATCGTCAACATCAAGCTCTTTGTTGGTCACCTCGTCAGAGGAAAGATCAAGCCCGTCATCCAAGGGCATGGTTTCCATACCCATATCTTCCTCTATGGGTTCCACTTCCGAGATAGCCTGCATTTCTGGCGCAGGGGAATCCACTTCTGGCGCACCCTCTTCAAGGGGTTTTTCCGCTTCTTCTGATTCGGTCTCAGCCTCAGCAACGGCCTCCTCCAGCTCTTTG
This sequence comes from Cellvibrionaceae bacterium, assembly GCA_002707785.1. Taxonomy (GTDB): domain Bacteria; phylum Pseudomonadota; class Gammaproteobacteria; order Pseudomonadales; family Cellvibrionaceae; genus Pseudomaricurvus. The sequence continues at coordinate 22,799 of PANW01000021.1, read as the reverse complement.
ATGCTGTCGCCTTTGCCTGAACCCATCACCATGCGATAGGCAAACACCGCGAGGCCAATAATCAGTAAATTGCCAACACCCAGACCGACATAAAGTGGCCAAGAAGACTCCTCCGCTTCGGCTTCTGGTTCAGCGGCCTCTTCCTCAACTGTCTCCTCAACCATCTCCTCAACAACGGGTTCTTCGATGACAGGCTCTGGTTCGGGTACCGGCTCTGGTTCAACCACTTCTGGCTCTTCCATCTGTGCAAACGGATTGCCATCAGAGGGGTATTGGAAGCTCTGCATACCCGGATCGAAATTAAAAGACTCTCCATTGCGGTCCTCGCCACTAACTCTTAGGCGAATCTGGTAAGTACCTTCGATTTCCGGCTCAACAATCAATTCCCACTCGTCTTTTGGGGTTAGCTGCAATGGCTTGATGCTGCTGCGACCGTCCGGTGCTTTGATCCGCGCAACCACTTGGGTATTGACCGGATCGACCAGCCCTCCATGAGCGCGCACGGTCAGTAGCTGTTGCTCTCGACCGGCATTGACCTCTTTGCTCAAATCCACCGCGAAGGGTTGTCTGACGGTTATGTTGTGCTTGAACTGACGCTGGAAGCTCTTGCCATCGACATTCACGGTGACTTGATACCGCCCTTCTTCGACGAACATATCCAGTTTATCGCTGTAAATACCATTTACAGGAGGCTCGCCTTCACTCAGAGGGCGATCCCAATGCTCGGACGATTCTGTGTGATCCACATTGCCCTCAATCGATAGCAAGCGAAGAAAATCAGCATCCGTTACCGTTTTATTTTGCTCCTGAAACAGAACCGATAAATCAACGATCTGCTCACTGAATAAATTGGTCGGCAAAGGTTTTACCAGTAGATTGAGATTGCTGACAACTGTGACTCTGCTGTCGGGATCCAGATCTGCCAGTACTCGCCACTCACCTTCTAGCGGCCTCTGAAGAGTGATCAAATCGTACTCATCGGTGCGATACCAGTTAGCATCGGCTACCTCTTGATCAAATCGGTATTCAGTATCATCGGGGGCAAGCAAACGCGTGGGCTCGCTGCCCGGCTGGGGGAAAATAAGCGCNGTGAATTCCTCAATACTGGAATCGACCAAAAAGGTATTGCCTTCCAATGGCACCTGCTCACTAGGTGCCGCCTGATCGAATATGCGCAGAAATATCTTCATCAGATCGTCAGCTGATTTTGCCACTTCTGAGAGACCGTCAGTGCCTAACGCCAACTTATCCATCAATGCAGTATCGGCATTTTCTGACAGAGCCACCGTATGCACCTTGTAGCCGGACTGCTCTAATCGTGGCAGTACTTCGTCGACCAAGCGTCGCCATTCCTGTTGATTTTTTTGCGGGTCTTTATCAATATCGACCATGCCATCGGTCAGCAAAATCACACTGGTCTGATAGCCGGGATTGGGCCGATCGTAGTCGTAAGTCGCCTTTTCGAGTGCCTCACCAATATTGGTATAGAGTCCAACGGAGTTGATCTCTGCAGACAGCTTGGTGGCATCGCGCTTCCACTGTTCGGTGACTTCTCGGTGCGGTACCAACATATTAATGTAGCGACCAAATGCCCAAATGCCGGCTTTGCTTCCTTCCGGTAAGAGCTGTACCAATAACTCCACCGCCGGTTGACGTAAATTGTCTGGATCGTTCTGTTTCATACTGCCGGAAACATCGATTACCACTCTGACATCGGCCGGTAAAATCTCGCCCCCCTGTGCCAAGAGCTTCTCGGAGAATAGCGATAACGCCATTACGCTGCAGATTGCGCAGGCCGTTATGATTTGTCTCATGTTTTTTGATCCTACTTCTGACCAAGCACTCATTCGCGCTATTCACCTGTGTTGTCGTTCAGTTCTGTGTTGTCGTTCTGTCGTTCTGTCGTTCTGTCGTTCTGTCGTTCTGTCGTTCTAAATAGTATCTCGCTGTCTTTATCTATCATGGCTTATTCTCGATCTCACATGGATCAAGCTACAAGCTCCAGACACAACTATGCCGCCAGCTCATGCTAACGGCATTAATAGACATTGCTTTAATTTCGCAGAGCCACCAGACCAGTATTCACTCCAACTGAGTAATGCTCAAAAAATCAACGACTCGACTATCAAACCACCACATCCATCATGCGCCGACCTTTCTCAGTCAAATACCAACGCATTCCCTTTTTACCGCTAATTCTACCCGCCATATCGCGTGCGACCAATACATTCAACGTTTTTCCCATGGTGGCCTCATCTGTACCCGCCTCTCGACACAATCCTGCCATTGAACGAAAAATGAAGCGGCCACAGCCTAGGGTTTTGAGCACCTTAGACGACGTCACATCAAGATCGTTTTCTAAGTCGATCGGAGCGCTATTGTCATCACTAGGATCTTGCTCAGTTTCGGTCTCAACTAGAGGCATCAGTTCATCTTGTAAAATACGAAGATCATGAGTAATGGAGTCTGACTGAGCACGGGCGAGCGTCGCTTCACGCAGAATGCGATCCGACATATTGACGATCACGACCCGTGAACCAATCGCTGCGATCAAGCAGAAGCCGGTATAGATCAACAACCGCGACGGGTCGCCCTGAATTTCCAGTATTAAATCGCTGTTCACCAAATCCAAAACCACTGGCACCAAGAAGGCCGCGCCTATGCCAATAACAATACAGCGCTGTAAACTGGCCGGATCGCCATCATCCTGATTCATTTGGTAATAATTGATGAGACCACCAAATACACCGGCAATCATCATTACAGCGGCCAAGATAAAAATATGGTTAGCCATGATATCTCCCTCAAAAATACAAAAACCACATCAACACTGCGAATAAAACCCTGCTGGGCAGGAACGCCAAGCTGGTAAATTATTCTCTAACGAAACGGATTCACACCTATCGAGACACTCGAAGGAAGGACAACAAACACTCCCTCAAGAAAGGCAAACAACAGATCCTTGCCAGACTTTTGGACGTCCGACATTATTACCTGTAGTTATAGCAGCTGCTGAGAGCTTGGCAATTTTTGAAAAGAATCGATTGACGGTATGCCATCACCCCAGATGAGGTGATAAAAGGGAGATTTAAGCAATAACAAAAGACGCACCCTCGTACGCCCAGAAATAGACAGGGCGAGTTATTCGGTTTCGGCCAATAACTCATCTCGGTGGCGATGCAGGTCCTCTTCAGCCACTTTTTTCACCCGTTGAAGACGTAAGTATTGATCCAACGCCAAGGTCAGCAACACCCCCAATAGTGTCAAGCCAAACAAGGCGGGCCCCACTCTAAGAAAAGCTTCAGAACCTTCAAACACGGTTTCCATAGCCATCATTAGAATGGCTGGTGCCATATCAGCGTAGCCGTCACCAACACTGAACGGGCACACCAACATAATTGCGACCGCCACCCTCAAACTACGACGTAATCGACTGGATTGCAGGCCCTTTGTTAACCACCAGAAACATGCCATCAACCCTGCGGCGCCCAGCAAGTAATAACACCATGCGACTAAACTACTTTGTAACATTGGAGAGCGGTTTCCCTATAAATGTGGCGTTAAAGCTGCGACCGTATTTGTCGCCCTATTGTAATCACTGGCGAGCCTCAGCACCACGATCTTATGGCACAGTGATCCGCTCATTAATTGATCGGATTATTCTACCCAATGAACGATGTACTCTTCCAGATCATCTTCAGGTACTTGATGCTCTGCGTAGACCCGACCTCTTACCGATATGCCAGCGCGATGCACCGATTCTGGGTCACCGCTAATTAACGGATGCCAAGCTTGCAGCGGTTTACCCTCTGCCACTAGTCGATACGCGCAGGTTTTTGGCAACCAATGAAAGTCCGCAATATTTTGAGGTTTCAGATCGATGCACTCTGGCACGTTGTTAAGACGGTTGGTGTAATCCTTACAGCCACCCGCCTCGCCATCAAGATAACGGCAGGCTACACAGGTGTAATAGACCTCATCGGTGTCTTCGTCTTCTAGCTTGTGCAAACAACATTTACCGCAGCCATCACAGAGCGACTCCCACTCTTCTTCGGATAGCTCAGCCAAAGGTCGGCGCTGCCAAAAATCACTGGTCTGAGCAATCATAGGGAAGTATCTATCTCGATCGTTGGATCACGTCTGCCCGATGGCCCTACAACTGGCCTCAGACAAACGCAAAGAAAGGGCGTGCTTACAAATTGATTTTCGAGTTCTTAAGGTTGATTTCACTCATTTCAGTGTCTTTTGGCGGCGGCATCTGTAAATAGAATCCAGCGCTTTCAATCTGCTCCATGACCCGCTCAACTTCGACTCGAGCGAGCTTTTTCCCCGGCTCTAATAGCAACGTCATGATATGACGAGGTGTGCCAAACTTCTCCAATAGTGGGTCAGGAACCCGAGATAACGCCTCGGTTTTGTTGACGTATAGATACATCTCATCTTCACGTGGGCTTTTGTAAATATCGCAAATCAGCTTCATAACGTTCTCGGCTTACAGGTCCTTTATAGGGCTTATTATTCAATGACCGGCGTTTATGACGCTGACCAGTTTTGGGCAAGCACTAATAAGGCTTCACCCACCACTTCACTTCGCCATCCTGAGAGGCGTGTATTTAGACTATAGCTGGCATTTTCCATTCCGGAGCGAACTAAGTCTTCAAAGTCTTTTTTCCTCACCAAGATTTCTGGTGCAATTACCAACTCTTCTGCGGTTTGACGAGCCTTGGCTTTAAGGGCTTTTAATAAATCCCCATGCTCTGGCGCTAAGGGTTTAGGTAACCTCATAGGGCATTGCTCTTCAGCCACATGCGCCGCCGCCTGAATAATATCCAACAGCTGATCCCCATCCTGTTTGATGGTGCGCGGGGTCATACCGTCAAGCCCGGTTAACTGTTTAAGCTCTGTGGGTTGAAAGCGCGCCATATCCCACAGTGCGCGCTCTTTAATCAGACGGTTGCGAGGCACATCGCGGTCACGAGCCTCTAATTCTCGCCAACTCACCAATTGCTGTAAGACCGATAGCTGTTTACGGTTGAGCTTCCAGGCGGATTTGATTTTGAGATACAGCTGATCAACATCGATTTCACTAGCTGCCTGAGCAACGATATCTGCGCAATCGGACTCCACCCAGCTCAATCGATCTTGCGCTCGCAACTGTTTCACCAACAGACCGTAGGCGATCAAAAGATAAGCCACATCAACCGCTGCATACTGTAACTGAGCCTTACTCAAAGGACGTTGCAACCAATCAGAGCGCGTTTCACTCTTGGGGATTTCAACCCCCAACAAAGCGTCAATCAGCTTGGCGTAGCCCAGCGAAAAACCAATTCCGGCAATCGCAGCAGCAACTTGGGTATCAAAAAGTGGGGCCGGTGTAACGCCCAGAAAAGTTTGAAAGACTTCCATATCTTCCGAGCAAGAATGGAAAACCTTGGTCACCGAAGCATCAGTCATCAGAGCTGAAAAAGCGGAGAAATCATCAATTATTAGAGGGTCAATCAAATAGCATCCCTGACCATCCCCCACTTGAAACAGAGCAGTTTTGGGATAGAAAGTGGTACTGCGCATGAACTCGGTATCGACAGCAATAGCCGCCTGTGCCGACCAACGTTCACACAGTTCGTTGAGTTGAACGGTACTCTCTACCCAAATGGGTTCTACTGGAATATTACTCATATTAATTATACCGCCCGGCGAGAAGACAAGGCGTGAGCGAGGGTGCCGCCATCAATGTATTCCAACTCGCCCCCCAAAGGCACACCGTGAGCGATACGACTGACTGCGACCTGCTGGGCTTTAGCTTGATCGGCAATGTAGTGTGCGGTTGCCTCCCCCTCTACGGTGGGATTAGTCGCCAGGATCAGCTCTTTCACATCCCCCTGCTGCAAGCGCAGCAATAGGATATCCAAGCCAATATCACTGGGACCCACACCGTCAATCGGTGACAAATGCCCCATCAAAACAAAGTACTTCCCTTGATAGGTACCCGAAGATTCAATTGCGAGAACATCCGCAGGTGTTTCCACCACACACAGTAAACTCTCATCACGACGAGAGTTTTTGCAGATTCCACACACGTCCTCTTCGGTCAAAGTCCTGCAGCGCGAACAGTTGCCAACGCCTTCAACGGCTCGACTCAGTGCTCCCGCCAAACGATCTGCTCCCTGCCGCTCGCGCTCCAGCAAGTGCAACGCCATTCGCTGTGCAGATTTCGGCCCCACTCCGGGCAATACGCGCAGCGAGTTCATCAATTCATCAATCAGGGGACTGAACATACAAACCTTTTCAAGGATAGGCTGCTCGATAGGAGCGACCAAGGTATTATTCGAAGCCACGTGCAGTATAGGAACACGCGCGTCAGCCGCCGCCGAAACAAACACGACAGCAACTCGACCTGTTTATGGATTTACTAGAATGGCATTTTGAAGCCAGGAGGCATTTGAATACCTGCGGTCAAATCACCCATTTTATTCTTGGTATTGGCCTCAACCTTGCGCACGGCGTCGTTCACCGCAGCGGCTAGGAGATCCTCCAAGATTTCTTTATCCTCCGTCAGCAGACTTGCATCGATATTCACGTCGCGAACATCATGGCGCCCCGTCATAGTGACTTTTATCAAACCCGCACCGGACTCGCCGGTGACTTCTGCGTTAGCCAGCTCTTCTTGCATCTTTTGCATGTTGGCCTGCATTTCTTGGGCCTGCTTCATCATGTCGCCAAGACCTTTCATAACTACCTCTTTGTTTCTCTGTCTATCGTGCTGTGCGGTTTTGTAGAACTTAATCTGCAGAACTTACTTTGTAAAACTTAGGCCGCGCTCAATAAAATCCAGACCGGCTCAGTTTAACTCAACATCGATCACTCTAACGGTTTCTACTCGGGCAGGATCGCCTGCACCGATTCTTGATCAAGCTCCCCTTCAAATTGCTGCAGCAGCTGCTGCACCAAGGGATCTTGATGCATGGCTTGCAAGGCGCCACTGTATTGCTCTTGCTTAATGCGAATGGCACAAGCTGCTGGCGTTTCAGCCGTTACCGTACCCAGCTCGATAAAGGCTTCAATGGATTGCTCAAAATAACGACTGAGTAAGTCCGCCAAGCGCGCCTGATGAGCAGGGTCATACAAGGTACTGTGATTGTGATCGAGCAAGAAATAAAACTGATTACCATTAATTTGCTGCAACAAACAATTGGATACCGTGCTTTGCAAAACACCACCCACGCCAAGACCGGCATAAATCTCAATCCAACGAGTTGAGTCGGCGGCACTGAGCGCTACTTTAGCCAGCTGTGGCTGTGCCGCTGGCGCCTGTGCCGGGGCATCAATAGTACGCGCGCTTTGTAACCCCATGGCCGACATCTGATCGGGACTCAATCCCGCGCTCGACAACTGCGCTTCTGCGGGTGCTGTCGGCTCGGAGGCCAAGGGCGATAAATCAGGGGCAGCAGCGACTGGCGCCATCTGCGGCGATTCGCTGATGGGTTGCACTGCAGGAGTCGGAGCTTCTTGCACAGAGATCGAAGGTGCAGCTTCATGCGCCTCGGTTCCAGACTCTGTGGTTAGACTCGCTGGCGGAACCTGAGACGCATCGGCGGGTTCCGTAGCAGCAGGGGGAGTCTGCTCGGTGGTCTCTATTTGTGGAGTCGCAACTGGCGGCTGCGGTGACTCAAGCCCGGTGTCATCGTTGTTCCAAGGTGGTGCATCGGTATCAATAGCACTATTGGTAGAAACGGATTGATCCAAGCCGCCCACTCGATTAGCGGTAACTGGTTGTTCATTGGTCGTCGCTGGAGCTTCTGCAACCGGACTGGCAACCGCATCAGGTGTTTGATTGGCAAGCGCCGGATGACCACTACTCTGCTGCACGGGATCTGCCGCTGACAACTGAGCATCTACTCCCAGTTCGGGTGCAGGTGCAGGTGCAGGTGCAGGTGCAGGTGCAGGTGCAGAAACAGTATCAATAGTCGGTGTGGAAGGCGGCAACGGCTGGGTCGGAACGCTGTGCACGCCCTGCGGTCTGAACGCCAACATACGCAACAGAACCATCTCAAAGCCCGCTCGAGGCTCTGGCGACATCGGTAAATCTCGACGCCCCAACAGAGCCGTTTGGTAAAACAGCTGCACATCTTCTGCCGCCAGCTGTTGCGCCAATTGCAGAAGTTTTTCGCGATCACCACGACTGTTGTCAACCGCCTCAGGCAAGGCTTGAGCAATCGCAATACGGTGCAGCGCCGACAACAATTCCGCCAAGGCGCCACTGTAGTCAGGTGCGTGCTGGGCCAATTGATCCACCGCCGTCAATACGGTCGAGGCATCGGCGCTCACCAACGCATCCAATACTTGATAAACCAGGTTTTGGTCGATCGTGCCCAGCATTGAGCGCACATCGGTATCGGCCACCTTACCGGCGCCAAAGGCAATGGCTTGGTCGGTCAAGCTCATGGCGTCACGCATACTGCCNTCAGCAGCTCGCCCTAACTGCCACAGTGCCGCCTCTTCAAACGGCACCATTTCCTGCTCAAGTACGTGTTTTAAGTGACCAACAATCCGCTCCGGATCCATATTCTTCAAATGGAACTGTAAACAGCGAGACAGAATCGTGACTGGCAGTTTTTGCGGATCCGTCGTCGCTAACAAGAACTTAACATGTGGCGGCGGCTCTTCGAGAGTTTTTAGCAGCGCATTAAAACTGTGGGATGAGAGCATGTGCACCTCATCGATCAGATACACCTTATAGCGACCGCGAGTAGGCGCGTACTGCACGTTTTCTAGGAGCTCACGTGTATCCTCTACCTTGGTTCTGGACGCGGCATCGACCTCAATCAGATCGACAAAGCGGCCTTCATTGATTTCGACGCAAGACGGACATTGACCGCAAGGCTCAGAGCTAACACCNGTTTCACAGTTAAGNCACTTGGCGAGAATACGCGCAATGGTGGTTTTACCCACACCTCGAGTACCGGTAAACAGATAGGCGTGATGAAGACGATTGTGATCTAGGGCGTTAACCAGCGCCTGCAGCACATGCTGCTGCCCCACCAACTCACGAAATGTCCGAGGACGCCATTTACGGGCAAGAACTTGATAGCTCATTTGAGTTGGGGCTTCCTCATCGTTGCAAGTTCGCCTCACGATGTAACTCAGTAGCGACGTAACTTGTTGAGAATTCTTATGAATTTAGACGACGGATTATATCGACAGATGCCTTCTCTGGCGAGAGCTGCATAGATTTTACTGAGACTTAGAAAGAGGAAATACGCGAAAACAGAGAAATATTGAGAGGGCTTTTGGGTGGCGGCTCAAACCAGCCACATCTCGGCACATGAACTCACTGCTACCGTTGCTCCCTTCCGGGCCTGGCGGAGTTTACAGCTAATCATTGCGAGAGGACCGGAAAGAGCCACCATTGCAAAGCGCGGGCGATTATTCCCGTTTTAGGGGGGTTTTGCAACCCCTGACGGGGCACATATTTCATCCCGATCAGTTCCCGCTGGCATCTTCCTTAACGCCACCTCTAACCACGTCTCGTAATCTCAAATGTAAAACCCTCTCAAGCCCCCGAAACGACTGCCGCTAACCCTCACGAGCAAGCGAACGTTTCGATTCCGACAAGCTTTGAGCAAAATTCAAATTCCTATCTATACTCGATGCAGGATGACAGTTTTGTGAACTGCCCCTTCAGGGAAGACTTCAGAGGCACGGATGTAACTAAAACACTTGCTACGGCGGCGATTTGAACTACAAAACAAGTATCGCCATCTTTTGTAACGTAAGGACGAGCACATGAAGAAGACCCTACTCACCCCCTGCTTGCTGGCAGCCACCATCGCAACCAGCGCACAGGCGGCAGATATACGATTTAATGGTTTCGCCTCGGTAGTTGCCGGTATGACTACCAGTGAAGGCAGCGCAATCGTACGCAACGCTATGAACCCCGCAATTATTGAAGGCACTACCGACGCCACCTTCGTCGCGGACAATCCCTCCAGCGGCGTTTACGATGACGACATCAGCTTTAAACCTGACACTATCTTCGGCCTCCAAGTAAGTGCAAATTTGGGCAGCGGACTGACCGTGACCGGACAATTTACTGGAGCCGGTGGCGAGGACTTTGATGCCAATGTTGCGTGGGCTTACATTAGCTACGAGCTCAGCGATTCATGGACACTGGTGGCCGGCCGTCAACGCCTACCCTTCTTTTTCTATTCCGACTTCTTAGATGTGGGCTATGCCTACCACTGGATGCGCCCTCCTGTCGAAACCCAAGTAGCGGTTGATACCTTAGACGGCATTCAGTTCCGCCATGAAGGCAGCGCAGGCAGCTGGGATACTCGCGTCCAACTCTACGGCGGTGTATCCGACAACGACTCTGAAACACTCGGCGACGAAGTGAATCTAGAAAACGCGGTAGGCGCGGTCTTCTACGCCAGCAACGACTGGCTGCAGCTTCGCGCCACTCATATGGTGACCGACTTCTACCTAGATGCTGCCGGAGAGATTTTTGGACAAGGCGAGGACGACACAGTTGACGCTGACTTCACAGGATTCGCCGCACATATGACGCTCGGCAATGGTTTTATCGTTGCAGAGTACGTTACCTATGAGTTCGACGATGCTATACAACCTGTTGGCTGGACAACTTATGAAGGTGCTTATATTTCGGGCGGTTATCGCATCGGCGACTTCACCCCCCACATTACCTTTAGTACCGAAAACCAAGAAGTAGAAGACAGCGTGTACGCCGCTGCGGGCCTCACCGACGGTGACGACTCGAGCGATTCGATAACCCTAGGCGTCCGATGGGACTTTCACCCACAAGCCGCCTTCAAAGTCGAATATCAAGCTCGCTCGGATGAGTCCGATGACAACATTGAGGCCTATTACGGCGATCGCAACGAAGTAGACGTGGTTTCCGTTGGCTTCGACGTAATCTTTTAATCTGGAGAACGACAATGAAATCTAAGACCTTAAAACGATTTGTTGCCGCCTCTCTGGCAGGCATCAGCTTAGTCGCTTCAACGGCTGCATTTTCAGCCGTTGCGGTAATTGTTCACCCTAGCAACGGCAACACTCTGAGCGAATCAGACATCACTCGCATCTTTTTGGGGAAAAAGAAATCTTTCCCCGATGGTGCCGATGCGATACCCGTTGACCAAAAAGAAGGCTCAGCCGCGCGCAGTGCATTTGTCGGTACCGTTTTGAAAAAGAACGACCAACAAATTAAAGCCTACTGGGCACAGCTTCTCTTTACCGGTAAAGGCACCCCTCCCAAAGAAGTGGGCGCTGGCGCTGATGTAAAAAAACTGGTGTCTGAAAACCCCGCACTGATTGGATACATCGATGCCGCCGAAGCTGACGCTTCGGTGAAAGTTGTGCATCAGTTCTAAGTAGTATCTGCAGTGACAACCAACTGGAACGCAATGGATTGTCACTGCACACCCGCTCAATTAGCAGCACAGGAAGTACGCCCAAAAGAGCAAACCACGCTGCCTACAAATTTGAAAGTAAGTCCACCCAACGAATATCGGGAAAAGCTCTGAGGAACCACTATGAAACAGACACTATTAGCCGGCGCACTAAGTGCCGCCACTCTAACACTACCTCTCGCCTCACAAGCAGCTGACATTCGCTTCAATGGATTTGCTTCCGTAGTCGGCGGCAAGACTCTCAGTGAAGGCACTGCACTATCACGAGACTTTGGCGTCATTACCAACCGTGGAGATGCAACCTTCACGGCGGACCTCCCCAGCAATGGAGTTTACGATGATGACATCAGCTTTAAGCCAGACACCATTTTTGGATTACAAATTAGCGCCGATCTCGGCAGCGGACTATCCGTAACCGGACAAATCACGGGTGCGGGCGGTGAAGATTTCGACGCAAATATCGCCTGGGCCTATATTAGCTATGAATTCAATGATGCCTGGACCTTAGTGGCTGGCCGCCAACGCCTCCCCTTCTTTTTCTATTCCGACTTTCTAGACGTGGGTTATGCCTACCACTGGATGAGAGCCCCTATCGAATCACAAGTGATTGTCGACACTCTCGACGGAATTCAGTTCAGACATGAAGGTAGCCTGGGCAACTGGGACACCCGAGTACAACTTTACGGCGGCACTTCAGACAACGATGTCGATGTCATCGATGACGAAATAAAACTGGAAGANGCCGTCGGCGCCGTGTTCTATATGAGCAATGACTGGCTGCAGTTACGAGCCACTCACATGATTTCGGAGATTTATTTCGATGACTTGAGTGAAACCGTTGGCCAAGGTGAAGACGATGCCGTTGACGTGGCTTTCAGCGGCATCGCTGCACACATGACGCTGGGAGACGGATTTATCGTTGCAGAATATGTAACTTATGAGTACGACGATATCTTGCAACCCTTTGGCTGGGATGTTTATGGAGGCGGCTATATATCGGGCGGTTACCGCTTTGGTGACTTTACCCCTCACATCACCTTCAGTACTGAGACTCAAGAAATTAAAGACGCAGCCCTAAGTCCGTTTGGACTCACCGATGGAGACGACTCCACCGACTCGATTACTGTCGGTGTGCGCTGGGACTTCCATCCTCAAGCCGCGTTTAAAGTGGAGTACCAAACCCGCTCCGAAGAGTCTGATGACAACATCGAAGCCTATTACGGCGATCGAAATGAAGTCGACTTGGTTTCTGTCGGCTTCGACGTAATATTTTAATCAGGAGAACGACAATGAAATCTAAGACGTTTAAACGATTTGTTGCCNCCTCTCTGGCTGGCATCAGCTTGATTGCTTCCGCAGCCGCATTTTCAGCCGTCGCTGTAATCGTTCACCCCAGCAATGGCAACAGCTTGAGCCAATCGGACATCACTCGTATCTTTCTAGGAAAAAAGAAATCTTTCCCCGACGGTGCCGATGCCATACCCGTTGACCAGCAAGAAGGCTCAGCCGCGCGCAGCGCATTTGTAGGCACCATTCTGAAAAAGAACGACCAACAAATTAAGGCCTATTGGGCTCAGCTTCTCTTTACCGGTAAGGGCACGCCTCCGAAAGAGGTAGGGTCGGGCGCAGACGTGAAAAAACTGGTGTCTGAAAATCCCGCACTGATTGGTTATATTGATGCCGCTGAAGCGGATGCTTCGGTTAAGATTGTGCATCAATTCTAATCCGGAACAAGTTGCAAACGGTTGAANTATAGGGCTCTCGCTGACCGCGGAAGCCCTTTTTTTGTAGCTGGAGTTTCTATGTCACAATGACTTTCGAAACACCGTGAACAACGGGNACAAGTTCGAGATTCGAGATTCGAGATTCGAGATTCGAGATTCGAGATTCGAGATTCGAGATTCCCAGTATTAGCCGTCGTGCAAAAATTACAATCCATTTAACCGAGGAAATACAGGGAAAGAGAATTCGAGCATTACCTCCCTCCTCGTACTACTTACTCGCTGCGACCAAGTGCAACATATCCAGAGCAATGGTGGCACCAGCCAGCGAAGTGATCTCCGCATGATCGTAGGCAGGGGCAACCTCCATGAGATCCATTGCAACAATGTTCAGCCCCTGTAGAGCTCGCAAAACCTGCATAGCTTTGTCAGACGTCAAACCACCGGCAACCGGAGTTCCTGTTCCAGGCGCATAAGCGGGGTCTAGACAGTCGATATCAAAACTTAGGTAAACTGGGCTGTCGCCTACTCGGGATTGAATACGCTCAACAATTTCCTCAACAGAATGTGTATTCGCCCATGCGGCGCTTAACACATCAAACTCGTGATTATCATAGTCGTACTCAGTGCGAATACCGATCTGAACACTTTTATCGGCATCGATTAAATTCTCGCGCGGAGCATGATAGAACATCGAACCATGATTATAAGCCAGGTCGCTTTCTTCATTGTCCGTGTGTGCATCAAAGTGCACCAAGGCAAGCCTTCCATACTGTTTAGCCGCAGCACGTAAGAGCGGCAAAGTAATGAAGTGATCTCCNCCNAGCGTCAACAAGGNTTTTCCCGCGGCCATGATTTTTCCAGCCTCAGCGGTGACCAAATCGAGCATATCGTCACTATCGCCGTCGTCGAAGCTTAGATCGCCATAGTCAATCGTGTTCAACTTATCGGCTAAACAAAACGTCCAGGGCCAACGCTTTTCTTCCCAGCGTAATTGCGAGGAAGCCTGACGAATCCCTGTGGGACCAAAGCGCGTACCGGAACGACCGCTAGTGGCAAGATCATAGGGTACCCCCATCACCACCGCATCGACCTGATCATTCAAGTCGCGGCTTAAAGGGATGCCCATATAAGTGAAAATATTGGCGTAGGTATTGGCACCTGCACCGAAGAGGTTTTGGTTAGACATGAGCGTCTCCAGATTCATTTATCGAAGGTACTAAAGTAAGCACCAAGAAAGATTCGAGAAATGCACGGTAGAGTGCTCTCGCAACGGACTCTCTTATCCGTTGCGGACGTCAAGGTTTTACGTCGTGATGTTTGCGACGAGTCAAGGCTACAAGAAACCGAACAATAGATCAATTTTGAGCAATCTATTTCATCTCCCCCCTCTATTAACAGGACGCTTTACACGGATACCCATGCGGTGAGACCTGAAATAATCTAAATCACAAACAGTTTTCAACCCTGTGCCGAGAGGATACTTGACCCAAAGAACCCGAAGAAAGAAACACAAATCACACCAACCTCTTAGAGGAGTCTGAAAAGCCTCTATCATAATGCAGACAATAAAAATGGGCCTACCTCTTCGGCTAGGCACTGTTTAGAAGATTTGAACGGAAGGAATTGACTCAACAAACGCCTTAGCGTTTACCGATTCAGCGGACTCTACGCGGTGAGCCTTCGCCACGAAGTGCTAGGGACACTAAATCGCTATGCAATTTATCAACGCGGAGGGATTTGTTAAACCTCTCCCGCTTCGCGGTTAATACAAAAGGGCTTAGCCTTTCGGGTCAGTACTATTTACAAAATCTGCGCGGGAGGGATGGACNCGTAAAACGCTTGAGCGTTTTACGCCCCTACGGGCGCCAAAGGCGGTCTCAGTTGCTGTTCGCAACTGATCGANAAATTTGTCTGGAACGAATTTGGACTCCGAAGGAGCCCGCAGGGAGAGGCGCAGGACGCGCCGAATCCACCGGAGGAATTNGTTAAANCTCTCCCGCTTCGCNNTNAANAAAAAAGGGCCTACCCTTTCGGGTCAGTGCTATTTNNAAANNCTGNGCGGGAGGGATGGACGCGTAAANCGCTTGAGCGCTTTACGCCCCTTCGGGCGCCAAAGGCGGTCTCAGTTGCTGTTCGCAACTGATCGACAAATTTGTCTGGAACGAATTTGGACTCCGAAGGAGCCCGCAGGGAGAGGCGCAGGACGCGNCGAATCCACCGGAGGAATTTGTTAAATCTCTCCCGCTTCGCGGTTAATAAAAAAGGGCTTACCCTTTCGGGTAAGCCCTTTTTTATTAAATGGCGGAGAGGGAGGGATTCGAACCCTCGAAGCCTTGCGACTTACACACTTTCCAGGCGTGCTCCTTCGACCACTCGGACACCTCTCCGCAAAAACGTTTCTGGCCTAGGCCAATCGCTCGTCAGCGNTTTTCGTGTGAGTCCCCCCAAACGAGGGCGGTACTTTACACAAATGATTCTGCAAACACAACGTCATTTAGAGGGCCAAGGTCGAAAAAAATCNTCGACCTTCAAATCGGGCACGGACTTAGGAGTCACTGCGGGAGTACCAAGGTAAACGAAGCCAACGATCTTCTCGTTATTAGCCACATCAAGCTCCTCGCGCACGACAGCACTATCCACCAGAGAACCGGTTCGCCAATAGGCGCCAACCCCCTCTGCGAAAGCAGCAGTCAGTAGATTTTGAACCNCTGCTCCAGCGGCAACAACCTGCTCCCACTCAGGCACCTTGGGATGCTCTTCGCAACAGGCAAGAGCAACAAGAATCAATGGCGCTCTCAGCGGCATTTTAAGAAAGCGCACTCGCTGACTCTCCGTCAAACCCTCGTCTTCGGCCAGCGCTGCTCGCTCAAACACCGCTCCCAATGCGTGCAAAGCATCGCCCTCGACCTCCAGAAAGCGCCAAGGCCTTAGATTGCCGTGATCTGCAGCCCTCAACGCCGCCTTGTACAGCGATAGGCGCTGCTCTTGGCTTGGTGCCGGAGCGCTCAATTTGCCACAGGAGACTCGATTCACTAGCGCATCTATTGCGTCCATGGNTTACCCCTNTATTCAGAAACGGCATTCTAACGGCTTTCTTAGCAACCTGCAGGCCAGATTTTAGCAACATTCGAGAATTGTACGCTGGCACAATTATAATCATTGACGTTTTGCGCGGTTTAGCCGATAACTTCAAATAACAATAAAACAGCCGACAACCGGCCATCGTTAATTAGCTTGAGGAATAACATGCAAGTCTCCAACTGGATCATATTTGGTGCCGCTGAACTTATGGCGCTGCTGTTATTGGTCTGTGGTTTTTTACTCGTCCACGCTAGAGGCTTAAAACAACTCGTCGGCCGCCTACAAGACAAACTCCAGAGCCTCGCTCAGGATCTAAAGAAGACAAAGCAAGCTTACAAGGAAATGGAAGCAAACATTCCNGAGCCTACGTCCTACCTCGACCAAATTGAACAGCAATTGGAAGATAACCGCGAATACCANCTAACGCTTGAGCCCGANCANGATATCGCCCTAGATTTAGANCCCAAAGCTCCCCAGACACGACAAATAGCCTCCNTGCGCCACGCCTTCCTTATTACAGAGAAAGAGGCNTCNCTGAGCAGCGAGCAGCCCGGGACNCCCAACTGGACNGTCATTCAGTCAAANCTATCCAGCNTGATGAANTTCTTCAAAGCCACNAGCAAAANCNCNNCAANCGACNNNNAAGAGATNCAACAGCAGCTGCAGGATGCCCANCAACGNATTGAGAACNTAGANAAATTCAAANCAATGTTCTTNGAGCTCGANGACAAGTGGCAAGCCGCCCAAACNAAAGCCACCAANTACCGTGANGANCTGGAAANCCTANCCGCCAANCAACCNGANTCGGCNGCNTTNAAAGCNCTGCTGGAGAANNATNAATCGAGCTATGATGANTTTGATAGCGCCCTACAACAAACAAACGGCGCAGGCGGCGGCATCACACAAGTGGTAGANAATGAGCNCAAGCCTGCTGCCAGTGATGAGATCTCACGCCTAAAATCTGTCGCTGCCAATCAGCATCAGCTCATTAGTGAGCTCCAGCATCGCCTAGAGATTGCCTACTCCGCTGCCGATAAAGATTCCGTCATTGAAGACCTCAAAGTACAAATGGATCAACAGCTTCGCTATATGGAAGAAGCGGACACCTGNATTAAGCTGCTCGAGAGTGAATTAGATGACGCCCACGCCAAAATCGACGACCTAGAAGCTGGACAATCCACATCAGCCACCGAACCTGCGGCCATTCCACCAGAATTTGTCGAAAAGCTAGGGATATTAAAAGAAGAACGCTTGATGATGCATCAAACCATCAAGAACCTTCAGCAGGAGAATGAACAGCTCGTGCTGCAGATGCAGGCGACCCTATCCGATCCCAACGCCAGCGGAGGAAACGAAGAATTATTACAGGAATTTAAGCAATTACAGATGCAATACACTGAGCTAGAAAGTAAGTACTTGGAATTAAGAATGAAAGCCTAAGACACTATTACACTAATATCCCCAAACAAAGCCGCAAGGTTAGACAAACGCTCACAAAAAACCTACTATCAGCTATCTTTTGATGAATATTGCGCCTAAATTCGAGACGAATCGGCGCATTTGTGAACCATTAGCTAGCACTACCCCAAAGCTTCAGCATCAGAAAGATGATTTAGCCGTCATTTGATACTTCATAGCCACCAACAGAACGAAGCTAACAGACAGCAATGAGCGAACACGAGGAAGTCCATCAGGACTCCATTAAGTCTCAATACTATTTCAGAGCGCTAATCTGCTTTGCGGCGACGGGCACCCTTGCCTCGCAACTCAAGATCGACTCCCTCGATCTTTTGTCTGTCGCGGTTATGTTCATCTGCCTCATCTATATCTACGCCGCCTACAAAATTAGCCAATGGGCGGGTATTGATCGGCTCAACAAAACCACGCAATGGCTCGGCTGTATCGATGCCGGACTGGTTGGCGTTGTTCTTACATTGTCGAACTTTAGCTTACTGCCCTCAATTCTATTCGTCACCATGGTCCAATTTAACGGACTGCTCAATGGCGGCACACAGAAGTGGATTCGAGATAACTTTGCCTTACTCGCCGGCATCGCTCTCTGCGCTTTGATTCGAGCACCTCAATGGGTGCTATCAACCCAGCTGGAAATAAGCCTCGCCAGCCTGATTGGAATCTCAACCTACTTTTGCGCATCGGCACTGTACACCTACAGTCAGGTCAACACCCTGCGAAAAGAGAACGATATTCTCGATCGTGAAAAGAACACTTTCAAAATGCGCGCCTACAAGCTATCTCGCTACCTGAGCCCGCCGGTGTGGTCCGCGATCAATGAAGGCAAAGACACCAGCCAACAGACCGAACGCAAACGCCTGACCATATTTTTCTCAGACATCAAAGACTTTAGTCAGCTGTCGGAAGAGCTTGAAGCAGAAACATTAACCGAGATCCTCAACACCTACCTTAAAGAAATGTCGAAGATTGTTGACCAATATGGCGGCACCATCGACAAATTTATGGGCGATGGCATTATGGTGATCTTTGGAGACAGCGACAGCAAGGGCATCAAGCACGACAGCATTCGCTGTGTTTCCATGGCCATCGCCATGCGCAAGCGCATGAAAGTGCTGCAGCAGCAGTGGCAGAACCAAGGCATTAAGCGCCGCATGCAGATTCGCATGGGCATCAATACGGGCTACTGCACCGTCGGCACCTTTGGCACCTCTCACCACTTGGATTACACAGTACTGGGCACCCACGTTAACCTAGCCAGCCGCTTAGAATCTGCCGCCTCTCCCAATGAAATATTATTGACCCACGAGACCTGGTCACTCTGTCGCGACACCATCATGTGCCGCGACAAGGGCGAGATAAGCGTAAAAGGTTTCAGCCACCCGATTAAGGTGTACAGCGTAGTTGGATTGCGTAAAGAAATGGGCAAGAATCAGAGCTATTTCGAGCATAGCCTTGACGGTTTTTCGATGCACCTTGATATGGATAAAGTGCGCAATTACGATCGTGATCGCGCCATTGCCGTTCTTGAAAAGGCAGCCAGCGCGCTCAAAGAAAAGGTTTAAGCCCTTCTCTAACGCACCTGCCTCCTGCCCCCCTAGAGCGACACGCTAAGACTACTGTCGCACCAATCTAACGTCTGTAGGGCCTTCAGAGCCATTGGTACGGTAGGGGTTGATATCTAAGCCTCCGCGACGAGTGTAGCGTGCATACACCGTCAATGCCTCAGGATTACACCGAGTCTGAATATCCAAGAACATCCGCTCGACGCAGTGCTCATGGAAGTCTTGGTGCTCACGGAATGAAATAATGTATTTGAGTAGTGATGCACGATCGATTTGCGCCCCACGGTACTGGACGCAGACACTCGCCCAATCGGGCTGTCCCGTCACCGGACAATTACTCTTCAACAGATCACTGTACAACACCTCAGAAACAACCTTGTCCGGCTTATTCAGAGTAAGCAAATCCGGACTGGGAGAATAGCAATCAATCTTTACCGGCTCTTGATCAATACACTCACCCGCAAAATGACCAATGCCCTGCTGCGCGAATTGCGCCAAAGGCTTCAGCTTAACCATCACAGCCGCTCCAGCACAGGCCCCCAGATCGGACTCCATGGTTCGCGCCACATCGTACATGTTAGCAAACGCGGTTTGGTTGAAGGAGTTTAAATAGAGCTTGAAGGATTTCGACTCGATGATGCTGGGGCTGGTTGCCGGCACTTCGAACTCGGCAATCGCCACTTCAGGCTTGCCATCGCTGTTGAGCCAAGACACTTCATAGGCCGTCCAGATATCCACGCCGCGAAACGGTAAAGCCTCTGGATTCACGCCCAACTCACGCCGCGACTGCTGACGCGGTATAGGGCACAGGAGCGAAGGGTTATACACAGAAATGTATTCTGTCTGCTTTCCTAAAACCGTGCCATGACGCTGCTCTGAAGTTGTTGCCATAGACCAATCACCTAGTAATCAACACCACACACACTCAGCGTGGTCAATTTTTATACGATCCACCAGCCGCATCCGACCAATGGTTATTTAAGCTC
This sequence comes from Cellvibrionaceae bacterium, assembly GCA_002707785.1. Lineage (GTDB taxonomy): Bacteria > Pseudomonadota > Gammaproteobacteria > Pseudomonadales > Cellvibrionaceae > Pseudomaricurvus. The sequence continues at coordinate 2,547 of PANW01000021.1, read as the reverse complement.
GCAAACGCTTACCGGTTTTCAACAGATGCAAGCAGTAGACAAATAGAACCAATATAAACAAGCCTACGCCAGTAAATGCAAAGGTAATATTGATGTCAGAAACACCCAAAATACCAAAACGAAAAGCGTTAACCACATAAAGCACGGGGTTTAACTGTGACACCCCCTGCCAAAACTCTGGCAACAGCGAAATGGAATAAAACACACCGCCCAGATACGTCAAAGGCGTCAACACGAACGTGGGAATAATTGAAATATCATCAAAGGAATTGGCGTAGACCGCATTAACAAAACCCATCAATGAAAACAGAATGGAGGTCATCAACACGATACCGATCATCACACCTAAACTGTGTATTTGCAGCTCGGTAAAAAACAGCGACACCAAGGTTACAATAAAGCCCACCGACAAGCCTCGGGCCACACCACCAAGGGTGTAACCTAACAATATAATGTAATTGGGTGTCGGTGAAACCAGCAACTCTTCAACATTACGCTGGAATTTTGCACTGTAGAACGACGACACTACATTGGAGTAGGAGTTAGTCAGCACTGACATCATAATCAATCCCGGCACCACAAATTCCATGTAGGAAAACCCCTCCATAGAACCGATACGTGAACCGATCAGACTACCAAAGATGACAAAGTACAAGGTCATGGTAATGACCGGTGGCACCAGCGTCTGAATCCAGATTCGCATGAAGCGATGCACCTCTTTACCGACAATCGCGCACAAGGCAATCCACTGCTCCTTGGGATTCATTGCTCTTCTCCCTTATCTGCCGAGTCTTTTTCGCCATTCACCAGAGACACAAACAGTTCCTCCAAACGATTGGACTTGTTCCTCATACTAATCACATGCACATCCTCGGCACTTAGCGCAGCAAACAGCTCATTCAGCGACTGCCCTTTTTCAACCTCGACCTCAAGACAATGCTCTTCCGTCAGCGTTAGCTGATAATCTTCGATTGCCGGCGCTGCGGTCAAAGACTCGCGAACATCCAGAATAAACGTTTCGCGGTTGAGGGTTTTCAGCAGTGCTTTGATACTGGTGTTTTCTACAATTCGCCCCTGATCAATGATGGCGATATTGCGACACAGGCTCTCGGCCTCTTCCAGATAGTGGGTGGTCAAAATGATGGTCGTGCCCTGCTCGTTGATCTCTTTCAAGAACTCCCACATGGAGCGGCGCAATTCAATATCCACGCCGGCTGTGGGCTCATCAAGAATAAGCAGACGAGGCTCGTGAATCAGCGCCCTGGCAATCATTAAGCGCCGCTTCATGCCGCCAGACAGCATACGCGCTTGCGTATCGCGCTTATCCCACAACCCCAGCTTTTTGAGGTACTTCTCGGTACGCTCTCGAGCAACGCCCTTTTTAAGGCCGTAGTAGCCTGCTTGATGAATAACAATGGAACTAACGGTTTCGAACTGAGAGAAATTGAACTCTTGTGGCACTATGCCCAATTGCTTTTTAGCCAGAGCAAAATCGTCATCAATGTCGTGACCGAAGATGGAAACCTCTCCAGCAGACTTGGTCACCAGCGAACAAATCACACCAATGGTGGTCGATTTTCCGGCGCCATTGGGTCCTAACAGGGCGAAAAAGTCCCCCTGCTGCACCTCTAGGTCAATGCCTTTTAGCGCCTGAAATCCGTTGTCATACGTTTTAGCTAACTGCTTTATCGATAACGCTACTGTCATAACCACCTACCGAACTCGTTTGTGCATCCAGCTCATTCATATTGGGGTAAACTAGGAAAATTAAAGACGAGGACCCCAAATGAGCACCAGCTATTTTCAATTTCACCAAACACTGCTGCAAAATCTGTATCAATTCACGGACCAAACACTGGATGCCTCCCATCGAACCGAGGAAGACCAGGAATTGATGGCGCAACTAAAACTGCTTTGTGACAGCGAAGTCATTGACGAAGACTTTATCGCCACAGGCCAGAGAGCCCTATGTAAGATCGTGGCCGCGTATCCGCATATTGCCCCCCAAACACCTCGAGATCTATTCTGGTTGTTTGGTGGAGACTGCCTGCACTATATGCCAGATGAAGAAATAGCCAAATACCAGAGTTTAGATGAGCTGCGTTTTGACGCTGAACAGAACAATACAGATTTTGATTACGAAGGCGAACGCGGCAAAGCATTTGGCCTTCACTGAACCGGAAGACCTCTGCCACCAAGATCGCTAAATACGCGAGCAAAGGGCCTGAACTGACTCAGGCCCCACTAGAATCAGCGTAAGCCTACCCCACAAAACTCTAGGTAAAAAAAAACCGTAGACATAATCTACGGTTTTCAATAATTGGAGCGGGTGATGAGGATCGAACTCACGACATTCTCGTTGGCAACGAGATGCTCTACCGCTGAGCTACACCCGCAATGAGACAATCTTTCATTGATCGCCTTTTAAAATGGCGTCCCCTAGGGGAGTCGAACCCCTGTTACCGCCGTGAAAGGGCGGTGTCCTAGGCCTCTAGACGAAGGGGACTGAAAATCTTCTTTCGAAAGCTTTACTTTCGATATTTTCAG
>PANW01000020.1 GCA_002707785.1 Cellvibrionaceae bacterium | reverse complement strand
CTATTTGGTTGTCGGTGAAATGGATGTTTACAAGATATCCAGTCATATCGCGCTACGCACCATCGGCGATATCATTGGTCTAGAGTTCGAACAAATCCTCCATATCCGACAACTGGTGGACGCCTTCTATCAGCGCGAACCTGGTCACATAGGCACAACTGAGAGTGGCCTACAAGCGTTCTCCGATGCACAGGATTACATCTACTCACTGATCGAAGAATTCCGTTTGCAACCACCGGCGGAAGGTACGCACATTCATACCTGGCTACACGCAAACATCGATGACAACTCCATGAGCGATGACGAAATATTCTTTAGCATCTTTGCCTTGGTAGTCACCGGATCAGATACGCTTCCATTAACCGTTGCCGCAACACTCTATTACCTTTCTCAACAACCGGCTGCTTTATTGGAGGTTAAGAACAATCTTGAGTTAGTCCCCAATGCACTGGCAGAAGCCACTCGAATAGACCAACCCACCAATATTCTGGGTAGAGTCGTGGTAGAGGATATTGAGCTTCGCGGAAAAACGCTGAAGAAAGGTGATCGCGTACTGTTTCTATACGCATCGGCCAATCGCGATGAACGCGAGTTTGAACAACCCGATCAATTCCAACTTCACCGCAAAGCGAAACGTAATTTATCCTTCGGTACTGGGGTACATTTCTGTTTAGGCCAACACCTGGCCAAACTGGAAGGTCAAATCATACTGGAAGAGATATTCACCGCTCTCGATGATTTCGAAGTGGACAGAGACGGTAGCAAGCGGATCTTTGGAGAATTTTTGCAAGGTTTTAACTATTTGCCCATTACCTTTCCAGCGCGAAAGCTCTGATATATCTAATGCATGACACTTTCACCTAGGCATCGATTTACCGCTAGCGCGCTCCTGCTATTAGAGTTCGCTAGTCACGCTAGCCGCTGTGACTTGAGACACAACTCTGTCAGCGGAACATTTACCATCGCTGTCTGCTGTCAATAGAAGCCCCTTCAAAGCGATGACAAGCCATCATCCATTCACGAGCCAGTGTAGGTCGATAGCTCAGCGGCACCTAGCTAGAGTTGTTCTGTAATTGTAGGAACATACTGAACAGTCTGTGAAGGTGATAAGTCCCCTATTCAAGGCCCTGAAGACAAGATCCAGAGTACTAGATTGCTCGAAAAATGATGAAACCCTAGACGAGCCTCGAGCGATCAATACTCCAACGGCAGTTGAAGTTTCTTCCGAGCAATGATGTTCTTTTGTATTTCCGACGTTCCTGCGCCAATGGTATCAAGTGGTGTCGCCCGATAAGACCACTCCCACTTGCCGGCCATTGGCGCGTCTTCATCGTCTTTGTGCAGTAAACCATCTTCGCCCAAAAAATCCATGGCCGCGCGGGACAATCGCTGGTGCAACTCAGTGCTAAAGAGCTTGCATTCAGCAGCTTCCACCGAAGGTACCTCACCTGTCGAAGCGGTATAGATCACGCGTCGCTGTAACATTTTTGCGGTTTCTACCTCCGTCGCCAATCTTGCCATATCACGTCGAACACAGGGATCAGAGGACAAGGGGCGGCCATCGCGCAAGGTAGATTTAACCAACTCCAGTAAACGGTTGAACTTTTCCTCTAACGGACTGAAGGTGTAAAAGGTAAAGCGCTCGTAGTCCAGAGCCTCACAAATGTAAGTCCAGCCCTTGTTTTCCTCGCCTACAAGATACTCGTCGCTGACCCAGACATCATCGACAAAAACCTGATTGGTGACGTGTTCTCCCAGCGTTTCTATGGGCGTAATGGTAATCCCGGGGTGATCCATAGGCACTAGAAATAGACTGATTCCTTTGTGTTTTTTTGCAAGCGGGTCAGTGCGCGCGGCTAGCCAATACCAATCGGCAAAATGGGCCGATGTGGTGAACATTTTCTGTCCATTGAGCATCCAACCATCATCTGAGCGTTCTGCCTTGAGCTTCAACGACGCCAAATCTGAACCCGCACCCGGTTCTGTATACCCCAATGCAAACTCAACCTCGGCCCTTAATATCTTAGGTAAGAACTCAGCCTTAAGCTTGTCTGAACCATGTCGAATCAACGTCTGCCCTACGCATCCAACGCCCTTGCCGATCAGCGGAGCGCCAACACGAGACAGCTCTTCATTGAGGAGATACTCATAGATGCCGGGCAGCTCCTTACCGCCATATTGTTTCGGCCAGGACATTCCCATATAACCGCGTTCTGCCATGGCTTTGTTGAATCGCTTTCTAGCCGGTGTATCGGACAATATGGAGTCAGATTCTCGATTGGGATTCATGACATCATGAGCGTCTTCCAGCATTGCCTGTTCAGCAATAAAATGACGCACTTCTGCGACAAATTTCTGTTCTTCTATTCCAAACTCAAAATTCATAAGCATTACCTATTGATTAACCATGGCCAGCACTACTCAACGCGAGCCAATATGACAGGAGCCCCAACCGAAGGGGGAACTGATTGCTAGAAACGCGGACAGCAGCGGTCGCTCGGACTGAATCGAACCATCTCACCTGCAGATGATTCAACTACCCGGTCTAACCTAAATATCAATTGAATTTCTACCCGCTTGAGCCGCTACCCAGCCAAGTAGTTCAATACCGCCATCGACAGATGATCCACCAATGTCTCATCATCAATTTTGGGTGAATTATTGTCGAGATAAGCATCGATACACCCAATCACTAATTGCTCGGTAACGAAGATTGCCGTTTCCATATCTTCAATACCCACACGATCACGGTGTTGCATATAGTAGGATTGAATAGTTGTGTGTAGGTACTTTTCGGTGGTTAGTTGTTTTGAAACCGCTCTGTATCGAGGAATTTCACGAGGTAGCCTTAAGAACACAAAGGCGTTCTCTTTGCGGGTTTCTAGAATGGCGCGCACCATACGTGGTGTACTTTCCTCGAGCGGGAGTCCCATGCACGAAAGCAATTCCTCACGCAGCGTTTCAGCGGCTTCCACAACGGCTTTTTCCACTAGAGACGATACGATCGCTTCCTTGCTCGGAAAATACTGGTACAAGGATCCAATACTAACGCCGGCGACCTCTGCAATATAATTGGTCGATGCACGCTCATAGCCTTCATTCGACAGAATTTTCTGCGTCGCTTGCAGAATGCTATCGACGGTATGCATCGCCCGCCCCTGCTTAGGAGCTTTACGAGGTTCATAATTTTGTTGTTCAGCAGCCTTCATAGATTCAACCTATTATTGTCGGGACCTTCACTAACCGAGTGCAGTCAGGGTCTTTTTGACGGTTGTACTTACTACATACTATTGCTGTAACCGAGTATTACTCTGAGCACTGATATAGGCGGTTTTTTTATAAGGTATTGATTGTTCAAGAGTTTCTCTGAACAACCAGGCCATCACAAGATACACAAAACCATTAAATGTGATAAAAGACTCACATTCTACTCGCATTTTGTCTAGCCCCCACCCAAATGTGAGTAAATCTCAACATAATGAAGCAACCGCCATCAGTGCTCGATCAATCCCAAATCTGCACGCAACAGAGTCCCGTTGATGGCAGGATTAGTTGCGCAGAAGAAGATAGTCTCTGCAATTTCTTGTGGTTTTACTAAGCGTCCCATTGTGGAGGCTTGTGCCAACTGCTCCAACATTTCACCACCATAGCCNCGTAACATTTCCGTATCGGTAAATCCTGGACAGATACACGCAGTGTGGATACCACTACCGCCCAGATCCTGACAGGTACTGCGCATCAGACCTAAGAGTGCNTGNTTGCTGGTTACATAAGCAGCCACATTGGCGGTGGCTTTAAAACTCAACGTTGATCCAATGTAGATGATGCTCGAACCTGGTTTCATTGCCGGTAACAACAAGCGATTGAGTGCCGCGGGCGCGACCACATTTAACTCCAACACCTGACGTAAAACATCCGCTTCAAGTTCAGCGACGCTCCCATGAGACTGCAATGCGGCGTTGTGTACCACCGTCACGTCATTGGCGCCATCCACTGCTGCCAATAATTCACCGGCAACTTTGTCGGTCCAGCCTTGATCAAATAAGTCAGCATTGATGTGCTCGATATCGGGATTGGGAGGAGCCGAACGAGACAAATTGATAACTCGATACCCAGCGTCAAGAAAACGCTCAGCCGTGGCTAAGCCAATACCTCGGCTAGCGCCAGTAATTACCAAACAGGAAAAGGATTCAGCAGTTGTCATAGTCGCTACCTTGCTATCAGTTATAATTATTGGTGTTATGCAGCTTAGTCCATCTGCATCAACTCAATGGCATTATTGTCGGGATCTTCGATCATAGCCGCTTTCACTCCCGGCCGAATCTCTTTGACTGCAACAGGAATATCACAGCCATCTTTTCTGCAGGCGTCAACAACTTCATCGAGATTCATAATACTCATACAGAGATAACGATAGCCAGTGGCGCTACTAAATCCACCCCTGGGATTGTTTGAGGTTGCCGGCTGATCCAACACCAGTAGTTTCAACAGACTATGGCCACAACGCAATTTGTGCACCACGCCCAATTCGGGGAAACTCACTTCACCAACAGATTTAAGACCCAGTACGCGGGTATAGAAGTCCAACATGCGCTCGCCGTTGTCAGTGACAACCCCTGCATGTAAGGCCGGTTCATTTAACTGCAACATCATGTTACTCCCCTTTTGGGCTAGTTTATCGGCGTAACACCAACGCACCATTGGGCGTGCTATCACAGGTTGCAACCAAACATGTCTCTGCATTGTTGACTTGATTGGCGGCTTGACCTCGCAGCTGTCTAACCGCTTCAGTCAGCAGATTCATGCCGTGCAAATACACTTCTGATAAGCTCCCGCCTGATGTGTTGATGGGCAAATGGCCCTCTTTACCCATACCGCCATCGGCAATGTAATGTGCCGCCTCTCCCCGCCCGCAGAATCCGTATGCCTCCAAACAATAGAGAACCATTGGCGAAAACGCATCGTAGAACTGCGCTAGATCAATATCACGCGGCTTGATGTCTGACTGGCGCCACAGATTCTTAGCGGTCGACCATGACGAGCTTTGCAGAGGATCAGCACCGTGATAGTCCGTCATCAACTGATGTTGTGGCGCCATGCCTTGGGAAAAAGCATGAAGGTATACGGGCTGCTGTTTGTGATGATCAACGTCAGAAGCTCGGGTAATAACTAACGCTATGGCACCATCACTCTCCAAACAGTTGTCAAACAAACACAGTGGGTCTGAAATCATGCGCGCGGAAAGATAGTCTTCCATTGTCATGGNTTTATCACGCATCAGTGCACGAGGATTGCTATTAGCGTAGACCCGCTGCGAAAGTGCGACTGTCGCCAATTGCTCGCGACTGACGTTGTAGTCGTACATATAGCGCCGCATCGTCATCGCTATCTCATCCGCAGGTCTCAGCAAGCCCTGAGGGCGCGACCATTTCCAATGATCTCGAACGCGGGGTTGCACGCCTGCCCACTGGCGCTTACTGGGATCACCTCGCTTGCGCGATCGCCAAACCACGCCGACATTNGNNACTCCAGCGGCAACAGACAGAGCCACCTGCCCTAAGACACCGCAGGCTGCACCACCGCCGTGAGCCACCTGATTAAAAAAGTGCACAGCGCCAAAGCCTAAGCTTCTGGCGATTTCAAATTCCGGGGTGACTTCCTGATTGAAGCAACCCATGGCATCCACTTCCGAAGGCTCGATACCGGCATCATCCAGTGCTGCTTTGATGGCCGCACAGGCCAAGCCCCATTCAGTATCTTGCAACTGTTTTGCAAACTGGGTTTCTCCGACACCCACAATTGCGGTTTGATCTTTCAACACAGACGCTCTCCTTGGTGACCCACAGCATTAACTCCCGGTAGGAAGTACACCATCGTGAAAGGGGTAAGGTTCGCCTAACATGCCCAAGGCACCAAACTCACCACGTAACTGGGATAACAGATGTTGGTCGATAGACTCACACTCCCAGCCGTCATCTTTAACCAGTGTTTTTCCGTAACGTGGCTGCTTCATGTGCGCGATTCGAGAACCACCACAACCAAAGACCTGACCACTTACTGTCTTGGCACGATCACTACAAAGCCATGCCACCAAGGGGCCGTTCAGCTCAGGATCGATAAACGGCAGCTGAATTTCGTTGCCATCGGCGTCTCGATAGGTATCCGACATACGAGTAGTGCCCGTTGGCCCAATGGCATTTACTCGAATTCCATAACGTGCCAACTCCAAGGCCCAGGTATAGGTCATCGAGGCAATGGCCCCTTTGGCTGCGGAATAATTGGTTTGCCCGAAACTGCCAAAATGAGCACCGGAGGTCGTATTGACAATGGCACCACCATCACCCTGCTCGCGCATTGCTATAGCAGCAATTTGGCTACACCAAAAAGTCCCTTTGACATGTACCTGCCAAACAGCATCGAACTCGTCGTCTGTCATTTTTAAGAAACTGCGGTCTCGCAGGTTTCCAGCGTTGTTAACCAATATATCTATGCGACCATAGGTTTCTCGACAATGATCGATGAGTTGTTCAGCCCCTTCGCGCGCAGCGATATTGGCGTCGCAAACACTGGCGCGCCCGCCTTCATCTTGTATTTGCGTTGCTACGGCTTGGGCCTGATTTAAGTCGATGTCGTTCACGACGACGGCCGCACCCATTTTTGCAAGATTGACACAGTGACCTTTGCCTATTCCACGGCCAGAGCCGGTGACCACGGCGATTTTTTTATCGAGTATTTTCACTACGTTCTCCTAGCGCTTATCTTTTTAATAGGCAGTCGACTAAGTGATGTTAACCGCCATAATCTTTACCACCCCATCAGTTTCATCGGGAGGTTGATAGAATTCGGACAGCAGTTGACGCTGCTGCTCTTGCACCCGTTCAATACTGTCTTCTTTCACCTTGTCATAACCTCGAATTTTCTCTGGAAGCTCCGCAATCGCCACCGCCGTTTGGTAGTTTTCAGGCGTTAGATCTTTTAATAGCTGGGTGATCGTTTTTTCGTAATCGTCAATCAGGTGTCTCTCGATCCGTCTATGCTCTCCGTACCCAAAGGGATCTAACACACTGCCCCGCAAAAACTTGAACTTCGCCAGTACGGAAAACACATGCACCATCCAGCCACCAAAAACGCGTTTGGGGTAGCGCCCTGTATTTGGGTCTCGCCCGCCGAAAGAGGGTGGGGCCAAGTGAAAGGCCAATTTGTAGTCGCCATCAAACGCTTCGCTTAGCGTTTCTTTTAACAGCGTGCTGCTGTGCAAACGAGCGACTTCATATTCATCTTTGTAGGCCATTAGCTTATAAAAATAGTCCGCGACAGCGCGGGACAAGGATTCATCCTGCTCCCCCATGCTCAGTTCAGTTTCCTTAGTTTTATCTACCAGAGCGCGGTAACGTTCAGCATAAGCACGGTTCTGATAGTCAATCAGTTCCTCGCTGCGAAGATCGGCAACTTGAGAGGTCGCCCTATGAGCGTCTCGCGCAGGAAGATAGCTTGGTACAGTAGTTTCGGGATAGACCACTCTCTCAACTTCTGACAGATCCGAAGCGGCGAGTCGGCCCCATGCCAAACTGCTTTTATTCATCGCAACAGCAACACCATTGAGCTCAATGGCCCGATTAACCGCCGCTACGCTTACCGGCATCCAACCTTTCTGCAACGCATAACCTATGAGAAACATATTGGCCGCGACTTCGTTTCCCATTAACGCCATCGCAATTTCACCCGCGGCAATAAAGTCAGAATCGCCATCATCCAAACGTTGGCGAATGGTGGATATCATGCCCTCAGCCGACAGGTCGAGATCCGGATTGGTTGCAAAATCTGAGGTTGGTGCAATGCAACTGTTCATGACCACTCGAGTCTGACCTGCGTGCATCTTCCCTAGCACATCAGCACCAGCGGCCACCACCATATCGCAACCCAAGACTAAATGAGCATCAGCAATACGGGTTGCATAAATTGATGAAGGGTCCTTGGCCACTCGNATATGACTNGTCACCGGGCCGTTGCGTTGAGCAAGCCCAGCGACGTCCAGTACCGAACANCCTTTCCCTTCCAAGAAAGCAGCCATACCAATCAGAGCGCCAAGCGTGACGACCCCAGACCCACCAATACCCGTAATCAACACGTTGTAAGGCTGATCTGTGTCACTGCACACGGGATCCGGTAGCAAACTGACCCGCTGAATAATATCGACACCCTGTCCAGAATCGNACAAACCCCGCTGTTTAGGCGAACCGCCAAGCACCGAGATGAAGCTGGGGCAATAGCCTTTAACACAAGAAAAATCCTTGTTGCAGGCCGACTGGTTAATACGACGCTTTCGACCGTAATCCGTATCAACAGGCTCAATGGCAATACAATTCGATTGCACGCTGCAATCGCCACAGCCCTCACACACACGTGAATTGATAAAAATACGTTGGTTAGGATCTTCTGCCTTGCCACGCTTGCGGCGACGACGAAGCTCTGTCGCGCAGTGCTGGTCATAGATGATTGCTGTCACACCGGGGACTTCACGCAGCTGCCTTTGCACTTGTTCCAACTGATCNCGGTGATGCAATGAAGTATTGTCGGCAAAACGATCTCTATACTGACGGTACTGTTTGTCGTCTCGCCCAACGACTGCGATTCGTTGAACACCTTCAGCCTCCAACTGGCGACTGAGTACATCCACGCGCATTTGACCTTCGATAACCTGACCACCCGTCATAGCGATGGCATCGTTCACCAGAATTTTGTAGGTAATGTTTACCTTTGCCGCTACAGCCGCTCGAATTGCCAGCAAGCCTGAATGATAGTAAGTACCGTCACCCAAGTTTTGGAAGATATGTTGCCGATGGGTGAAAGGCGCAATGCCAATCCACGAAGCCCCCTCTCCCCCCATTTGAAATAGGGTCGGCGTCCGACGTTCAGGCAAAAAAGTAGCCATCCCGTGACAACCAATGCCACCAAACGCCATGCTACCTTCTGGAACTTTGGTTGAAGTATTGTGCGGACAACCTGCACAAAAACTCGGTATTCGGTTGAGAGATTGTCCAGCAATAGCCGNGGNACCCGAAGCCGTGCAGGAAGACTGCAAACAAGTGTGTAACTCCGGCATTAACTGCAACAAGCGCTTCGAGATTATGTCTGCCAACCGAGCGGGGTTTAACTCTCCAGTCGCGGGAACCAGCGGTTTTCCATGCTCGTCTCCTTTACCAGTCAACAACGGCCGATTGTGTAGATTCACCAACAAACTCGCCAGCTGTTCCTCTATGACAGGGCGCTTCTCTTCTATCACCAGCACTTCATCATAATTACTGGCAAATGCTTGGCAATTGACCGGTTCCAACGGCCACGGCATGGCTACCTTATATACGCCGATTCCCAGTTTCTGACAGCGGGAAGAATCCAGACCCAACTCGTCAAGCGCCTGCATCACATCCAAATACGCTTTACCCGTAGTGATTATTCCAAGCTTACCCTCGCCTTCGACCGCTGATATGATCTCCCGATCCAACTTATTGGCTCGCACAAACGCTTGCGCAGCAGGAAGTCGATATTGATACTGACGCTCCTCGGCCATCAACGCGGTTAATCCNGCGCTGGCGTTAAGTCCCCCTTCAGGAATCTCAACGTCTTCAGGAATGACGGGGTTGAAATCCTGAATTTCTACCGACACAGACGCCGAACTTTCGATGGTATCGGTGACACACTTCATTCCCACCCAACAACCGGAGTATCGGGATAACGCGAATGCATAGAGACCAAAATCCAAATAGTCTTGCACACTGGATGGGTTCAGATAAGGCATCCCAAAATGAATCAATGCGTGATCACTTTGATGGGCCGTCGTCGAAGACTTCGCACCATGATCGTCACCGACCAGCACAATGACACCTCCATATTCGCTGGCGCCAGTGTAGCTACCGTGTTTCAGGGCATCCCCCGATCGATCCACTCCCGGTCCTTTGCCATACCACAACGAAAACACGCCGTCGTACTTCTTATCTCCCACGATATCAATCTGCTGAGTTCCCCAAACGGCGGTAGCCCCGAGATCTTCATTAATGCCAGGTTGGAATCGAATGTGATGCTGCTGCAACTGATCATCGACTTGTTTTAAAGCCGTATCGTAGCCACCCAACGGCGAGCCTGTGTAACCCGAGATAAAGCCAGCGGTATTGAGACCGCGCGATGCATCCAGTTGGCGTTGCATCATAGGTAGACGAACCAACGCCTGCGACCCATTCAAATACACCCGTCCCTGTTGGCGAGTATAACGATCACTGAGTTCATAGCTATGCAGATCATCTGCGCCGTAAAGAGTATCACCTTGCTGAGAAACCATGTGTACACCTTGTTGAAAGCTGATACATCACTGGAGTCAATGACTCCGATCATCATCTGCGTTGGACAAATGCTATTGCCGACTGAGTGCCTTACTTGACGCCATCACCGCTTCGACCAATCCGTGATGCCCCCATACGTCGCCTTCGCAAAATTCATTAACGGTCCAATTGTCATCGACCAGTAGACAGCCGCAGCCAATCTCTACATCGAAACCAAAGGGACTGCTCATATAGAAAGACAACATGCCGTCATTGCGATGGCGCCCTAGCGAACTGGTGATTTTTATGCCCTTCGCCATAGCGCGGTCCAACGTCTTGCCCACATCATCGATCGTTTTCATTTCAAACATCGCGTGTTGCAAACCGTTAATTTCACCCATGCCTATAATCGCAACACTGTGATGACGCTCATTACAGCGTAGGAATTTCAATGCTGAGTCTGGTCCCATGCGTATATAGTCGGTCAGCCTAAATCCCAGTGTTCGAGTATAGAAGTCATAGTTAGTTTGAAGATCTTCAACAAAAATATTCAAATGCCCCAATCCCAAATGACCCGCAACAAATTCAAGTCCCAAATGCGCAGAACAGAAGTTGTAGTCTTTGACCGGACCATAAAACAGCTCCAGCGCGTTACCGGCGGGATCTTGAAAATAGGCAATACCCGATACCGCTCGGTCACAGGCCTCCGTCTCAGTGCCCATTCGCACATCAATGTTCTGGCGATCCAACTCTGCTACAGCCTGCTCCAATGCCAATTTGTCTTCGACCTCCAGACCGAGATACAAGAGTCCGTTACTTGAGTTACTGGGGTGCACTGCGATGCGCCACTGTCTATCATCCATCTTTAGATAAGCGCTACCATCTGCTGCAAGTCCTGAGTCATTGCGTTCCTCACCACTTTGAGGCACGCCCCAACCTTGGCCCGGAATTGCGCGCGCTGGCATCATGCCGATAACGTCAACGGCGTACTCAAGCCACTCTTTGGGATCAGGGGCTCCAATGCCCATGTAACCAACGGATTTGATCTTCATGTGTAAGCTCCCGCTTTAGTTGTCTGACTGCAGCACCCAACAGGGCATAGCAACGTCTTCCGAATAATCTTTAAACGTAACCGAGACTTTTTGACCGATATACACTCGACTGGCCTCGACGCCTTGAATATTGCCTCGAGGTTCATACAACACAGGTCCGACAATCCTCAGCGACGGATCCTCCTCCAACTGAACCAATGCCGTCACATAAGGTTTCAACGCTTCGAAAGCTGGCAACAGAGGTGATTGCGGAGCGGTGAACGACCAGATACGCCCGCGCCCGGACACCTCTTCCCAAGTGTGATCGGCGTGCTGGCAATCAGGACACATCGGCCGCGGAGGAAAGCGTTTGCGTCCACAGCGTCGGCAACACTGCAGCAACAGTTTGGACTTCAAGGTGCCCTTCCAATATTCGGAATCAATCGGATCATCGGTGGCGGGCAGTGGAATATTGTCAATCATAGTGAGTAGTCTCTGGGTCGAGCTTCGGTCTGTTTCCAGGTTTTTCTAACCTTGGTAAAACAGCTTCCAATCAAACACTACCGCTGGGCGTTCCGCTCCAATCACATGTAGAGCAACCCCTACGGTGAGCATTACACCGCCTTTTGTCTGCTCAACGCTGCGCAATCGCGTGTGTCCATGCAGTTGTGATCCCGCGGGAACTGCGCTGACAAAACGAACCCCATCGAGGCCATAATTCAGTGCATTGTTATGACCAACGATTCGATAGCCGGTGGAGTTTTTTATGACCGTGGACATGCCTAACAACAGAAAACCATGTGCGATTGTGTCTGCAAAAGGGCTTTCCTTTTTTGCTCGCGCCACATCTACGTGAATCCACTGATGATCCCCGGTCAACTCTGCAAATAGGTCAATCATTTTTTGATCAATGGTGACCGGCTTGCTCCATTCACCAAAGTCATCGGAGATCATAGACTCCAGTGCCTCAAAATCATCAAACCGTATATCTTTCATTGCCATTGCCTTTTCATCTCAACGCGATTAGCGAATTTCATTGCTCTTTCGACCAAGAAAACAGTTGCGCGTTAGTGTGTTGTTTCCAGTGTTCGCGTTGCCATTTCTCGACTAGCAAGCTGTTCTCTCTGAGTGCAATCATCCAGAGAGCTGCGACAGCTTTGGTTGAGTAGTTGCTTGCATTGGGTAACGATTCCCTCCGGCGATGAGCTGATCTTTCGCGCCATAGCGACTGCGGTATCAACCAATTGCTCGGCTGGTATTATCTGTTGCACGAGTCCAATACGTTGTGCGGTGTCCACACTCAAGCGACGACTGTTGTAGAGCACATCAGAGGCGTTACCCACACCGACCAGACGCGGAAGAAAATAGCTGCAGCCAAAGCCTGGAGCCAAACCCAATCGCACAAACGGGAAATCAAAACAGGTTTGCTCCGATGCCAGCCGTATATCAAACGGCAAGGTCATAGTGGCCCCAATCCCCGAAGCAATACCGTTGACGGCAGCAATGAGCAGTTTGGGGGATGCCGCTAATTCGGCGACAAACCCACTGAGAAAATGCTCCTCTCCCAGTTTGTGACCACAACTGGCCACCATCCCCTGAAAGTAGCTACGGTCAGCCCCTGCACAAAATCCACGACCGGCTCCGGTGAGTACAATTGCTCTAACCGTTTCGTGGGTGAAAGCACTGCGAAACGCATGCACCAGTTCTTCACCCATATCCGGCGTGTAAGCATTGAGTTTCTCTGGTCGATTCAGTGTAATGACCGCGACCCCGCGATCGACACGGTAATCAATGTATAAATAGTCCATAACATTATTCCGGTTGATAGGCTTGCCATTGCGGCCTGCGCTTCTCCATAAACGCGCGACCACCCTCTTCAAAATCCGCACAGGAGTTATGCGCAATGATCTGCTGCCAGGCCAAGTCTAGGGCTTGTTCCAATGAATGATCCTTCGCCGCCCAAATTGCCTTCTTGGTACGAGCCATTGCGGCGGGAGAGTTAGCTTTTATCAATTCAGCCAACTCAAAGGCACGTTCGATTAACGCCTCGCTCTTAACAACTTCGCCAACTAAACCACACTGCAAGGCTCGCTCAGCATTCATGCGATCTTTGCCTCCGACTAATGCCATTCTCAGAACAGCCTGAAGCGGCATGCGACGTGACAGTGCTACGGGCTCCAAACCAGAGACCAACCCCACATTGACATGGGTATCCGAAAAAGTAGCGGTTTCACCAGCCAGAACAATGTCGCTGTCTGCGATAAAATGCAGTCCACCGCCAATCGTCATTCCATTGACTGCACAGATAACTGGCTTCCACACGTCGTTTTGCAACGGTGTCCACCCCATGCTAGTGCGCGCCTCTTCAGAGCTCGACATATTGATTTGTGGCAGATCGGCAATGTCTGCGCCAGTACAAAATGCCCGCTCACCGGCACCGGTTATTATTGCCACAATCGCCTTTGGATCTTTTTTGAAACCTTGCCATAGCTGCGGCAATTCAAGACTCATCTGGGCATTAATTGCGTTGTGGCGAGCCTCACGATTCAGCGTTATCAGTGCTATGCCCTCTTCCACTCTATAGTCGAGAGTTTCAAATACGTTCAGATCAGAACCACTCATAGAAAGAACTTCCATTTCATTACTGGCACACTTCGCTTCAATGCAATTGATCGAATCGATTCTATGAACATCTGGATGCTATGCGCTCACCGGAAAAAGATGATTGGCAATACGACGCTCGAGTGTAGTCGAGTCATAATGCAGAGTTTGCATTTGCTTAGCGCGACGAAAGAACAACTGTGGATCCGCTTCCGTGGTGTACCCAATACCACCGTGCACTTGAATACACAGTGCCGCAGCGCGACGAAATGTTTCGCAGGCCTGGAGCTTTGCCATCATCGCCAGGGGTTGAAAGTCGTGCCCCTGATCACAACTCCATGCGGCTTGATGCACCAAGGTACTAGCGCCATCAACCGCAACAGTGCTATCGGCCAGATAGTGGGCTATGGCTTGAAAGCCTCCGATAGGTCGACCAAATGCTTTTCGGTATTGCGCATACTCTAGGCTTATCTCGTTGACCCGCTCAGCCGCACCTACCGCATAAGCTGCCAATGGGATTAGCCCCCTAGCCATACTCAGCTGCCACTGTGACCAGAGACACTTGCCATCATTGAGCAAGTACTGAACGGGCACCAAGCAGTCGTTGAAGCGAATCTTAAAAAGCGCGTCTTGGGCGTGATTAATTTGATAGTGACAGTCTAACGCGGACCCCACGGAATCAATCCATTCACGCGGCAGCATCAAACCCAAAATAGAACCACTAGCATCTCTAGCCAGCAGCAATATCGCCTCCGCAGTATTCG
>PANW01000019.1 GCA_002707785.1 Cellvibrionaceae bacterium | reverse complement strand
GTGGACTCCAGTTTTCAGTGTGGTGCTAGAAGCTTACCCTCTTAGGAGGGGGAGTCCACACATCGAGGAGCCGTTAGGTGACGCGGCGATCTTCGCATTTAGAACCCTATAAATCAACGGGTTAACGGATAGAGATTGCCGCGCTGCGCTCGCAATGACTGATTTTTAGAGTTTGTCAGCAGTCTGGCCGAGCAGATGAATGCTCGGCGTTTTTTTTTTGACTATTTTCCTGCGGCCGGCTTACCTAACTTGCGTCTTTTTGGTTCTCCGGCTGTGCGTCGATAAAGGCGGTCAATTGGTTGCAGGCCTCGTATATTGATCGAATACGAGGGAAGTCCGTCATATCCACGTTGAACCTCAGTGCATTAAACACTTGCGGAATCAAATACACATCGGCTAGAGAGATGGTGTCGCCGTTGCAATAGCGACCCGTATCCAGTTGTTGCTCTAAGGCACTAAAACCTTCGCGAATCCAATGCTGTATCCATTGCAGCTTTCCCTTTTCGCCACCGTTAAGATCACTGCTGACATACTTCAAAACCCGCAAATTACAAATGGGATGGATATCGCAGGCGATTTGGTAACACCAGCTGCGTACCTTGGCGCGCTCAAAAGAGTCCTCAGGCAGTAGCGGTTTTTCAGGATAGTTCTCTTCAAGCCACTCTAGAATTGCCGGTGACTGAGTCACAATATTGCCTTCCGAAGTTCTCAGGCTGGGAACCAATCCTTGCGGGTTAATGGCGAGGTAGTCATCGCTTTTGTGCGCTTTCTCCAACAAATTCACGCCAGTGATTTGATGGTCGAGCCCTTTTAGGTTTAACGCAATTCGGACTCGGTACGCGGCTGAAGAGCGAAAATAGCTGAACAATTCCATAGGGCATTGCCTCCTTAATCATTAAGTGAGCGACTGGGTATGGCTCTACCCAGTCGTTCTATCGTTTAGCCAGTGACTGGTCTTAATACTAGGCGCTCGGTAGAAACTACTTAACCAATTTGGCGGCTGTTACTCGACTGGTCACTTCGCCAAAACCAATCCGACGAGCGCCATCACGTTGGCAATAACCGCGCATGATGATGGTGTCTTCATCTTCGACAAAGGTGCGCTGCTCGCCATTGGCTAAGGTCAATGGTTGTTTGCCGCCGTTGGTGAGTTCGAGCAATGAACCGGCTTCGTCAGCATTGGGGCCAGATTGCGTACCACTGCCTAACAGATCTCCCGCTTGAAGATTACAGCCGTTAACGGTGTGGTGAGTCACCATCTGTGCGACTGTCCAATAGGAGTATTTGAAATTGGAGGTCGACAAGTGATTTTCAGCGTTTGAGCCAGCCGTTTGAATAAAGCAGTCCAGTGCAATATCAAACGAACCTTGTTCGCTATTGTTGGGCGAACTTAAATAGGCCATCGGTTGCGGGTCGTTACTGTCCCGTGAATAGCTTTCGCGGAAGGGGACTAAGGCTTCGGTTGTTACAATCCATGGGGAGATGGTGGAGGCAAAGTTCTTGGCTAAGAACGGCCCCAACGGCTGGTATTCCCAGGCTTGAATGTCGCGCGCTGACCAATCATTGAAGAGGCAGAGCCCAAACACATGATCCTCGGCTTGCTCAATAGCAATGGGTTCGCCGATCTCATTGCCTTTACCAATGAAAATGCCCATCTCAACTTCGTAATCTAAGCGCTTGCACGGGCCAAGGCTGGGTTCACTGGCATCTGGCGCTTTGGTTTGTCCACAGGGGCGTGGAAAGGTCTGGCCGGATACACCAATGCTAGAGGCGCGACCATGATAACCAATTGGCACCCACTTGTAGTTGGGCAGCAAGGGGTTGTCGGGGCGGAAGAGTGCGCCCACTGCACTGGCATGATAGACCGACGTATAGAAGTCGGTGTAGTCAACAATGCGACAGGGCAGCTTGTATTCGGCTTCGGCTTGCGCGAGCAATGCGCCCTCGAGCTGATCTTGGTGTGCAGAGCCGGTGCGAAGTGCTCGTGACAAAGATAAGCGCAGCGCTGACCAAGCTTCTTTTCCCATGGCCATAAATTCGTTTAAGTCTTCCAGTACACACAGGGCGACCGCTTCTTGAGCGAGGCCTTCGAAGATTCCCGCATCGGCAACGGCTTCCAAATCCAAGACCTGATCACCAATCGCGACGCCTCCTCGATAGGACTCCTGGGTGCCGGCACGACGGAATGAAGCAAAGGGCAAGTTTTGGATGGGAAAATCACTGGCGTCTGCGTTGGCAGAGGTGACCCAGCTGGTGAGTTCCGGAGAATGGGTTTCGTTCAGAGCAGTCATGAGCGTATGGCCTCTATTGATTGAGTTTCAGTATAGATGGATTACAAATTAGTGTTGGTCGTTGGGGAAGTACTTCTTCAGCGTGCCCCAGCAATCGAGATAGTTTTTCTGGCGTGCCTCACTCTCCATGGCAAAGCGAGTCGGTGCGATGGCGTAGCGTGATTCAAACATAAAGGCCATCGTGTCTTGATAGCGCTGAGGCTCGAGATCGGCGTTAGACGCGGCCTCAAACACATCGGCTTCAGGGCCGTGAGGGGTCATGCAATTGTGCAAACTCATGCCGCCCGGTTCGAAGCCTTTTTCTTTGGCGTCGTAGGTGCCTTCAATCAGTCCCATGAATTCACTCATTATGTTGCGGTGGTAGTAGGGCGGGC
The DNA here is from genome assembly GCA_002707785.1 of Cellvibrionaceae bacterium. GTDB lineage: Bacteria > Pseudomonadota > Gammaproteobacteria > Pseudomonadales > Cellvibrionaceae > Pseudomaricurvus. Next base: position 26,458 of record PANW01000019.1, on the reverse strand, counting down.
GGAAGGTATTCTCAGCCACCATCCAGCGCGGTGGGAAGATCACAAAATCGACATTGGCGACGCCGGCGGTGTCCGACTGTGACGTCAACACGGTAAAAATGGAGGGGTCGGGGTGATCGTAGCTAACTGTGTTCATCACATTAAAGCGAGATAGATCGTATTTATAGGGGGCTGAATTACCCACCCAAGCGACGACATCGAGAGGCGAGTGCGTGAGTGCTGCCCGATAGAGATTGCCCGCGTATTTAGTGACCAGCGTGAAATCACCGTCCACATCCTCGTACCACGCTATCGGGTACTGAAAATCGCGATCGTTGGCGTAACCATTGGCACCGACGGGGCCGCGTTCGGCGAGCTCCAGTGGCGCACCATAGTTTTCGCACACATAGCCGCGGGCTTGTTCATCGATCAGATCAATCTTGAATTTGATACCTCGCGGTATCACCAGTATCTCTCCAGGTTGTACCTGCAAAATACCCATTTCAGTGTAGGCTCGCAGCCCGCCCATCTGCGGCACGATCAACAGTTCGCCATCGGCATTGTAGAAATAGCGTTGCTGCATGGAGGCATTGGCGCAATAGAGATGAATGCCAATACCGATTTGCGCATTTGCGTCACCATTGGCGGCAATGGTGGTTAAACCGTCAATAAAGTCTGTAGGGGCCGAGGGTATCGGCAAAGCGTCCCAGCGCAGGACATTGGGCGGCGCCGGTATTTCGGTGATAGGCGCGGTGCGAATCAGACCAGAATCCATCGGTTGATAATCGCCCATGGCAATAGAGGGACGAATACGATACATCCAGCTGCGACGATTTTGGTGTCTGGGCGCAGTAAAAGCCGTGGTATTAAACTGTTCAGCGTAGAGACCGTACTTTATCTTCTGCGGGCTGAACTGCCCTAGTGGCAGAGCGCCTTCAAGCGCCTCCGTTTCATGTTCGTTGCCAAAACCGTTGAGGTACTGCAAGGATTCGATGGTCATATTGATACTCCTTCTGGCTGATTGCTAACAGATTTTTTTATCATTCTATCTTGGTAACGTTTGTTGCTTTGTTCTCGAAATGAATGCTTTTTATAGATGCGAGATGACGCGATGCGAGCAAGAGTTAGGCTCTCGAATCTCGAATCTGAACCTATCTCATCCCACACTCAGAGTTTTCACATGACCCAGTAGCTTCTCAGTCAGCTTCAAGTATTGAGCGCGCTCGGATTCCGTCAGGCCATCGAGAATACGTGTTTCTTGGTGCTGCACTTGCGGCACGATATCCTGGTAACAGCGCTCCCCATGTGCGGTAAGCGAAAGTCGCATAATCCTGCGATCCTCAAGATCTGGTGTTTGTTGTACATAGCCGAATTCGATTAACTCTTTAATAGCACGACTGATGGGCATTTTGTCCAATCGTACGTAGTCGCCTATGGCCCTGGCTGATAGCTCTCCCTGATAGGCCAGCGCGGCCATGACTCTCCAAGCGTTTCGAGTCAATCCGTACTCTTGCCGATAATAGCTGCCCACCACATGACTGACCTGCTGCTGCAGAATGGACAGCTGATAAGGCAAGAACCTGGGGAGCTGCAAGGGCTGGTTGGACATTCTGGTAATCCTCATACTTTAAGAGCTAGGGCTAGTATAGCGATCAATTCATAAGGTAACAAATGTTACTATCTGGTTGGTTTCACAGTTTGAACCGTATTCCTGAGAGGATGAATAGGTTCCTGTATTTAGGGTAAGGCTGTTTTCTACGAAAAGGGGGGGCGAGGAATGGAAATACATCGACAATCCATTCTTTCTTAGTCACGTGAACGAAGGATGGGCGTCTACTTTCTTGACGGTAGTTCCGGTTATTTCTATGTAATGTTGGGGGGCGTCAATATTTTTGAGAAAGCCCTCTAGTTGATTTGCAGTCAAAGCGAAGGCGTAGAAAGCAGCTAGCAGAAGGTTACAATTCTTTTCTTTTGTTCGATTCCTTTCCTACTGTCGTAGATTCTTTCGATTCATAAGATACCTCGGCGTTATGAAATGAAGGGTAGAGAACTCCATGTTTTTCTCCGTCCTGAAATAAGAAACCGAGTTATCCTTTGGTTTAGTTATGCTCGAAATGTTCTCAGTGTAAAGTTCCCTATTAAGTTCAATTTTGGGTGGGTTGTTGGCGTCTTTGGTAAAATTTGGGTTAACACTTTTTAACTTTTCTGGCTAAAATTCGCGCCCCAAAGTAAGTGTCTCGTTGAGCAGAACTTCGCAATTCTAAAAAGCTTTTCCAAAGTTGAAGTCGGTCCGCCAGGGGGGGTGAGACCAACGGAAATCGTAATCCGCATGGAAACGTAGCGACAACTTGCTTATTGGACTATGTCAGGTCACTGGCCTAGTCAGACTATTAGTGTGAGGACGAGAAATGAAAAGATTAATTATGACTCCATGTCTATTGGCGGCATCGATAGGTATGGGCGCGCAGGCCGCAGAGCTAAAACTCAACGGCTTTGCCTCCGTTGTTGCGGGAAAGACACTCAATCAAGGTACTGTATTTGCACGTGATGGGTTGAGCGAAACACCGATAAACCCGGCGGTGACCAATGCTAGTGATGCCACACTTATGGCTGATTTTGCCACAGGGGGAGTATATGACGATGACATCAGCTTTAATCCGGATTCCATTTTTGGGTTACAAATTAGTGCTGACTTAGGTCGCGGGCTCTCGGCTACTGGGCAAATCACCGGAAGTGGCGGGGAAGATTTTGATGCGACTATTGCGTGGGCTTACTTGAGCTATGAGCTGAACGATTCATGGACTATGGTTGCCGGTCGTCAGCGTTTACCTCTGTATTTCTATTCAGATTATCTTGATGTGGGTTATGCCTATCATTGGACGCGTGCACCGATAGAAACTCAGGCGCCGATTGATACTCTAGATGGGGTTCAGTTTCGTTACCAAGGTAGTTTGGGCGACTGGGATACGCGATTGCAAGTCTATGGCGGATCTGGCAAAAACGATTTCTCTATAATTAGTGATGAAGCCAATGCAGAGAATATTGTTGGAGCTGTTCTCTATGCTTCCAATGATTGGTTGCAGTTGCGGGCCACGTATATGGTCACTGATTTCTACTTTAAAGAAACGGGTCCGGCGTTTGGCCAAGGTGAAGACAATGCCGTTGGGTCGGCCTTTACGGGTATAGCGGCACACGCGAGCTTTGGGCAAGGTTTTGTAATCGCGGAGGTTGTAACCTACGGTTTTGACGAAGTCTTTCAGCCTACAGGCTGGGATGACTATATCGGTGGGTACATTTCCGGCGGTTATCGTTTAGGGGATTTCACTCCTCACATTACATTCAGTTCAGAGAACCAAGAGATCAAAGATAGCGCCTTCTCTATGGCAGGACTCACTGATGGCGATGATGCGACTGATTCCGTAACGGTCGGTGTGCGTTGGGACTTTCATCCTCAAGCGGCGTTCAAGCTAGAGTATCAAGTTCGAATGGATGAGTCCGATGACAATATCAAAGCATTCTACGGTGATCGAAACGAAGTTGATCTAGCTTCCCTCGGCTTCGACGTAATCTTCTAATTGAGGTAGTATCAATGAGTTTTTTAAGTATAAAAAAAGTGCTATCGACGACGGTTGTTGTTTTGGCTACTTTTTTTTCGGCAACAGCCCTTTCTGAAGTAGCGGTTGTCGTTCACCCAAGCAATGATAATGCGCTAACAAAAGCAGATGTTACGCGTATCTTTCTTGGTAAAAAACGAGCCTATCCAAACGGCTCAGAGGCCATACCAGTTGATCAAACCGACGGCAGTGCCGTGCGTACAGAATTTGTGCACACGATGTTGAAGAAAAATGATCAACAATTAAAGGCTTACTGGGCTCAGTTGTTGTTTACCGGAAAGAGTACTCCACCAAAAGATGTGGGTGGTAGTGCCGAAGTTAAGGCGTTGATTGCTAAGAATCCAGCGCTAATAGGTTATATAGATGCAAATCAGTTGGATGACAGTGTAAGAGTTGTTCTACGTTTTTAGCATAGACGTGTTGAACGTAGTCTCTAAAAAACCCGTGACATTGAGTTGTCACGGGTTTTTGGGTTTTACCAGAACAAGCTATTTCTAGAGCACTGAATGTGAGTGCTGCAATGGTTTAGAAACCCTATATGGCGGTAGTGCCAAGATAGAGTAGGTTAAAGGCGATTATTCTTGGTCTTTAAGAACCGCAGGAACCAGAAGATCCTTTAGAAATTTTCGTTGTTCGTCTTTTCCGTATTCATCACGCAGTAAAAGCAGTGCTTGAACATTAACGATGAGTTCGAGAATTCTAACATTGGACAAACACTCCCTCACCAGTCCATCTTCTCTGCCTTTATCCATAATAGGAGACCAGGTCTGGAGACCATCCGTATTGACTGTTCCGCCCCCACTTAAGAGAAACTGTTCAAGTTGGTGATTGGTTTCATCCCGGACAATGTTGTTGAACAACTTGTCTCGACGAGCGGCTGCGATGGAAATTATTGAGCCTTCGATCAATGCTTCTTCTATATCTGAGAAACCTGCTATCTTTTTTCGAATCCTGCCGCCAATGGCTTTCAGGCGTTGATTGATGATGTCCTCGATCAATGTCGGTCTGTCTTCGTAGACTCGGTATAGGGTTTTCCGTGAAATACCGGCTTCGTTGGCGATATCCGCCATGGACGTTTTCTGCACCCCGAATTCATCAAACAGCCTTATAGCGGCATCAATTACTGTCGTCTTTGAGGTGGCTTTTGATGATCTCTTGGTCGTTGAACTGTCTTTTGTCGGGGCCACGGAAGTCTCTTTCTCGCTTGATTGTTTACCTTAGTTGAAACGGCTAAGGGAAGTATGATCGTAAGGTTATCGAATATTCACTAAGAACTAAAGTGCGTACGAAGAAGTTGCTGTTCAGGTACTTTTTGTGTGTTGACACAATATTGTCTTAGTGTCACCCTTTGTCGGGCGGGAGTCAGTTGAGCGATAGCCAGGCTCCGAGTTTCATTGGTTCTACAATTACGGAAGGGTTCTACTGCAATGCTGGATAATAAACGAATCGTTATTACGGGCGCTAATGGCGTATTGGGGAAAGCGGTTACGAAAAAAGTAATCGACAGTGGCGCCTCTGCGATACTGCTCGACATAAAATTTGATGAGGATGATGTGTCGCCAGACGAGATCGAGCGCTACGAGGTGGATCTCTTAGATTATGATCATGTTGCAGAAACGGTCAAAGATCTTGGCGCTGTTGATGGATTACTGAACCTCGCCGGTGGTTTTAGCATGGGCCCTTTAGTTCATGAGGTCAGTCAGCAAGAGTGGGATTTTCAGTTTAGAATCAATGTGGACACTCTACGTCATAGTGTCAAAGCGTTCGTGCCCAAACTATTGGAACAAAACTCGGCCGCTATCGTGAACGTAGGAGCTTTGGGCGCACTCAAAGGCGCGCCTGCAATGGGCGCTTATTGCGCTAGTAAAAGTGCCGTAATGCGTCTCACGGAAAGCCTATCCGAAGAGCTGAAAGGAAAGGGCATTAACGTGAATGCCGTGCTGCCTAGCATCATAGATACTCCCGCCAATCGCAGCGCAATGCCAAACGCTAATCCGCAAGAGTGGGTTTCACCGGACGACCTAGCCAATGTTATTTGCTTCCTTGCAAGTGATGCTTCCAGAGCGGTTCATGGAGCGCTGATACCTGTGGCCGGACTGTCTTGACCGGTTGGTGGCTGAATGAAGCCACCACAGCGGCTACGAGGCTGAAAAGGGATTGTGGACGATGTGTATGCTCTACACTATCGGCCATAGTTTCTTCTTGCTATTTCTTGATTACTTCTCCTGCACTCTAAAGAAACGATTCTATTGGGTTTGAGTGTTCAGTAACGTTTTGGTAGGGGCATCTCATAGGCCATAGCTCCGAGCCCATATCTATAAGGCGACGATCATTATCGGATCCCTTTGAGCAATGAAAGGAATTCATTTCTCGTGGCTGGATTGTCTCTAAAAACGCCAAGCATAGCGGAGGTTTTCATTGACGAGTTTTGCTTTTCTACTCCACGCATCATCATACAGAGATGTTTTGCTTCAATGATGACGGCAACGCCCTCGGCATTGGTGAGCTCGTTGATAGCCTCGGCTATTTGTGTAGTGAGATTCTCTTGTATCTGTAAGCGCCTCGCGTAGACATCAACAATTCTAGCGATTTTTGAGAGCCCGATAACCTTTCCATTGGGAATGTATGCGACGTGGCATCGGCCAATAAATGGCAATAAGTGGTGTTCGCAAAGCGAGTACATCTCTATATCTTGAACAACAACCATCTCACTGTTGTCGGAAGGGAACAAAGCATCGTTGACGACTTGGCTGATTGTCTTTTCATAGCCTTGAGTCAAAAACCTAAATGCTTTGGCTGCTCGGCTGGGGGTATCTTTTAGGCCCGGTCGTAATGGGTTGTCCACGCTGGAGATTAAGTTGTGGTAGGAGTTTTCGATATTATTTTCATTCATGGTATCTTGCTCTAAATTTCAGAAACAGTTGGACGCCGGATCTCTTATTGAATGGAGAGGTAAGAATGGGGAGCGGCGGCGAAGCCTAACGCTAAGAGGCTCGCCACCGTGCGGGCTTAAATCAGCCTAGGTTGCGGGTAACTTGGATAAACTCTCCGGGGGTATTCCCGTTAGGCTTGTCGTTTTGATGAGTGACCGCCCCGTTGACGATGATGTAGGAGTAGCCTCCCGATCTGCTTTTTCGGCGCCAGTCGCCGTTAGGCATGTCATGGACGATATCGTAGCGTTCTCTGTCGAAAAATAGTTCATCCAAATCGTAAATAATAATGTCAGCTTTGAAACCTGGTAAGAGAGTACCACGATCCTTTATCAGTAAAGATCTGGCGGGCTTGTGCGCAAGTTGGAAGTGCATCTCTTCGACAGACATTAGCTTTTCTTCGCGGCTGAAACGAATGAGTAGGTCAGTGGGGTAGTGCCCCATGCCAAAGGATTTGGTGTGAGCGCCACCGTCAGACCCTCCTGGTACGGTGTATGAGTTTTTCATTATCTTTAGCGCTTGGCTTGAATCCTCTGCGCTAATGCAGCCAGATTTCAGTTGGAGTGCCAATTCTGTCTCACTGGAGAGTGTCAAAAGTACCTCGACAATGTCCCGGCTTTCTTCTGTTGCGATTTCGCCCAACGATTTTCCTAGGTATTTCTTGAGGGTATCATTGGTGCCAACATCTAGAACAGTTTGACCTTCTAAGCCTGCAGCGCCGTTACTTGGCCCTGAGTTCGCATACTCTTCAGAAAAGTCTTGTACGAATTCCGGCTGACGGATGAGTTCAAGTACCTCTTCGTCGGTACTGCATGCGGAAATCCGTCGTATACCGTTCAGTTGTCCGGCGGCACTGTCCAGTTCACGCAAGCCGCCTTCAATCCAGCCGCGGTTCAACTGAGCACCTGCGGTAATGTTGTATCCTTTTTCTCGCATTGCGTTCAGCCAGGCGAGATCTTCGTCAACCATCTGCGGCAATAGGTCGTGGGTTAGAAATACGTTGTGAATAATTCGCACGGCTGTGCCCTTGGCTTGCTCCGCCACTTTTTCTGCGATTGAGCGATCGCCGAACATGACGATCTGAGAAAGCATCTGGATAACCCCTTCACCACGCTCAACCACGGCTCGTGTTAGCTCCAGAATAGTATGCTCATCGAGAACATCGGTGGGCATCGGACTGCCGTCGACATCTAGATGGGAGTTACCCTCCGCACCCATAACTGACATAGAAATACCGAGTGCACCTGCATCCATGGCTTCATTGATCAGTTTGTGAAGCTCGGTCATTTCCTCAGGGGTCGGCCGACGAGTCTTGGCTGCCTCAATGCCCATCACATAGATAATCAGTGGATTGAGTGGCAAATAGGTTGAAACGTTGAGGCCTTTAGGTTGATTGCGGACAACGTCTAGGTACTCGGGAAATGTTTCCCAGTTCCAAGGTAGTGCAGCACGTTGATGTGCAACGGGTATTTGTTCGGTTGTTTCCATCATTTGCATGCAGCGTTCTTGATCGGTTTTCCGGACGGGGGCTAGTCCAAAACCGCAGTTTGCATTGGCAATTGTTGTTATCCCATTCTCTCCTGAATCAGAGCAGTACGGATCCCAAAAAATAGCAGCATCATAGTGCGTATGTTCTGTGATATGGCCGGGTGCCACAATCTTTCCTTCCGCGAGAATTCTGTTTTCTGCACTTTTTCCCTTGAGGTTGCCAATCTCAACGATCTCACCGTTTGTGATTGCTATGTCGGTATAGGCGCCGGGACAGCCTGTTCCGTCGACGACATATCCGCCCTCAATAATCGTATCGAAATCGCTCATAATATTCTCCTAAACTCAATTTACTTATTTTTAAGGTGTTGCTGCAGAAACTAATAACTCAGGCTCCACATAGATTTTTGCTATCAGCTGATGGGGTGACAAATTCATAAGTTTGTGTAGCTGTGGTTATGTTGACACAGATGGCTCTATGTGTCACCCTTTTCGTGACACAAGTGTTAATTGTTGTCACCTTTGTGGTAGTCGATGAACTGTCACTCTTGTAGAGGAAGGTTTGATGCTGTGTGCTTGATCTCGTTTTCCATAATCAAGACAATACCGTTGAAGAACTACCCAATAGAGTGCAAAGAGCCAATAAATAATTTCAATAATAAGGTAGGGAGAAAATAATGCGTAAAGCAGCGCTTGAGGTAGTTAGAGACAGAAGAGGGTTTTCGACAGCGGCTTCGGCTGTGGTGATATCAGCCTTGTTGGTGCCTGGCGTATCCACCGTCAACGCAGCGGATTTTGCCATAGAAGAAATCGTTGTGACCGCGACTAAGCGTGAAACCAGTATTCAAGATATTCCTGCGTCTGTGTCGCAGGTAAGTGGTTCAGATCTAGAAGCTAGAGGCATTGCGGATATTGAAAATCTGAGCGCTCAAATTCCCAGCCTCCAATTTGGTAAACTGGGGGATACCGCGTTTATCACCATCAGAGGAATTGGTACTACCGTAGACTCTGGTGTGGCCGAGCCAGCAGTCGCCTCCTACGTGGACGGCGTATTCTTACCTCGCGCGACAATGTCCACTTTGCGCCAAGTAGACTTGGATCGTGTTGAAGTACTGCGAGGACCTCAAGGAACCTTGTACGGAAGGAATGCAACCGGCGGTTCTATCGGATTTGTGTCACGGGCTCCTTCGGAAGAGTTTGAGGCGGGTATCCGACTCGGAGGCGAGAGCCGAGATGGGTTTTCGGTGAGCGGATTCGCGTCAGGGCCGATAACCGATGAGGTTTTGTACCGCGTAAGTGTCGGGCGAGAAACACAAGACGGTTTTGTCAAAGTTATTAATACTGGACAAGAGCTTGTGGAAACCGATGTGAACTACGGTCGAGTTGCGCTACAAATAAATCCAACTAATGACCTAATGATCGATTTGTCGGTTCAGCATGAAAAGAGTGACGCAGCAGTTGGTCTGCAACAACTATTAACGCCTGCCATTTTTGTAGACTTGTTTGCGCCAGGCAATAATCAGACAACCAAACCGAATAAGACCTATGGCGACGGTGAGTTCTCGGGTGATTCGGAAACGACCATTGTCTCCACTCGAGTAAATTGGGATATCTCCGATAGCGTATCGTTTCGCAGTGTAACGGGCTATGTGGATCATGACATTACCGCGTATTTCGATGCCGATGCCACTGATGCCTTTTATTCAGATTTAGTGGATTCTGCCCGCAGTTCAGAGTCGTTTAGCCAAGAATTTAACATCTATGGTGAGACTGAAAAACTCAGTTGGTTAGTAGGAGCCTATTACTTCAAAGAGGATTTCAGTTTGGTTCTACCCGTCGAAACTTTACTGGCAGGTAATTTGATTGCTGGAGATCTTAAAGAAGAAACCACGTCCTATGCAGTGTTTACCGACTTGACCTATTCACTCACAGATCGACTCAGATTGAATGCAGGTTTACGTTACAATGTTGAAGAGAAAGAGTTCAAATTCTTTGGCTTCGATGATGGAGACATTGACGAAGAAGATGTTCTGCCAAAGCTAGGGCTTCAGTATGATTTAACTAATGACATTAATATCTACGGTCATTGGCAGCAGGGCATTAAATCTGGCGGTCATCAACTGGGCTCTCCGGAGCTGTTTGAAGGCGAAGAGCTAGATGCCTATGAAATTGGTGTTAAATCCCAGGCATTAGACGGTCGACTGACCCTGAATGCGGCGGCCTTCTATTATGATTATTCCGACTTGCAGGCAACCACAACCATACCACCAGCGACTACCCTGATCGAGAACGCTGATGCGGAAGTCATGGGTGCTGAATTGGAAGTTACCTACTACGCTAGCGAAACATTAAATTTCAACGCAGGTCTATCGCTGCTTGATAGCGAATATACCGATCTAACCTTTTTTGATCAGTATTCATTGCAAACTCTAGATCTAGAGGGGGAAGAGCTAATCCGCTCTCCTGCCTATACGACGAATATCGGAGCAGAGTGGACTCTGCCGATAAATAATTCATTTTTGGATAATGTACGCGTGCGAGGAGATGTCTATCACTCAGATGATTTCAAATTAGCGTTTGTAGATTATTCGGCAACTAAACAGGATTCTTATACCACCGCCAACTTGTCGGTGATTCTCACTGGGAAGTCAGAGCAATTTCAGTTGCGTGGTTATGTCAATAATCTGACCGATGAAGAAGTCCTTAACAACGGTAGCTATTTAGCCTCACTGGGCGCTTTTATCGGCCAGTATGCGGAGCCGAGAACCTACGGCGTTTCGCTGTCGTTCAACTTTTAGCGAGCTAAAAAAGTTTTTACTCACTGTAGCTCTATCGATACAGTATTTGTGCCGCTCCTTTGGAGCGGTTTTTTTGGGATGTCCATTTCATAGTTCTTCAGAGTATTGGTAAGCATGAACATAAACAGAATTAACCCGGAGTTGAGGAAAATAGCAAAGCGACTGCCTCCGGTGCCCATACATCGCTATTGGATGCTGAAGATCATGAGGTTTGTACTCAATCGGGCGGCTAATAGAAGGCGTTGCGAAAAGGGCATCGAGACAAGAGATGTTGACCTTACTCATCGAGAAATACGTATTTACAAGCCCGAGGGTAAGCTCTCCGGTGTCGGTGTCTTGTGGATTCACGGTGGCGGATTCGTATCAGGTTGTATCAGTATGGATGACCCTATGTGTTCTCGCTATGCGAAGGAGCTAAATGCGGTTGTTATGTCTGTTGAATACCGATTGGCTCCAGAACACCCGTATCCCGCTGGTAGTGATGACATTTTTGAGGCTTGGCAATGGATGCTTGAAAATGCGGAGCAACTAGGAATTGATCCAGAGAAGATCTTGATTGCCGGTCAAAGCGGTGGAGGTGGTCAGGCNGCGTTTTTGGCGCAGAGAATTTTGGATTTTGGTGGCGTCCAGCCGCTCGCTCAATTGCTGTTTTGTCCAATGCTTGATGACAGAACAATCAATAGAACTGATCTCGACGCTGAGAAGCATATACTCTGGACGAACAGCAATAATAGAGCCGCTTGGAATTGGTATCTTGGCGGAAGTTCAGACTCCCCGGACTATTTTGAACAAGCGGTTCCCGCACGAAGGAAGGAGCTTAAGGGGCTTCCTCCTGCATGGATAGGCATTGGCGATGCGGATCTATTCTATGAAGAAAGTAAGGCCTATGCTGAGCGACTCGAAGAGTCAGGGGTGGATGTAGTCTTTGATGTTGTACCCGGGGGCTTTCACGGTTTCGAAGTGGCGGCATCAAACACTGAGCTCACTAAAAACTACTTCTCTCGTCATTTTTCGTACACACGCGGGTTACTATGAGCGCAGACTGAGACGTTTATTGCTCAAAATCTAGACGGCTGCCGAGGCTTCGTTGACGAGGTCTCGGCAGCGTCAAATAATCTCTGCCGCTATATGGCGATCAAAACAACACAGTGCTCAAGGGGGGGATCGCCTTTTGATGCCTTGACACCTTTAGTCATTTTTGACTGGCACTAGCTGCTAATAAATCTCCTTTTGAGCTATGCGGCCCTTTTTATCGGCATTCTAATTACAGTCACTATTAGAAAGTCACTATGTACTTGTGTTACTGCTGCTCATTGAGCTTTTTAGTGCATGGTATTTCAGCACCAGCTGCATCACTGCATTGAAGGTGTTGGTTTTTAGTTTCTGTTTTAGTGGACTTACCTTTTTTTGCTGAATTTCTAAGTCTCCATTCGCAATCAGTTCGTCAATATCTTGATCACTGAGTTTCAATGTGTTCTTTGCAATCTCTCGAGTATGCTGAGCAAGCACGGGTGCCGGATTGATTTCGGGCTCTGGGATGCTAGAGGTGAAGCCAACGGGACCGTTTTCAGTCTCCAGTGGTCGACTGGCGGTCGGTTGATTGAGGGTTCTAAAGAACTTTCGCGCGTTATAGTGAGGATTGTCGAGGAATTCAGAGAGCCTCAGCATATTCCCCGCAGGCACGCCTTGTTGCTGACATACCGCTGTTACTTGGGCCGGAGTTTGAAAATTCGTCCACTCTGCGACCATGGCTTCCAATTTGTCTGCAGGTTCAGTCGCACGTACTGTGATGAGATCTTGAATAGGTATGTCTCCCGAACTTTGAGCGAGGTGCAAGAGCGGCCGAAGACTGGGTAGGGGAATACAACAAAGAACAGCCACATGATTGATTGGGGGATTTCACCCGATGGGAATGTCTGGCTAAATACTGGGGGCTAAAAGATTCCAATTTTGTGTGTAACCAAGTAGGGGAGGTTTACCGTTCTCTGGTTTCGGTAGCTTGCCAAAAAGCACCGCGCGACTCAGCTCTTGATTGAATCCTGACTTTTCACTAGAAATACAAAGACAGATAACAAAATATAGATACCACAAGAAAACCAATAGGGATATGTAGGGTTAATCGAATAAAGGAATGTGCCTAAGAGCGGCCCAACACTGAACCCCAATGGCGGACAAGACGCCGCCACCCCAGCCACGGCGCCTTGTTCTTTGGCAGATACGGCCAGAGACGCACCGGCCATAAAACCCGGACCGGCCAATCCCATCCCTAACCCCTGAATAAACATAGCCGTAGTGAGCAACAGTTTTGATTCGCTCATTGCCATAGTGGCAAAGGCCGCGATCATCAACGGCATGGATATTCTTAACAGAACAAATGGGGTGACTTTGAGACGAGGGATTACCGCCATCTGTACGAACAGTGAGGCACCCGCGGCAATCATCATACTGATTCCCACCACCTTTGCCGTTTCAGCGGCATTCAGTTGCAAGATATCTTGAAAGCGAAAGGCGATGGTTTGTTGAACAATCGCGAAGCCCATGAATATAAACAGGCCGGCAACGACGAAGGGGAATATTCTCGGGTCGCTGTACTTTAGGCGCTTAGGTTTTGTTCCTGTCGGTTGGCGGGGTAAGTCAGGTAGCGTCGAAAGTGCGAAAAAAGCGGCGACCAAAGTTAGGCCGACGGAGAAGTAAAGGGGGGTCAGCAAAGTAATGGAGGCGAGTAGTCCGCCAATGGCAGGCCCCAACATTGACCCAATATTACTCGCGGCTCCGAGCGCGCTCATGCCTTTGGTACGAGTGGTGACATCGGTAATGTCAGCCATATAGGCATTGGCTGCTGGCATGACCGCCGCCATCACAGTGGCATTACCAATTCGCGTCACAATCAAAGCGCTAAACGCGAGTACAGGAATCAACAGGCCCAACAATGCCGCCTGGAATGCCGCGGCGAAAAACGCCGTCCCCAAGGAGTAGCCAAATAGGCCGATCAGCAGCACTTTTCTGCGACCCCAGACATCACTGGTGCGACCCCAAATCGGGCTGATTAAAAACAGGGTCAAGGATGATGCGGAAATAATCGCGCCGATTTGAATTTCAACCAAACCCGCTTCTCGGCCCAGTGGGGCGAGAATGGCAAACAGCACTGTCTGCGCAAAACCAATGGCCGCGACGGAAGCCAATAACGTGCGCTTGGCGGTTTCAGTTTGTTGCTTGGAAAGCTCTAAGGCAGACATATATCTCGCTAGCAAGTCGACGCGTTTGATTGAAAACGGATCGAGCCAAAAGGTTAAACCAATGGGTAGGTAGCGACTTGATCTTTGTTAGAGTGATGTCGCTTGAAACTGTCTCTCCCTTCCTCATTAATGAACCATCAATGGTGATTATCGAATCGAACGTCATAAAATCGATAGGACGAGGCGCATTCTGCGCACAGAAGCTGCGCATCATCTTGGCATTGGCGCTGACAATACGCAATCTAAAGTCTATTCAGACGCGGTCAGAGCTATGAGTCGATGCGGGCGGTTTTGATTATAAGTTGCGATGATTTTTTACTATTCATCAGCTGATGTTCTGTTATTGGGCAGACTGTGAGAGCCTAGGGGTATTTATCCACAGTTTAGGAGCGGAAAATGGATCTGAAAGGCAAGGTTATTATTGTTACAGGCGCTGCGAGTGGCATTGGTAAAGCGATGGTTGAGCGTTTTTACGCTGACAAACCAGAAAAAATTGTAATGGCGGATGTCGATGAAAACGGTCTGCGCGCTTTATCTGAGAAATTTCCCGGTTGTACGCCCTTTGTCGCAGATATGGGCAGTGAAGACGATGTTGCGCGACTGATTCGTGAAACCGAGGCCGCCTTCGGTCGTATTGATCTCTACTGTGGTAATGCCGGTATTTTCCGTATGGGCGGTGCCGATACGTCTAACGAAGACTTCCAAAAAGTGTGGGACATCAACGTTCAGTCTCACATCTATGCGGCACGGGCCGCACTGCCCAAAATGATCGAGCGCGGTGAGGGCTACTTTCTTATTACCGCTTCTGCGGCAGGTATGTTGACGCAGTTGGGGTCACTGAGTTATTCAATGAGCAAACACGCGGCCTTGTCGTTTGCGGAATGGATTGCCGTATCTCATGGTCATCAAGGGATTAAAGTGTCCGCGTTGTGTCCTCAGGCGGTGGAATCAAATATGACGGCGGGCACCGATGGCAGTGTGGCGGGCATTGATGGCATGTTGCCAGCAGCAGATGTCGCTGAGTGTGTGGTGAACACCTTAGCGGCTGAAGAGTTTCTGGTACTACCTCATCCCAATGTGAAAAAGTACTTTCAAAACAAAGCCAACGATTACGATCGTTGGGTCGGTGGTATGCAAAAATTGCAGCAGCAGTTTACACAGCTTTCGCCGGAGAATGTTGAAACCGGTTCCGGTATTGGTTGAGGATGGTGGCTACGGGCTACGGGCTACGGGCTACGGGCTACGGGCTACGGGCTACGGGCTACGGGCTACGGGCTACGGGCTACGGGCTGCTACCCGGAAAACGGGCATAAAGGGCTACTACCCTGAGAAACGGGCATAAAGAGCTACGAGATCGTTCGTGCCCAAGCGGGTTTGATTAAAGGGGAGTAGCGTCGCGCAGAAGAGAGTATTCAGTTGATTCTTCTTCTGTGCGCTAGCGTACTCCTCTTCCTGCCTTCTATTTTCTAGTAACACATTTCTTCCTAGAAATCTTCTTTGCTTTCAGCTGTCAACACATTAGATTGAACTCATTCAATTTCTGCGGTTTGGACTTTTTGACGTCTAGATTTAAAGCGTTCAATAGGACGCGTTCACAACCGTTTTCAAAACCCACCATTGAGTATGACTATGAATTCACTAAACACTCTGGACGAAAAAGTCGACGACTATCGCCTGCAGGGCCGTTATCACCCTGATTACAGTCAAGTGGCGGAGCAGTTTGTCGACAACTTTCGCGCTCGTGGTGAAGTGGGAGCCAGTGTTTGCGTGCGCATCGGCGATCAAACTGTGGTTGATTTATGGGGAGGCTTTGCCGAGCCCGACTCTCAAACGCCGTGGCAAAAAGACACCGTCTCTGTGGTGTTCTCTTGCACTAAGGCGGCGACGGCATTGTGCGCGCATCGGCTAATTGATCAAGGGCTGCTGGAGTTGAATGCACCGGTAAGCCGTTATTGGCCTGAATTCGCGCAGGCGGGAAAAGAGCAAGTCACCGTGGCGATGATGCTTAATCACTCTGCTGGCGTGCCCGCTTTTCGCGAGTCGATCAAAGCGGGCGGCTACTACGACTGGGCGTATATGATCGAGCGCCTCGAACAGGAAGAGCCGTTTTGGCCGCCAGGTACAAGCAGTGGCTATCATATGTTGAGCTTCGGTTGGACGGTAGGTGAGCTGGTCCGCCGCGTATCGGGGCTGTCATTGGGACAGTTCTTTCATGAGCAGATCGCAGCGCCTTTAGGGCTGGATTTTTGGATTGGTTTGCCCGAATCGATAAACCCCGCCATTGCGCCCATCTTGGCGGCACCGCCCGAGACTGAGCCGCCAGTGTCAGATTTTGTTCAGGCGGTTATTTCTGACCCGCAATCGATTTCTCATTTGGCGTTGTTTAATTCCGGCGGTCACGGCGCTAATCATCCCGATGCCCATCGTGCAGAGATTGGTGGGGCTGGCGGCATTAGCAATGCCCGATCACTGTCAAGAATGTTTCAGCCTCTGGCCAATGGTGGGGTGATTCACGAGAGTAAAACTGATTCGGACGAGCCGTTGTTTTCCGACACAGCGATCGCGCGGATGGGGGAGGTTTCCTCGGCGACACAATGGGACGCGACTTTGTTGCGGCCCACACGCTTTGCCTTGGGCTTTATGAAATCCATGGACAATCGCCAGTGTAAACCCGGCAACACCGAGAGCTTTATTATCGGCGATCGCGCCTTTGGTCATGTGGGTGCCGGCGGCAGTACTGGTTTTGCCGATCCTGATGCACGCCTAGCGTTTGGTTATTCAATGAATCAAATGGGGCAGGGCGTATTGTTGAATGATCGAGGCCAATCATTGGTGGATGCAACCTATCGCAGCCTTGGTTATCGCGACAATTTACCCGGTTTCTGGCGCCGTTAACGCTCTGATAGCCTGGGTATCTGCTCTTCTCAGTACGCATCGATCATAGTGATGTTGCAGCCCTTTAGTATTTTCTTCATCAATGTGAAGTGACGTCTCTAGTCGTATCGATGGCAGTAGGCATTAAGGTTTTGGCGCTTACTGTAAAGTATCTAGTCTCGTTTATCTGTAACTTTACGCAATCAAGAAATCTGTATCTCTAGACCTATACCTATCAATAGGTAGCGCTAGATAGGTCTAGACTTGGCTACAGGGACTATTTAGATCAATTCGAGTTGTTGTCCGGTGGTGGACGGCAGAACTATTCCATCAAGTGGGTTGAGCGTTTTTACTAAATGGATTGAGAAATACATAAGATAGACTGAGATTTGTCTAATAATGCAACAGTTCTGCGGACCCTGTTTTGAGCGTTGGGTGCGACAGCGACATTGAATAATATAACTACAAGAGAGCTGAGAAGAGATGATGAATTTAACGCAACCATTGCATCAAAATGTGCAGCAAAGCGCTTCCCGCGATGCGGTAGTCTTTGAAGGCCAGTCTTGGACTTACGCTGAATTAGAGGCGCGAGTATCGCGCCTAGCAGGCGGTCTCAGAGGCCTGGGGGTCAAAGACGGCGAGCGAGTTGCGTTAATGTCGTTGAATTCCAGTCGCTATCTCGAATACCTTATGGCTGTGCCTTGGGCTAACGGTGTGCTCAATCCGGTGAATACTCGTTGGAGCGCTACCGAAATTGCCTATTCTCTGCGCGATTCCGGCACCCGTATATTGATGGTCGATAAGACCTTTGCACCGCTGTTGCCAGAGATTAAAGCGCAGGCCGAATTACTTGAGCATGTAATTTTTGCCGACGATGGANACGCACCCGAAGGCGCTATCGATTACGAAACCTTGATTGAACAATCAGATGCCATTGAGGATGCTGGTCGTGGTGGCGACGATCTTGCCGGAATCTTCTACACCGGCGGTACTACGGGCTTTCCTAAAGGCGTGATGCTGAGTCATAACAATCTAGTGAGTTCAGCACTGTGTATGACTCTGGCAATCAAAGCAGAAAGCGCCCCGCGCTATCTACACGCCGCGCCTATGTTTCACTTGGCTGATCTGGCCACTATCTTGATTGGCTTTTTACTCGGTGGAACTCATATTGTCGTACGTGCCTTCGAGCCTGATGTTGTAAGAACAGCCATTCGAGATCATCAGGTGACGGATACGTTATTGGTGCCAACCATGGTGCAAATGTTGTTGGATTCCCCCAACTTCAACGCAGAAGATTTTTCCACCTGGCAGCGCATGCTCTACGGCGCGTCCCCCATGCCGATCGCGACCTTGGATCGGTTGATGGAATCACTGCCTGATCTGCAGTTGTCGCAAGCNTACGGTATGACGGAGTTGGCGCCATTGGCGACGATCAACCCCCCCGAGAACCATACTNCAGCGGCNCGTGAATCGGGTTTGATTCGCAGCGCAGGNAGAGCCGGNCCGTTNCAAGCGGTGAGAATCGTTGATGAAAACGATANCGAATGCCCTCGTGGACAAGTGGGAGAAATTGCCGTTAAAGGCCCCAATGTGATGCAGGGCTATTGGAACAAACCAGAGCAAACCGCAGAGGCCGTTGTTGACGGCTGGATGCATACTGGCGACGGCGGCTACATGGATGATGACGGTTATGTGTTTGTGGTGGACCGAGTGAAGGACATGATTATTTCCGGCGGTGAAAACATCTATTCTGCAGAAGTGGAAAACGTGGTGAGCCAGCATCCACAGGTCGGTCAGTGCGCAGCCATCGGTATCCCATCGGATGAATGGGGTGAGACAGTGCACTTAGTCATCGTTCCCGCGAATGAAGAGTTTACCTTGTCAGTGGAAGAGTTGCGGGATTTTTGTCGTCAGCATATTGCCGGTTATAAGTGTCCTCGTTCCCTCTCAACCATTGATGCATTTCCGTTGTCGGGTGCGGGTAAGATACTCAAAACTGAGCTTCGCAAACCTTTCTGGGAAGGCCGAGATAAAGGCGTAGCTTAGTACAAAAAAGGGTAGAGCAGTGAGTTGATGAGGTCTCATAGTCGTTTTAGAGTTCATCGCAGATAAACTGCTCCCCCTTTTTTTGATCAGAATTTTTTTCGAAACTACGGCGATGGAAAGCCTTCGAACTGTGGTAGTTCATCGGTGATCTGATACCAGTCTGCTTTGGAGCCTACGTGCATATGCGCCTGTGGTGTTAGAGTTGGGCTTTGGTCTAGAACTCCATAGCGAACGTGGATCATGCCAGTATCAGGTTTGCTGCCATACAGTGTGCTTGCGCAATGCGCACAGGAATAGGAGATGGATGCTTCGCTGCGTTGATAGCGATGCAAATGCTCCTCTCCGGTGACCAAAGTAAAATGCTCTTCACTTACTCCACCAATAGCGCTAGCCGTGGCACCTGAGGCTTTTCTGCACATAGAGCAATGGCAGTAGCCGGCATAGGCAAATTGATCGTCTACGCTAAATTGAATCCGTCCGCACAGACAGCTTCCGTGAATTTTTTTCATAATAACGTCCCCTGCAGCAGCTTAAATGCTGTGCAGCAAATCCAGTAATAATTTGGCTTCTTCACTATCAATATTCTTTAGCAGCGTTTTGGATTTTGCATCCAAGGTGACGCTGGCGTTGGTAAAGATCTCTCGTCCAGCAGCCGTGATTTTGACGAGGCTGACTCTGGCATCTCGATCATTGGCAACCTTTTCCACCAGTCCGATCTTTTCCATTGGCATCAACATTCTTGTGACTGCCGAGGCGGTACGGCCAATCGCCTCGGCGATATCAATGCGTCGGAGAGTCTGTCCCGGAGCTTCCTCTAGGTTTAGTAGGACCATGTACTCGGACAGGCCAATCCCATGTATAGCCCCCAGACTGTTGTCGAGGTGTTTGCTGATCATGGCGCTGTTGAGCCACAGGCTCTTGGATATGGCAGAGTAGGTCGATTCTTTTGGCATTGTTGTATTCCTGTCGTGCTCGATTCTTCACGGCACCTAGTTATCGGTATTTAGTAATTGATACCAATTAGATACTGTATCAATACTTGAGTGTGCAAGTATATAGGGGTTGGAATGTGTGTCAACTCTTAGAGGCTGCTCTTCGAGTTGAGTGGAATTAGCGATCTATTAAGCTAGGTATGGTGGCGACTTGTAAGAGGAGCGCTGTCATGAATTAGCTGTTATAGATTAGCAATAAGTTTTGATGCGCTCGCGGCTGGTTTTTGTCGGCGCCGGGCCGACAAGGCTGACTAAGAGGATCGCCGAGAATGACAATGCAAATCCGGGTACCAATTCGTAGAGATCAAACCAGCCGCCGGAGAGTTGCTTCCACACAATCACCGTCACACCTCCGACGATTATCCCAGCCAAAGCGCCTTGTCGCGTCATGCGTGACCAGTAGAGGCTAAGAATCATTGTGGGCCCGAATGCGGCTCCCAGGCCTCCCCATGCGTAAGCAACAGCATCGAGGACTTTACTGTCGGCATCTAAAGCCACTAGTGTGGCAACGATCGACAGGGCTAGTACTGCCCGGCGTCCCCAGGCTAACGATTGTTGTTCTGTTGCGGCTCTGCCGTGTAAATGCTGGTACAAATCTTCCGCCAGCGCTGATGAGCACACCAATAATTGCGAGTCGGCGGTACTCATGATAGCGGCGAGTATCGCCGCGAGCAGAATACCGGCAATCACGGGATGAAATAGCGTATCCACCAAGCGCATAAAGACCTGCTCGCTGTCGCTGAGCGCGGGATCCAGATAGGCCGCACCACTCAATCCTACGGCCAGCGCGCAAACAAAGACCAACAGCGTCCAGCCGAGGGCGATAAGACCCGCCTGAGGAATTTCGTCGGCACTGCGAATTGCCTTGAAGCGAGCCAGAATGTGCGGTTGTCCAAAGTACCCCAATCCCCACCCCAATAAACTCAGTAGAGCGATCGCGCCTATGGCTTCACCGTTGGTGTTGGTTAAGGGATTGAGTAATTCGGGGTTGTTGGCAGCCAGTGTCTGTTGCACGGCAGAGACAGAACCTAAGTCACTGAATACCATAATGGGTACCAGTGCCAGCGCCAAACTCATCAATAACCCTTGCAGTACATCGGTCCAAGAAACCGCCAGAAAGCCGCCAAACAGTGTGTATGACACCACCGCCACAGCGCCAATAATCACGGCCATTTCGTAGGGAAACCCAAACACCGTGTTGAAGAGTTTGCCGCCGCCGATAAAGGCCGCGCTCACGTAAAACAGAAAAAACAGCAACGTGAAGATAGCCGCGACGCTTCTCAGCCAAGGTGTTGGATCCTCGAAACGGCGTTGCAGATAAGCGGGAATGGTGAGGGCATTGTCCAGCGCTGCACTGAGGTTTCTCAGTCGGCGAGCGACGAACGCCCAATTGAGAGCGACGCCGGTGCACAAACCAATGGCGATCCAGATAGCTTCCATACCCGCTGCGTAGGCATAGCCGGGCAGTCCGATGAGCAGCCAACCGCTCATGTCAGAGGCGCCGGCGCTGAGCGCTGCGACAAAGGGAGGCAGGCTGCGACCACCAAGGAAGTAGTCCGCGCTGTTGCGGGTTCGTTGATAGGCGAGGACTCCGATCCAGAGCACAAAGAGTAAATACACCACAAACGTCAGGCCGACTACCAGAGAATCTGTCATAGTTTAGTTTCTTATAATGTTTTTTAAATCAAAAGGTTAGGGCGGTTATAGGCATGAGACCTACGCTGCGGCATAACCATCAATGGCGTTGAAGGGTCAGTCTGCCATTGAACCTTGTAAGATTAAAGGTTCCAAAATGAAACCCAAGAGGTGTATAGTTCCTTCTCAAGATCAATGGCGAGGTGTTTTCCTCGTAAAGCTGTTCATTCTCTATAGGGTACTTTAGTCGCAATGCGTTGGGATGATGTAAATACTCAAGTCTGCTCAATGGCTCGGACTCTGGCCATTGTCGGTGATCGTTGGACGTTTCTGATTATTCGTGACATTACCTTGGGCAATCGACGTTTTACCTCCATGCACAAAGCCTTGGGTATTACCAAGCACCGCCTTACCGATCGTCTCACTCGCTTGATTGAGCATGGCGTCGTCTACAAACAGTGTTACGACGAAGCCCGTCAACGGTTTGAATACCGTCTCACCGAGAAGGGGTTAGATTTATATCCTGTACTCACGACTATCGTGCAGTTCGGTGATAAATGGGAAGCGGATGAGGATGGTGTGCCCTTAGAGCATGTGCATAAAGCCTGCGGAGCGGTCACTCAGCCTTATCTAGCGTGCAGTGAATGTCACGAACCGATTCACGCACGTGAGGTTCGGGCACAACTTGGGCCAGGTATTCGTCGTAAGTTAGAGCGAGGTGAAACCTTTGGTATTCAAGGCCGTTACTACCCGGCCAGTTTGGAGAAGGTGAAAGCCCGATAAACATCGAAGTCGACAGTTATGGTTGGGGTCAAAAAGTAAGTGGGTCGCAGGATCTTCAACTGAGTAATGAGTTAAGGCCGGTACTGAGAAAACAAAGGGTGTGAATCATGGAGAAAACACTGACCGGACAATGTCTCTGTGGCCAAGTGGTTTTTACAGTACAAGATCACTTCAAGGCGTTTTATCAGTGTCATTGTAAACAGTGCCAACAATTGACCGGCACGGCTTACGCGTCAAACCTTTTTACAGAGCCAGCCAACATTCATTGGCAGAGCGGCGGCGATCAGGTGGCCACTTATGAACACCCGGAGCGAAGTTTTTCTAAGGCGTTCTGTAAACACTGCGGTTCGGCATTGCCGTTTTTGAACAAAACCAAAACCGCGTTGATTGTGCCAGCGGGTTGTCTGGATGAAGCGGCGAGTATTGATGTTGAAGCAGACATCTTCACCGATGAAGCGGCCTGTTGGTCGAACACGGATTCATTGGTAAAGCGTTTTCCCGGTTTTCCTGAGTAAGCTCTGCGGCCATATGGTCTGCATCTGTGCGTGTAGCTGATGCCGTATCGTAAGAATCTTAAGGGCTCTTTTTGTCGAGTCCTTTTTTAGTAACTTTTAAGTTCCATAATGGATCCTTGGTAGGTATAACGCAAAAAAGAGAGGCAAGGTATGACAGAAACGAATAAAACCGTATTGGTGGTCGGCGCTGGCGATGCCATTGGCAGTGCCATTGTGAAAAAGTTTGCCCGCGAAGGTTTCACCACGATTGGTGTGCGCCGCAATGCGGATAAGCTGCAGCCCTTAGTCGAATCCCTCGCTGCTGAAGGGCACCGTGCACATGCGTGGTCGTGCGATGCGCGCAGTGAAGAGGCGATTGTTGAATTATTTGAGCGCATTGAGCGCGATCTTGGTGAGTTGGATACCGTCATCTTTAATGTCGGCGCCAATGTTCCTATGAGTGTGCTGGATACGACTGAGCGCAAGTTTCGAAAGATCTGGGAAATGGCCTGTTACAGCGGTTTTCTAACCGGTCGTGAAGCTGCTCGTCATATGTTGCCTCGTGAGCGTGGCACCATCTTGTTTACGGGGGCCACGGCAAGTGTAAAAGGTTCAGCGGGATTTGGGGCCTTTGCAGCGGCCAAGCACGGTCTACGAGCTTGGGCGCAGAGCATGGCGCGAGAACTAGGGCCGAAGAATATTCACGTGGGTCATCTGATTATTGATTCCGCGGTGGATACGCAGTGGATTCAAGAAAATGTTCTGCCGCATAAACAGAACCGTCAGCCTGATGACATTGTCAATCCAGATTCCATCGCAGAAGTTTATTGGCAAATGCGTGAACAAAAACGCGATGGCTGGACCTTCGAGCAAGATCTGCGTCCTTGGGTTGAGCCGTGGTAAACAGCGGTGTAATCACTATGCTTGGGCTGCGGGCAACGAGCCGCGGGCAACGGGCAATTAAAAATGTATAAAAAACGGAGAGAGTAATGAGTAGCAACATCGAATTGTGTTTTGATTTTGGCAGTCCAACCACCTATTTAGCCTATCACCGGTTAAAGTGGATCAAACAAGAGTATGGTGTCGAGGTCGAGCTAACACCGGTTTTGTTGGGTGGAATCTTTCAAGCCGCCGGCAATCAGTCCCCGGTGATGGTGCCGTTAAAAGGCGCTTGGATGAACGATGACTTGCAGCGTTATGCCAAGCTTTATGATGTCAGCATGACATTCAATCCCCATTTTCCCATCAACACGCTCTACCTCATGCGTGGTGCAATTGCCGCAGAGCAAATGGGGGTGTTTGAGCTATATGTCGAGACTGTGTTTGATGCCATGTGGCGTGCCCCTGTGAACATGGGTGATCCCGCTGTCGTGACTGACGTGTTAACCAAAGCGGGTATTGATGCCGCCGAACTATTTCGCCGCATTGAAGATTCAGAGCTGAAAGAGGTCTTGAAGAACAACACCACTAAGGCGGTGGAGCGAGGCGTATTTGGTTGTCCGGCCACTTTCTACAAAGGTGAGCAATTCTTCGGCCAAGATCGCCTGTTTTTTATAGAGCGAGATCTTCGCGCCGCTCAATAGTAACTGAAAGAATTTCGGCTATTGTTTGACGCCCCGGCAAGGCGGGATTAGTCTTACCTCTTGGGTACCCCTGTCATTAATCAGAGGGTCCCTAGATATCTTCCTTTCTCGCTTTGTGCCGGTGGTTTTCATTGATTCGTTCTGCATCACTCTTAACGCTAGTAGGGTTTTCTCTACTAGGGCTGTTCACTAGCTCTATCTCTAGGGCTGAAGTCTTTGACTCATCAGTTGATGATAAGAGAAACACGCTCACACCGATGGATGGCGATCGTAATGAGCAATCTTTAGCCACTCCTATCCAGTTTTGCTATGGGGAATCNNTGGGCCCTCACTGGAATCAGAAATTTGAANANGTGATGGCNGAGNTTTTNACNAGGCTTGGNGTCGANTTTCGNATGGNACCTGCGCCNACTAGGCGCAATNAATCTATGATCGACCAGCAGCAGTGNGANCTATTTGCTTCAGTCACTCGCGAACATGCNGGTCGTTATNANCATCATNTACTGATAGATGAACNGNTGTTTGATATCGANTTGAATNTCTACAGCTANGTNGGACANNCNGTNGAANTTCNAAAAATNGAAGNCCCNATATTCGAACGCCTNCTTCAGNTTGATCAANAAGGNGTCCATGTCGGATATTTTCGTGCCGAAGGACTNAATGAATTTTTTAAACAGTTTNCGCAAGGTCAAGCAACGCCNCTGAATCGNTTTGATCAGGGNTTTCATTTNTTGCAACGANAAAGAATCGACTTTTACATTACGCCCATTACCTCGTACTTGAAACGCTATTATCTGAAGGATTTGCAGTCGCAGGTTGTACAAGTGGATAGCTTGTTTACAGACACCATATCGATCCACCTTAGGCACTCATTGAGCGATCTAAAACCGGAATTAGAGAAAGTCATTCGACAGCTTAGAGCGGAGGAGTTCTCTCCGATTTTTCGATAAATCTGAGGGTCACAAGCTACTCTTGGCGATGGCATTCTAAGTTCATTCAATCGACCAAAACACTTGTCTTGCTGGACAGATAATGTGCGGTTTGTGCCACCTTTGTTGGCAAACCTGTCGTCAGCGAAGAAATCCGATTACAGTAGAGACTTTTCAATCAGTTGTTGATGTATCTCTATGAGTGACCACCTATTCGATCAAGCAATATCCCTATCGGGTACGCCACAGTCGCGCACCAATACCATTAGTCCTGCCTACCAAAATATGGTGGGGCCCTTTGGTGGGGTTACCGCCGCGACGCTGCTCAATGCCGTGATGACTCACCCCGATGTGATCGGGAGTCCGGTTTCCATGACGGTGAATTATCTGGGGCCCATTGTCACCGACGAAATCACTATTAAGCCAAAGCTGGTGAGAACCAATCGCTCCAATCAACATTGGATACTGGAGGTTTTTTGCGATGATGACATGGTGCTCACCTCATTAATGATCTTTGGATCCCGAGTGGAATCCTGGACCGATACTGACTTGGTGTTTCCGCAGGCTGCCTCTCACGAACAATTGAAGTCCATGCCCACTGACAACTTACCGCCATGGCCGCAGCAATATGACATGCGTTTTGTCAAAGGCAATCCTTTTGCGTCACCTGCAGAGACGTTGGCTGAACCGTCCTCTGAGAGTTTGCAGTGGACCGCTGATCGCCCGCCTCGCAAACTTGATTTCGCTTCTTTGACGGCGTTGAGTGATGCTATGTTTCCCCGCTTGTTCGTGCATCAGCGAGCGGTAGTGCCGGTGGGAACGGTGACCTTGACCATTTATTTTCACGTAGCAGCTGCCGAGCTTGAAGAACTGCCGTCACCGTGGGTATTGACCCATGTGAGAGCCGGTAAATTCAGCAACAGCTATTTCGATCATACGGGTGAGCTTTGGAGCGAAGACGGTCGCCTATTGGTCACCACCAATCAAATGGCCTACTACAAGTATTAGCTGCAATTGGATTCAGTCAGTTGTCATCCTAAGTCGGTATTTGGCACCGATTATCAATGTCCTCGAGAG
>PANW01000018.1 GCA_002707785.1 Cellvibrionaceae bacterium | reverse complement strand
AAAGCCAAGACTGTGAAGATCAAGATGATCTACAAAGGCATCGATGACTCTGATCGGATTATCTTCTGAAACGAAGTCGTCGAGAACTTCAGGAAACAATGTGACCTGTGATCGGCCCAAGCCTTGAATGTGGGATGACATATCAGCGAAACCTTGATGAATTCGCTGACCATTTTACCAACTTAAACCTGTGTAAGCTCCGGGAAGGATTTTGTTAGTTTTCACACAGCCTGTGCCCGCTTCAGTCGGCAGTAACATGCAGTGGAATGTCCGCTTTCCATGAATGCTCAGATTGAACTTGGGCACATTAGTAGATTCTTAAGGTCCGGTATGGTTAAGTGTTCTGCGATACCTGCCCGCAAGCTCCGGCATCGAAGTTAGATCGAATATTATTAGCGGGCTGGTGTTGCAGAAAACCCCATGTACGAAACCGCGGGGTTCGAAGCGCGGATGTGCGATGGTGAAATCGCTATGGGGATTAGGGTATTGCTCCAGTCTATGAGCCCCCAGCTCGTCGAAGAAATGATGAGTATTCGGCACTGTCGTGGCATCGAGTAAGCGGATTCGATCCGGTTACATAACCGATCTCGGCGCCGGCAGCCTTCATTTGGATCTTGAATCTGCGGGATTACAGTATTCGACACGAGTAACGCCCCTGCCACGGAACAACAGTTTAGGGCATGACGTACTTCCAGCAGTTTCACGCGGCTAACCTCGGTGGTCCACGCGGAAGGTGGTGATGCGTAAAGACCTCGATCACGATCATTGGTCCGCCACAGGTCGGGCAGGTAAAAGGGCTTCTCTGATCGGACACGATGGCGTCGGCTGATTCATCAGTTTGAGCTTGTTGCTCTACGCCAAGCAGTCGGCGAGCTTGAGTCAGGTTCTCCGTGCGTCCCCCGTTGGCGAGCAGCCCGTAGTGGCGAATACGGTGAAAACCGTGCGGCAGTACATGGAGCAGGAAGCGGCGTATGAACTCGTCAGTAGCCAGCGTCATGGTTTTGTGTCGCGTGCGCCCCTGTTGTCGGTAGTCCTTCCACTTGAAGGTGACACCGTGCTCATCAAACGCGATAAGGCGGCTGTTAGCGATGGCAACGCGGTGGGTATATCGTGACAAGTAGGCCAGTACGGCTTTTGGTCCCGCAAAGGGGCGTTTAGCATAGACCACCCAGTCCTGTTGATAGGTCGGCTTTAACCACGCGGCAAACGCCGAAGCCTCATTCAGTTCTTGGTGGCACCCGAAAAACCGCAGCGCTCCGGAGTGATAGGCCGAGGTCAGTTGCGTCAGGAACAGCCGTCGGAACAACCGAGATAATACCCTCACCGGTAAAAAGAAACCGGGCTTGCACGCTTGCCAACGGCTCCCTTCCATTGCCAAACCACCACCTGGCACAATGCAGTGCACATGGGGATGGTGGGTTAGCGCAGAGCCCCAAGTATGCAGCACCATGGTCACGCCAATCCGTGCACCCAGATGACGGTTATCGCGGGCAATGGTCAATAGTGTTTCGGCGGCGGCCTTAAATAACACACCGTACACAATCGCTTTATTCTGGTACGCAATGGCGCTGATTGGTGCTGGCAGGGTAAACACAACATGGTAATAATCCACCGGGAGGAGGTCCGCCTGTCGGGCATCCAACCAGCGATGCGCTGCAGAGGTCTGACACTTGGGGCAGTGTCGGTTGCGACAGGAGTTATAAGCGATCTGGACTTGAGCACAGCGTTCACACCGCAAAACATGCCCGCCGAGTTCAGCACTGCGGCAACGCTCGATCGCTGACATCGCTTTCAGCTGACCGAGATTAAGCGTTCCTGCTCTGGCTTTGCGCCAGTCAGGGCCACAGGCACGGAAGATATCCGCAACCTCTAGCGGCAAAGACGCCATGCTCAGTTAAACAGCTACAGCGTTAGGTACTCGAGCGGACCTTTCACGTCTCTTAACGTGCGGTTCGCAACCTGACTGTAGTGTGCTGTAGTTCCGAGTTTGCTGTGCCCCAGCAATACCTGAATAATCCGGATATCGACTTTCTGCTCTAGCAGATGCGTGGCAAAGCTGTGACGTAGTGTGTGCATCGATGCGCGCTTAGTGAGATTGGCCTCTTTGGCAGCGGCATGAAAGATACGACTGATTTGTCGTGCGGTCAGATGGAAAACGGGGTTCTGCCCCGGAAACAGCCAACCATCACACAGCATCAGGTGTTGTGCGTGAGCAATCCGCCACCAATCCCGCAGCAGGTTCAACAATGCGGGAGAGAGCATGGCGAATCGGTCTTTGTTGCCTTTGCCTTGGTCGATCTTCAGAACCATACGCTGGCTATCGATATCGCTGACCTTGAGGGCCGCTACCTCGCTAATACGCAAACCTGCGCCGTAAGCAATAGCCAATACCGTCTTGTTCCTTGGGGTCGAGGCTGCATTGATAAGGCGGGTAACTTCCTCGGGACTGAGGATCGTTGGCAGCTTGCGGGGGGTACGAACAGAGCTCATCAATCGCAGAGCATCTCTGCGATCCAGCGTAACGCTGAACAAGAAGCTCAGTGCCGTGATGGTGGCGTTTATCGTAGTTGCAGAAACGCCGTCGTTGACCATCTGCAACTGAAATCGTCGAAGGTCTTCCGGTGTAGCTGTATGGGGTGAGCGGTTAAGAAAGAGCGAGAGTTTTTTAACGGCGCGGATATAGCTAGCTTGAGTAGCTGGGGCCAGCTTGCGCAGGTGCATATCTTCGATAAAGCGCTGGCGTAACGGACTAATAGTAGTGATAGGAATGGCCATGATATTGCTCCTCTCAAGAAGCAGAGGGAAATACCCTCCGCTCCCCGTAGGACAATGGCCGTATAAATCATGCTGACTTAGAAGAGCGTACTCGGTGTTGCAGGCAGCGCCCACTACCGCGCGAGCGGTTTAGTACTTGGGCCAAGAACGGTGGTTTTACATTGATTCCCCAGTGACCTGAATCCATATTGCTCAGAAAAATGGCATCTCGAGTGTATGACAGTACAATGTTTGGGCAAAAGTACACGAGTTATGAACCTAATGAGCCCAGCGCCTAACACTTCGCTTCAGTTTGCTCCGGCCTCCGGTCTGCACCAGGCCTCATTGCCAGGGCGCTACTTAGTTTCGCGTTAGCCATGAAATTTATTATCAGGCAGGTTAAAGAGCTTGACCGATCGCTGATCGCACTGTTTTATCGCTATGGCCATATGCTCCATCGCGTATCTATCGGTGTCCTGTTTATTTGGTTCGGCTTGCTCAAGCCATTTGGTCATAAGACCACGACCTCAATTCTGGCGCATACCATCTACTGGGGCGACCCGGAAAGCATGGTGCTGATACTTGGATGGTGGGAAGTTACGATAGGAGTTTGCCTACTTTTTCGGCCTCTTGTTCGTGTTGCCCTACTGCTGCTGCTAATCCGCCTACCAGGCGTAATCCTCACGTTTGTACTAAATCCCGAGATATGTTTTTACTCGTTCCCATTCTCCCCCACGCCGGAAGGCCAGTACTTAATCAAAGACCTGGCGATATTCATTGCGACGCTTGCCATAGCGGGCTCATCGCATCTCCACGATAAACCTAATCAGTATCACTAATCCGACGGAGCAGCCGATGGCGGCGTAGTCGCAACAATGGTCGTTATCAGGAAATGGTGGGCGGCAGCAAAGTGTTGGCTGTAGCCGCTCAACATCGCTCCGTCAGCACCATACAAACGTCTGCAAAGGGCCAGCAACGGTGGTTAAGCTAACACTCCCTCAGTGGCTGCTTAGGAGCAGGAGCTGCCGCCCATGATCAGCCGCCGTTAACTATTCGCCAAGTAGTTAAAACATAGATAAATCGAGTTGCTTTAGCATCTAATTGTTCACCTCTCTAAGAGGCTCTGACGGGCAACAAAAGGCATTAAAAATTAGATAAAAATGCATAATATTAGATAAAAGCCTTACAGGCCTCGTTCTATAAGGCTTTTCTAAGTTTTCTATCTAATTTTTAGTTAGATGTATTTTTTTGTGTCTGTGGTTTATTGGCTTAGTGGGAATGTCTGGGTTTGTCCGAAGCAATTTTTTGGTATTTAGTCATGCCCTCAAATACAGCTCCCTGATCGAGATTGTTAACATTGTTTCGATAAATCTCTTGCCACCACGTTTGATTTTTTGGTGAGTCGAAGCGGCTGTTCTGGTGCCGTAACGCAATCTCTTCGTCGCTGACTTTTAACGTGACCTTACCGTGATTCAAATCGATTCGTACTCTGTCTCCGGATTGTACAATCGCCAAGTTACCGCCGTCGGCGGCTTCCGGACTGGCGTTGAGAATCGAGGGGGCGGCGGAAGTGCCGCTTTGTCGGCCATCGCCAATCGTCGGTAGGGCGCTAATACCACGCTTCAATAAGTGATCGGGGGCCTGCATGTTCACCACTTCGGCAGAGCCTGGGTAACCCTTGGGGCCTGCTCCGCGCATGATCAAAACAGAGTACTCGTCAATTTCCAGCTCCGGGTTGTTGATGTTAGCGTGGTAATCTTCAGGGCCGTCAAAGACAATCGCCCTACCCTCAAAAGCATTTTCGTCGCCCGGTGTTGATAGATACCTTTTGCGAAAATCATCGTCAATGGCAGAGATTTTCATTACGGCCGAATCAAACAGGTTGCCGTGCATCAACATCAGTCCCGCATTTTCACGGATAGGTTGATCAACCGATCGAATTACTCGCGGGTCATAGGTGGCGCAGTCGTCGCAGTTGTCTTTTAGTGTGCCGCCAGAAACCGTTACCGCATTCGGGTGCAACAAATTCGCTTGCAGTAATTCGTGCAGGGTTGCCGGCACTCCGCCGGCTTGATGAAACTCTTCGGATAAAAACTCGCCTACTGGCTGGCAGTTCACGATTTGCGGAATCTCTGCGCCATAGCTTTGCCAGTCGGAAAGAGGAAGTTCTACATTGGCGTGTTTGGCGATGGCGGCCAGATGAATGGGAACATTAGTGGATGCGCCAATGGCAGCACTTACGACGATCGCGTTTTGAAACGCTTCGCGAGTCAAAATGTCTGAAGGTTTTAAGTCTTCCCAAATCATATCCACGATACGCCGACCGGTATAGTAGGCCATTTGTGCGCGCTCTCTATAAGGCGCGGGAATCGAGGCGCTACCGGGTAAGCTCATGCCTAAGGCTTCAGTCACGCAGTTCATGCTGAGGGCAGTGCCCATGGTGTTGCAGTGGCCAGCCGATGGCGCTGAACCTGCAGCCATTTGCATAAACTGCTTATAGTCGATCTCGCCTTTGGCGAGTTGTTGTCGTGCTTCCCAGATAACGGTGCCTGAACCCACGCAGCGTCCTTGATAATTACCGTTGAGCATGGGCCCAACCGACAAGGCAATACTGGGTAGATCAACACTGGTCGCTCCCATCAGTAAGGCGGGGGTTGTTTTGTCGCAGCCGGTCATTAGGACGACACCATCCAAGGGGTAGCCGTGCAGTACCTCAATCAGCGACAAACATTGCAGATTGCGATCCAGTGCGGCGGTGGGTCGGCGGCCGGTTTCTTGAATCGGGTGCACAGGAAATTCCAGTGGAATGCCGCCCGCTTCACGTATGCCATCTTTGACTCGCTGGGCGAGTTCGATGTGGTGGCGGTTGCAAGGGGTTAAGTCTGAACCGGTTTGAGCGATGCCAATGATCGGCCGCGACGATTGCAGCTCCTCCATGGTTAAACCGAAATTGAGATAGCGCTCAAGATAGAGTGCGGTCATGCCGGGGTCTTGAGGATCGTCAAACCACTGTCGACTGCGGAGCTGCTGCGGTGACTTTTTCATGAATGTTCCTGCAAGTGTTGTTGATGGGCGGCGTGATAGGCCTTAACAATGTTATTGGCCGATTGTCGAATCTCAGTGAGTGGTTTATTCGGTTTGTAGAGTGAGGAGCCAATGCCAAAGCCATGGGCGCCGGCGTTCAAATAAGCGAGCATGTTGTTGTCGTTAACGCCGCCCACTGCAAATAGTGGCACTGCACTGGGCAGCGTCACCTTCATGGCTTTAAGCGTCGAAGGTGGAATGGCTTCTGCGGGAAAAAACTTCAGACCGTCGGCGCCAGCTGCAATGGCATGGAAAGCCTCAGAGGGAGTCATGCAGCCGGGCAGGGAAATCATGTCGAGCTGTTTACTGGTGGAGATGACGTCGATATCGGTATTGGGGGATACGATTATTTTCCCCCCCGCTTGGGAGACATCATGCACCTGTTGCGTCGAGGTTACGGTACCGGCACCGCAAGTCACCTGGTTGCCAAATTGATTGCTGAGCAATTCGATAGAGCGGAAGGCGTCTTGCGAGTTGAGTGGTACTTCTATGATGTCAAAACCTGCGTCCACTAACTCATGGCCGATGGCGCAAACCTCGTCTGGCCGCACGCCTCGCAAAATAGCAACTAGCGGCAAGGCCTTTTTCAGTACAGATTGTGCGCTCTTCATCGTTTTATGGTTTCCAGTAGTAGGCAAGGTCATGACAGATTCAGTGGCGGTATCGTTCTTAAGCGATCAATAGTCAGCACGCCTTGGCAGTAAGCGGACTCGGCGTCAATCATGCGACTGTCTCGTCCGCAAAGTTGTAGTGCTTGCTGATAGCGACTGGCCAAGGCATCGCTGCCGACAATCACTAGGTCGACATCACCAAGATGTTTACGCCGATTTTTTTGTTCGAATTTGTTTTCCGTTAGTGCCGAGGTGATTTCATGGCCAATGAGTAAGCCGGATAAATAGTCGCCGCAAGAGTGTCCGGGTAGGGTATCCATCAGTTTGTCTGCCCGAATGGAAAAGAGCAGTTGCGAGAGCGCCAGCGAGTTTCTGCCCTGCTCCACGCCGGCAGTGAAAGCGGTTAAGTCAAAGCTCTCGACATCTTCTGTCATCAATCCCGACAGTGAGCTGTGTTGATGAGCCCACTGGTACAGTTCACCGGTCATAAATGTTGTGAAGTGATCAATTCTGGCGTCAATTATCGACGGGTCTGTGTTTGCCTTTTTAGTGCTGACAGCTGCCCATTTGCAATGGGTACCTGGCAGCAGCATTAACGTGTTGTTGGCAGCGTCATCGTCGGCCAGCATCTGTGCGGCACCGAGGATCTGAGTTTCTTCACCGCGCATCACATCCCAATGTCCCTTGTGTTGCTGTCGCACGCCAGCAATCAAAAAGTGGGAGCTGTCAGGCGCAGCTTGCAGTTGCTGGCTCAGTTCGCTGAGCCATTGAGTGCTATCCAGATAGGGCACTTCTTGCCAGCCGCTGCGACTGCCGATCATGCCGCCAAGAAAACAGCTCGCGGACGGTGTATCGGACAGCCAAGCGTGACAGTGTTGTTCGATCACTTGAGCGAAACGTTGGTTGTCTTGATAGCCTCGATCGTCTTGCATTGAGCGCGAAAGAACGCCCTGCTCAGATTTCACCCGATCAATAACCTGCCCGCTATCATTGACCCGCATGGCTCGAAAGTGTGTAGACCCCCAGTCGACCGCGATGCGCATTAGGTGCGGCCACCATCAATAATCAGCGCTTGCCCGGTAATCATTTGTGATGCGGTCGAGGCCAAAAACAAAGCGGAATTAGATACGTCTTCTTCGTCGATGGTGCGCTTTAAGCACTGTTGGTCGAGACATTCCGCCACAGCTTCTGGAGTGGCCCAAAGCTCTTTTTGGCGCTCAGTCATTACCCATCCAGGAATTAGTGTGTTTACCCGGATATTGTCTCCGCCAAGTTCGCGCGCTAAGGCTTTGCTTAACCCCATGATGGCGGCTTTTGAGGCAACGTAAGAGCTGTACCCTGCCAAACCCAGAAGCGCGGAGTTAGAGCCCACGTTGATGATGCTGCCTCCACGGGCTTCTCGCATGTCGTTGGCAACCGCTTGTGCGGTAAAAAAATGTGGGCGCAAATTGGTATTAAGCGAGTCGTCCCAATCTTCGACACTGAAGTCGTCTAAGTTGTGGCGATTGTCACGAGCGGCGTTGTTGATCAGCACATTGACGCCGCCCCACTGATTGCGAACCTCTTCGATGGCGGCTTGCAGCGCGCGAATGTCGCGAATGTCACAGGGAATAAACAGCGGGCGTTGATGGCCGGCATCGGCAACCCGCTGGCAGAGCTTTTCGGCCGGCTCTGGAGTCAGTGAGACAAATGCAACCTTTGCGCCTTGAGCAGCAAAGGCCGACACAAAGTTCGAGCCAATGCCTGAACCTCCACCGGTAATAAATACCACGCTATCTTTAAGATCGGGAAAGCTTGGTGTTGTCATACTGTGAAGCTCCAAAAGGTGTTATTAGTTGCTTGGATGATGCAGTTTGTATTTATTCTGATGCAGTCATCAGAATAGGCCTATTAATGGAGTGTCGGCCAATCAAAGGCACTGTTCATCGATTGTTGTGTGGTAGTGGCCGCACGCAGTGGACGGGCTTTATCCGTTGCGCTGGACTCGTATCACTGTAATAGATAATATATATCATATAAATAAACATGAAGGCTGACAAGCATTGAAGTCGGTGGTCTTTGGTTTGTGTGGATGGCGTAGGTGAATAGCCTAGGTGAATGGCTGCAATGGACTTTTGAGTTTGAATTGGGGGATGACTAATGACCGCAAAATTAATTGCGGAGTTCGAAGTGCATAATGAACTGGGTGAAGGAATCCAATGGCGAGTGTCCGATCAATCGATTTGGTGGACCGACATTCTCGGTTGCTATCTCTATCGCTGTCAGTGGCCTGAGCAAACTCTGCAACGATTTAAGATGCCCGAGCCTTTGTGCTCTTTCGCTTTTAGCAATCGAGACAATGTTATGGTCGCCGCCTTCGCCAGCGGCTTAGCGCGGATGGACCTCGCCACTTTTGAACTCGATTGGTTGGCTAAGATTGACACTCACGACGATCAAACTCGACTCAATGATGGTCGCGCTGACCGCTTTGGTCGCTTCTGGGTTGGCTCCATGGTGAAACAGATGGAGCAAACTACAGAGCCATTGGGAGAGCTGCTGCGTGTGACACAGGGGCAGGTCAGTGCGCCGTTAGCGGCAGACATATGGATTTCCAACGGCCTCTGTTGGTCGCCGGCGAATGATTATTTGTATTTTGCCGATTCCCCGCGGCAATCCATCTATCGCTATGATTTCGAGGGCGATTCGGGAATAATATCGAACCGCACTCTGTTCGCTAAAACGCCTACAGGGGCTTACCCCGACGGGGCCAATGTGGATGCCCGTGGTAATCTGTGGAGTGCTCACTGGGGAGCTGGAGAAGTGGTTTGCTACTCCCCTCAGGGGAGCATTGTGGGTCGCGTCAGCGTACCTACTTGTCAGCCCAGTTGCATTGCTTTTGGTGGTGATCAACTTCAGTACTTATTTGTGACGTCAGCGCGTCAAGGACTCAGTGACGAGCGATTGGCGGCGCAGATGTCTGCCGGCAACGTGTTTGTATTTGAGTTGAGCGGAGATCTAGCGGTTCGCGGGTTGCCCGAAGCAACGGCGACTTTATAGAATATTGACCGTTCATACTTTGAGCTTTAGCGAGACAACAGTCGTTATCCAATGGAAATTTCATGAGAGAAAACAACCGCAGTTTAACCCAGGGGATTGTTCAGGATTTAGGTCAAGCGATCGTCTGCGGCACTTACTCATCCGACAAGCCTTTTCCTATTGAGGCGGAGCTCTGTACACAGTTTGGTGTCAGCCGCAGTGTGTTGCGCGAGGCTGTTAAAATGCTAACTTCAAAAGGCCTGCTCAGCGCGCGTCCGAGACAGGGGACGTGGGTACAACCTGAAGAGAATTGGAATTTGTTGGACCCGAGCGTCATGCGCTGGTTGTTGGATAGAAAATTCTCTATTGATCTACTGTTGGAATTCACTCAGGTGCGATTGGCCATTGAGCCACAGGCCGCCGAGTTTGCAGCACTGTCTTCCAACGAAGAGCTGATTGCCAATATTGATAGGGCCATTGATCGTATGGACGCCGCGGCCCGCGGTGATGATGATCCGCTTTCATCGGATATTGCCTTTCACGTGGCAGTGTTGGAGGCCAGCGGCAATCGCTTTTTTATTCAATTGCGTGATCTTATCGATACGGCCTTGCGTATCAGCATTCGTTTTACCAATCAGCACAAAGGTGTGCCTTTGGCCGATGTTGATGCACACCGCAAGGTGGCAACCGCTATTCGTGAGGGCGATGTTGCAACTGCCCGCGAAGCCATGAAAGCGATGCTCACGGAAGCTTTGGATCTGATTACTCAAGCCAAGGCGGACAGAGCCAAAAGCGAGGCAGTTGAAGTTTAAAACAACTCATTGCCGTCTCGCTCTTGTTGAATGGATGTTAACTGTCGACGGAATGACTTCGTTCCACAATGCTCTCCAATAGTTGACGATGATTGGGCAGCTGTTGCTGCAGCGTGACCATTTTTTTCTGCCGTGCCTGCTGCGTTTTTTCATAAATGGAGCGATGAACCAAACGCTCAGCAATGACATTGGTTTGGAAATCCATACCGTAGAGGACGTATTGGTAACTGGCCCAAGAAAACACCTCGTTGCGGGTATCAAAATCATAGCCGCTGGGCACGTGGTGTTGCCAGAGTTTTAGCAGTTCTTGCAAGCGATCAGAAATGGAGTTCGGCTGGCGGTTATCTCGCCAAAAATCAGACTCTCTTTCACTGAGTACATAGTGCAATTTGAGAAAGTCGACGATACCTTCCCAGCGCGTGTTAAAAGATTGATTGAATTGCTTAGCGACGGTTGTCATGGCTGCTCGAGTCGCTGGCAATCGCTCACAAATCATATTCGCCGACAGCTCGATCAGCATGAGCGCCGACGCTTCCAGTGGCTCGATAAACCCGGCGGATAGTCCCACCGCGACACAATTACCTTGCCAGAATTGTTTTCGATAACCGCTATTAATATTGAGTTCGCGCACTGAAAGCTGCGCATACTGTTTGCCCACATAAT
This sequence comes from Cellvibrionaceae bacterium, assembly GCA_002707785.1. Taxonomy (GTDB): domain Bacteria; phylum Pseudomonadota; class Gammaproteobacteria; order Pseudomonadales; family Cellvibrionaceae; genus Pseudomaricurvus. Next base: position 56,748 of record PANW01000018.1, on the reverse strand, counting down.
TGGCGAGCGCCTGCTCAGCTTGCTCGCGATTGCTGTGGTTGCTTGAATAGACATAACCAACTCCGCGTCGGTGGCTTAAACCTATGTCCCAAATCCAGCCGGCTTGTTGCGCTGTTGCTTGAGTAAAGCAGCTGATGGGTGAGTCTTTCTGTGGGTTGGGAACTTGCACAGCGAGAGCGCGATCAGCAAACAGTGTGTGATCTTGGGGCTTCAGTTTTACGCCCAATGTTTTACCAATGAGTAGCGCGGAGAATCCGGTGCAGTCGATGAACAGGTCGCCACTGACGCTGTTTGAGGCTGCGTGTTCGGTCTCTGTGTTTAAGGCAGGCTCCAACTCTAGGCTATCAATGTCGCCGTTGTCCGAGCGGTAGACTTGGGTAATCGTGCCGATACGGTGTTGCACTTGCAGTTTATTAACGCAGTGTTGTTTGATGAGTTCAGCAATAACACCGGCGTCCAAGTGATAGCCGTAGTTGAGTAATCCGGCATATTCGGGCATGTCGCCGTGTTTGGGGGCGAGTCCCTGTTGTCCCAGTTGGCGTTGCACATCGAGACTATCGGCAAATACCGACGTGGGATCTTGGCACCAATAGCCCGACAGTTCGGGTTGTGCTTGTAGGGGCGCATTGAACGGGTGGGTGTATTGGTGGGGTTGGCGTTCACTTTTCCAGTTGTGAAATTGGCTGCCTTGTTTGAAGGTCGCGTGACAGTGGCGAATCAGGTCGCTCTCGGGGATACCAATTTTTTGTAGGGTTCTGCGCATGGTTGGCCAAGTGCCTTCACCAACACCAACGATGGGAACCTCTGCGGATTCAATCACCACAATACTAATGCCGCTGTTAGACAGTGGGTGATAGTGGCGAGCCAAAAGGCCAGCGGTAATCCAGCCGGCGGTTCCGCCTCCGGCGATCACGATTTTTTTGATGGCGTGGGTCATGGCAGAAACCTCAAAGATTCAGACAATATGATTGTTTTTCTTGCGGGATTCCTTTCTCTCATAAAAAAGGGGAGAGCAATGCTCTCCCCAAAAAAATACCCCAAGCGACAAGAAAGAGAACTACAAGCTAAAAACTGGCGCGAATCCCAAGTGCATAACGCGCGCCATTTTCTTCTAGGCTGATGAGTTGATTACTGAAGCGACCGTGACGACGGGTCTCTTCGTTAGTAATGTTCACACCTTCCAGGAAGATGGTGAGTTGGTCAGTGATGTCATAGCTGGCGCTAGCATCCCACTGAGAATACTCTTCGGTGAAGAGTGGCTCAGTACCCCCTCGTGGATTAACGACGTTCTGCAAGAAATCATCGCGATTGTTGTAGGCAATTCGCGCTTGCAGAGGGCCTTTTTCATAGAATACAACGATGTTCTGAGAATCCCCTAAACCCTCAAGGCCGAAGCTCTTGCTGGGATCGGAAGGATCCACTTCAGCATCGCTGTCGACAAAGGTGGCGTTTGCCTGAATGCCAAACCCACTGTCCCAGACGTGAGTCCACGCGAGTTCCAATCCATCAATAGTGGCTTCCTCGCCATTTTGCGGACGCAGTACCGAGAAGTCGTAATCACCACTGTCGAGGTTGTAGGTTTCTGTACCCACTTGACCGCTGATGAAATCATCGACCTCTTTGGTGAAAACAGCGGCAGAGAAGTAGCTGCCTTCGGCGTAGTACCATTCGTAGGAGAGATCTAAGTTGGTTGAGACAAACGGTTTAAGATCTGGGTTGCCGCCATTTGCTGCTAAGGTATCTGGGCGAGATACGGTGATGACGGTGGCCGGAACCAAGGAATCCATCGTCGGACGAGTCAGTGTTTTCGAAAAACCAAAACGCACCAGCATGTCGTCGCGAAGATCTAGGCGAAGATTCATGCTAGGCAGCACGTTGGTGTAATCGTTGCTGGCGCTAACGTCAGTCCCGTCTTCGTCGTAGACTTCATTCAGATCGGAAGGGTCTCCGGGAATGGCGGTCAAGTCAGATAGCTCGGTGGTAAAACCGCCGAGTTTGGAATCGGTTTGTGTGTAGCGCACACCGAGGTTTAGCTGCCAGGGAAGATCGACAATTTCACCTTCGAACGTCATGTCCAAATAGAAGCTGAGAATTTCTTCTTCGACTTTAAATTTGTCGGCCGCCGTAGATGGGTTATCGATCCCCAGTGCCGCATACTCTGCGGCAATATCGCGGTTCTCACCCAATGCATCAGACGCCGCTTGCAATGCAGCAACACCGCCCGTCGCCAAGTAATCGAAATAGGCTTCCGGATCGTAAGTCAGCCATTGATCGGGGACACCACTGAAAAAATCATCGGCGTTGTAGACCGACAGTAATTCATCGGGTACGTCGGTTCCATAACCGCAATAGAAGCCGCAATCTGATGCGAATTTACGCTGATTGTCTTTGGTGCGATCTTGGTAGTAGGCGCCGTATTTTACCGATTTCAGAGTTTGCGAATCCGGCGTCCATTCCATATCGATTTTGAACTCAGTCAGTTCGTCTTCTCGGTCCCAACCGTTGCGTTCGTTGTAATGGGCGCGACCAGCGGAGGCATTGAGCAGTGCCGCTTGGCCGCCATCAATGCTGATACTGCCTTGATCGTCGCCGCGAGCATCCCATTGGTAAGCGTTGTTGTAACCGATCACCGTGAATGGAATCTTGCCGCCACTTTTATCTTCAGCTTCAGAAGTGGCGAAATCGATATTGGCCGACAGGGTGTCGTTTACCTGCCACTCTACGTTGAGACCAAAACCTTTGGTTTCGGTATCGCGGGAATAGGAGCGACGGATAAAATCCGTGGCGCCGGTGTTGGCACTATCTAAATAAGAAATGGTGTTGTTGGCACCCACCTCGGCATCGATGATGTTGCTGTCGGTAAACCAATGGCCAAGCGCGTGGGTTTCAGAATCCACTTCGAACTTGGAGTACATGGCGTCCGCAGTGATAGTCAAATCATCGTTGGGAGCAAACTGTAATACTACGGTGCCGCTGGTGCGTTCACGTTCTTGTTCGTCCACCATCACGTCATAGTTTTGGGGGATGTAGACATCATTAAAGGTCTTGCCGTTTTGCGTGGTGAGATCTTGGCCGGGGCGATAGTAGCGAGTCTCGATGATATTGTTCTGCGCTTCCCGCTCTTGATGAGACAGAGACAAAAGTACGCCAATGGTGTCGTCGGCAAAACGGTTGCTGATCAATCCGGAATAGTTGGGCGAGGCCTCACCGGTGAGATCGTCGTAAACCTCTTTAATACTGCCGGCGGCGGTAAAGCCATCGAGATCTAGGGGACGTGCGGTTTTCACATTAATGGTCGCGCCGATACTGCCTTCCTGCATGGCCGCCGTCGGGCTTTTGTAAATGTCTGCGCCCGAAATGAGTTCGGCGGCTAGGGTGTCGAAACTGAATTCACGACCTTCGTTTTCCGTTGCTACCTGACGGCCATTCACCAACACCGTATTGAACTGCGGTCCCAGTCCACGAACCGTGACGTATTGCCCTTCACCGCCACTGCGGTCGATAGAAACACCGGGAATACGCTGTAGAGATTCGGCGACGTTTTGGTCGGGGAATTTACCAATATCTTCAGCGGCAATGGCGTCGACCACGCCCACGGCGTCCCGTTTGACGTCCATGGCGCGTTTTAAACTGCCGCGAATACCGGTAACGGATACCTCTTCGATGATCTCTTCACCCGGGTTGCTGCTCTGAGCAAAACCGGTGGCACCATAGAGGGTGAGTGAGCTGGCGAGGGCGGCCGCGAGCATGCTGCGATGCCTCAATTTCCATTGATTCTTTGTCTGTATCATGACGTGTGTCCCTTATTATTATTTGGTGGGTACCTCTCTGATCGCGGTTAATAATATATATCATATTAATCAAATGCAATAAATCATATAATTAAGCTTGAGCTACGGTTTATGGGGGCTGACTGGGGGTTCACTGAATGGCTGAAGAATCTATTTACTGAAATTAGGTCGATATGGGAGTCATAGGTGAGTCTTTTCCCGTTGATCAGTAGATGTGTTTGGCGAGTCTATTCTGTGCTGTTGGGGCTGTTGGGGCTGTTGGGCTTGATGGCGGGGACTGGCAGGTATTTGAGCGGCATCCCTCCTCGGCGATGATTTTCCCGAGGAGAAATGCGCTGGCGAGAGTGTTGGCTATTGAGCGGCTTTGTCTTCGGCGCCTAACCACTGAATACCTGTGGCAAAACGTGTCGGAAACCCTTTCCAGCCGCTTTCGATACGCCCGTCGAGCTCGAGTAATTCGCAGGCGTCTTTCGACTGCTTCAGATGACAGTTCATCATCGCCAAAACCAGATGTCGATTGATCTGATTGATCTGTCGAGAATCCCAAGCGGCTTCGAAATAATGGCCTAGATCATACGCCTGTTCATAGGCAATGCGAGGTGCTGGGTGGGCTGCAACATTGTGGCGCGCGTTTAAATAGGTGAGCTGATATTTGTCTCGGCTTCCTATCGCTTGGTGCAGCTGTGCCACACTGGCGTAATCGGAAACATCGTCAAGATCTCCGACAATGGTCATCAGTGGCGTGTTGATGCTTGTTAAGCTTTCAGCGTCGAACACCTTGAGTTGCTGTCCCCATGGCGCCATGGCAATGGCTGCTTGCCAATTATCTTGCGTGCGGGGTGCCTCACAATTGTTGAGCAGTTGTTGTGCCTGTTGACGCTCTTGTGAACTGGCGGCGGGATTGAGTGTCGCCAGAGTTTGATCGGAGAAATAGTAGCAACCGCCGATGCTGCCCACTAGGCCATAGCCGCCCATGGAATAACCAATCAATCCGCTGGACTGTTTATCGACTTGGTCGGCAACTGGGCTGCTGTCAGCAAGCAGTTGTTGTCGCACGAAGTTTTGATCGCGGCTGCGGTTGTAAAGGGTACTGGGAAAACCGCTGTAGGGATTGTCGGCCGAGACATCGGCGTTGATGGAATCGGTGTGATCGATTCCTGCGACCACGTATCCATGGGAGGCGAGGTGTTCACCCAGATAAAACATCAGCGTGCGATAGCCGGTATAGCCATGGGATAAAACGACTAGCGGGTAGTGTTGATTGTCGACGACCTTTTTCACCGGCGCATCGCGCAACGCGTTGGCTTTAACGGCAAAGGGCTTACCTAAGCGAGTGACGTTGTCGTAGCGGCTCGATTGTTGATGGTCGTGGGTGGGGTACCACAATTCCACCACGAGAGTACGGTCGGCTATTTTTCCACTATTGATATCGAGCTGCTGCGGATTGGTGAACTCAACGGTGCGAACCCCGACGCTGTGTTTGCCGCTTTGAGTCAGGCTGGGGGTAAAGTCGGCAGGCAGTGTTTGATAGAGCTCTTCGGCTGCCATGTCTTGAGGGGGATTCGCCAGCGCATTGATTGCGCTACTGGCGCAGAACAACAGTGCGATAGCCATAAAACGGCGCCTACGGGTCTTTACAGCGCGGCACAGTTGGGCGGGTCTTGCTAGAAAATTAAACATCATATTGACGACTTATTGTTGTAGTTGAAGATGAAAAATTAGAACGCTATGCGGATGCAGTAGAGGTAGCTGCAATCCGTGTTTCATTAGTGCTGCGCCAGAGGTGCGCAACGGTTGAGCGCTATCGGTCAGCTCTTCCAAGATAGAGGGGGTTGAGCTGGATGGTTTTGGCGGCCAACACAGAGCTATCTCATAATTGGCGTTATTGTCGAGTCCGTCAAACAGCAATGTCGAAGGCAGCGTCGAATTCTGGCTGTCGAGCAGGGTAAAGCTGAACAATGCTTGCGATTGATCTTTAGCAACAATACCAAAGGCGTCCGCCTTGTTGAGTGTTGCCAGCCTTACCAAGTTGCCACTATGGATCAGTGCGCGATGCTGTTTATGCAGGGCAATGGCCAAGCGCAGAGTCTGTTGGTCTTCGGCAGATTCTTCCAGCAAGTTAACTTCCATGCCCATGTGTCCAAACAGGGCGACCGCGGCGCGGGTTTCCATAGGAAGCTGTCGGCCAGTGATGTGACAGCGGTGTGGCCCCACATGAGCACCCATGACTTCTGCGGGGAAAAATAGCGAGAAGCCCTTCTGAATGGCCAGTCGATCCAGTGCATCATTGCTGTCGGAGGTCCACACTCGGTCCGTGCGCGACAGGATTTCATAATCGGCGCGGCCACCGCCCGATGCGCAAGTTTCAATTTCTACTTGTGGGTGAGCGTGTCGCAGGCGGTCCAATAATTGATAGAGGGCGTGCGTTTGTCGATGTACCGACGATCGTGCCTGTTGGTCGCCCGGTTGGTGCAGGTCGCGATTCATGTCCCATTTCAAATAGGCAATGGGGTACTGCCGCAGTAGTGCATCAATCGCGTCGAACAAATAATATTGTACCTCGGGAAGGGAGAGGTTTAAAACCAATTGATGACGAGCGAGCACGGTCGGAGCTGTCTCGCACTGCAAAACCCAGTCTGGATGTTGTCGGTAGAGTTGGCTATCGGGATTCACCATTTCGGGTTCCAGCCACAACCCAAATTCCATGCCGAGCTGTTCCACCTGCTCGATGATGGGGGAGAGTCCATCGGGGTAGATTTCTCGATCCACGATCCAGTCTCCCAGCCCGGCTCGATCGTGGCGTCGACCGAGAAACCAGCCATCGTCTAACACGAAACGCTCAGCGCCGACCTCAGCTGCCGCTCGAGCCAGCCGTTTTAATTTGTCGATGTCATGATCAAAATACTGCGCTTCCCAGGTGTTGAAATGCACGGGGCGCGGTTTTTGCGGCAGGTGCGAGCTCAGAATGTGGTGTCGCACGTGAGCATGAAATTGTTGCCGCAAGCGATTGCGCCCGGATTCACTGAACGCCCCGTAGAGCGTCGGGCTGGTGTAGCTTTCATTTCTATTCAGCTGCAGTTCCCCCGGCAGCAGTAGCTCCCCCATTTGCGCGGCGATACGACCATCGGCCAGAGTTTCTATGTGGGTGTGATGATTGCCGCTCCAGCCCAGATGAAAGCCGTAGGCGATACCGTGATTCTCTGAGCAGTGCGCGCCTTGCAAAATAACACCGGGAAAGCTGTGATGTGAGGTGCGCCCGTGGCGATTTTCGCGCGAGAAGGTGCCGCTAAACAGCGGCGTGGTCTGAGTCTGAAATTCTTTTGCCCAGCGCCCTTCGAAAGAGAGTACCTCGGTTAACTGCGCTGGCAGTTTTAGGCACAGGGCTGCGCAGTGATTAACGGTGATTGTGTGCGGGGAATGGTTGGTGAGCTGAGTGCTGGCGCAAAGCACACCCGCATCGTTGAGCTGCAGGGAATGTCGCAGTTCCAATTGCTGATGCTGGTCGCGACTGATGAAAATGACCGATTCCGGGGTCGGGCGCTCGATCTGTTGCAGCTCAAAATTCAGTGACCAAGGTTGATTCTCACCACAGAGCTCCAGCGCTGGTTTACCGAGAAAACCGCTGCCCAATGTCGGACACAGGCTAATGGCCGCTTCTTCGGCGGCGCAGGCAGGTGCTTCCTGGCGTCGACTCATGCGGCGCAGGCTGTCGACGTGAATATTGCCGAGGTGGTTTCCCCAGTACAGCAGCGTTGGTTGAGACTCAATACAGTCAACTACACACTGCGTCGATGAGTTTTCTAGGATCACATAGTCTGGCATGGTATTGGCTCTTGCTATAAAACTCGTTGACGCTCCAAATTAACAATCATATTATTTATCATATTTATTTGTGCAGCAATCTTTGTTTGCGAACTATTGATGTGTCGTCATTTGATGGCCGACTGGAAATAGCAGTGTTGAGCGAGGTTCGTCCGATGTCTCATCCGTCTACTAAAAAACAAGGTACAGTGAAGTATGTTAGGTGTTTGTTACTACCCTGAACAGTGGCCGGAACGGTTGTGGCGCAGTGATGCTCAGCAGATGAAAGCGTTGGGGTTGTCTGTGGTTCGCATTGGTGAGTTCGCCTGGTCGCGCTTCGAGCCAGAACCCGGTCGCTATGAGTTTGCTTGGTTTGATCGCGTCATCGAGATTCTGATGGAGGAAGGCCTCAAGGTGGTTATTGGCACGCCTACCGCAACGCCGCCCAAGTGGTTAGTGGATCGCTATCCTGAGATACTACCGGTCTGCGCCGACACCGGTGTTGTGCGCGGTTTTGGCTCGCGCCGTCACTATGATTTTTCCAGCCAGCGCTATCGTCAAGAAGCGATGCGGATTACCCGTGTGTTGGCCGAGCGCTATGGTCATCATGAGGGCGTAATCGGTTGGCAAACAGACAATGAGCTTTGTTGTCACGATACCACCTTGAGTGCCTCGCCGGTTGCCTTAGAAGCATTTCGTCAATGGTGCCAACGGCGTTACCAAACTGTCGAACTGCTAAACGAGAGTTGGGGCAATGTGTTTTGGTCGATGGAATATCGCAGCTTTGCCGAGATCGAATTGCCGATCGCCGCCGTAACTGAAACTAACCCCGCCCACCGTTTGGCCTATCGCCGTTTTTCTTCGGATCAAGTGATCGATTTTCATCGAGAGATGGTGGCGGTGATTCGACAGCACGCACCGGATCGATTCATTACCCACAATTTTATTCCAATGAAAGACACCGGTGTGGATTGTTTCGCTCTGGCCGAAGAGTTGGATTTTGCCAGCTACGATAACTATCCCCTAGGGCGTACGGATTTTCTCTATGCCGATGCCTCAAACGAGGCGGTGACTCCCTACATGCGTACCGGCCATCCCGACTACGCCAGCTACTATCACGATCAAATTCGAGGCCTGAGTCAGAAAGATTTTTGGATCATGGAACAGCAGCCAGGTCCGGTGAATTGGGCTCCGAGCAATCCGCGACCGGCACCGGGCATGGTGCGTCTTTGGAGTTGGGAGGCCTTCGCTCACGGTGCGCAATGTGTGTGTTTTTTCCGCTGGCGACAGGCGCCGTTTGCTCAGGAGCAAATGCATGCAGGGTTGTTGCGGCCGGATCAAACTCGCTCGGAATCTTGGTCTGAAATTGAAACGCTTGCGACTGAATTGCAACAGATTGTTTTACAGCCTGCTAAGCCACATCAAGCAGCAGTGGCTATGGTGGTTGATGTTCAGGGGCAGTGGGTCAGTGAAATTGAAGTGCAAGGTCAGAGTTATCGCTTTAACGATGTGCAGCTGCAGTACTACTCGGCATTGCGCCAACTGGGTGTGGATGTCGATATTATCTCCGCGAGCTCGACTTTTGAAGGTTATCGTTTAGTGGTTGTACCTTGCCTGCCGATCATCGATGACGGTTTCGTTCACCGCTGTCAAACGTCATCGGCTGAATTTGTATTCGCCCCACGAACGGCGGCAAAAACCAGTGAGTTTGCGTTGCCTGAGAATTTGCCGCCGGGCGCCTTGCAATCTCTCGTGCCGATTAAGGTTCTCTCTGTAGAAACTCTGCGTGAAGGAATCAGCGAACACCTCGAGTGGCGGGGGAACAGCCTTGACGATGTGGACCAAAAAACCTTCGAAAGTCAGCGTTGGTGTGAATCTATTGAATTGCTCGATGAAAAGATGCAGATACTGGCCAGCTATCATAGTGGCGAAAGCGCCATTGTGCGTCACCAAAATTATACCTATCTAGCGACGCTCACCAGCGATCAACTGTTAAAACATCTGCTGAAGGAGCTCTGCCAAAAAGTTGGTATAGAGGTGTTTGTATTGCCGCCGGATGTACGAGTGCGCCGTCGAGGTGATTTGTATTTTGCCTTTAACTACAGCGACGCCTGTCAAACACTGCCAGTGGTAGCCAATACGGTATTTTTGTTAGGCGCGAGAAATCTTTTACCAAGAGATGTCGCTATCTGGTCTGTGTCTCAATAGCGCTGCATCGCTAGTACGATAGCCAAAAACATAACTAGAACAATAAAAATCATAATAGGAGAAGAAGGTATGGGACTGGAAGCCATTCAGGTCGCCATTTTTATTGCCGTTACCGCGGCCATTGGTTGGATTACCTACATCAAGTGTAAACAGGCCCCGAGACAAGAAGACTCAAACCGAGAGTATTTTCTCGCCGGTGGGGGCTTGTCTTGGGTGTTTGTCGCGGGTTCCATTACCTTAACGAATCTCAGCACCGATCAGCTGGTGGGCATGAACGGCAATCAAATGCTGCTGATGGCATGGTGGGAGTTGGCGGCGGTTGTAGGGCTGATTATTTTGGCCAAGGTATTTCTCCCCCAATACTATAAGTATCAATGTACCACGACGACAGAGTTGCTGGAGAAACGCTACAACAACAAAAGCATACGCGCACTCATCGGCGGCATTTTTATTCTGGGCATTGCTTTCATCTGGATGCCGGCAGCGATCTACTCTGGATCACTGTTCATGAAAAATATGTTCCAATTGGATATTCCGCTAATTGTCATCGCCGCGGGCTTTGCCCTAATCGGCGGCGCCTATGCTTTCTTTGGCGGGCTGCGTGCGGTGGCGGTCTCCGATACCTACTCAGGTGTTCTCTTGCTCGGTATGGCGATTGTGGTGGTGTTTCTCTCCTTGCAGGCCATCGATTATGACTTTTCTGGAATTCCTCATGAACGGCTGACCATGATAGGCGACAACGATTCCCCCATCCCGTGGCACACACTATTGACCGGTATGGTGTTTATTCAGGCGTTCTACTGGAGTACCAATCAGGTCATCACTCAGCGCGCAATGGCAGCACCAAATCTAAAAGAAGCGCAAAAAGGCGTGTTCGCCGCGGCCGGAATTCGCCTGTTGATTGTGCCGGCCATTGTCGTGATTCCCGGTATCGTGTCTTATAAACTCTATGGTGATATCGGTGATGCCGCCTATGGAAAATTGGTGGGGGATCTGCTGCCCTATTGGCTGTCTGGCATCTTGGCGGCTGCTCTGGCTGCGGCGGTACTCACGACTTACAACAGCAATCTTAACTCGGCAGTGGCTTTGTATGTCTGTGATATTCACGAGAAATACATCGACAAGGATGTGAATGTGTCCAGAATCAGTGCGTTGGTGACGGTAATTCTCGTGCTGAATTCTCTGCTGATGGTGCCTCTGTATCAACAGGCAAACAGTATTATTGATTTGTTGCAGCAGCTTTGGGGTTTGTTAAGTATGCCGATATTATCGATCTTTATTGTTGGGCTGCTGTTTAAAAATGTCGAGGCCATGGCGGGAATGATCGCGGTAGTATTAGGAGTGCTCATCTATGCCTTCTTTTCATTCGTCTGGTCGCCGGTACACTATATCCATATGATGTTGGTGACACTGGTGCTGTGTGTCATTATCGCCTTGACGATTAATCGTTGGGTCTATGGCAATCGCGCAGAGCTAGTAGGGCGTCAATCGTCGTTGCAGGAAGCAACGTCAACATAAATCCAGAACCATCCTAGAGGCAGAGCAACAATATGGGCTTGCGAGAGACAAATCTCGATAAACTGGCACAAACGGAATTTGATGTGCTAATTGTCGGCGGAGGCATCAATGGTGCGGTTTCCGCCGCATCGCTGGCGGCCAAAGGGGCGAAAGTTGCGCTGATTGATCGCGGTGANTTNGCGGGNTTTACCAGTTCGAANTCNTCCAATCTTGCTTGGGGTGGCATCAAGTACTTGGAGTCTCATGAGTATCTATTGGTGAATGANCTCTGCAAGAGCCGCAATCATTTGATGGAGAGCTACCCTTCCACGGTTCAAGAAATTCGCTTTCTTACCAGCATTCAAAAGGGATTTCGTTTTCATCCGTGGTTTATCTATCTGGGTACGCTCTTGTATTGGGTGTTGGGACGCTTTCAGACTCGGCCGCCAGTCTTGCAGTCGGCCGCCCAGTTAAAACGCAGTGAAGCTATTATTAATACCAAATCGGTAGCGGGTGGTTTCGAATACTCGGATTGTTACCTGTTTGATAACGATGCGCGCTTTGTCTTCAATTTTATTCGGTCNGCCATGAATCATGGNTGTGTCGCCGCCAACTACGTGGAGTCAGTCTCCAGCGAGTTCGATGGNCAAGGCTGGGTGACACAGGTACAAGATAAAGTCTCGGGTGAGCTCTTTCCCATTCGCTCAAAAGTGTTTATCAACGCCTGCGGCCCCTACGTTGATAAGCTGAATGATCAACTGGATGTGGATACTAGCCATCATCATGCCTTTTCCAAAGGTATTCATTTAATTGTCGACCGTTTAACCGACGAGAAAAAAGTGTTGGCCTTCTTTGCTGACGATGGACGACTGTTTTTTGTCATTCCCATGGGACCAAAAACATGCATCGGGACCACTGATACACCGTCGCAGAAACCTGAAACTCAGGTCACACCAGCCGATCGACGTTTTGTCCTCGATAATGTCAATCGCATGCTGGATCTAAAACAACCGCTGAGCGAAAGTGATGTTATCGCGGAGCGCTGTGGTGTGCGACCTCTGGCGGTGAAGGGAGAGTCTGGTGATCAGGAGTGGTTGCAGCTGTCGCGAAAACACGCCATCGATGTTGATGCCGCTCGTCGTCAGTTGAGTATCTTTGGTGGCAAGCTCACCGATTGCCTAAATGTGGGCGATGAGGTATCGGAGTTGGTCACAGCGTTTGATATCGATTTGCCTTACGCGGATGTGCGCTGGTACGGAGAAGCCTCCAGCGACGTTCGAGATGACTTTTTCCATCAAGCCAAGTTAATGGGGCTGGACGCCATGACACCGTCGACGTCGTCTGAAGTGTTATCTCAACGCTTTTGGCGACGCTACGGCGTTGATGCGGTGAATATGTTGGAACGCATTCGTGAGAACCCTTGCCAGAGTGAGCTGCTGATCGAGCACTCGGAATACCTACGCTGTGAAATCGAACATGCCGCCCGCAAGGAAATGATTGTCAAACTTGAGGATTTTCTACGACGGCGTTCAAAAATTTCACTGGTGGTGAGAAAAGATGATTTAATTCAGGCGCCGGGACTAAAAGAAGCTTGCGCCATTTTGTTTGGCGACGCTGCAGAAGAAAAATACCAAGAATACATCGATAGCCTCGAAGATCAGACCTCTGAGGCATTTGAGCAGGATTAAACCTATGACCACTGAATCATTAATACTGGCTATTGATCAAGGGACGACCAGCAGTCGCGCTATCGTATTCAACAGCCGTTGTGAAATAGTCGCCCAAGCCCAGCAGGAGTTTCCACAAATCTACCCCGCCGATGGCTGGGTAGANCATAACCCNGAGGCCATTTGGTCCACCACGGTAACGGTTATTCGCGAAGCGGTTGAACAGGCCGANCGCAATGGCGACAAAGTNGTGGCCGTTGGGGTNACCAACCAGCGNGAAACCACNTTNGTNTGGAATCGNAAAACCCACAAGCCGGTGTACAACGCNATCGTGTGGCAGGATCGNCGCACCGCAGCAGAGTGCGAGCGCCTAAAGCAAGAGCAGCTTGAATCGCGTGTTCGCGAAAAAACGGGGCTGCTACTCGATCCCTATTTTTCAGCCACCAAAATTCGTTGGATTTTGGATAATGTCGAAGGTGCGCGCGAGCAAGCGAATCAAGGCCTGCTGGCTTTTGGCACGGTAGATAGCTTTCTTGTTTGGCGGCTCACCAATGGCGTTCATCACGCCACCGATGCAACCAACGCCTCGCGAACCAATTTGTACAACATTCACACGGGTCAATGGGATGAGGAATTATTGGATTGGTTCAACGTACCGCAATCCATGTTGCCACAAGTGCGCGATTGCGCAGCCGACTATGGCGTGATGGATGCGTCGATTGTTGGTCGTGAAATTCCCATTTTAGGTGTTGCTGGCGATCAGCAAGCCGCCACCATCGGTCAAGGGTGTTTTGATAGCGGAACGGTAAAAAGCACCTATGGTACGGGTTGTTTTGCTTTGCTGAACACCGGCACGGAGCCGGTGATGAGCAACAATCGTCTGCTCACCACCATTGCCTATCAGCTAGATGGCAAAGTCACTTATGCGCTGGAGGGATCGATATTTATTGCCGGTGCTTCGGTGCAGTGGTTGCGCGACGGTCTGAAAATTATTGATAAAGCCTCGGCGACAGAAGCCATGGCCAGCTCCTTGGAATCCAATCGCGGTGTTTATCTGGTACCAGCTTTTACGGGCTTGGGCGCACCTTACTGGCGCTCGGATGTGCGTGGTGCGGTGTTTGGCATTACACGCGATACCGGGCCTGAAGAATTCGCTCGAGCGGCGCTGGAAGCAGTGTGTTATCAAACCCACGATCTCATTACCGCTGCCGCGGAAGATGCCGGTCTGCCCGGACACTTGCGAGTCGATGGCGGTATGGTCAACAACGAATGGTTGATGCAGTTACTGGCGGATATTCTCAATGTCAGTGTTGATCGACCAGTAATTACAGAAACCACCGCTTTGGGGGCTGCCTATTTAGCGGGTTTGCAAGCGGGCGTATTTGAAAACCTCGAACAGATCGCAGCGCAATGGCGCTGTGATAAGACCTTTACACCGTCTATGTCTGATGAAGAGAGAGAACACTTGTTGAGTGGTTGGCGACGCGCTATCAACAAAGTGTTGGCAGATTGATAGAGCTCTCTAGATATTGTCGTCCGTTGAAAAGTGATAGATGGTGGTACTGGAGAACACTTGCTCGGGGCGCAGTTCAACGCTGGGGAAATGCGGGTGATTGGGGGCGTCGGGAAAGTGCTGAGTTTCTAGACAAATACCATGGTGGCGTTGATAAGTCTGATCATGTTTTCCCTCTTCGCCGGCGAGAAAATTACCGGTATACACTTGTAGGCCGGGTTGATCACTGCTGACACTGAGTTGGCGACCGCTTTCAGGGTGATAGAGTCTGGCTTTCAAGGTTAGTTGTTTCTGTTTTGGCGTCCGGTCTAGATCAAACACCCAGTTGAAGTCCAATCCACCAGCTTGTTGAATCAGTGGATGAGAATGCTGTTCAAGGTCGACCAGTGTTTTTGAGGTAGTGAAATCCAGTGCGGTACTGTCCGTGTCGAGAAAACTTCCGTTAGGGATAAAAGCTTCATCAACGTCACATATTTTGCGGCTGTTGATCCACAGTTGATGATCTAACACGGTAGCTGTCGTTTCTACTCCGGCAAGGTTGAAGTAGCTGTGCTGTGTGGGATTGATAATCGTGTTGTTGTCGGCCGAGGCTCGATAGTCGATGACGAGTTCATTGTCGTCGGTCCAACTGTAGCGCAAATCGAATCGGTAGCTGGCGGGGTAGCTGCTGGTTTCACGCTTGAGCTTGCAACTCAATTCGATGGAGACTCGGTCGAGCTCTTTGTGTGCTTTGCCCAGCTGCCAGTGACATTGATGCAAGCCCCCATCTCCGCCGTGGAGGTGGTGAGCGCCGCTGTTACAGGGTAGTTGATGAGAGATTCCATCGACGGTGAATTCTCCCTTGGCAATGCGGTTGGCGAAAGGGCCAACCACACAGCCAAATTTGGCGCTGTTATTTTGGTAGTCTTTGAGTTGCTTAAAACCCAGCACTACGTCATTCAATTGCTGATGCCGGTCGGCAACGTTTACTTCGAGAATCGTCGCGCCGAGACTGGTGACTAAGATTGAGGCGCCAGAGTCATTACTTAAACGCCAAGTGGGCCAGGCAATCCCAGCAGAGTAGACGGTTTGATTTTCGATGCTCGGCATGCAGCGCAATGATCCGGCGTTTAGTGTTCAGAGGCTAAGCTCTGCAGATATTTTGCACGCATGGCTTTGGCGACGCTGGGAAACTGCAGCAGCTCACCGTTGTCTTTTTCAGCAAAGATTTCTCGAGCTACTTTTGTGGGAGGCTCCCAATCGTCATCTATATGTTGAACTTGGTCTACGTGTTTGCCTACGGCGTTGACCAAAATATTAGTTTTCATTCCGCCGGGGCAGACCAACTTCACTTCAACCCCGCTTTGTGCGAGTTCTTTATCCACCGCTTGAAAGAATCCCACCAATGCGTGTTTGGTCGCTGCGTAGACGCTGAGTTGTGGGCTGGATGGAATAACGCCTAATACCGATGAGGTGTTGATGATCACGCCTGATTGTTGCTGTTGCATATAAGGCAGCGCATGTTGGGCTAGATCCACGTAGGACCAGTAATTCACTTCAAATAACCGGTGGGCTTCGGCCATGTCGTGATCGGCTAAGCCGGTCATGTAAGAGTAGCCGGCATTGTTAAATAGATAATCGATGCGCTCAAAGTTCTCAATCGTTTTGTTGATGACTTGCGGGCGTTGCAAAGGGTCGGCGAGATCCGCTTCGATAACCAGTGCTTTGCCGCCTTGTCGACGATACTGTTGCGCCAGCTGTTCGGATCCGTCAGGGCGAATATCCACCAGTACCAGGTGCATGTTGTCTTTCATGGCCAACTGGGCGAGCTCATAACCGAGTCCGCTACTGGAACCGGTGATGATGGCGACTTTTTCTGTGGCGGACGCACAAGACAGAGCGCTGAAAAATAAACTGATTAGGATCGCTGTGATTTTCATGAGGCACCTATTCTTTATCTATTATAGTGTTAGGGCGATGTAATTTTTTATCCTAGCAAATTTCATCACCGTCGCCGCTATCACGAGGCTGTTATTGTGAAAAAAGTTCGCAGTTTGGCAAAACTGTTGGTTTATTGGAGTGGGCTGGTGTTCGCGGCGGCAGCTCACTCGCAATCGGTGACGATTGTTGCAGGTGAGTACAAGGGCGTGTTGGAGTCATCTGGTGAAGGTGTCTTGTGGGATATTCACCGGTTGGTGGTGAAGCAGGTGGACATTGACAGTGATTTTAAAGTCTTGCCTATGCGCCGTGCTCGACATGGGTTCTATGCCGGGCATTGGCAAGGATTGTTTGCCATATTTGCCGGTGTTGATCGACCCGTTCCTGTGGTTTATTCGGCTCCATTTGCCACAGTAAAACGCCACATTTTTACCGCTCCAGGGACGCAGAAACTGCATAACTTAAATCAGTTGGCGGGCAAGAGACTGGGTTTGGTTTTAGGCCACGTCTACAGTCGGTTAGACAAAGATCTGCTCCGCCTTCAAGGTACTGAAATACAGACATCACCCACGCAGTTGACCAATGTTCGCATGTTGATCAGTGGCAGGCTCGATGCCATTGTGGGGAATGCCTATGGTATCGGTGAGCTCTTGTCTGACGCTGAGTTGCCCCTACTGGAAGTCGATATGGGATCGCCGGTCACAGAATATGATTTTGCCTATGCCTTTCATGACGACCCGCAAGGGCGTCTTCTGGCCGAGCGCTTTTCCTCGGCAATCAAAGAGCTCAAGCAAAGTGGGGAGCTGTCAGTGTTGGCGAAACAATTTGAGCGGGGAATCGATAGTGCTGCTAAGTCATCACCAGAGTGAGACTCTGAGGCAAAAAAAAGCCTGCTGAACAGCAGGCTAGAGAGGTTGTACGTGTGGGGCTTAAACTGACTGTGGCGATTAGGCTTGCAGATTGGGGCAAGCGTCTTTCAAGTCTTCATAGGCCACGGCAGCGAGTAGGGACATGTAAATACCGACTGTAATAATCATGACTAAATCCTCGTTCGGGTGATGTGGGTAAGTTCGTTCAACTTGGAAATCAGTATAAAAAACCATCTAACATTCCGCCAATGGTCAATATTCACCATTCCTATGAATTTGAGTCATAATGTCTGGGGGATACGAGATACGAGATAGGTGCGAGCTGCTGTTTATTGGTGCTTGGGAGGACTGAGATGGAATTGAGGGATTTGGAGCGGGTGGATTTGAACTTGCTCGTTACGCTGCAGGTGTTGCTGGAAGAGCGCAGTGTCTCTAAGGCGGCCGAACGCTTGTTTTTAACGCAGTCGGCCATGAGTAAGGCGCTCGGTCGTTTGCGCACCTTGTTTGATGATCGCCTATTTACCCGCACCGGTCAGGGTATGGTTCCAACCCCGCGAGCTCAAGCGATTGCCGAATTGCTGCCAGCACTGTTGGGGCAGGTGCAGCATTTGGTTCAGGCGGATACTTTTGATCCCCTTAGCTTTCAGGGGGAGTTTTCCATTGTGGTCCCGGAGTTTGTCGGTTTTTGGGCGCTGCCAGAACTGATGGAGCGGCTCAGTCATCAGGCGCCGGGGGCTCGGGTGAAGACCGTTAGTCACGCGGAGCATCAATTGGATCTGCTAGCTCAAGGGGAGTTGGATTTTGCCATTCAGGTTGAGCAGCAATACTATCCGCCGGAATTTGATTTTATAACGGTGGGGTTTGCGCCGCCGGTGTTGATTGCTCGCAAGGATCACCCGTTGGTCGGTAAGGAGCTCACTTGGGAGATGATCGGCCAGTACCCACAAGTACAGCTATTTATCCCCGATTTATTGGAGGCTCATTTTGTCGCACAAAGCGATAGCCCGTTTATCCAGCATGAGTCTCAAGTTACCCCTCATTTCGAAACGGGGCACTTATTTACCGCTTTGCAGTTGGTAAAACGCACGGATTATCTATTGCCAGGGCCGCCGATCTTCATAGAAGAGACAGACATGAGTCACGATGTGGTAACCCTATCGCTACCGGGTGACGAGCGTCTGATGCTGAAGTATGTACTCGCCTTCCACGAGCGCATTAAACAATCCCTACCCCACCAATTCTTGAAACAAGTGCTGTTGGATACCGTGGAATCTTACCGCGCCAGCCGTGGTATGCCGACTCTGGAAGTTATGCGTGAGTTGAATGACTTACAGCGTTAGTCGTGGGGGAAGGTGAAGACTGAAGGATACTTTGTGACGTTAGAAGCAGAGAGTTCTGACCTCATTGCGACATTGTTTGGCTTGATAGAGCGCAGCATCGGCGCGCTTTAACAGCGATTGATCGCTGTCTTCGGGGTGCGCTTCGGCCACACCAAAACTGGCCGTGATGACGATTTGTTCCGTCAGTGTTTGCTTGGCAATATTGTCTCGCAAGTTCTCTGCCACTGCCTGTGCCTGATCGAGTGTTTCATTGGGCAGCAGTAAGGCGAACTCCTCACCGCCATAGCGAAACAGCAGGTCGCTTTCACGAATTCGATGCTTGATGATATCGCAGATTTCGATGAGCACTTGATCACCCACTAGGTGGCCATGCGTATCGTTAACTCCTTTAAAGTGGTCGAGATCGATCATGATGAGACAAGCGGGTCTATCATAGCGGCGACAATTGGCTAAGGCGTGATTGAGTTGATGATGCAGTTCATGGCGATTGAGGATCTTGGTGAGCGGGTCAGTATTGGCCAATTGAGCGAGCTCATCTTGGTTGCGTTCAATGACCGCTGCATAAACATAACCGACGCAAATCACAAACAGTTGGCTAGTGCTGTAGCGAAATAGGTCTAAGGGGAGCAGCCAGCGGGTCGCCAAAATGGTCGTCAGAACGGCAGTCACTATATTTAAGCTAAACGCCAAGCCTTTGGGGAATACGATCCACGCGCTCAGCATGAGCGGGAAGGTAAAATAGGTTGAGCCCAAGGTGTTCGATTGGATGGTAAAACACAGCATCATCAAAATACTGGCCCACGCGGTTAAGCGCAGTGTGCGAGACTCTTCGTAGGTCGGGTTTGCGGACAGACGCCAAGCCAACAGACAGATTACCAAACAGGCGCCAAATCCAGCGAGTGCCTGTATCCAATAGCCCTCGTAGATATGCACAAAAACAAACAGCATCAAGCAAGCGACCGCCGAGGCATAGGTGCGTTGATCGAGGAGTTGATAGTGTCGGTTGTCGCTCACGATGGCAGCTCGTTGCGGCTGAGGCGATAATCGGATGGCATGAATCGATTGGTCATCCCTGTTATTGTTTTTTGCGAGCTTATGTCCATCTGCCCGTGGGTCAAGTATAGCGAAAATGTCCAGTAATGGTAGGCTGCCAAGAGAGCCTCCCCTCCAGCAACGGCAAGTGGGTTTCTGCCTGTGGTACACCGAGTTTTACCAGAGGATCGCGGCTTATTGGCGGTTATTCCACTCGATACATTCGCTCAATGTGACACCGCTACCGCCGAAAATATCCAGTGCACTGCCGATGGTGAGATCAACCTTGCCCTGAGATAAGTTATCCACAAGCGCTAAATCCTCCAACGTGCGAGCACCTCCGGCATAGGTCACAGGAATCGAGCAGAGATTGCCCAGCAGTTGCACCAACTCTTCATCGATTCCGGCTTGCAGCCCTTCCACGTCGGCCGCATGGATTAAGAATTCTGAGCAGTGCTTACTGAGCTCGCTCAGTGTGGTGGCATCGATGGCGGTGTTGGTCACGGTTTGCCAGCGATTGGTGGCGATGTTCCAGCCTTGCTCAGTGCGGCGACAGGAGAGATCCAAAATTAATCGCTCGGCCCCTGTTTCTGCCTTGATGGCTTCTAGGCGGTCCCAAGAGAACTCGTTATTCTCAAATAGATAGGAGGTGACAATAACGTGAGAAGCGCCTGCGTCTAGATAGTTGGCAGCATTGTCGGCGTTAACGCCACCACCAAACTGTAATCCGCCGGGCCAGGCCTGCAGCGCTTTCAAAGCCTGTTCCTGATTGCCCGGTCCGAGCGCGATGACGTGACCGCCGTTAAGCTGATGCTGTCGGTAGAGCTGAGCATAGTGCGCAGCATCGTGCTGACTGACAAAGTTGGTGTCAGCACCTTCATCGTTGAGGCTGCCGCCAACGATTTGCTTAACTTGACCCTGATGAAGGTCGATACACGGACGAAATAGCGTCACGCTCTGCTCCTGAACGAGTAATAGTGGGGCGCTATTATAGCGAAGCTGTCGGCGACACTGAACGCTAGAGATGACTTTTGATCGCAGCCGCTGCTCTTGGCAATGGGGTTCGGTAGGGTATAGGTCACCGAACCTATACCTTGCGGGCGCAAATGAGGTGAAAATCGGTCTCGAGTGTGAGCTGTTTGGTTTCAACGATCGCCAAGCCCGCGGCTTTGAGCAACGGTATATAGTCCTGCGCTCGGCGATAGGAGCGATAGAACATGGCTGTGGATAAAGTGCCATAGGTCATGGGGTGACGCTGCAGATCGAGATGGCTGCGTTCAAAGATAATCAAATCCCCACCTTTTCTAAGGGCCTTGCTGGCTTGCACAATAAAGCGTTCGCAGGCATCCATGGGCCAGTCGTGCAATATCGATTTAAAGGTAATCGCACATTGATGGCCGGGAAGGGCATCGACTAGGGCATTGGCGGGATAGAATTCCACCGACCCTGCCTGTGGGGTGGGCTGTAAATGGTCTTTTCCCACTTCACAGACCACGGGTAAGTCGACCACCGTGGCGTGAATATGCGGTTGAGCGGCACAGATCTGGCGAACGAATTCGCCGCTGTTGCCGCCGATATCCATTAACTGTCGGTAGCCATTGAAATTGTGTTCGGCGATACACACGCCCGCCTCATAGCGAGTTAAGGCGGTGGTTAGATCCATCCAACGTTTAGTGAAACGGTAGTTCTCATCCGACAGTTCCAAGGCGCGATGATAATCAAACAGCTCGAACAGTCGCGATTCGCCCATAAATTGGTGCTCGTCCCTGAGGAAACTGTCCATGTGCTGCAACAGATCCGGGGCGAGAAAATTGGAAAACTCAATTTTGGCTTTGAGTAGATCCTGGTATTGGTAAGCCAAGCGGAAGTTCGACGTGAATTGATAGCGTGTGTCTTGACTTGAATCTGCAGAGGCGGATGAGCTCTGATCCAGCGTTTCAACGATCGCGTGATGGATCAATGAATCCAGCAGGAAGTTCAACCCTTGTTGATCGGTATCGCACTGTTGCAACAGTTGGTGTTCGTTACTGGGGTGTTTCTCCAGTGCGCCAAACAGACCGGTAGTAAAGCCGCTGTGGAGGAGTTGTAACTGCACAAAATCCTGACAAAAGGGTTCGACACACAAGTAATCGTAAGCGCTGTGTGAGCCCGTTGCGATTTCTTGTGGGGCGGGATTTGCCTGTTGCTCTGCTCGCCACTGCTGCAATGCGCCCAGAGCCTGCTGCACCATCGTCGCCACCTCTGCATCACCGTTAAGACGCAGGTCAGCCTTGTCGGGGATGGTGCGCGCTTGAATGTCCAGTGTCCTGCGCACGCCGTCTTGGTATTGCTGCAGATAGTTGTTGAGCCAGCTTACTTGCTCGCGGAGGTTCTGAGGTTGATCATCCATGAGAAAATCACCCAAAAAGCCAGTAAGCTTTCTGGCAACGGCAATATCCAGAGGGCAATCAAGCCAAATCAGATAGTCGATTAAAGGCCCTGTCTGTGGGTGGGCACGACCAAAATGGGTTTCAAATACAATCGCCTCTGAGCTTTGAGTGAGTGAGGCTTGCTCATTATTGGGTAACACAATGGCCTTGCCGTTCTTGAGTGCCTGTAAGTCTGAATCCAGCTGCGGAACCTCAAAGCAGGCATAGAAGTCGTCGCTGCTATCCGTCGCGGTGAGACTGGCGACCACGTCGTCGATCTTGTTATCGGTAAAGGTTTGATAGTGATCCATATCCACAACCGGAGCCTGTAAAGCTTCGGCTAAGGCCTTCGCAAAGGTACTCTTGCCAGATCCGGGCGGGCCACAAACGGCGATGACGGGGTGAGCTTGGGCCATAGATTACCTGCGAGAAAGAATGTCGGACGCTGAGGCGTCATGATAGCGGCTTTTTATCGTAACGAGGAGTTTGTCATAGGGACGGGGATTTGTCAGAACGCTATTGCATCTGATATCAGACAATTGTTGAATTTCTAACCTTCTGCCCCCATTGTGGAAACATAAATCGTCATCACGTCAGTTGTCGCTGCTGCAACTATTATGGCAGCTTGTTGCTAGCAATCATGAGGTCAATGTTCAGAGTGAATTCTTCAGAAGAAACATCCAAGCCTATGGTTCAGCAGCAACAGGGATTCTTCCGCTGGTTGGAGCTGGATTGGCAGCAGTTGTCGAGCAGTGGTGATGTCCTGTCTCGATTGTGGAATGATGATTTACAGGGCGTTATGGTGCACGGTGTTTATCAGCCAGAGCAACTGAGCGCTCTCTCGCGTGGTTTGGAGAGTCATCAACCCGAATTCCTGAAGACTTGGTTTCCCGACGTGTTTCGCTCTTGGTTCTATGGTCGAAATCTCAATTTAACGGGGCCTGATCTTGGCGACTATTTTGACGAGGCCGAACAGTTTTATCGTCACTTGCAGCAGTGGTCTCCAGAATTTGTCGATCGTATCGAGCAGTGTTTGTCCGCGTTGTCGGGTGGGTTGTCTGTGTCTGCGCCTCCGGGGCCGAACGCCGCACAGCGTTACATGTTCACCACTTTGCGAGGACATGATCCGCAGGGTTATATTCCTGCTCACTGCGACAACGAGTTTTTTCTAAGACCTTCGTATAGCCATTTGGCGCAGTTGTGTGAACCCCATATTTTGTCTTATGTGTTGTCTTTTGCCGCAGGCGATGCCGGTGGGGCGACGGAGATTTTTGATTTCAAACAATCTCTTGAGAGCGCTCGACTCATCAGTGACGACCGTTATGGCGACAAACCGGACATTGCCCAATTGGAGTCGATCAAGATTCGCATACCGGCGGGTTCTATGTTGATTTTTGATTCGGGGCAGTACTTGCACCGACTGACGCCGCTTGAAGGGCAGAGTCGCCGTTGGACGGCTTGTAGCTTTATGGCTAAGGCCAAACAATCAAACGAAATCTATTGCTGGGGATAACATGAGTTCTTCACATCGTTCGCCCCGCTTGATGGTTCCTAGTTATTTTGATCATATTCTCGAGCACTTTAACCCCGCTGAAAGTAAGCGCGCTGTGCATTTGGGGTTATGGTTAGATGAAAGTGAGTCGATTGATTGCACTCCTGGCGCTCAACAACAAAACTTACACTGGGAAATAGAAAAGAGCGGCGACGATTTTTCGCAGGCTCAATCGCGTTTGAACCACTGGTTGCTTAATGCGCTCAACCCTCATGAGAGTGAGGCCATTTTGGATGTGGGTTGCGGCCTTGGGAGTACCATTGAATTGCTCAATCAATCTCTGCAGCAGGCGCGGTTGGTGGGGGTGAATATTGACGATCGCCAACTACAGGCCTGTCGATCGCTGGCGCCACTGAACAACAATCGCCTGCAGTGGCAGTTAGCGGATGCCTGCAGTTTGCCGTTTCCCGATAACAGTTTTGACTCAGTGATCAGCGTCGAGGCGATGTTTCATTTTTCATCCCGACGAGAATTTTTCCGTGAAGTAGCACGGGTGTTAAAACCCGGCGGACGTTTTGTCGCCACCGACATGATCACCAGTGCGTCCTTACAGCAATTGGCCACGCCGGGTTTCATGATCGAGGCTGCCGTAGAAGATGGCTACGGCCCTTGGCCAGATTTCTGGGGACGAGAGGCCGATCATCAGCAACTTGCCGAATCCGTCGGTATGAAAACTCAGTGGTATCGAGATATTTCTGCTGAAACCCTGCCCAGCTATGCTTACACCACACCATCAAAGGTGGACTGGCTAAATGACAGTGGTGATAGCGCCACTCGATCTGCCCTTGCTCTGCGCTGGCTGCAGGAACAGAGTTTTTTGAAATACGTGGCCATGGGGTTTATCCATGAAGCTTCTAATTAGAACGATGAATCTCGGGCATCCATTGAAGAGTTATTCAGCATGAACACGAGTGTGCAAAAAACAGAGTGGGAGCGGGCAGTCGTCCTGCGCTCCATTCGCGATGTATTACCCTTGGCCATTGCCGTTATTCCCTGGGGGGTGCTGGCGGGATCATTGGCGATTGAGACGGGATTGACTCCGCTGCAAGCGCAATGCATGTCACTGTTTGTTTTTGCGGGGGCCGTGCAGCTTGCCAGCTTAAATTTGATTCAGTTGATGAGCCCATGGATAGCGATATTTTCCACCACCTTTGTCATCAGCTCTCGTCACTTATTGTATTCGGCGGTGTATCGACAGGAGGCACTTAAACTGCCGAGACTAAAGCGTTATCTGCTGGCATTTATTCTCACCGATGAAATGTTTGTTGTCAGTGAAAACTACCGCAAGGAAACCGGAGCCTTTAGTTACGCTTATGCCGTCACCGCGGGTCTAGTGTTTTACGTGGTGTGGAATATCGCTACCTTTGCCGGTATCTCACTGGGTGAGGCCTTGGGCAACACTGAAGATTTGGGTTTTGAATTCGCGGTTGCCGCCATCTTTATTGTCATGGTGATGCCGGGCGTGACCAATCTTCCGGTACTGGGAGCCGTCCTCGTCAGTGCCATAGTGGCGGTTGTATCCGAGCTCAATGGATTAAGTTACGGAATTCTGCTGGCCGGCCTGTCGGGAATGCTCAGCGGATTTGTGTTGGAGAAATGGCGGGGCGTGCAATCATGATGTGGTTACTGCTGTTCCTCATGGCGCTTATCACTTTTTATAATCGCTACGCCCTCATGTCGCCGCGTTTAAAGCTGACTTTAGGGGATAACGCGCAGCGTCTTCTCAAGTACACCGCGCCCGCTGTCTTAACCGGTCTGTGGGCACCGATCGTACTCACCCATGAGAATCAACTGAACACGGAGATTACCAGTCCCTATCTCATTGCTGGGTTGGTCACCGTGGTGGTCAGTCGATTCATCAAGGCTCCATTATCGGTGGTAGCTTTGGGGATGGGGGTATTCTTTGCCGTCGATTGGTGGTTGTAACTTGTCCATGTCCCCGAAATCAATTTCAGCTTCTTGTGGTGAGTTGCTCCTCGGCACCGCGGCGATGTTATTCTATGACATGGTCTTGCCGGGGTATGACGTTATCCATTTCGTTGCTGAATAGTTGCTGCATAGTTGCGGTATCCAGCATTGACGCTATTGTCCAACTTTGTGAATCTTGTGTCGGAGAGAAGTCTCTTAGTGGCTGCTGTGGTTATAGTAAAACGACGAATACCCTTTCCAGCAGAGCTCATCTATTGTGAAATTCATTACTGAGTAAAAAGCATGATCGAACCCAGCGCCATTGTCTTACTGCCGCCACTACTGGCGATCTTACTGGCTCTTATCAGTCGTCAGGTGTATCTGTCATTGGCGGCGGGTATTTGGATGGGATACACCCTATTGGCGAACGGTTCTACTCTGAGCGGTTTGGCCAATGCCATCGATGGTGTAATTGCCGTGTTGCAATCGCCGGGAGATGCGCGCGTGATTGTGTTTACATTGGTCATTGGTGGTTTGATTGCAACATTAGAGGCCAGTGGCGGCGTGCGCGGTTTTGTCAGCTGGCTCGAAGCTCGGCGCTGGGTGAATAACGCTAAACGATCACAGTGGTTGGCTTGGGGCACGGGGTTAATCATCTTTATTGAGTCGAACATCACCGTCTTGGTGGCCGGTACGGTTTCTCGTCCTTTGTTCGATCGCTATAAAGTTTCCAGAGAAAAACTGGCGTATCTGATTGATTCCACCTCTGCGCCCATTTGTATTTTGATTCCACTGAATGCTTGGGGAGCGTTTAATTTAGGTCTTCTAAATGGTGTGGGCGTTGATCATCCATTGAGTGTTTTTTTATGGGCTATTCCGCTCAATTTTTACGCCATCAGCGCTGTATTGATGTCATTGGCAGTGGTTGTTTTTGATTGGAATATTGGTCCCATGAAAACCGCTGAAGCGCGAGCGGCGCGAGGTGAACATCTTTCTCCCGGTGCCACTCCGATGATGGATGACCAACTTCTCAATCAGACTTTGTCCACCGGGATTAGGCCAAGAGCCTTGAACATGATCCTTCCCATTGCCGTATTGGTGGCGGCAATGCCGTTGGGATTGTGGATTACCGGTGATGGCGATCTACTCAAGGGCTCGGGTTCGACCAGTGTCCTTTGGGCGGTCTTGTTGGCGGTAGCGACCGCTTGGTTTTTGCAGTTGCTACAGCGTCAACTATCGCTAACACAGCTCACCGATATTTTTCTCAAGGGAGCGGGGGGAATTGTACCGCTAGCCATCATTTTATTATTGGCTTTGGCGCTGGGCGATGTGTCTCAGCTACTGAAAACCGGTGAGTATGTCGCGGGTCTTCTCGGTGACACAGTTGCGCCTTCGTTGCTGTTGCCGCTGTTGTTTATCATAGCCGCTGTGATCGCATTTTCGGTAGGTTCCAGTTGGGGAACTTTTGCCATCATGATTCCCATTGCGGTACCGGTGGCGCAAGCGCTAGGTTTGCCCGTGGCGCCATTTGTGGCGGCGGTTTTATCGGGCGGTATTTTTGGCGACCACGCCTCTCCCATCAGTGACACCACCGTAGTGTCGTCGATGGCAGCGGCGACTGATCATATTGATCATGTACGCACGCAGTTGCCTTACGCGCTACTGGCCGGATTGATTTCGTTGTTGGCTTTTGGTGTCGTTGGGATGACGTTGTGAACCGCTGAATTTATCTAACCTGTGACGGGGGCGAGCATCGAACTTGAATGGAATAGTTCAGTTCGATCCATGTTTTGCTCAGCCCCCACAGTTGCAGTGGTAGGATTAAAAACCCTGATTCATGGCACCCATACGCTCACAGATACGGTGAAACTCACTAACGGTCTCGTTGATGATGTCTTCAACGGGTTTCACTTCGTGAATCAATCCCGCAGATTGCCCCGCAAGCCCAACACTGGCTTCCATATCACCACCAAAGTACAAGTCTTTTACGGTGGCCAAAGTAGTCATCGGCATTTCACCGTCGGCGTAGAGTTGTTTTGAGCGATCTGTCTTAAGCGCGCGAACGCAAGGGCTGGACGACTTGTTGAGCATAACGGTGCCATCGGTGGGTGCGTCAATAATGGATTGTTTGAAGTTGTTGTGCACCGGGCTTTCAGCACAACTGACAAAACGTGTACCCATTTGCACAGCTTCTGCGCCTAAGGCAAAGGCCGCGGCCATACCGCGACCGTCACAAATGCCGCCGGCCGCGACCAGTGGTAAATCGACCTGTTCAGCGATGGCCTGTAGCAACACCATGGTCGAAACCTCTTCTGGGTTTTTGAAACCTCCGCCTTCGCCGCCCTCTACCACTAAACCATCGACACCGGCATCGGCGCATTTTAGTGCCGCTTCAACGGTGGGTACCGCGTGATAGACAACAATGCCGGCTTCTTGCAAGGGCGCTAAAAATTTCTTTGGGCTGCCGGCCGAAGTGGTGACAAATTTCACACCAGATTCACAAATGTAGCGCAGCATCGCATCATCTTTTAAGAACAGAATCGGGAGATTGACACCAAAGGGAGCGTCCGTCAGCGACGGCATCTTCTCAATTTCCGCTTTGCAATTGTCTGTTTCCCCGGATGAGGTTTCGATGATGCCGACGCCGCCTGCATTGCAGACCGCGGACGCCAATTGCGAGCGGGCGATCCAGCCCATGGGGGCTTGAATGATGGGGTATTTGGCGCCAGTGTGAGCTAGGAAGCGATTCATTGCGTATCTCTTTGTGTCGGATTGAATAGAGTGCAGGGTAGAAATTTATAATTGAGCATTCACTCTAAAATAAACTCGGCGGCCTCTCAAGTGGTAATTTTTTGACTAAAGTCAGTGACATTAATGGCAAGATTGATTCTTATGAATGTCGCTGGCGTTAATGGTGTTTGACGCCAGCGGTGTTAGGTAGGGGCAGAGTCGAAGTTGCAAAGGTAGAACGGAGAATGAAAAAAGGGAGCTACGAAAAGCAGCTGCGCCTGTTGCAGTTAGAGTTAGTGGCGCTACAGGAGTGGGTCAAGCGCACTGGCGAGCGCATTGTTATTGTATTTGAAGGGCGAGATGCGGCGGGCAAGGGCGGCATGATACGGGCAATCACTGAGCGGGTAAGCCCGCGGGTGTTTCGCACGGTGGCATTGCCAGCCCCCAGTGATAAAGAGCGCACCCAGCTCTATGCTCAGCGCTACATCGAGTGTTTTCCAAGTGCAGGAGAGGTGGTGCTGTTTGATCGCTCTTGGTACAACCGCGCTGGCGTTGAATCGGTGATGGGGTTTTGTTCGCCACAAGAGGTGGATATGTTTTTAGCCAATACTCCTTTGTTTGAAAAGCACATTGTTGCTAGCGGTATCAGGCTCATAAAGTACTGGTTGGATATATCCGTAGAGACGCAGCGGGAGCGCTTACAGGCTCGCATCAATGATCCGATAAAACACTGGAAACTCAGCTCGGTTGACTTGGAGTCTCACAAGCGTTGGCAAGCCTACACTAACGCTCGAGATCGCATGCTGCAGGCCACCCATACGGATGAGGCGCCTTGGTATGTTGTTGATTCAAACGACAAGCGGTTGGCGAGACTCAATTGTATTCATCACCTACTGGAGCAAATCCCTTATCAAAAGCGCGCTGAGTCAAGTATTGAGCTGCCGGACGCGGAGGTCAGCGGTGAATCTGAATTGGATTTGTCGGATTATGCGATCCCAACGCATTACCCATTTTTAGATTAAGTAGTGCTAGGCTGGTATTTTATCTGGTGGAGAAAAACTGTCTATACTCATCCTAGATTTTCGACGTTAAAAAGGTCACGTGGAGGCTTACGGCACAATTGTCGGCATTCCAAATGCATGGGTTCACGGATAAAAGGGACTAGAACATGAACAAGCAGTTGAAAAAAATTGTATTAGGCGTGGGGCTATTGGCGGGCACGGTTGCGTCAACCGTCACCTTCGCGGCCAAGCCCAATATCTTGGCCATTTGGGGTGATGATATTGGGCCATTCAATATCAGTGCCTACAATCGCGGAATTATGGGGTATAAGACGCCCAATATTGACCGAATCGCCAATGACGGTATTTTGTTCACCGATTCATACGGTGACCAAAGCTGTACCGCCGGCCGTGCCGGTTTCATCACCGGTCAGCATCCCATGCGAACGGGGCTGACTAAAGTGGGTTTGCCGGGTGCCAAAGAAGGCATCAATAAAAAAGATCCAACCTTGGCCACCTTATTAAAGGCTCAGGGCTACATGACGGGTCAATTCGGTAAGAACCATTTGGGGGATCGCGACGAACATCTCCCAACCAATCACGGCTTTGATGAGTTCTTTGGCAATCTCTATCACCTGAATGCCGAAGAAGAGCCGGAGCACCCCAATTACCCCAAAGACGAAGCCTTCAAAAAACGCTTTGGCCCCCGCGGTGCCATTCATTCCTACGCCGATGGTCGTATCGAAGATACGGGCCCGGTAACACGCAAGCGCATGGAAACCGTTGACGAAGAGTTTCTTGCGGCGGCGCTGAAGTTTATTGATAAAGCGCATGCGGCAAAAAAACCGTTTTTCGTTTGGTTCAACTCCACTCGCATGCACGTCTTCACTCACCTGAAGCCAGAATCTGAAGGCGTCACCGGCCAAGGTATCTACGCCGATGGCATGGTTGAGCACGATGGCCATGTTGGGCAGCTATTGGATAAGTTGGATCAATTAAAAATCGCCGATAATACCATTGTCATGTACACCACTGATAACGGCGCTGAGCTGCTGTTGTGGCCTGATGGTGGTTATACTCCATTCCGCGGAGAGAAGAACTCCAACTGGGAAGGGGCTTATCGTGTACCTATGATGGTGAAATGGCCTGGCAAAATTAAACCAAATCAAGTGTCGAACGAGATTATTTCAACGCAGGATTGGGTGCCCACTCTGATGGCAGCAGTTGGAGATACCAAAATCAAATCCAAGCTGAAGAAAGGCGTCAATGTCGGTGGAAAAAAGTACAAAGTCCACCTAGATGGCTATAACTTCTTGCCGCATTTCTTGGATACGTCGAAGCCAGGACCACGTAAAGACTTTATCTATTCTTCTGATACTGGCGATATTGTTGCTATTCGAGACGGCGACTACAAAATCGTCTTCCGCGAGCAACGTGCACATGCACTCGCTACTTGGCAGGATCCGTGGGTGGTCCTAAGGGCACCTAAAATCTTTAACCTCCGCATGGACCCTTACGAGCGTATGGATCACGAAGGTGAAGGTTACGCGCAGTGGTGGGCTGAGAATATGTTTTTGATGTCTCCAGCCATGTTTAAGGTGGCGCAGTTTAAAGAGACCTTCAAAGACTTTCCACAGCGTCAACAACCCGGTAGCTTCGTGCCCTAGTGTTTCACTCATTCTAGTTATATCCTTGATGGCCATTTACTCGCGTAAATGGCCATTTTTGTCTCCACGCTAAAAACTATATAAGGATAAAAGGACACTATGCAGGGCAGCAGGTTTGTACCAATATTGGCGGCATTGTTAATACTGTCGTCGACGGCGGTTGCGGTTCTATCACAAGAGACGATGCAGGAGGCTTCGAAGGTAGCGCCCTTGTCGAAAGCAGAGTTGTCGGAACTAAAGGCATCTATGGTATGGGTAGAAGGTGGGTAATTTATGATGGGCTCCAATTCCGATGGTGCTAGAGCTCGTGAAAAACCCGCCCATTCAGTTTCCTTAAGTCATTTCTATATCGGAAAGACCGAAGTCACACAGGCTTTTTTCGAACGTATTATGGGGTGGAATCTGAGCTACTTCCCCTGTGCGGATTGTCCGGTCAACAATGTGAGCTGGATGAACGTTCAGCTTTTCATCGACCGCTTGAGCACGGCCTCTGGGCTAGAGTTTCATTTGCCTTCTGAGGCTCAATGGGAATATGCCGCCAAAGGGGGACAGTTTTCTAAGGCTTATCTCTATAGCGGTTCCAATGACATCAATGAAGTGGCTTGGTATGTCAAAAATTCTAGCCGAAGAAGTCATCCTGTTGCTACTAAGAAGCCTAATGAATTGGGCCTCTATGATATGACTGGCAATTTGTGGGAATACTGTCAGGATGACCTCAGCCGTCGTGCCTATCAGCGAGAGCAAGCGCTTAATCCAGTGCTTATTAGCAATAGCAATCCACGAGCGGTCTCTATGAAGGTGATTCGTGGGGAGGCTATGAGTTCTCAGCCAATGAATCGGAAGTATTCAGACGTGACGGCATGACCAGCAACGTGCGTATGCCGGATGTGGGTTTCCGTATAGCACTATCAGGAAAAGAAAAAATTTATGAAAATTAGTTATTCGTTCGGGTTGATGCTTTGGTTGTTCTCGAGCGTTTCCTTGGCCGCCGACTATGTTGGCTCGCAAGCGTGTGTCGATTGTCATCAATCACAATATGAAGGCTGGCAAGGATCACATCACGAGCGCGCGATGGATCATGCCACCGATCAATCCGTACGGGGTGATTTCAACGATGTCCAAGTCGACTTTAAAGGACAAACTCATCGACTTTATAAAAAGGACGATCAGTTTTGGATAAACACGGCGGATGCCAACGGTGAATTTAAGGATTACCAAATAAAATTCACCTTTGGATACGAGCCGCTGCAGCAATACATGGTTCAGTTTGATGACGGTCGTGTACAGCTTATTCCTTTCGCTTGGGATACTCGCGCCAAAACTGAAGGTGGGCAGCGCTGGTTCTATCTCCATCCCGACCACAGCGACAGTCACGATGAGTTTTTCTGGCTCAACAGCGGACAGAACTGGAACTACATGTGTGCTGACTGCCATTCAACCAATGTGAAAAAACAATTCGATGTTAAACAGAATCAATACTCCACCAGTTACAGTGAAATCAATGTCGGCTGTGAAGCTTGCCACGGCCCCGCCAGTCAACACATACAGTTAGTCCAATCCAAGGGCTCAAACAATAAGGCCGAACAGTTTGGGTTTGACCGCAATTTGGACAAAGCGGTGAGTGAATGGATTTCGACCAAAGGCGGAACTACGGCTAAACCTGCCGCTATCAAACAAACCGATCAGGTGTTGGCTTGTGCCCAATGCCACAGTCGGCATGTACAGATTAGTGAGCAAGATCACGTGACTAGCGGAAATTTTGGCGATCGCTATCTGCTCACGCTAATCAATGGACAGCAGTACTACCCTGACGGGCAAGTCTATGATGAGAACTATGTCTACGGCTCATTCCTACAGAGTAAAATGAACGCAAACGGTGTGGTCTGTAGCAATTGCCATGATCCTCACAGCGCCAAGTTAAAAATACCGGCTGAGTCAGTTTGTTTGCAATGTCATCANCCAGACACTTATGCCTCAGAGAGTCATCACCATCATCCGCTATCGTCTGANGGNGCTCAGTGCGTTAATTGNCACATGCCTGAAACCACTTATATGCAGGTTGATGCTCGACGAGAGCATAAATGGCATGTCCCNCGCCCAGAATTNTCCCAGAAAATCGGTACNCCCGATGTGTGTTTGAGTTGTCATAAGGACAAATCCAGCGCTTGGAGTANGAGCATTGTTGAGGANTGGAAACCGAGCAGTAAAGACCCCGATGAGCGTCACTTCGCACCGGTTTTTTCGGCCGCTGANCAAGGNTANGGTGGTGCGGCTCAGGCTTTGTCGCANATTNCCCAAAATGAAAATCACACGGATATTATTCGCGCATCAGCGATGGAGCGGTTGGCGCCCTTCACCGATGCCAACGCAATCATCGCCGTGGCACGCGGTGCCAAACACCCCAGTGAGNTTGTNCGTTTAGGGGCCGTACGCGGCGCCGTCAATATGCCTNCGGCTGAGCGTTGGCGCGTATTGTCACCTCTTCTGAAAGACCCNGTATTGGCGATTCGGACTGAAACTGTGTCGGCGTTGTTGCCGCTTTGGCAACAGCTAAATAGTGAACAGCAATCGACGCTAGCGAGCGGCTTTGAGGAATACGCTCAAGTGCAGGCGTTCAATAGTGATCGCGGCTCCGCTCACGTTAATCTCGGTAACATGTTTCTCTATCGAGGCATGTTGGCGCAGGCGCAAGCGGCCTATGAAGACAGTATTCGTATTGAACCCAGATTTGATACCGCCTATGTCTACCTGTCTGAGCTTTATCGTCAGCAGGGGAATGAAGATAAAGCCAAGCAATCGCTGTTGCGCGGTATGGCACTCAATCCGCAGAGTGGAGAGCTCCCCTATCGCTTGGGGCTGGCTGAAGTAAGAGCTAAACAGTATCAACAGGCACAGCGCCATTTTCGACAGGCGACCAAGATGAGTCCCCAACAGCCACAATATCACTACCTATTGGCGTTGGCGTTAGAAAAGACTCGCCCGCAAGCAGCGGTAAAATCGCTGCGTCAGGCCTATACTTTAAGCCGTGACCCCCAGCAGCTCTATGCCTTGTGTGAGATGCAGTTGCGTCATCATCTTCAAGGTGCGGAGTCGTGCTTATCGGAACTCTCTGCGTTTGCACCGAATCATGTGATTGACAATTTGAGAAAGCAATATCGAAACTAAAGACTTTAAGGGTAAGGCTCTCGGTATCAGTTAAAAGGACAGTAACAATGAGTAAAGCACTTGAGGCAATGCAGGTTTTGAAACAACAGATGACGCAGTCNGTTATCGGNCAAGAGCATGTGGTCGATGCGCTGCTGATTTCATTGTTAACCAACGGCAATGTATTACTTGAGGGNCTGCCCGGTACTGCCAAAACCCGTTCGATCAAAACCTTAGCNAAGTCGATGAAAGTTAGCTTGGGAAGGGTGCAATTTACGCCGGACTTACTGCCGTCGGATGTAACCGGTACCGAGATTTATCACGAGGTCGAAGGTAAGTCAGTGTTAACCTTTCAAAAGGGGCCTGTGTTTAATAACTTATTGTTGGCGGATGAAATCAATCGTTCACCAGCAAAGGTACAGGCCGCATTGTTAGAGGCCATGGAAGAACGNCAGGTAACGGTAGCCGGTAAAACCTANGAGCTGCCCAAGCTGTTTATGGTGATGGCGACACAGAATCCCATCGAGCAAGAGGGTACCTATCCGCTGCCTGAGGCGCAGATGGATAGATTCATGATGAAGATCACCATCGATTATCCCGATGATGCTTCGGAAGAGCAGATTATCTATTTGGTACGCGGTGAGGAAAAGGCGGCAAAACAAGACTCCATTAGTATTGATCCTGAATACATTTTTACCGCACGCGATGAAGTTCATGATGTCCATGTGGGCAAAAACATGACGCAATACATGGTGGCGATTGTTATGGCCACTCGCGACCCTGAGCGTTTTAAAGATTCACCGCTATCCCAGTGGGTGGCGGTGGGTTCTAGCCCACGGGCCAGTATCGCTTTGGATAAGTGCGCGCGCGCGCAGGCTTGGTTGAGCGGCAAGGACTTCGTCGACCCCGATGACGTGCGCAATATTGCCCACGCTGTTCTGCGCCATCGTTTGGTGCTGAGTTATGACGCACTAGCGGATGGTGTCACTCCCGATCAAGTCGTAGATGAAATTTTGCGCCAAGTCGCCGTGGCATAAGCGTCGTCTATCATAGGAAGAACCGTGATCTAGGAAGTGTCTATGTTCAGTACTGCATACCTCAAAGACAACGACTTGATCTATGTGGGCATGGACAGCTTGCGGCGTTTGCAGTTTCAAGCCAAAGGCTTTTCGTTTTCTCCGCGACAACCCGCCAATAGTATTTTGTCCGGAAAAAATGTCTCTAAACTGCGGGGCAGAGGTCTTAACTTTGAGGAGTTGAGGCACTATCGTCCGGGAGATGATATTCGTGCGATGGATTGGAAAACCACTCAGCGCACCGGCAAGCCTCATATCAAAGTGTACACCGAAGAGCGTGAACGCAACGTCTATCTCGTCATNGATCAGCGCTCTAGCATGTTCTTTGGCAGTCAGCACAAAATGAAATCCGTGGTTGCCGCAGAGTTGGCCGCATTGATCGCCTGGCGAATTGTCGACAGTGGCGATCGAGTGGGGGCGCTCATCTATTCCGATCGTGAGAGGAAAGTGATACCGCCTAANCGGGGNCGGCAGCATGTTATTCGTTTNCTGGCCAGNATTGTCGATTTTAATCAACNCCTAAAGGCCCAGCCGAGCGAGGTGGATACCTCGGAGTCGATTAACGCAGCCCTGTCAAAAATGGTCAGTGTGGTTGGNCATAACGCCTTGGTNATTCTGGTGGGTGATGGATATGGCTGGAATGACACAACAACGGCAAGCTTGAAAAAGGTTCGGGCGCACAATGANGTGATCGCCTGCAACGTGNTCGATCCGCTTGAGATGAAGTTGCCGGAAATGGATGAAATGATCGTCAGTGACGGTCGCCATCAGATTCAGTTTTCATCAGGCGATAAGAAAATTCAATCTCGCTACCAGCAAGAGCTAAAGTCTCGTTTGCAGGCCTATCAAAAAGTCGCGCAACGCTATCGTGTGCCCTTGGTCAATATTGATACCGTCACTGCGGTTGAAGGTCAATTGCGAAAAGCGCTTGGAGGTCCAAGCTAGTGGCTGGAGAGATCTTATTGTTTTCTGTGGCGGTTTTGTCGTCTGCGTTTGAAAAACCTTGGGGCAATTATCTGCTTGAGGATTTCGTCGAGACGGTTGCTCCGGAGCCTGTGAGCTGGTGGCCAGCAACGCAAGGTTGGTGGTTGGTGCTTTTGCTTGTGCTGGTGGCGGTTGCTACTCGTGTCTATGGCTTTTATCAGGAGTACAAAGCTAACGTCTATCGGCGCCAGGCGCTTGCATGGTTAAACCATCAAGTATCACAGGACATAGAAGTGGGTGTTCTACAGATTCCCGCTCTACTAAAGCGTGTGGCTTTAGAGGCATTTGATCGGGAAGAGGTCGCCGAGTTGTCGGGTGTTACTTGGGAGAAATGGTTGGATGAACAGTGTGATCAAACCGATTTTAGCGGTGAGTATACTGCTATGTTGGCCCGTGTGGCTTATCAAAAAGACGCCCCCTTATCCCAAACAGAGTGTCGGCAGCTAATCGCTCAGACTCGTTTGTGGATTGTTCAGCACCGGAGGCCACATGATTGATTTTGTTCATCCTTGGGCCTTTATTCTACTCCCTGTACCTTTATTGGTGATATGGCTGGCGCCTGTCTACAAGGAGAGTAAGTCGTCGGTGAAAGTTCCGCATTTTTCTCGTTTGGTGGAGATCTCGGGAGAAGAGCCACAGGAAGGAGCAGTCAAATTAAGTCGAAACTTTATTAAGCGCTGTTTGGTGTTGATCGCTTGGCTGTGCCTGGTGGTGGGACTGGCCAAGCCGGAATTGATTGGTGCGCCGGTGAACATCGAGAGATCGGCTCGCGATATAATGGTGGCAGTGGATTTGTCCGGCTCTATGTCGGTAGAAGACTTCACCACGGAGGAGGGGAGAAAAGTCGATCGATTAACGGCGGTCAAAGATGTACTGCGGAGTTTTGTGCAGGGGCGAGAAGGGGATCGCTTGGGACTTATTCTGTTTGGCGATGCGCCTTATCTGCAAGCACCTTTCACCGCCGATAGTAGTGCTTGGATGTCGTTACTGAATGAGTCCGAGATAGGAATGGCTGGCCAGAGTACGGCTTTTGGTGATGCCATCGGTTTGGCCATTAGCGCTTTCGAAAAATCGAAAACGAAACACCGGGTATTGATCGTGCTTACGGATGGCAATGATACCGGTTCCAAAGTGCCGCCTATAGATGCCGCCAAGGTGGCTGCCGCATACGAGATTAAAATCTATGCCATTGCGGTGGGAGATCCCACGGCGGTGGGTGAAGAAAAAGTCGATCTTGAAGTCTTGAATTCTATTGCTGAATCTACCGGAGGTAAGAGCTTTCAGGCATTTGATCGTCAACAGTTGCAAGCGGTGTATGCTGAAATCGATCAAATGGAGCCGCAAGCGTTTGATTCTTTAACTTACCGCCCTAAGAGCAGCGTGCATCACTATCCGATTGCTATTGTTGCGGCTCTGTATTTGGTTGCACTGTTAATCGTTAGTGTGAAAATTCGATTGGCGCGGATGAGGCTCAAGCATGGATGATCTTCTCAGCCTCCAGTACTTTCACTTTATACGACCATACTGGTTACTTCTATTAGTGGCTTATCTGTGGATCCTGCGGACGTTTCGCGATCGCGACGACAGTATGTCTATGTGGCGTGAAGTCATGTCGCCAAAAATCCTTCAGCATCTCACCATCAGTGGTAATAATACTCATTGGCTGTCGCCGCAAAGATTAATGTTGTATCTGATGGTGTTGATTTGTTTGGTGTTAATGGGGCCGTCATGGAAGCAAGTGCCATCGCCGTTCAGTGAAGATAAGGCGGCTCTGGTGGTCGCTTTGGATGTGTCGGCATCAATGGCTCAGGCCGACGTCCAACCGTCGAGACTGTTGCGAAGCAAACAAAAGATACTCGAGCTTCTGGAGCTTCGAGGGGACACTAAAACCGCTTTGATTGCTTTTTCTGGCAGTGCTCATGTTGTCATGCCCATCACCAATGACAGTGAAATGATTCGACATTTCTTGGATGCCCTGGATGAGCAGGTGATGCCGCACTCAGGCAAGGCGCCAGAGGCCATTTTACCTCTCGTACAAGAGTTGCTCGGTCGTGAGAATGTTCCAGGTACTTTGTTGTTGATCGGTGACGGCATTACTGCCAGTAGTGCGGACAAATTTGAATCTTTCTTTGGCAATAATACTCACCAACTGCTGGTTTGGGCAATTGGTAACCGTGATCTAGAAACCGATGAACAATCGTCATGGACACCGGTGCAGTTCTCCGCATTGGAAGATCTGGCCAGTCGAAGTGAAGGGCGAATGATCTTCATGACTCATGATGATTATGATGTCGGTCGAGTGAACGATTACATCGAACACAACTTAGTTATTGTCGATGATGGCAGTCGTCCGTGGTACGACTCTGGGTATCCGCTACTTTTCTTGATTGCGCCCATGTTTTTGTTCTGGTTTCGTCGGGGATGGACGCTGCAATGGTGAGCTATAAACCAATCACAGCATTCGTCTCTCGATTGCGAACTCAAAAACAACGTCTGCTGTGGGTGGCGCTCATCGCCTTTGTAACTTGGGGGTTAATTTACCCACAACGATTCTTTGATCTGTGGCTGACCCGTGATCAACAGGGGCAGATTCTGTTTCACCAGGGGCACTATGCTGAGGCGGCCAATCGCCATAGCAGTGCACAATGGCAAGCCTACAGTTTTTACGGCGCTCAAAAATTCAAGCAGGCGGCTATTCTCTATAGCCAATATTCCGATGTAGACAGTTTGATGGCGCAAGCCAATGCACTAGCTCACGCCAGTGAGTATGTTAATGCTCGTAATCTTTATCGTGAGATTGTTAAACAAGATCCCGATCACCAAGGCGCGCAACATAATCTAAAAATTGTGCAAGCGCTAATTGATGATATTAATAGGATGTCTGAGAGCCAACGGCCCGAGGGTAACAGTAAGGCTTTGGGTGACGAGCCGCAGCGGGGCGATGGGGCCGAGAAAAAAGAAACTCGAGTGCAAGAGTTGGAGCAATACACGTCTGAACAACTGCTATTGGATTCCGCACTCAATCAAATGTGGCTTAGGCAAGTGCAAAAAGATCCGGCTAACTTCCTTTCACAGAAATTTTCATTGCAACGGAACCAAAAGCGACAGCAAGCGGTTGAAAGCGAAGGGCTTGAAAATGCCTCTGCGGAGGTTGAGCCGTGATGGCAACTGTTTCCAGGTTTAGGGGTTCTCTTTATGCTCTCGCCAAATGGTTCGTACTGTTGGTTGTCTTTTTCTCTCTGTCGTGTCATGCAACAACCATTGACGATCTCTTGAGCTCGGGGCGGTTGACAATCCATACGAACGTCAATCATCAAGGCATCGTCAGTGTTAAGCAACCCATCACTCTTCGTATTGAGGTGGCGACAGACCGGTGGTTTTCCAAGGGCTCTCGTGTTGGGGCTTTCACCATGCACGATGTGGTCATTCCCCCAGTCAGTGAACTGGCGATTAATGGTAGTCGAAAGATCCAAGGACAGACCTGGGTAACCCAAACTCGTGAGATTTTACTCTACCCGATGAAAGCGGGCCGTTATCAAATTCCGTCGCTGGGGGTTGAGGTATCCGTGAATTCTGCAGAAGGTGTCGTCGAGGGCCGAGTGATGACTTCACCGGTAACCTTTGAAGTGCAGCTGCCGGAGCCGCTACAGGGTATCGAAGAATTTATTGTGTCGCCCGAGGCCAGTCTTGAGATTGAGGGAATGTTTGATATTGACGCGCTCTATCGAGTGGGGGGTGCGGTGACACAAGTGATCACCATTTCTGCCGCCGATACGCCAGCGATGATGTTGCCTGAATTGCCGTTTTCAGAAATTCCTGGGGTGAGTGTCTATCACAAGCCCAGCGAAGTATTAAGCCGCTCTTCGCGTGGTGATCAGTTGGGGATTCGCCGAGAAACCCGAGTTTATATTTTCGAAGAGGTGGGTGAGTTTCAATTGCCGCAACAGATCCATTACTGGTGGGATACCGATGATCAAGTATTGAAGACCTTGGTGGTGCCTCCACAGAAGTGGATGGTCGAGCGCAAGGCTTTTTCTTGGAAATCACTGACGACGGATCTCAACTGGGCTGACTATGGCAAAGCGATTGCGGGCTTAGGGGTTATCTTAGCTTTGTTGTGGCAATTGTTTCGTCATCGCCAGCTATTGGTGAGTCAGTTTTTGATGCTTAGCCATTATCGTGAACGGCAACTTAAGAAGCATTTTATCCAGGCGGTACAACAGCAAGATTACAAGGCCGCCTGTCAGTGGTTGTATGAGTTTTATCGTCTCCCCAGCGACGAGAGTGATACCCTTCGATCTGTTTTTAGCACTGACAAAGAGCAGTCAGTGATCCTTGAGCAGTTGTTTTCTTCCGCTTTTTCAGCTGAAATTCTAGGCTCATCGCCCGCGACCATCTCTTTGTCAGAGGCAAAGCAACTACTGCATAGGTCACTGCCTAAAAGCCTTGACGAGACTGGGCTTTCTGCCGGTATTCGACTGAACTAGCGCGGCGACCACTCTCCTGTTACACCTCTCTAGTCACTTGTTTTATGTCGTTCAGCTTCAGCAACAGAACTCGGGCCGTCTGCTGGATCACCAACGGGAAATATTTATTAATATCATTCGTCCTATTTGACCGTAGATAGCGCGTTGGAAGACTGCCTACAATAGAGAAAAAATAGGGTAATCCACTATGGCCGACTCATCAGTAGGTTCTTTGTCCACGGCTGAGCTTGATCGCTTTCGCCTTGAAGTTGCAGATTTTCTCGACAATCACGTGCCCGACGAAGTTTGGGAGGGCGTGGATAAAACCACCAGTTATTTTCCCCCATTCAGCGCGATTATGACGATGCACAAATTACTCGCCACTAAGGGGTGGAGTGTGGTTGGGTGGCCAGAAGAATACGGCGGCCCAGCCTGGGACGAAGATCAACGCCATGTGTTTTGGGAAGAATACTGCAAGCGCGGCTTGCCTCTAATGGTGCCGCAGTCGGTGAACATGGTCGCGCCCGCGATTATGCAATTCGGTACACGAGAGCAAAAGTCGAAATACCTTCCTGGAATTATTTCCGGCGAACACTCATGGTGTCAGGGCTATTCTGAGCCCAATGCCGGCTCCGACTTGGTAGCGTTGCAGTGCAAAGCTGAATCCGATGGCGATGACTATGTGATCACCGGACAAAAAATTTGGACCACCTGGGCGTTCGAGGTCGACCATATGTTTTTGCTGGTTCGCACTTCCAATGAGGGTAGACCGCAGCAGGGAATCACTTTTTTGTTGCTCGACAGCATGGAGCTGCCGGGCATGGAAGTGCGACCAATCATTGGTCTCGATGGCTTTCCTGAGCAGGCAGAAGTGTTCTTCAATCAAGTGCGAGTCCCCAAGAGTCAGATACTGGGTGAGCACGACAAAGGCTGGAGTGTCGCCAAGTATTTATTGGAGCACGAGCGCTCTGGCGGTGGCAATGGCCAGTTTATCCTCAAGCGAGAGATCGATTGGTTAATGACGCTGGCGGCTGAAGTGGATGATGGTGCGGGAGGGCAGTTGGCCGATGATGCTGTTTTCAAAAACAAGGTGGCGCAGTTGTTGGTGGACTTGCGTTGCTTGGCCGCCAGTGAAAATTATCTGCGAAAGATTGGACCTCATCATCAAGAGGCCGCGCAAATGGCGTCTATGATAAAACTCGAAAGTATGGACCTGACGCAGCATGTGGCTGAACTGGCACTAGAAGTTTGCGGATCATTCGCGCTAGCGGATCAATACGATGCACTCAAAATGGGGTCGACTGCACGGCCCATAGGACCTGCCTCAATGTTGACAGTGATGGCGAAATATCTGAATCATCGTGCCTGTTCTATCTATGGGGGCTCTCATCAAGTGCAGCGCGAGATTCTCTCCAAAATGGAGTTAATGAAATGATGACCCATACAGTAAATACATTGAGCCCCGAAGTAAGAGATATGTTGGTCGACAGTGTGCAGAAGTTTGTCGACAGCGAATACGACTTTGAAAGCCGCCGCAGCTTGGCGGCATCAAAATTGGGCTATAGCGAAAAACACTGGCAACTGTTTGCTGAATTGGGTTGGCTGGCGATCCCTTTTTCGGAAGATCTGGGTGGCTTGGACGGCGACTTTTCCGACATGGCCGATGTGGCCGAGTGCTTTGGCCGAGGGCTGGTGCTGGAACCTTTTTTTAGTACCCTCGTGCAGTCTGCGAATGTGCTCAAGCAAAGTCACAATGAAGCGTTGAAAACGAAACTCATTCCAAAAATCATTGCGGGCGAGCTTATTCTCGCTTTGGCGTGGGAAGAGGCCGGCAGTGGCAGTAATCCTCTGAGTGTCTCTAGCGTGGCATCCCGAGTTGAAGATAGTTATCTTCTTTCTGGGGAAAAGGTGGTGGTATTAGCGGGGCCTCAAGCTCAAGGATTTATTGTGAGTGCGAAGCTTGAAGGCGAAGATCAGTTGGGGTTGTTCTATCTGCCGGAAGATACACTCGGAGTTACTCTTGAAAATTATCGCTTGGTGGATGGCTCTCAGGCGGCGACACTTAGCTTTGATCAGGTCCGTATTGGCGCAGCGAATGTGGTGTCGCTGAATGCTAAAACGACACTGGAGAGCAGCTTCCGCAGTGCGATTTTTCTGCTTTGTGCCGAGGCGCTGGGTGCCATGGAGAAGTTACTTCGAACCACTGCAGATTATACGAAAACTCGGAAACAATTTGGCGCGCCCATTGCGAGCTTTCAGGTGCTCAGACATTTAATTGCCGATATGTCTGTCATTTTGAAGAAAACTCGTTGCCTGCTTGATCATTGTACTGGGCAGTTGAGAGAGACCGGTGACATTGACGAGATGGATGTTGCAGCACTAAAAGTACAAACCGGCCGAGCGGCACAGTTTATTGGGCGTCAGGCGATACAGATACACGGTGGGATTGGTATGACCGATGAGTTGGATGTCGGGCACTACGTCAAACGTCTTACGGTTATCGATGGTTTACTTGGCAATGGGCGTTTTCATCTGCAAAAGATCACCAGTGCACTGTAGGGGCATTGTTACACGAGGTAGACCAAGCAGGGTGTTAATGGCAACCAGCGTTAACACCGAGCAACAACAAACAACAGAATAAAAAGGAAACTCACAATGAATGATGTAATGCAGAAGTGGCACGATACGTTTAATGGCAAGGGCGATTCCACTCAATTGGCAGATTTACTTGCCGACGATGTAGTGTTTCATTCTCCGGTGGTGCATACACCACTGGAAGGCAAAGCGATTACCTTGAAGTATCTTCAGTCTGCCGGTGTGGTTCTCAACAATGGAAGCTTTCACTACGTTCGGGAAGTGGTCGGAGAGTCTGATGCGATACTGGAATTTGTCACTGAGCTGGACGGGATTCATGTGAACGGGGTTGATATGATTCGCTGGAATGATGAAGGCAAGATCGTCGACTTCAAGGTTATGGTGCGACCTCTAAAGGCCATTCAGTCGGTGCATGCGATGATGGGGCAGCAGCTGCAGTCCGCGGGCTAGTGGTTTGATGTCAATCAAGCGAAGCTCACTTAATGGCATTTTCTCCACGGTCAAAGCGTTAAACGGTGTTTGCGCGCTCAAGAGTTGAAACGAATGTGCTAGTC
This sequence comes from Cellvibrionaceae bacterium, assembly GCA_002707785.1. Classification (GTDB taxonomy): domain Bacteria; phylum Pseudomonadota; class Gammaproteobacteria; order Pseudomonadales; family Cellvibrionaceae; genus Pseudomaricurvus. The sequence goes on along the minus strand of PANW01000018.1, from coordinate 13,028 downwards.
TTCCAGTGCTTTCTCTGCTGCTAAATTTGATTGCCGCAGAGAATCATTGATTCGAAGATTTTCTTTGCCGAGGAGATGTAAGTTGTGACGACTCAGAAAACCGCACTGGCCTTCAGAAAGTATCATCGATTACTGGGGTTCTTTCTGGCTGGCATAATGATGATATACGCCATCAGTGGTGTGTTACTGATATTCCGCGAAACGGCATTCCTGAAGTATGAGTACCAGATAGAGAAGCAGCTGTCGCCCAACTTGTCATCGAATGAGCTTCGTGAAACGCTTGGCCTTAAGCGCTTTCGGGTGTTAGAGAAAACAGATAAAACCGTGGTTTTTGAAGCCGGTCGCTATGACAAAGCGACTGGGCTTGCGGCTTATTCCGTTGAGCAATACCCGCAGCCCCTGCAGAAGATGGTGGTCTTGCACAAAGCGACCACCAACAGCCCGTTGTATTTTCTCAATATCGCCTTTGGAGCCTGCCTGCTTTTCTTTGCGGTGTCGGCGTTCTTTATGTTTCTACCGAAATTGCCGGCCTATAAAACGGGATTAAAGGTGGCGGTCGCGGGAGCGCTATTCGCTGTCATTGTGGTGCTGTTGGCTTAACAGTTGCTTCGGAGATCATCCTAGCATCTCGCATCTCGCATCTCGCATCTCGCATCCGTATCGTCAAAGTCACATTGTCGATACTCATTCACACATCCTTGCGCTCCTTGATGAGCAATACTCTTATTCGTGATCCCAACCTTCACTTACAGGAGTAAATCATGAGCAGGTCAGAGACTAATCCTATCGCACTAGAGCGCATGATGAAACTTACGTTCTTGTGCTTGGTCGCGGTAACCGTAGTGGCAAGTTTACAGGGTATTGTGTAATCCATGAGTACTCTGAAAAGGTTAAGCCCCACCTCCCATGCCCAACACATTGTCGATGGCCATTCTTACTCTCTGGGTATCTTAGACAACGACACGAGCTCACGGAGGTGGCTTAAGGGGCTATCCGCTTTCCCTTGGAGAGATCTGCTGTGTATCGGCGGCTTGATACTCTTGACGGCTATGTTTAATCCCTTGGTACATACTCATAGCCTAAGGCAGATACTCTTCACTTTTTGATCCGCTACGCTCGGGCATTAGTGTCCCGACAAGTGCCTTTCTCTGTTCTCCTGCTTTGGTTATTATATCTGCTGCCAATCCATCAGTATTAGTGGCAGGAATTCTATGTTACATGGGATATTGATGGTTCATTCGGCTTTTGGGAGAAGAAGCCTTGTTTGACTCTATCCAGCGTGATCTTTTGGCCTACAGTGCTAAGAGCCTTGCGGTTCTAGTGACCATGCTAGGGAGCATTGTTCTGATCGGCTGGTATACCGAGAACAGCGCCCTTATTCAGGTCAATCCTCTGTTTGTCCCAATGCAATACAACACTGCCCTAGGTTTCGTGTTGGCTGGGCTGGGATTGTTGGCGTTGGTACAGCGATCCATTCACACCACTCGATGGCTGGGCGCCTTAGTCTCGGTGTTGGGGGCTCTCACACTGCTTCAGTATCTGCTGAGTGTGGATTTCTCCATTGATCAATTGTTCATGCAACACTACATCGACGTGAATGTGTCGCACCCCGGGCGTATGGCGCCGAATACTGCGCTCTGCTTCTTCTTGTCGGGGGCGGCTTTGGTGGTGTCTAGCCTAGGTAATCGCAATTCTCTACTCGCCATCAGTGCCAGTTTAGGATCTGTGGTGTTTGCATTAGGTGTCGTGGCTTTTGGCGGCTATGCGGCAAATTTGGAAACGGCCTATGGGTGGGGTGCTCTCACCAAAATGGCAGTGCACACATCAATTGGATTTATTGTCTTGGGCGTGGGCTTATTGCTGGTTGCCATGCAGCGTTATCGCAAATCCAATGAAGGCACATTGCCTGCTTGGCTTCCTTGGACCGTAGGTTTTTCCGGTCTAACTCTGACGGGGGCCGCTTGGCAGGCATCGCGAGCCAAAGAGCTAACGATGGTGGCACAGCTGGGTGAAGGTGCGAGTTCGATCGATGATGAAAGCCTGTTGGTGTTCGGTATGTTGGCCACTGTATCGTTTGCCCTGTGGGTAAAGGATAAAGTTAGTAAGCCAAACGATAGTCACACAGGAAATTTTGCCATAGTCGCTGTCATTAGTTTAGGCGTGGCCTTGGCGCTGGGAATGCATCAACTGTTGGATGGTATCCATAAGAACACGGTGATTGGGCGCTTTGATCAGGCGTTTGATAATCGTCTCAAAGCCATTGAGTATGGTGTTCGCCCTTACATTGACTCTCTCTATGATATTCAAACAGGGTTTGCCGCTTCAGAAGAAGTATCGAGAAGTGAATTTTCAATTCTCACCAAGCATGATCTCGTTGATCTACCCGGTATCCTATCTTTGCAATGGGTGCCGATGGTTTTCCACGCTGAACGTAAAGAGTTTGAAGCAGCAGAATCACAGTGGTCACAGCAAGCAAAAACAATTATACAGCTCGACGAAAATGGTTCTGTCATTCCGTCGCCGGAGAGGGAGGTCTATTTTCCCGTTCAGTATTTTGAGCCTCGAGCGAGCAATGCCAATGCCCATCTATTTGATATAGGTACCAACCCTCCTGGCGTGGAGGTTCTTTGGGATACTGTAGAACAGCAGAGCCTGTTGGTGTCTCAGCGCTTGGATTTGGTGCAGTTTGATACGGAGCGCTATGGTGTCGTCCTGTCTCTGCCTATTTATGAAAATGGCTCTGAGATAGACACGGCCACGCAGCGCCGGCAGGCTTTAAAAGGGTTTGCCATAGCAGTGCTAGATATCGGTGCGATGATCGACAAGATCTTTGAAGAGATGACACTTCCTGCAGGCCTCAATCTCAGGTTCGAAGAAGAGCTAAAGTCAGGAGACCGAGCACTTCTCTATTTTCATCGGTCTCGCCTAGATGTTGAGGGAAATCTAGATTCGTTGTTCACCAAAACTCGCACGATGAATCTGGGGCACCGGCAATGGTTGGTGACGGCGAGTGCGATTGATATTGAACGTTATCGCCCTTGGTCCTCTTCCAGCTTGGTATTGCCGTTATTTACTATTTTGTTCACTCTAGTATTGGCCGGTTACATCCGACGCTCAGCGGCGAGAGAGCAAGAGCGGACGCTTCTGTTGAAAGAGCTGGCAAAGCGTGAGGGGAACTTTCGAGCCTTAGTCAGTACTATTCCAGGAGCCGCCTATTCCTGTCTACTGGATCGTGATAATTCAATGATCTATATCAGCAAGGAAATTGAAGCGCTTACGGGTAAGCCGCCGAGTGAATTCCTATTAAATGAAGTGACCTTGTCTCAATTTATTCACCCCGACGATGTGCAGTCGGTTAATGAAGGAATTTCGCAAGCCCTCATGGAGAAACGTCCCTACGTTCTAGAGTACCGAGTGATAGCGACAGATGGTACTGAGCGTTGGGTTTATGACAAAGGTGCCGTGCTTTACGCTGATGGCGATGGTAGGGATGAACTGCACGGCACGATACTCGATATTACCGAAAGAAAGCACAGTGAAGCTCGCTTCCGAGGTTTGTTGGAATCGGCACCTGATAGCATGGTGATCGTCAACGAGTTGGGCCTTATTTCCTTCGTCAATCAACAGACGGAAGAGTTGTTCGGTTATGACAGCGATGAGCTTCTGGGTAAACCGGTTGAAATTTTGCTGCCGGAGCGGTTCAGTAAACAACACCCTTCACTGCGTATGGCGTATTTTTCCGATCCGAAAGTGCGGCAAATGGGCGCTTCGACAGAGCTAGCTGCAGCGGCTAAAAATGGCGATGAAATCCCGGTGGAAATTAGCTTGAGCCCACTGCAAACTAGTAGCGGATTACTGGTGTCGGCGGCCATTAGAGACATCAGCGTTCGCAAAACGCTGGAAGGCGAAATTGTTCAGGCAAGGGATCGGGCAGAGCAGGCGACTCGAGCAAAGAGTGAGTTCCTGGCCAACATGTCGCACGAAATACGCACACCCATGAATTCGATTATTGGCATGTCGCAGCTGGCACTGCAGGCGGGGCTAGCGCCTAAACAACGCAATTACGTTGAGAAAGTGCATCGCTCGGCGGAATTGTTGCTCAATATCATTAACGACATACTCGATTTCTCCAAAATCGAAGCCGGAAAACTAGAGCTAGAGCAATCACCTTTTGGGCTCGATACCGTTTTTCACAACATGATCAATGTGCTGGGGCTGCAGGCGGAAGACAAAGGACTAGAGCTCTTGTTTGATTTACCCCCAGAACTACCCGCTGAAATCATTGGTGATGGACTTCGGTTAGGCCAGGTACTGCTCAATCTAGGCAACAACGCCATCAAATTTACCGAGAGAGGTGAGGTGGTTGTTGCCGTAGAGATCCTCGAGCAAACCGATGAAGCAGTAACGCTTCAGTTTTCGGTGACGGATACCGGCGTGGGAATGACTGAGGAACAACAGGGCAGCCTGTTTCAAGCCTTCAGTCAGGCAGATGCATCAACTACCAGAAAGTTTGGAGGCACGGGCTTAGGTTTGACCATTTGTCAGCGTCTTGTTTCCCTGATGGAAGGAGAGATATCCGTATCATCTGAGTATGGGAAAGGGTCTCGTTTTTCTTTCACGGCAAGCTTTGAAAAGAGCTCTGAGGCCTGTGACAAATCAGTGTTACTGCCAAAAGATTTGGCGGGTTTGAAGGTACTGATTGTCGATGACAATGCCAGTTCTCGGGAGATCTTGGCGTCCACTACAAAAGGTTTTGGGTTTCAGGTGGACGTGTGTTCTGATGGTGCTGATGCGCTGACTTTAATTCAAGGACATAGTGCGAACAACCCATATGAATTGGTGCTAATGGACTGGAAGATGCCAGAAATGGATGGCATAGAAACAACGCGAGCCATCCAGAACTTGGATATCGAAGAAATGCCAACCTGCATCATGGTGACTGCCTACGGAAAAGATGAGGCAGCCGATGCCGCTAAAGGCTTAGCGATTAAGAGCTTTTTGACAAAGCCAATAACGCCGTCGACTTTGCTCGACAGCATATTAATGGCGATGGGGCACAAAGCACTTCGACAAGCTCACGACAGTCGAATCGTGGTGGATAATTCACGCTGGATCGACCAAATAGCCGGTGCGCATATTTTGCTGGTTGAAGACAACGAATTTAATCAAGAGCTGGCGGTTGCCTTATTGACACAAAACGGCATGACCGTCGACGTCGCTCTGGACGGCCAACAGGCCTTAGATCAATTGCAAAAAGGACGTTATGACGGCGTGTTAATGGACTGTCAAATGCCCGTAATGGATGGCTATACGGCAACCAGAAAACTGCGTGAGGATCCGCAATTTTCTGATTTACCGGTGCTGGCTATGACCGCCAACGCAATGGCCGGCGATAGAGAAAAGGCATTGGCCGCAGGAATGAATGACCACATTGCCAAACCGATTAACCCTAATGTCATGTTCCGTACCATGGCTGACTGGATTCAACCCAAGGTTATTGGCGCTGCGTCTGCTAACTCGATGGAGGCTTCCGGCCCACATGAATTGCAATCATTGGATATAAGTGGGCTGGATATAAAAACTGGCCTAAGCTACGTGCAAGACAACTATGCGCTGTATGAGAAATTGTTGAGCCGTTTTGCTCGGGAGCGCGCAAACTTCGAAGAGGATTTCTCGAACATGCAGGCGGCTGAGGATGTCGACGCTGGTATGCGTTATGCACATACCTTGGCCAGCAGTGCAGCAACATTGGGGGCGACAGAAGTTGCAAAAACAGCCAAGCAGTTAGAAAAAGCGTGTCTTGAGAAAACAGCGACTGAAGCGCTAGTCGATAGCTTGTCGGCCTCGCTGAGAGAGCTTGTCGACAATATCAACTTGGCCTTGACGTCATTGGAGAATACACCGGTTCAAGTTGATGATGCTTCTATGTCGGAAAAAAGCAGCACGATATCCATTGCCAAGATCGAACGCATAAAGCAGAGCGCTATTCAAAGTGACAGCGACTCTCTCAATCAAGTGGATGAGCTGCTAGCGAGTTATTCCGGCGCAGAGCATTTTGATGATTTAAAGCGGATTGGAGAGGCGCTGCATCTGTTTGATTTTGAGGCGGCAGTTGAAGCCATTGATCAATTGTTAGATAAGTTGAAGTAGAAGGATTTTCTGTCTATTTAATAAAGCAGTGGCTCGAAGCGATTGAATAGGCATGTGTTGAACAATAATTATTGCATTGTAAAAGGATGACCAATCCCATGAATCACCAAGAAGCGAAAGACATACTGGGGAATTTCTTGCCAGCGGATTCATTGAGTCTTATTAAGGTCGAGGTGTTTCGATTGTCTTGGGAGGGCAAGGGGTACAATCATGTGGCCGATGAGACGGGTTATGATCACGATTATGTTCGCAAAGCGGGCTCGCAGCTATGGAAAGAATTAACGAGTAAGTTTGACACTAGTGTGACCAAACGAAATTTTCGACCACTGCTTGAAGAGCAATTGGTGAAGTTGTCCAGTCAGCGAACCCTGCAGTTGGAGTACCCCGGTGGTGCGATGTCGTTCAGCTCACCTTTTTATATCGAGCGTACGGAAGAAGAATCTCGTGTCTATCGAGAGATACTGCAACCAGGCTCTGTGGTCAGGATTAAAGGCCCGCGAAAAATGGGCAAAAGCTCTTTAATGTTACGGGTATTGGACCAAGCCGAAAGCGAAGGTTTTGGCGTGGTGACGATTGATCTTTTGCAAGCAGATCATGCCATATTGTCTGATATTGATCGATTGCTACGCTGGCTGTGCCACAATATTTGTGCGCAACTGAAATTGGATGAGAGTCCTGATGACAATTGGAATGAACTGATTGGTAGTAAACTCAGTTGTAGCAACTATATTCACAGTATTTTACAGCAGCGCGATACGCCTCTAGTGCTGGTGCTGAAAGAGCTCAATCAAGTCTTTGATTACGAGCAAGTGAGTAGAGATTTTCTTCCCTTGTTGCGCTCTTGGTTTGAAGAATCCAAACACAGTGACGACATGAAAAAGTTGCGTCAGGTGCTGGTTTATTCCACCGAAGTCTATGTTCAGTTAGATCTTAATCTCTCGCCTTTTAATATTGGTCTTCCCATTGAATTACAGTTTTTTAATGGTCAGCAATTAGAGCAGTTAGCTCAGGTTTATGGTTTTAATTGGCGCGCCGACGGGACGGTATCCAGCCCCATCACCGTCATGTTAACGGAGCTCGGTGGCCACCCCTATCTCTGTCAGCTGGCGCTATATCATCTTGCCAGTCAGGATGGTTTGTTGGAGAGCCCGTCGAAAGCCTTGCAAGAATTTCTGGTGACAGGGGCAGATGTGGGGGGGATTTATTCCGACTTTCTACAGCAGTTGCATGAAGATATCGTCAACAACGAACGTGCAATCAATGGTTTCAATAAGCTTCATGGTGGTGAAGCCGATAAGTTGTCTCGCATTGAAACCTATCAACTTGAACGCTTGGGTTTGGCGCGCTTGATGAATGGTCAGGCGAAGACAACCAGTCGCTTGCTTTCTGATTATTTGAAGACAGTTTTGTAGCGATTTATGTCCAGAGATTCGGAAGTGTCTTTAAACTACCAGGTTGGCGGCAGTATTTCTGCGCAAACCTCTGTCTATATAGAGCGAGAGGCAGATGTTGATCTTCTCGATGGTTTGAAGTCAGGCGAGCTTTGCTACGTATTCAACTCTCGCCAGATGGGAAAGTCGTCTCTGCTGGTACACACCAAGATGCATTTGGAAAGTGACGGATACCTGTGTTGCTTTCTTGATATGAGTCGGATCGGTAGCGTTAATGTGACTACCGAACAGTGGTTTGCCGGTATCATCTCGGAGCTTTGGCGTGGATTCAAACTCCCGGCTGGTTCGGCGATGATTGATTGGTGGAAGTCTCTAGGTGACGTCTCGCCTGCGAAAAAACTGGGTGATTTTTTTCAAAACCAATTGCTTTCGGCCTACCCAACTCAGCGTTGTGTGGTTTTTTTCGATGAGATCGATGCGGTTCTGAGTTTGCCTTTCCATGGGCATGATTTCTTCTCTGTTATTCGCGCTATGTTCAATCTTCGGGCCGTCAACGAAGACGTCCGCAGATTAGGTTTGCGTTTTTTGGTGTTGCCTTACCCTCTGATTTAATCAGTGACAAAACTCGATCTCCGTTTAATGTGGGTAAAGCCATTGCCCTAGAGGGGATTGCCCTAGAAAACGCTGCGCCTTTATCCAAAGGTTTGATGTCGATATCCAGTGATCCGCGACGTCTACTCGAAGCCGTATTTTCTTGGAGTAACGGACAGCCTTTCCTGACTCAAAAACTCTGCCAGATAATCGCGGTGCAAAAATCAATCCCTGAAGGCGTGGATGAAGTTCAATGGGTAGAACAGATCGTTCGCCAGCATGTCGTCGAGGATTGGGAAAGCAAAGACAACCCAGAGCACCTTCGCACAATTCGTGACCGAGTACTGTTGGATCCACTGCATAGCACCGTGGTGCTATCGGACTACAGTAAAGTACTCGCCGGAGGGAGTGAGGGGCGTCCGCTGAAGTCACTAGACGATAGCAGTCGCTTGTATCTGTCAGGCTTAATTGCCATTAAGCAGGGTCGAGCTTATCCGCGAACGAAAGTGTATAAGACCGTCTTTGACCGCACATGGGTTGATGCTCAGCTGAGTGCTCGACGCCCTTACGCCGAGCCGATGAAGCGATGGGAAGACAATCACGATGCTCAGTATCTCCTGTCTGGAGAAGAGTTACAGAGCTCTCAGCAGTGGGCCGAAGGTAAACACTTACCTGAGGCTGATCATCGCTTTCTTGCCGCCAGCCAAGCTTTGGAGAGTCAATCATTTCAGCGTTGGAATGAGCGCTTGCAGGAGGAAGTTCAGCAGCGCCGCGCAGCCGAGAAGAGCTTACAGGAAGCGCTAAAGGACCTGGAAACCGCACGAGAACATGCAGACCTAGCGAATCGGGCCAAAACGGACTTTCTCGCTCGAGTCAGCCACGAGGTAAGAACTCCGATCAACAGTGTGCTAGGTCTTAGTCGCCTAGCGATGAAGCAGCAGACGGATGAGCTGGGGCGGGACTATCTGCAGAAGATTCGCCGCACCACCAACTATATGCTCAGTGTGGTCAACGATATTGTTGATGTGGCTAAAGTTGAAAGAGGGGAGTTGAGTCTCAATACTGAAACTTTCTATCTCGATGATGTGATTGATCGGCTTATCGACATAGTCGCGCCGCGCGCTTTAGAAAAATCTTTGAAATTCGAATTGGATCTTCCGCAGGACAATCTTCCATTGTTACTGGGGGATGCAAATAGACTTGAGCAGTTATTACTTAACTTGGTGTCTAACTCCATCAGGCACACCGCGGAGGGCTCAATCTGTTTACGCATCACTCTGTCAGATCCGCATAATCAAGAACAGCCGATTCACTTTGCTGTCGAGGACAGTGGTGAGGGAGTCTCTGATGAGTCTGTATGCGGTGTGGTGGGCAATCATCCACAATCGGCTCTTAAGCCGGGCTTGGGATTGAGTTTGTGCTGCGAACTAACGGGCCTGATGGGGGGAGGGCTGGTGGTGGACAGCGAACCCAGCAAGGGCAGTCGCTTCACGGCAACGGTGAGATTTGGTTGTGTTGAGCGAGAGCCCGACATTGAGGTGCTACCTCAATCCATTTTGGTTTGTGGCCTAGATGCAGAGAGAACCCTAGTAAAGGAATTGTCTCAGCTGGGACATCAACTGAGTGACTCCGACTGTGAGGCCGATGCACCGCTTGATATGGTCTTGTTTGATGGCTTGGACAAAACCTTACTGCCGGCGATTAAACTGCTACAGAGTGAACATTCTGAGTTGGCCTTTTTAGCGGCGTTACCTTCTGGGCAATCAACGCCTTATCATTTGTCCGACTTTAATTACACCACGCGCTTGGATTATCCTCTCAGTCGTCGTGCTTTGGCTGATCTTATCAACCACAAGGGGCAGGCGGGTGCTGTTGCCGAGTCTGATGAACTGATTCATTTCCGTGGCAATTATCATGTATTGGTTGTCGATGATGATGAAATCAATCTGCTGATCGTGTCTGAGTTGTTAACAAAAACCGGTTTGCAGGTCGACCTAGTCGACGATGGTGCCAAGGCGTTGGATCGTCTTGAGCAGCGGCAATATGATTTGGTGTTAATGGATATAGAAATGCCAGTGATGGGCGGCTTACAGGCGGTAGAGGTGTTGCGAAAGCAGCCTTGGGGCAAGGATGTTCCCGTTGTCGCGATGACGGCCCATGCATTGGTGGGTGATGGCGAGCGTTTTCTTGCCGCGGGCATGAATGCTCATTTAACCAAGCCGTTTGAGCCCCAGGATCTCTATGGTGTGCTCGCTCATTGGCTGAAAATAGAGGAACCTCTTTTGTCGACAAATACCCCAGATACTAAATCACAGAAACCCACCGTCTTGGTGGTCGATGATGAGCCAGATAACATCCGTTTGATGATGTCAGTCTTGCAAGAGCAATACACTGTTTTGGCGGCAACCAATGGTGAAAAAGCCTTGCAGTTGGCCGCGTCTGACAAAGCTCCAAGTGCCATTATACTGGACGTCTTAATGCCCGGAATGAGTGGTTTTGAAGTCTGTAAAGCGCTCAAATTTGATCCGGCCACCGAGCAAATTCCGGTGATTTTTGTATCGGGATTGGACAGTGAAGAACATTATCGGGAAGGTCTTGAGATGGGAGCGGTGGACTTTCTGTCGAAACCGGTTAGCCCGGTACTGTTGTTGGCTCGCTTGAGCAAGCTACTTTAATAAGCTCTGCGATAGGTGGGGTATACCGGTTTCTCGCCGATTCTGATGACCGTATCGCGATGCCCACATGTGCATCCGGTTTTGCGTATAGCGAGACATTGTTCCCAGACAAGGGTTAATCCCACAGATATCGTGACCGCAAAACTTACCGCTAGTTTGAATTGTCGCATACCCTAACCCGATATTGATGCTGCAAGAGCTGCGAAAGCAATACCCAAAGCGTCGCTTAGAATCGCCTCTCTAAAGAACATTCCATTATAACGCCAGTCGGAAAGGTCACTTTGACCGGCATTGATCACACAGACCATCACACATCTGATCGCTATCCTGTTCCCCATAATTATCGTCATTATTGATGAGCGGAGTCAGGGTTATGAATACAAAATCAATTTATACCGGAGCCACAGGTTCAAGCGTTTCACCAGGTTCACCAAGTGTTGTTGATCGGCTGAAAGCCTGGGCCAATAACTACTTCTGTATCGCAGAGCGCGGCAGCTCCATTGATACCGAGTTGGTCGCCGGTGTGACCACCTTTCTGGCAATGGTCTACTCCGTTATCGTGATTCCAGGCATGTTGAGCGCAGCGGGCTTTGATCACGGCGCGGTTTATATCGCGACCTGTCTCGTGGCCGGTGTCGGCAGCTTGTTGATGGGCTGGTGGGCCAATTTGCCCATCGCCATCGGCTGCGCCATCTCTCTCACGGCCTTTTTGGCATTCAGCTTGGTGATCGGCCAAGGCGTGAGTATTCCTGTGGCCTTGGGCGCTGTGGTGGTCATGGGCGTTGTGTTCTCAGGTATCACCTTGCTCGGTGTGCGCGAGTGGATTCTAAATAACCTGCCTGCGGGCATTGGCCATGGCACCAGCGTGGGTATCGGTTTGTTCCTGCTGCTGATTGCCGCCAATGGTGTCGATCTTGTGATTAAGAACCCCCATGATGGCTTGCCGGTGATGCTGGGCGACTTTACCTCCATGCCGGTACTGATGTCAGTGATTGGTTTGGGATTGATGTTTGGTGTCGAGCGTCGCGGCATCCCGGGTGGCATCTTATTGGTCATTTTGGGTATCTCGGCGGTGGGGATTGCCTTTGATCCCGCCATTGAATACCACGGCATCTTCGCCATGCCATCTTTCTCCGATGCGGATACTCTGATCGGCGACTTTGACATCATGGGGGCTCTAAACATTGCCATTCTGCCCTGTATCTTTGCCCTTGTACTGACCTCGGTTTTTGATGCCACTGCCACCATTCGTGCGGTGGCCGATCAAGCTAAACTGCTCGATGAACGCGGTCGCATTCAAGAGGGCGGCAAAGCCCTCAGCGCGGACTCTCTCTCCAGCGTGTTCGCCGGTATGGTCGGCGGTTCACCAGCGGCGGTCTATATCGAATCGGCGGCGGGCACGGCAGCGGGTGGCAAAACCGGCCTGACTGCCGTCACCGTGGGTGTGTTGTTCTTGCTGATGTTGTTTCTAGCGCCACTAAGCTCTCTGGTGCCGGCTTATGCCACCTCGCCTGCGCTGATGTATGTGGGGCTGTTGATGCTGCGTAACGTCGCCAAGATCAACTTCTCCGATTCGGTTGATGCCATGTCCGGTCTTACTTGCGCAGTCTTCATTGTGCTGACCGGTAATATTGTCACTGGGATCATGCTGGGCTATTTGACTCTATTAGTTGGACGAGTCATTGCCGGAGAAGGTAAGAAGTTGAACGCCGGAACGGTGATTACTGGACTGGTACTTGCCGCCTTCTATTGCAGTGATTTTGCGATCTGACAAGTGTCAGCTATGGATCTTTTCTAGATCACTGCGCGAAGGCTCCGATGTCATCATTGGGGCTTTTGTGCTTTTTAGTCAATCCATTCTTTCATCGTTGCTGAGCCTTCCTCCGAAAGCGTTCACTTCGACCTGTCCCAATCACACAAAGCTCACATCCCTGTACACATCATTCAAATCTCATCGTCGCTAATCTACTCGTGAATTCAAGCATTTACCTTCGACAACACGGAACAATTTGGAGAACTATCATGAACACGACTAAGTATAAATTAGGTGGCGGCAGAGCCTGGTTCTTATGGACCTTGATCGGCGTCGTCTTTGTTAACTGGCTCTTTCTCTTTCAAACCTCTTATTCAATCTTTAACACCGGCATGGCCAAAGACATCGGCCTAAGCCTCACTCAAATCGGCACCATTGGTGCAATCTACACTTGGGTTTTTGCCTGTG
>PANW01000017.1 GCA_002707785.1 Cellvibrionaceae bacterium | reverse complement strand
CACTCAACAACACCCGAGAGGCTGGAACACACAGCTCTCCAATCAGCGTAAATTGCGCTCGTACGAAGTTGAATGCCACTGGTATCAACATTGGGCCTCTATCTGTGATTCCTCTTGCAGCGTCCCGCACTGCTACGGCGTACTCAATCTTTCGAGCAGTCACCAATGCATCGTCCTTGAAGATCTAGATTTGGCGGGGTTTCCCAGCCGACACACACAACTCTCTGCGCAACAGTGTTTGCCATGTTTGAGTTGGCTCGCGAACTTTCACGCAGCCTTTGTGCGCCCCAATGACGATCCCAATTGGACAAAATCGCTTTGGCCTCAAGGCTGCTACTGGCACTTGGAAACCCGACCCGACGAGTGGCAAGCCATGGCGGACTCCCCCCTTAAACAAGCCGCACAGCAGTTGGACCTTGCGCTTCAACATACTCGCTACACCACCCTCGTTCACGGCGATGCCAAAGTGGCGAACTTTTGTTTCAGTGAAGACTCAAAACAAGTGGCGGCGGTTGATTTTCAATACGTGGGCGCCGGCTGTGGGATGAAAGATGTGATTTATTTTCTCGGCAGCTGCCTGTCAGAAGAAGATTGTCACCAACATCACCAGGAACTGCTCGACCTCTATTTCTCCGAATTCAGGGCTTCTTTGGCGCGACGTAACAACTCCCTGAATGCACAAGACATCGAATCTGAATGGCGACGCCTCTACCCACTGGCGTGGGCCGATTTTCAACGATTTATTCTCGGTTGGTCGCCGTCGCACAAAAAAAATACGGAATTCGCTCGCCAAATCACACAACAGGCGCTCGACCAGCTGGCGGCAAGTGTTTAGTATTCACGCTGATTTCACGAAGAATGACCACCGGTTTCGACTTTCTGTCTAAGAGCCTTGTTATCAACCACTAGAATCTAGACACCCAGGTAAGCTTTGAAACCCATCGCAGAAACAAGGAAGATAGCACGTGAAAAAGTTACTCTTTTTGGCCTTGATTGTCATGGCCGGTCTACAAGTGTGGCAGAAGCTGGAGCCCAAGTGGGCGCTCAACCCCCAGTTCATAGGCGAGCCATACATAAACATTTATGGACGTAACAGCTGCAGTATCACGCAGAAAATGCGTCGCAGCCTTGAAGCCAACAACTTGAACTACCGCTATTTTAGCGTCGACGATGAGAGCGTTGCCCAAAACTTACACCAACGCATGAATGATTCGGGTCTCAGTACGCGACGTTACAACCTACCCGTCGTCGATGTGAGTGGTGACCTTATGATTCGCCCCGAGCCCTCACAAGTGCTTGCCCTGTGGCGCAATCATTAAAGGCCGCGCCTCGACGCGTTGAATGATTTTTCACCAAAGATGTTTAAACTAGCGCAACCGTTTCGCGCCATCGAGCCTCCAGCGATGCACGGTGCTGCAATAGACTCTCTCATCGCAGTTTTGGCTGTGGCGGGACACCCGTGCAGACTCTATCAACTTAGGCCCAGCAACCTCTTCGGGGTTATTGTCAGAATGCGCACTCGTGCGGTGCATCCCTCTGCTTGCAACAGGAATTAACTACAGCGATAAAAGGGTTCGGTCAATATGCGCGCGGCAAGACAGACTCGTAACCTCCATCTATCTGCCACGCTATGACTTAGCCTTATCGATTTAACGCATCACCGAACCCAGCATTCACCTTGGCATTCACGGCTACAGCAACAGCGAATCCTCAATAGCCATAAAGCGGCTGGCGGAGGCGATGAGGTTATCGGCGGTAAGTGTGCGAACGCCATAGACATCCACGGGAATCTGGAACTTTTCTTTGATTCGATCGACGAGAATACCAAAATCGCCATCACCCGAGACCAGAACAACCCGGTCTACCGAATGGGAAAAGTCCATGGCATCCACCGCAATACCCACATCCCAATCACCTTTTGCGGAGCCGTCGCTGCGCTGAATAAAGGGTTTCAGCTTTACCTCAAAGCCAATAGCTCGGAGGATATTCTGAAACTGTCTCTGCTTGGTATCTCCGCGATCAATCGCGTAGGCAAAAGCGCGCTCTACCTCGGCATTGACACTGATCGCACTCCAGAAACGGTTGTAATCAAAGTTCTTTTGGTAAAACTGTCGAGTGGTGTAATACACGTTCTGCACATCCACCAACACCAGAAGCTTGTCCATTAATTCTCCAGTAATCCTGCAGCGTAGCTTTCAAGGTCAACCAACACTTGTTGCTGGCCCTCAGACAACGTCTGCTGCTGGCGAATACGAGCAATACGTTCCGCTAATTCCGTCAAGGTAATACCCGCACCGGCCTCCGGATCGGTCAACCAAGACCGCCGCCAATCCAACCATTCCTGCCGCTCCGCCTCGGTCAACACTTGCGGATAGTTACGTGCTTTGTAGCGTAGCAACATTGCCGACAGACGCGCGTCTTCAAATACAAAGTTCTGTCCTTGTAATTGCTCTGGCGTGGCGCGACGCAAACGTTCGCTGGTACGTTTGTCGGCATCTTTTAAGAAACCGTCATAGAGTTGCTGCTCCGGGTCCGGTGACGGCTTGAAATTGGAGGCTTGATAGACCTGTTGCAATTTTTCTTTGAGATCGACACGGCTCAACATCTGCCAGTGCTTTTCACACAGGGCCTTATCAATACTGAGGCGCTGTGCCGATGCATCATCCAGCAACTTAATGGTCGTTAGCACCGGACATTTATTTAGGTGCACTAGCTTGAGAGGCAAGCGAGTTTCACCCTCAGCCAAATCTTCCGTACGGGTGTAGAGTTTCTCGGCGATCGCCTCGGCAGAGAGATTGATAAGCGGCGTTGGATCCACCGAGAGATTACACACAATCACCGCATTCTTATTCACTGGATGCATGGCCAGAGGCACAACAATCGCCGCGCACCCGTGCTCTGCTGGGAACATTGAAGAAATATGTAACAGCGGTCGACGATTAACTAAATCGATCAATGCCGCCACCTTCTGCTTGCTGCGCAATTGGTAGATATGATCGTAGAGAGCGGGCTGCTTGTCTTTAATCAGTTTCGCCACGGCAATGGTCGCGTGCACATCCGACAAGGCATCATGCGCGGCCTCATGGCCAATTCCATTGGCTACCGTGAGATGCTCTAACTTAAAACTGGGTCTGCCATCATCGTGATTGGGCCATTCGATGCCTTCCGGCCGCAGGGCCCGAGTGAGACGCACCATATCAATGATATCCCAGCGAGAATTGCCATTGCGCCACTCGCGCTCATAGGGGTCGTAAAAATTGCGATACAGACTGTAGCGAGTGACTTCATCATCAAAACGCAACGTGTTATAGCCCACACTGCAAGTGCCCGGCAGGGATAGTTCCGCATGAATGGCTTCGATGAACTCACGCTCGGATAGGCCTTCGGCCAGCGCTTTTTGTGGGGTAATGCCTGTCACCAAACAGGCTTCAGGTTTCGGTAAAACATCACTACTGGGCTTGCAGTAGGTGACCAGTGGCGCGCCAATTATATTGAGATCTTCGTCGGTCCGAATACCCGCAAACTGAGACGGTCGATCTTTCGCTGGGACTTCGCCCCAAGTTTCGTAGTCATGCCAATAGAGTGATTTCACACCNCGNCCCCATCTGTTTTTATGGCAACGAGTGTAACACGCAGTGAAGCCGCGGACGTCTACTGACGACCGCTCGGCTTACCAATCGACACAGGAAACAGAGAATTTGCCCACTAAGTACCAACCACTTAGCCTTTGCAGTCAACAGAAGAAGGGATTGATCTGACCTTCTTTGAAAGGTGAGCTCTCAGTGAATGTACTGATAATACTCCATGCTATCGGCGGTGCAGCACAGAGTCATGGAGTTGTCTTGATCCAACAAGGAGAGAAACTCATCGGCCTCCATATGAATCAAATGCTTGTGATCACCGGCCTCAAAATAAGCATCCTGTAAGTTTCGTAAACTGTGATCCCAGATAACAGGCATATCAAAAGCTTGCCCCAAAGCAGGCACAGCCCCCTCAACGCATCCTTGCAGTTGCTCCGCGATTTCTTGCTCGCTGGCGAAGCGGTGTTTCTTTCCCGTTTCTCGGTCAATCCAACTCAAAACCAGAACGTGAGATGCCGGCAATAGGCACATCAAATAATCCGAGCCATCCCATAACAATAAGGATTTCACCATCTGGGCCGGTGAAATGTGTGCGGCGTGCGCAGTCTGCAGAGCAGTGAAGGATTCAGGGTGTATGAGCGTGTCGAACTTGAGCTGATGTTCGGCCAGATAGGCCTCTGTAGGTAAGAGTTGCAGTGACATAACCTAACCTCCGCATGGCAATACGAATAAGTATAGGTGCTCAAACACATGCCTTATGGAACGATTGCCTCTAACAAAACCCAATTAGAGAGCTTATCGACTGATTTTTTGCGCTAGCAGTACCGAGCTATGAGAGCGCAGAACGCCGGCGATTTGAGTGACTTTATCCATCGCCTCATCCAATTGTGCCGTTGAACTCGCTCTCAACTCCGCGACAAGATCGTACTCGCCACTGATCGAGTAGAGTGAGTGAATCTCGTCAATCTTCTCCAGCGACCTCACCACTGGACCAATGAGTTTCTGATCGGTGGCAATCAGCATGTGAGCCGCGACCTGCTGGCCCAGAAACGCTTGATGCAACTTCACGGTATAGCCCTGAATGATCTTTTTTCGCTCCAACTGCTGCATATGGTTTTGCACCGTCAAACGACTCGCCCCAAGGCGTTTAGCGAGCTCAGATACCGTCAAGCGGGCATTCTCAGTCAATAAAACCAATAGTTTTTGATCAAACTCGGAGATATTTATCATATTGATCATTAATTTTTACAATTTGAGACAAATATATGGCATTTGTATACAGGTAAGCAATACATATTGATAACGGAGACCGCCTACTCTTTACAGCACTATAACAACGAGAAAGGATTAACTGTGCCCTCAGCTCTCGCGAACCATTATCAATCGTCCCCGCAAACTCACTTTGATGCCGATTACGATGGCCCTAGGCTGTCATTGGATCTCTCTGCCATTTCCCGACAAGCGGAGGATTTTGCGCAAGCCCTGCCCATGGTTGATCCCCACTACGCGGTAAAAGCCAATCCTCATCCCGCTGTGCTCCGACATTTAAAACAGCTAGGTGTGAAATTTGAAATTGCCTCCGAAGGCGAACTCGAACTGCTCAAGCGTATTCACGTACCCGGTGAGCAAATCATTTTCAGCAACCCCATCAAAACCCCCAGCAGTATTCGTGCAGCAGAGGCCTATGGAGTGCGCTGGTTTGCTGTCGATTGCCTAGAAGAGCTTAAAAGCCTCGAGCAACACGCGCCACTCAGCAACTACGAGCTGCGCCTGCCTACCGATGGTCAGGGCTCTGTCTGGCCGCTGAGCACAAAATTTGGCGCGACGGATGATCACCTTCTCCCATTGCTCGAATATGCCGCCAACAATAAGCTAAACCTTTGTGGCGTCACTTTTCATGTAGGCTCCCAGTGTACCGACGGCAATAGCTGGATCACGGCTATTGAGCGGGCCCAACAGGTTTTGCAATGCATGAGTGAGCTGGGGTTAACACCGCGCCTGTTCAACATCGGCGGGGGCTTTCCCTGTCAGGTTGCCCCATCAACGCCATCCATTGAATCGCTAGCAGAGTCCATCCGCCCAGCTCTGGAGCGCCTACCCGCATCGTTGCAGCTGGTGGCCGAACCCGGCCGCTACCTGGTTGCCAGTGCCGGTACTCTCGAGTGCCAGGTCATCAACACCACTCATCGCCATGGCTATCCCTGGGCCTATCTCGATTGCGGTTACTACAATGGCCTGATTGAAATGAGCAGTGAATTTGGCTTCCGTCTGCAGAGCTCGCGTCAGGGGGAACAACAAGCTTGGGTGATTGCCGGCCCCACTTGCGATTCCATGGACACCTTTTCTCCGCACTATCAACTCCCTAGTGATACTCAAGCGGGGGATCTATTGAGAATTTCTAATGTGGGCGCCTATAGCGTTGCCTGTGCCTGTGATTTTAATGGTTTTGAGATACCCAAGGTCGAGGTGATTGCACCCACAGCGGAGGGCGTAAAAGCCGACTCTGAAAATTACGCCTATACTTAATGTCGAGATAACCTGTTCAAGCGTCATAACGCTGGTGCGGCGACTGATCGTCACAGGGCACACAATGACCTGTGACTATCGAGATTCCAGAAGTTGCTGGAACCGTCTCGTCATCAGAATCGCCAAGCCACCAGCGTACTTCATGGGAGGTAAGATATGGGAGTGGCGATTACGCTGGAGAACTTTCTCAAGACTAAAGACGTCGCATTCGACGTTCTCGAACACCGTTACGCTGAGGGCTCCTTTAACACCGCTCGCTGCGCTGACGTTCCCTCTAACAATATGGTCAAAGGCGTGGTATTTCGCGACGAAGACCTCCACTACACCATGGCCATAGTCCCCGCCAGTCATCGAGTTCTGCGCCATACCCTCAATCAAATACTGGATCGGCGCCTACAATTAGCCGACGAAGAAGAGCTCGATGATATCTTTTTCGATTGCGAGCACGGAGCCATACCTTCGTTTGGCCAAGCCTACGGCATCAATGTTATCTGGGACGACCAACTGCAAGGCGCACAGGAGCTTTGGCTGGAAGCTGGCGATCACGAACACTTAATTCACATCCACCAACAAGATTTCAATCGCTTGATGGCGCAACATATGCACGAAACCATCAGCTGCGAACGGCAGAGGAATGGTGCATAACCGAAAACAGCTGAATGCTGCGGAGAATAACTGAAAGAACACGACGCCGCTTGCCCTGTACCACCAACGCTGCGCCCTTATCACTTTTTGACAGACGAAAAAAAAGCCACTGCTAGGTGGCTTTTTCATGACTACCGGATTACTTTTCTTCCGGTGGCACCAGAGATACATTATAAACGTTCGCTTCGCGCGCGGCATCAGCGATGGCGACGAACATTTTGGCGCTGGAGTTAGGATCAGCTTTGATCACTACCGGAGCCTTTGGCTTCTCTGCGTGAAGACGCTCGATGTTCGCTCGTACCGCACGTACATCAACGCGACGGTCTTCCATCCAGATTTCATTGTTAGCGCGAACACTCACCAAAATCGCCGTATTGTCTTCGTTAGGCGGTGGTGGATTATCGTTCTTCTCTGGCATGTTTATGTCAATTGTCGACTCTTTCACGAACGATGCCGTCACAATAAAGAAAATCAACATAATGAAAACAACGTCGAGCATCGGGGTCAAATCGATTTCGCTGCTATCTTCTTCAGATCGGTTCTTTCTACGTCTCACTTTACTACTACCTCGTCAATAAGCCCGACAGGATCACTGTCTATGTATTCATTTTATTGTTCGTTAAAACAATGGCTTTTTTGAGAATGCCTCACTCAGGTCGGGCATATTAACAGCTAATGCCAAAAGACACTAACACTCGAAACAGGACTGTGTGGTTTGTTAAACTGACGCTCCAATTTTCCCAAATCGGTATCACTTTACCGGTTTATCTGTCACCCAAGGTAACAAACCAATGACACTTGATGCTTTTTTAGACACTCTAAGAAACACCCCTGAGGCCATCGAATTCACCGACACCATGGCAGTCGTCGAATCCAACTACCAATTCACCCCCACCCGCTTTACCAATGGCGCCACCATCAATGAAGCGGATCAGAACCAAGGCTCCTGTAAGCTACTCGCTTTTGCCCAGCTCAACGGCCTCACGCCATCAGAGACTCTGGCCTGCTTCGGTCAATACTACCGCAACGATGTTCTACAGAACCCCAATGGCGACGATCACCAAAATATTCGCAACTTTATGCAACAAGGCTGGGAAGGCGTCAGCTTTTCAGGCCAAGCATTGACCGCCAAGGTTTAATCAATCCACTTCATCTGCCATCGACTCACGATGACAGATGAAGACAGATCAACGCAACCGCCTATCGACTGCGCTTCATTTTTTCAGCCTTTTTGGAACGCTCATCAAGGCGCGCTAACAGGGCCGCCATTTCTGCGGCTTCAGTCGCGCTTTGCGAACTCTTTTTAGCCAATCGATCGGCTTTTTCCTGCGCAATCGCTTCCTTGATACGTTTTTCTTTGGCACTGGACCCTGTGCGACCCGCAGCCAATTTCAGCGTTTTGCTCGCCGCCTTAGGCTTGGGCTCTGTGGCCGTAGCGCTGACGGCTGATTTGGCCCGAGATCGCGTTGGCCTAGGGCTTTTAGCTGCAGTTTGACCGCTTTGAACTCCGCGAGAATCGGCGTTTGAAGTCGCTGCGGCTGCCTTTTTTTCACGTTCTAGCTTACGCTTTTGCGCAGCTTCCTGCTTGGTCTTCTCAGCATTGGAACGCTTGGTGGCCAGACGACGCATTTCAACACGTGCCATCACGGCATTCATTTCATCGTACTCATCGCGACCACGAACCTGTCGAGTGGATTCACGACGCTCTCGCTCAAGCTCGATAGCCTCTCGAATGCGCTTCTCTTTAGCCGCTGATCCGGTGCGGCCAGAGGCGATCTTAGCCGGCTTAGCGGGTTTGGACGCAACAGGCTTGACGCGGTTCGACGCAGCAGACGACGGCGACTGCTCGCGATCTTGCAACAGTTTCGCCTGCGCCATCTTCATCGCTTCGATGCGCGCCATCATCTTGGCATCATCGTCTTGCGATTCAGAGCTGTCATCGGCAACTTCAGCGTTGGTAGCAACCGAGCTACGAGCCTCAGCGTTTGGCTCAGGCTGTGTCGCTGGAGAGGCTGCCGCCGGTTTTTGCTGCAACGGTCGTTCGCGATCAGTGCCCGCCACCGGCTCCTTGCCAGCGGGCTTCTTCTCTGTGGACGACGCTTCAGGCACCAGCCCTTCTAGGGCATCCTCCTCATCGACCTCATCGGTGTCAGTCAAGGCCTCTTGAAAAGCCGCCATAAGCGCTTTCATGCTGTCAGACTGCTCACTGGCAGGCTTGCGAGCGATAACCTTGCTGCGCGACGACTTAATTGGCTGTGCGCCAAGGTCCTCGCGTGCTTCTCGCACGGATTCTCGGGCTTCACTGGGGCTTTCACCATAGGCCCAAGTGTCCACCTCGAAGCCATCGGCTCCGTGTTCACGTAGTTGGATAAAAAATTGCCCACTGGCGCCTTGTTCGGCTTGGGCGTGGAGGTCTGCCCATTCCTCCTCAACGCTTTCTCGGGCAGTCCCGACATAGACATCTCGGGTGTGTTTGTTGGTGGCGGTAAAAACGATCAACCTGCGCTACCTCTATTAAAATGTTCGCAATATTCCGCTTGGGCGCGCGATTATAGTGGGCAATTAAAAAAGGTCTAGAATTGACAGGTTAAATAAGTTGTGAGCGTGGCAATTTATTGGCCCCTAGTGGGTCCAATAAAGTCCTCGTGCGACGGGTCACCCGTAGGATACAGCCTTCGTAAATCTTGAAAAATGTCCAGCTGTACGAAATCTTCATCCTCTTTTAAGTCAACAAAGCGTACACCAATCCCTAATAACCGCACTGGGCGATTACCCCGCTCAAAGGCTTCTTGCAGTAGTTTTTTATAGTCTTTAATTTGCGCTTGGGTGCCAACTCGCTCCACCGTGGTGGAGGCAAAATCATCGAATTTCACCTTGGCAAAGGCCTTCACCACTCGATAGTCTTCATCCACTCGTTCGAGCCGACCTTTGAGCTGCAGAAAAAGCTCGGGTAATTTATCCAAGCACGCCACGAGGCTGGGTAAATCCTGCTCATAGGTATGCTCAACGCTCAAAGATTTACGTCGCCGACTGGGTTTTACCAAGCGCTCATCCTGACCGCGACACAAACTGTGCAGGCGCGGGCCGAAACTGCCAAACAATTCACTCAGCTCAAATATCGAATAGCGGCGCAGATCCCCACAAGTTTTTACCCCCACTCGGTGCATCTTCTCGGCCGTCACCTTGCCCACACCATAAACTCGCTTGATCGGCAGTTGCGCGGTAAAGGTATCAACCTGAGCGGGTGTGACCACGGTCAAACCGTCAGGTTTCTGCCAATCGCTGGCAACCTTAGCAATAAATTTATTGGGGCCAACCCCCGCTGATACCGTAATAGACAGCGCGGCCTCGATACGCTGACGAATCTCTTGGGCAATAAGCGTGGCGCTACCCTGATGTTTTTCGCACTCGCTAACATCGAGAAAAGCCTCATCCAGAGACAGAGGCTCAACCAAATCCGTGTAATCAAAGAAAATGTCTCGCATTATTTGCGAAGCTTCACGGTACTTTTCTGTGCGGTGGGGAACAATAATCAATTCGGGGCAGAGGCTCTTGGCGTAGGCGGAAGCCATCGCGGAATGCACACCAAATTCTCGTGCCTCATAGTTGCAGGTGGATATCACCCCGCGACGGCTGGGATCGCCTCCCACGGCCATAGGACGATCGCGCAGTTTGGGGTCATCCCGCATTTCGATGGCTGCAAAAAAACAATCCGCATCCACATGAATAATCTTGCGCTGGCGAGAGACAGGACGCTCATCCACATTTTCTCCCGCCAACTCAGAGAGCGACGGCGCGGATACCGACAAAGAAAATGCCTCAGGATTCAATGTCACGAAATAGTCCCACCCATACTACCTAACTGCCTGTACATCAGCGCCACCAAAGTTTCAGCAACCAAGGGCGATACCCATAAAGCGATAGCTTACACCTGTTTTTTTATACAGTTCAACTGTTAATCCCTACTCAGGAGTGCATTGCTCAGGGGACACCTAGACAACAGCCGCGTATAATAGTCACTTTAATCAGCACGGCAGGTAGAACAATGACAGTGGGCGCTTGGAATCCGAACCAATCTGAAGACACGACCAATCACACGATTGATAATCAGGATCTGCTCGCTTTTATCAGCCTCAGCGAACAAGATCAGCTCGATGCGCTTGGGGAGCACCTGGACGACGCCACCCTCACCACAAAAGCACCATTGATGAAGCAGGGTAAAGATCAGTGGTTTGCGGCAGCTGAGTCGCTAACCGAAGAACAAATTGTGCATTTAGTTCGTTTCTTTACTCTGGCAGAAATGCAATTGAGTGGCTGGCAAGCTGGGAGTGAATCTCCCGTTATCTGGCTGGCCAAAGTGTTGCGACAACGCAAAGCCCCGTTAGATAAAGACATGCTACTGTGGATTCGTGCCAACTCTGATAACCGCTTTATCCCTAACGGCGCGCTCTAAACGAAAGTTACCCCTTGCTCGCCGCCAAGAGAGTCGTCACGCGCGCTCCCAGCTGCGCTGGTGTGGGTGGTAAACGCAGGTTGTTCGACACTAGCCAAAGTGAGGGTTTGGTTATCGCTGCTGCCGCCTTAGCAGAATCCTCGACAACAGAATCACTCGCTCGCTTAGCGGCCTGCTCAGGCAATACGGCCATTGCTGGTCGCAATGCGTTAGCGGTGGTACTACGCAAGGGCGAAGCACCTCTTAACCACAAACCCAACTCCCTGGCACTGCTGCCGTCTGGATCGGACCAAACCTGAACATCCATTTCAAGCAGTTCAAACAGTGCCGGCATATGTGTAGGAATTTGATCAGCAAATATTACCGCAACCGAGGCGGGCTCCACCTCGGCGTGACCTTTTAACCAATGTGCCAAGTCGCGCAACTGCATGGCGCTATACACACTGGTCCCACTGGAAACAAACATCAGTAACCGAGCATCAGCAGCAACAACTTTCAGCCCCGCTGCGTTGGTAAAACTGAGTTCATAAAGGTTTTGATGGTCACCTTTCTCTTCTCGCACACCGCGAGTCATATTGACCATCAACACAGTGTTGAGCAGCAAACTAAACAGTCCCGCCAAACACCCCCATAAAAAGATATTTCGCTCACCCAGCATTAACACCAAGCCGAGACCTAACAGAGCTGTTCCTAACGGCAGGATTTCCCGCTCATTGAGAAAGTGGAAGTTAGCCCGATACCATCGCCAGCGATCAATCAGCCACAGCGGACACCAAGCCAGCAGCACCGCAATGGCTAGCCACTCTCCTTGGATCAATTGCCAGAGCGACCACAAACCTACGACGGGCGCCAACAACTCATGCACCCGTGTAAACAACGCTTTCAGAAAAAACATGACAATCTCAAATACAGTTAGGGTTTGCGGGCTCGAATCACGAGCTTGGGCGGGGTCTTATCGTCAGGGGAAGAACAACTCGCTCGATACCTCAAGGTGGCTCCCTGTAGGCTCTCGGCATCAAAGTCGACCACAAAGCCAACTGCGCCACCGGTGGCATCCACCTCGGGATGAGGCTGACCTTCAGTCAATGTTTCAAGGTTGCGCATAAACTTGGTTTTGTCTTTGTAGAGCGTTTGACAAGCTTTCCAAACTGTATCCACACGTTTTTGCACGTCGACGGCCACGGGTTGCTTGGCTTTTTTCTTAACCGCTAATGGGTATTTCAACTCCAGAGAGTGAGCGTCGGCCAGCACAGAAAAGGTTTTACGATCTGGGGCACGACACACGAGTAAAAACACCGCCTCCTCCATTGACCGCGAGGAATCGTGCAGGTAACCGCGCAACACCTTGTCGCAAGTCTCGGTGGCTTCCAATTTCTTAGCGGCTTGTCGCAGTTCCGGCGCCAGCTTTTGATAGCTGGCAGGCAACCAGAGCGCAGAATCCTCAAAGGCTCCCGCGCATAGACTTAAACTAAAGAACGCCGCCGCAATCCAAGACTTAGCCACGTGCCATCTCTCCATTCACATATGCATGCAGTAACAGATAGTTCTCATCATCCAGATTGCCAAATTCAATGCCGTAAATGGCGGAGTACTTTTCATCGAGTTCTTTAGTNCTGCGATCAATACGCGCTCGAATGGTCGCAACAATATTGAGCGCACGAACGATATCACCCACACCCACTTGCGCCTCAATGCTGACCTGCTCTCCCACTTCAGCAATCGCATCGGTCAACTCAAGTTTGGCACCGGTGGTACTGATGTCAGAAATTTTACCCTCGATCTTAGGCGCCTCAAGCGCACTTTTGTTCTCCGCTGTAACCGGTAGATCTACCGCCACCCGAGTCGCGCCACGGATCTCTTTCATGGCCACATTGCTGGGAAAGGAAACACACAGCATGGGATCAGGGACTGCGATCAATGATTCCACGGTAGCCGAGAACATGGCAATACCATTGGCAANCATCGCCTTCACGGCGAGTTTTTGACCGGATCTTAAGCGCAAGTTCTTCGGCGGACTCATTAGCACGTAGCGCCCGGGAACGGCACCGACGTACCGACAATTGATTTTTCTGGCCGCNC
This sequence comes from Cellvibrionaceae bacterium, assembly GCA_002707785.1. Taxonomy (GTDB): domain Bacteria; phylum Pseudomonadota; class Gammaproteobacteria; order Pseudomonadales; family Cellvibrionaceae; genus Pseudomaricurvus. The sequence goes on along the minus strand of PANW01000017.1, from coordinate 75,936 downwards.
CCTCAGCACTGCTGGTTTGCAATTGCAGCGGATAGCCCGGCGGGAGTTTTAATTCTTCAAATTTCATGAATATTCTAAATACTATTTAACGATTAATTGAGACCCACACAAGGCCTTCATCAAAGGCTAATGTACAACGATTAGGGACGATAGGGGAAATTTCTCACCGTTGATTACTCTATAGCCCATATAGAAAAGGCGCTACAGATAACCTGTAACGCCCTCATCTCCTTCCCCTGCCTGCTCAGTTCAGTCAGAACGAGGCTTTAGCTTGACCAATAGCGGTTGCAAATGNGGNAGAATAAACAACTTAAACAANTGCACAACTCGGCCGGGAACCACCAACATCACCGGCGTTACCAACAAGGTCAGCAAGGTCGAGAAAACCAGTCCGGCAACAATNGCGAAAGCCAGTGGCTGGAACATGGATGTCACCACCCCGTCCGCCACTATGTTTCGTCCAACCAGATCCACACTATAACCCAAGGCAATGGGCAGCAATCCCAATACCGTTGTGGCGGTGGTTAAGAACACAGGCCGCAAACGTTGGGCGCAGGCAATGATGACGGCCTGTGTCGGCGTATAGTCCTTGTTCTCCTGACGCACATAATTGTAGGTATCGATCAGAACAATGTTGTTATTCACCACGATGCCCGCCAGAGCCACAATACCAACACCNGTCAAGATGGTACTGAAAACCTGTCCCGTCAACACCAGCCCCAACATAACGCCAGCGGTCGACATAATAACGGCGGATAGAATCAATACCCCTTGATAGAAGCTGTTGAACTGCGTTACTAACAGCACAAACATTAAGAACAGTGCCAGCGAGAAGGCAACAGCCAAGAACTGCTTGGACTCCTCCTGCTCTTCATTGGCGCCGCGGAACATGATTTTTACGTCTTTGTGGCTGCTGGTTTGTGCCAACCACGCCTGAACCTCTTTCACCTTGTCGTCTGCCAATACGCCTTCCTGTACATCAGCGCGCACAGTCATAACCTGAATAGCGTCTATCCGCTCGACTTTATCCACTTTGGGTTTGGCGATACGTTTGACGAATCCACCGATCGGTACTGGACCGTTGAGCGTGTTCACTCGCAAGTCATCCAATACCTGAATGCCTCGTGACTTAGCGGGATAACGCACGCGAATTTCCACTTCATCATCAGAGTCATCCGGGCGGTACTCACCGATTTGAACACCGTTGGTCACCAACTGCACTGCGCGNCCCACTTCAGCCACATTTACCCCCGCTTGAGCGGCTAGCGAACGATCGACCGCCATTTCCCACTCGATGCCAGGCAAAGGAGAAGTGTCTGTGATATCGCGCAAACCGTCGACTTCAGTCAGTAAGTAATCTCTCACTCGCAGCGTTTCTTGCAGCAATTTGTCGCTGTAGGCGGATTCCAATTGAATCTGGATGGGGCGTCCTACCGGTGGGCCGCCTTCAAACGGGTCTGCCGAAACCATTACACCAGGAATGCCCTGAGTAGCCTCACGAATATCCGCAAACACCTTGTGAGTTGAATAACCAATGGTGGCTGGATCTTCCAGCTCCACCATGATCAATCCAATTTCATCTTTGCTACTTTCTCGACCACCCCCGCCGCTGGAGCTAGAGGCATAGGTGGAATGCACACCGTTAACCGAGAGCACAATGGCTTCTACATCGGTGACAATTTTACGGCTTTCCTCAACCGCTAAGTTACCCATGGCCTGTACCGACACAGTGCCGTACTTTTCTTCCGTTTCGGCAAAAAAAGTCACGCCGCTATTAAACTTGCCGTAGGCCCAGAATATGGTCACCAACACCAGCAGCGTCATGGAAAAAAACACCAAGGGGCGACGCAGCAGATACAAGAGTAAACGCGCGTAACGGCCAGTATGCCCCTTCATATCAACGGGGTTCACAGTCTCTAGGCTGCGCAGATAGGATTGAACGTCTGGCTCCATCTCAGACTTGCCCATCAGAGAACCAACAACCGGTGCAAACAACAGGGCATACATGAGCGAGGCGCTCAACACCGCAAACACAGTCACCGGCAGATAACCCATAAAGTCGCCCGCCACACCCGGCCAGAACATCAGCGGTAAGAATGCCGCTAAGGTTGTCGCTGTCGATGCTACTACGGGCCAGAACATGCGTTTGACAGAGATCTGATAGGCGGCGCGGCTGCTCATGCCTTCTGCCATTTTACGGTCGGCAAATTCGGTGATAACAATTGAGCCGTCAATAAGCATCCCCAGCGCCAACATCATCCCGAACATCACCATCATGTTGAATGAGAAGCTAAGGTAGTCCAGTGCGATCAACGACATCAGCAGAGAAAACGGAATACCAACCCCCACCAAGGCCCCCGATCGGAATCCTAAGGCGGCAACGACAATCACCATGACCAACGCCATGGCGGTAACAATATTGCCGGACATTTCCGACACCATCGCAGTGGTAAAATCTGATTGATCAAAGGAGTAAGCGACGGTAACACCAGGAGGGATACGATCTTTTAGCTCTTCTACTTTGGCACGCACATCTTGGGACACCTTGATTTGGTTGGTACCAGTTCGCTTGTCGACTTCCAGTAAAATAGCTCGTTTGTTGTTGACCGTTGTGAAGGTGTCTGGGTCTTTAAAGGTTCGGCGTATGTCAGTAATTTGACCGAGAGTCACCACCCCCTCTGGCGTCGACTTAATCGGGATACCGTACACATCTTGATAAGTTTCGATCAGTCCAGGGACCTTCACTGAAAAGCGCCCAGTACCGGTATCAATTTGTCCTGCCGGCACCAATAAGTTGTTGCCTAGAATGGCATTGACGAGCTGATCACTGGTGATGTTGTAATGTTCAAGGCGCGAGGGATCAATAATCGCTTCAACGACTTCTTCGCGATGACCGGCCAACTTTGCTTCTAGTACATCCGTTAGGCCTTCAATTTCTCGCTGCAGCATTTTAGCGGTTTGGAACACCACGCGCTCTTGTACGCCAGTCTCGGCCGTTAATGTCACCGTAATGGAGGGGAACTCAGACGCTGAAATCTCTTCGACGATGGGCTCTTCCGCATCACTCGGCAATTCGGCCTTGGCTCGATCTACCGCCGTACGAACATCGTTTACAGCTTTATCAATATCAACAGAGCCGGCTTCAAATTTTACCAGTACGGTCGCACGCGACTCGTTCGCGGTAGCGACAATTTCATCCAAGTTTTCCAGCGATCGAAGTTCTTGCTCAATCGGGCGAACCAGCAAACGCGCGCCATCCTCCGGAGACACGCCATTCAAAGTCACGCCAACGTAGACATACGGCACAGTCACTTCTGGCTCGGCTTCCAGCGGCATGTGATTGTAACTGTAGACCCCGACACCAACGATCAGCGACAGAATACAGAGTGTGCTACGAAAATGGCTAACCGCCAGCTGAAGAAGGTTCATAGGTCGGCGGTTTCCACAGTGTTAACCACAGTTTCCACCTTGGCTGCTGAAGCATCCCTATCAGCGGCAACCGGCTGAGTGACTGCGGACTCTGTCACTTCGCTGTCTGGCCTATCGGCGTTTTGGAGAACCGCATTGGCATCTATCTTGGGTGCCAGAATCTCTTCTGCCACTTGTTCCATTGGGGGGTTTACCACAACCGCCTCGACCAGCTCACCATCACTCACATATTCCTGCCCCTGAGTAATAACCAAGGCACGCTCAGTTAAGCCAGAAACCCAAACACCTTGCTCGTGATCGCCGATCAATTCAATGCGCACAAACTCCACTTGATGATTGTCCTTCAGGGTTCTTACACCCAGACCACCCGCATCATCCAGTGACAGCAGCGAAGGAGAAATCACATGAGCCATGACTCGATGGGTCGGAATCACAATATCAGTGGTAATCCCACTGCGAAGATTCAAATCAGGGTTGTCCACAGAGACTTCAACGGGAAACGAGCGAGTAACCTCATCTGAGGCATAGCCCACCAGCGTCACTTCTCCGGCCACTTTTTGGCCCGTTAGCAAAGCACCTGAGGCCTCAGAGCCAATTTCTATGTGACCAACTTCCGTTTCAGACACCCGTCCGCGAACGATAATTGGATTGAGATCCATCACCACACCACACTCATCACCGCGATCCATGAAGTCACCGACATCCACAGAATGGGAATCCACCACACCGCTAAACGGCGCGCGAATTTTAACGTTGGCGAGATCAATTTCGCTACGCAGAAGATTGGCCTTGGCGCTGTCGAGACGGGATTTAGCACCGGCAATTGCCGTTGCTGACTGGTAACCTCCGCTCTTTAATCGCAAAGCGCCGTCGTACTCCATTTGAGCCTGCTCAACCGCAGATTTCGTTTCACGCAAGCGCAGCTGGCGATCTTCCAGCGCTAATTCACAAATCACCTCTCCACGCTTGACTGCTTGCCCCTCTTTGGCGAGCAAAGCCACAACACGCCCACTAATTTCAGCCCGAATCGAGACATGGCGATTAGCTTGGGTGCGGGCCCGCACGCGAATACTGGGTTGATAGTCTCGAGCCTCAATGTAACGGGCCTGCACACGCATTTTTGCGATTTCTGCGGGGGCTGCAACTTCCTTGGATTCTGGTTCAGAACCGATCAGGCCAGAGCCTAACCAAATCAAAGTCGCGGTCCCCAAATAAAGAGAGAGGCGATAGTTTTTGTTAGACCAGATGTAGTCTAGATAGTCGCGAAAACGCTGAGTATTCATCATTGAGGGGACACCATAAATTCAAGTGACCACTCTGAACAAGTCGGTCACCATCCTCAAGCCAAGAAGTGTTAAAAGTTCAAGCATAACTTTAACGTAAGCATGTGCAGCAGACGCTGACAATAGAATTTCACAGCGCCAATTTACAGGCGCGCAATTCTACTCGAATTCCGCAGCAAACGCACGCCTGCCGTGGCTTTGAGGTGTTCAGCGAAAACGCCGCCTAACGCAACAGCACCGCAGAGAACGGCAAACGATCAAATGGCGATCGCCGCCAACAGCTCTCCGCTCGGCGCATCCGCGGTCATCTCGGCCAGACGCCCAAATTCCTGATTCCAGAGAATCAACAACCCACCCAGCTCGCGCCCCTGCTGGGCAAGAGAGAAGAGCTCTTCCTTGCTGTCTTTTTGCCCCACAAACAATTTGATAGACCGATGCGCATTGGCGAGAGAATAATCAGGATACTTGTTGCGATAAACTTCGAGCTTCCAACGTAAGTTATGGGTTAAATTTCGGTAATAGGCCAGTTTGGTGGCCAAATTGATACGATGCATGTCGTCTAACGCACCGAACAGAGAAAAATCGACGGCAAACACAACCACTTCACGACAACCGGTATCGGCCACCACAGTGGCACTGCGCTCTTGCTCCATCAGCATCGCCAAATCACCAAACACTTCTCCCGGCGTGATGCTATTGACCGCTTGGGCTTGCGAGCCCGCCAACACAGACAACTGCCCTTTCAGCAAGAAATACAACCAGCAATCCTTAGCCCCCTCCTGAACCACCACATCTCCCGGCGCGTAAGACACCACCTTGGAGTGCTGCAGTAACAACTCATACTGCCACTGATCCTGCTGGCTCACTTGCTTAAAGAATGGAATGACGTTGGTAAGCTTCTCGATCACGTCGCGGGGATACTCGTTAACGGGTTTACTTTGCATGGGTAGAGTAAGGCACCTGTGAGCTTGTCATCTATTTCAACACTTCTAAAAAGTGCGACTTTAATCGATTTTACAGCGAGCAATCTAGAACATTTTCACATAACCCTTATTCTCGCCCGCAACCGGCATTCCCAAGCCTTCGGCAAGCAAACGAATTATGTCTACCGTCATTGTAGCTGCCGCAGGCCAACCGACATATAACCAATTCCCCAATTTTGTGCTTCGGACGGTCTTTTTGCGTCTTGAAGTCGACGTCAATTTCTGTAGAGTAAGGCTGTTAAACGATAATAGACGCCAACTGGAAAGAGCATCGCTGCATAGACTGTCAATTCTAAGCTTCGACAATCCAAAGACATCCTCTTTTTCAGGCAATGAGCGCACAAAATAATAAAGAGCGAATACTTATGTTTTGCCGAGTTAATAGGGTAGCAATTTCATCACTCATCATTTCAGGTCTGTGCCTGATGTCTCCGTCACTGCTGGCTGATTCTCTACTGAACGGCCTAGCGATCCACAAAGAGCTCAATAAAGAGCAGTTCATTGGGGCACTCTACAGCGACACCCTGTCCAGCGACGCTGCCGACCAATTTAATGCGGCTGGCGCCCAACGCTTAGAACTCAAGGTGATCGCAAAACGACTCTCTGCCCGCCGCTTAAACTCTCTGTGGATTGAAGGCATGGCCATTAACAATCCCGCCAACCTATTGACCGCACAAGCCGAAAACATGGTTGCCTTTACCGCCATGTTCAAACGTTCACTGCGCGCCGGGGATGTGATCAATGTCCGTGGTGAAGGCCAGCAAACGACCGTTCATGTCAACGACGTTAAACTGGGAACCATTGAGTCCGAGCAATTCTTCGACATGGTCATGCGCACCTGGATCGGCAGCGTTCCACTGTCATCGGATTTCCGTGACGACCTACTTACCAATGGCAACGTCGATAATGAGTTACTGGCCCGTTACGAATCCATTCAACCCTCTCAAGCGCGTAAGCAAGCGATTGCCAAGTGGCTGCAGCCCGCACCACCAAAGCCCCAGCAAGTGGCGGCCAGTAAACCGGTAGTCGCTACACCAGCGGTGGCGATTGTCGCTCCCGCCAAGCCGACAATTGCGCCGCCACCAGTGGTTCAGCAGCCGACTCTAGTCGCAGCCGCCCCCAACATAGAAGCTCCAGCATCAGCAGCACAAGCTCCTCAGATACCGACCGCTGCTGCGGCACCAGCTGAACCAGCTGAACCAGCTCCCGAAGATACATTTAACGCGGATGAAGAAGCTCTATTGGACGAAGAAGAGCTTTTGGCCGAAGAGGACTTCGAAGAAGAAAGCGCGCCTCTGCTGACCGCCGAATCGCTACTCAGCCGCCAGCTTTATCACTCGAAACTACTGAAATGGACTTACAAGTACATTCGCTACCCCAAGCGCGCGGTTAGTCGCGGCCATGAAGGCAGCGTCCGAGTGGCCGTAGTCATTGATCGCGAAGGTAACGTCAAAAACGTCTCGGAAGTGGAGTCATCTAAGTATTCCACACTCAATAAAGAAGCGCTTGGGGCCGTTAATCGTGCCATTCCATTTCCGGCCATCCCCGATGAAATCGAAGGAGAGGAATTCGCCTTTTCGCTCCCAATTGTGTTCAAACTGCCCAAATAGAACTCAAAACTCGCACACTAAAAAGGCCGTACTGATATCAGCACGGCCTTTTTTATAGACTGACTTTATGGATAAGCCACTAATCGGCGCTAGAAGGCGGCGTCGCTCCCCCAGAAAAGGGAAACTGAGCAATTTTATCGCCGGCCTTTAAATCGGTAACTTTCACTTCACCGGTCTTTTCCACTTCATCGATACGAATAATCGCTTGCATGGGAATGTAAGAGCGCGACACCTTGTCAAATTCGCTCTTCAGCTTTTCTTCGGCGGGATCGACAATCATCTGCGTGCGCTCGCCAAAGACAAAATCTTCCACCTCAATGAAGCCATACATATCACTTTGATAAATGGCGCGAGCGTAGACCTCATAGACTTGGCTTTGGTTATAAAAGATAACTTTATAAATGGGCTTATCGGACATAAAACGACATCAATCCTTACATATACAGGCAGTAAACCAATAAAACGCTGTCTCTCAGCGATAGCGGGCGCAAGGATAGCATAATTACTCGCAATAATTGCCACCCGCTTATGGGCAAGCCGAGCTCGCATCGCTATAATGCGCCGCTTACTTATTTTTGGCTAATTTTTGTGCAACAGGTATTACATGGCGGAATCGGTGGAAAAGCCCTCTAAACAGACCAAAAAGCTGTTTATTCAAACTCACGGCTGTCAGATGAACGAATACGATTCCAATCGTATGCGCGATCTGCTGGGTGAATCTCATCAAATGATTCCCACGGACGATCCGAGCGAAGCCGATGTGCTGCTGGTCAACACCTGCTCGATCCGTGAGAAAGCTCAAGAAAAACTCTTCCATCAACTGGGTCGCTGGAAGCATTTGAAAGAGAGCAATCCCGATCTGGTGATTGGCGTCGGCGGCTGTGTCGCCAGCCAGGAAGGCGAGGCGATCGCCAAGCGAGCACCGTTCGTGGATCTGATCTTCGGACCGCAGACTTTGCACCGCCTGCCAGAGATGATGGAAACGCCCACCAATAATGGCGCGGTGATTGTCGACATCAGCTTTCCCGAAATAGAAAAATTCGACAATCTCCCCGAGCCAGAAGCCGACGGTGTCAGCGCCTTTGTTTCCATCATGGAAGGCTGCTCTAAATACTGTACCTTTTGTGTGGTGCCTTACACTCGCGGCGAAGAAGTGAGCCGCCCCGTCGCCGATGTGCTGCGCGAAATTGCGCACCTGGCCGCTCAAGGCGTGCGCGAAGTAAACCTACTCGGCCAAAACGTCAATGCCTATCGCGCTGAAGGGCCTGACGGCGCCGTGGTGGATTTAGCCGAACTGATCACCTACGTGGCCGCTATTGACGGCATTGATCGCATTCGTTTTACCACCTCTCATCCGGTTGAGTTTTCCGATAGCCTGATCGATGTCTACGCCGAAGTGCCAGAACTGGTTAGTCACTTACATCTGCCAGTGCAAAGCGGCTCTGACCGTATTTTGATGGCCATGAAACGCGGTCATACGGCGCTAGAATACAAGTCTAAAATGCGTCGCCTGAAAAAGGTCCGCCCGAACATCTGCTTTAGCTCTGACTTTATCATCGGCTTTCCCGGCGAAACGGAGGCCGACTTCGAAGCCACCATGAAGTTAATTCAAGACATCGGCTTTGATCTGTCCTTCAGCTTCATCTATTCCGCACGTCCGGGTACTCCTGCTGCAGACCTGCCGGATGAGACGCCTGAATCGGTTAAAAAAGAGCGTCTAAAATTGCTGCAAAACCGTATCAATCAGCAGGCGCAAGACATTGCCCGACGTATGGTCGGTAATACCGAACGGGTATTGGTCAGCGGTTACTCCAAAAAAGACCCTGGTCAGCTGTCAGGCCGAACCGAGAACAATCGTGTGGTGAACTTCCGTTGCGACACACCAGAATTGATCGGTAAGTTTGCCGACATTCTTATCGAAGAGGCTCTGCCGAATTCTCTGCGTGGCACACTACTCACCTCTGAGCTTGATGACGCATAAGCAGGAAATTGCTTAGAACTCGAAAGCCGAAGCAACGCCTTCCACAGCCCCAGCGGTTGCGGTAGGCTTGCGGTAACCCTAAAGAAAGGATGGTTTTAGACACATTTTGGACATTTCCACTCCCGCCCAAACCACTCGCAAAGTGGTACTCGAACCAGACGATTCTCGTCGACTAGCCAATTTATGCGGCCCGCTCAATGAGCATCTTCGACAAATCGAACAGCGACTCGATATCGCCATCAACAATCGCGGAAACAACTTTACCCTATCTGGTGACAGCCGAGCCGCAAAATCCGCCGAAAAGCTTCTTCTGTCTCTTTACGCGGATACCGCCGAAGGTATCGAGCTAAGCGCCGATGAAGTGCATCTGGCGTTGAGACACAGCCACCACGATCAACCCCAAGAGCCCACTATGCAAGATTCTTCCCTACAGGAAACGCCACCAGATGCCTCATCAGTGGACACTCACTCGGAATCACTGACACTCATTCGCACCAAGAAATGTACCGTCAAACCCCGCGGTGCTCATCAGCAAGATTACGTGAGAGCGGTGCAAACCAACGACATCAACTTTGGCATAGGGCCCGCCGGCACCGGCAAAACCTATCTCGCGGTAGCCTGTGCGGTAGAATCGCTTCTCAAAGAAGAGGTAGAGCGAATCTTGTTGGTACGCCCAGCGGTAGAAGCCGGTGAGAAACTCGGATTTCTACCCGGTGATCTAGCTCAAAAAGTCGATCCGTATCTACGCCCGCTGTATGACGCCCTCTATGAAATGCTTGGCTTCGAGACAGTCGGCAAACTCATCGATCGCAATGTCATCGAAGTGGCGCCGCTGGCCTATATGCGCGGACGCACCTTAAACAACTCGTTTATCATTCTCGATGAGAGCCAGAACACGACCCGCGAACAGATGAAAATGTTCCTCACCCGCATTGGCTTTGGCTCTACCGCCGTTATCACCGGCGATCCGTCACAGGTAGACCTGCCGCGGGGACAGGCTTCCGGACTGCGCCACGCGATCGAGGTTCTCAGCCGCGTGAAGGGCATCAGCTTTACTCATTTCAATGCCAAAGATGTGGTGCGACACCCGCTGGTGCAACGTATCGTAGAAGCCTACGACGCCCTTGATGAAGATTCTCACCGTGACTGACAACCAACAAACGGCAGCCGTGGAGCTCGACTTGCAAGTCGCCTCCGAGTCTTCAAACCTTCCCTCTGAATCCCAATTGCAACTTTGGGTCGAGGCCGCTTTAGCCTCCCGGCGAGATAACTCCGAATTGAGTTTACGCATTGTCGATGAATCCGAGAGCCAACAGCTGAACGGCCAATATCGACAGAAAGACAAACCCACTAACGTCCTGTCTTTTCCCGCCGATTTGCCTGACGAGTTGGAGCTGCCACTACTGGNGGACTTGGTCGTATGCGCCCCAATAGTCGCACGGGAAGCAGTGGAACAGAATAAAACCCAGGAGGCCCATTGGGCGCACATGTTGGTGCACGGCACCCTACATTTGTTGGGATACGACCACATTGAAGAAGCTGACGCCACAGAGATGGAAGCGCTAGAGACACGAATTATCACCAAGCTTGGATTCCCCCCCCCCTACGAAATTGACTAGGTGGGAAAACAACCGACATTTGTCTACTATGAAAAACATTAGAAAACCCGTTATGATGCTCGGCCGCGCTAACCGGCGCACCCGATTGCTAGGCCCAACCCATTGCCTCAGCAGTCGCCAACGATCAAGGAGATCAACGCGCTCATGAGCGAAGACCCATCGAGTAGTCAGCCCACTCACGAGAAACGAGCCCCTGAAAAAGGCTGGCTCGACAAGCTGATGAATGCCTTTTCAGCAGAACCTAAGTCTCGAGAAGAACTGCTCGAAATCATCAAAGAGGCGGCCGAAAATAAGGTCGTCGACCCAGAAGAACTCGAAATCATTCAGGGCGCCCTCGATGTCGCCGACCAGCAAGTGAGAGAAATCCAAGTCCCACGCTCACAAATGGTGGTCATCCGGGCGGATGCTCAACCCGCCGACTTGCTCCCCACCGTCATCGATTCTGGTCACTCTCGCTTTCCTGTGGTCGGCGAATCCAGCGACGATGTGCGCGGTATACTACTCGCCAAGGACTTACTGCCACTGATTCTCAATGGTACTGAGGACTTTGAACTAGAAAACATCATTCGCCCTGCAGTGGTCATCCCGGAGAGCAAACGGCTCAATGTACTGCTGCGGGAATTTCGAGAAAATCGCTACCACATGGCCATGGTGATCGACGAGTACGGCGGTATTTCTGGCCTAGTGACCATTGAGGACATCCTCGAAGAGATCGTCGGTGAAATTGAAGACGAAACCGACGACGATGGCGAAGACGCGTTTATTCGCAAAGTCTCCGACGACGATTATATCGTCAAGGCTCTCACCCCGATTGAAGAGTTTAATGAGTACTTTGGCTCGGGCTTTAACGAAGATGAGTTTGGCACCATTGGCGGTATTTTGATGCGGGCCTTTGGCCATCTTCCCCAGCGCAATGAAGTGGCGGATATCGATGGTTATCAATTTCGCGTACTCTACGCCGACAACCGTCAGATCCACCTACTCAGGCTGACCACTCCCACGGCCTAACTCTATGCCNGCGCTCACCTCAANNATTGCCATCCTGCGCTGGCAGCAACTCTCCCTGCCAGTGCGCCTCGCNCTGGCNTTGTTCGCCGGCAGTCTAACACCGCTAGCACTCGCCCCTTTGAGCCTCTGGCCGCTGGCGCTACTCACGCCCGCCGCCCTCGCCTGGCTGTGCTGGCAACAAACGCCTAGAACCATACTGCTGAGCCACTTCAGTTTNGGTATNGGTTTATTTGGTGTTGGCGTGTCCTGGGTATTTGTCAGCATCCATAACTTTGGTCATGCCCCATTGCCTCTGGCGGTGATCATGACCGCATTGTTCGTCGCCTTCTTGGCGGCAGTATTTACACTCAATGCCGTGCTGCTCAGCACCAAAATCATGCGTCGGCAACCTTCTCTGGCACTCTATCTGCTGAGTTTCTGTGGCATTTGGGTATTGGGGGAATGGCTCAGAAGCTGGTTGCTGACGGGCTTTCCGTGGCTCTACATTGGCTACAGCCAATGGCAGACGGCTCTCGCCGGCTGGGCTCCAATTACAGGAGTTTTAGGGATTTCTCTGGCCTCGGCCATGAGCGGATGTGCCTGCCTCTACGCACTGCACACCAGCTCTGTCGCTGCGAAGGCCGCCAGCTTGCTGCTCATTGCCAGCCTGTGGCTGGGCGGTGGCTATTTGCACCAAACCCCATGGACCAACCCCAGCGGCAATACCATCGACGTCGCGCTAGTTCAGGCAAACATTCCGCAGGAGAAAAAATGGCAAGCGGACTTTTTGGAGCCCTCACTGCAGCGCTACCGAGATCTCAGTGAAGACGCATGGCGCGCCGATTGGGTTATCTGGCCAGAAGCTGCCATCCCCATGCTCTACCACCGAGCGACTCCTTTTCTAGAAGAAATGCACCAACATGCAGTCGACCACAATACGGCTTTGATCACAGGCATTCTCTATGACGACCCATTTCAACGAAAAATCTACAACAGCGTAACCGGCCTTGGCCAAGCCAGCGGCATTTACCATAAAACTCGCTTAGTGCCTTTCGGAGAATACGTCCCTTTGGAAAACTGGCTACGTGGATTGATAGAATTTTTTAATCTTCCAATGTCGGTGATTACTGCCGGTGAAGCAGAACAATCTGGCATTCAAGTGGGCACGACCAGAATCGCCAGCGCCATCTGTTATGAGATTGTCTACCCAGACTTAGTCGCCAATAGCAGCCGAGATAAAGACATCATTCTAACNNTCAGCAACGATGCATGGTTTGGTGCATCTTGGGGGCCCCTACAGCACCTCGAAATGGCGCAAATGCGAGCACTGGAAACGGGACGCTATGTGGTGCGATCCACCAACAACGGCATCAGTGCTATTGTGACTCCCGCCGGGATAATATCGCAACAAAGCGATCAGTTCGTGCAACAGGTGTTGCATGGAAAGGTTAGCGCTATGCAGGGCACTACACCATTCATGCGCTGGGGAAGTTGGCCAGTGGTTGTGCTCAGCTTTATGTTCTTGATCGCTGCGGCGCTCGCGCCTAAGCTGATCAAAAAGCGCAAGAAGTACGCCTGCCCCGAGTGAAATCAGTCGGTTTTCTAGCGGNTCTATTTTAGCAAGCTGGTTTTAACAANATCTTCAGCTGACACGGGTAGCCGGTTCTCACTAGCAGGGCTCCACTAACAAGCCAGGGACACCCCGTCCTCAACCACCGCGACGCGATCATGCTGCTGAAGAACTTGCCGAACGGCCAGCTCTTCATCCAAATTATGAAGAATTTTAAAGGTGTAGCTTGATACCTCGTTAGCACTCCAAATGACCTCGAAGCGACCAAAGGCGCTGCCTTGTTCTGCCACGATATGACGCACAAAAGTGGTCGTACGAATATCGAGATCAAAGAAGCCTAGCAGCTGCCCCAGAATCGCCGCCGTATTTCGCGCGACCAGAGAACGGGGCATACCCTCACCATCACCGATAAACACCGTATGACCTTCGGGACCATGAAAAAATGCCAACTTAATCGGCAATGGTTCACCGTCGCGGTCTTGTAACTCAATCGGTGTCATATCAGGAAGTAGGTTTTTCAAGCCAGGCCTCGCGCAGAATCCAACAGTAGGTTTTTTTCGCCACCAGCAGCGACAGATGCAATCAACACTCTACTGATACGAAGCCTAGATTTCTAGAGCTTTTGGCACAAAATAACACATTTCGCAATACCCTTACGCAACGTAAGGAATACTTTCGCCATTTAGTGAAAAGGTTTTTCCCTCAGCTAGCATAGGTTTGAGAACTCTATCCTCAAAGCCCTTATCAACGCCGTGGTGTTTACCCTGCAGTGGTGATTGCCCCACCCACTGAAACCGCCAGCGTAACCATTCCGGGTCTTCACCGGGCTGGCACTGAATAAAATCCACGTGATCGGGCTCAACTGACAGACGCTTAACAATCTGATGGGCCAGCTGCTCTGCACTTTTTGTCAATTGGCGAGAGGGNATATCCGTTGTNGANTGCACGATTACGCAATAGCGCCCAGCGTGGGTGATGCATTGAATATTAACGGAAATCAGGCGTCCAATGCGGTTCTGCAACTGCACGGACTCCATTTGTAGAGAGTCTAAAATGTTCATAAAGTACTGCACTTACTATTTATTGTTATTATCACGTCCGTATATGTCGTAATTATTATATTCAAAAACAACTTCCAACCCTCCTTGGGTGGTAAGTTCGNCATTCAGCAGCCACACTTCATTCAACAGCTACCAATTTGGCCAAAGTGTGAAACTCTATCGCCGACCGACTCAGCACATCGCGACTCGATGCGGCATATTGAACGGAGAAACACCGCGAGGGGTTGCATCCTCCCAATTCCAAACAAGCGTTTGGCCGGCGGGCGCGCATTCTAACATGGCATTTTCAAAGAAAGCCAACCGCCATTTAAACAAACACGATAAAAGCTATTTCGACACAAATAGGTACACTTTTAGTAACAATAGGTAACACATACGCGATCATGGACAACATCATGTGCCACCAAAGCCGACTTTTCAGTCAATTGAGACGCTTAGCATTTCTGTGCCTGCTGCTAAGCTTGGGGGGCTGCTCACTAAAAATGTCCTACCCATTTATGGACTGGTGGCTAAGCTGGACCGTTCGCGATTACGTCGACCTCAATAAATCCCAACGCCAACTACTGGAAACACAACTCGACGAGTTTCATCGCTGGCACCAACAAACTCAACTCAAACAATATGCAAGCTTCGTCGAACAGCTGTCTACAGAACTCGACCAGCCGCTGACCGAAGACCGACTACAAACACTCAACCAAGATATTCAACAACACTGGCTAGAAAGCCTCGACTACCTCATGCCAGGCATCGATCAACTGTTTGTCAGTCTCGACTCGGAGCAGTGGCAACAATTGCTCGACAATATTACCGAGAGCCAAGAGGAATACGCTCGCCCGTTCTTGAAGAACGAGCAACAGAGAATCAAACAAAGAGAGAAACGCTTCACCAAAGGCACCAAACGCTGGATTGGCAAACCCAGCGCCCAGCAACAACTGATGATTCATCAGTGGGCGCAACAGCTGCACCCCACGGCCCAACTGAGTCTAGCGAGGCAAGCACAATGGAACCTCGATGCTACTGAACTGTTTGATCAGCGGCACGATCTTGATAGCGATACCCGGCAGCGTCGGTTGAGACAGCTGCTCATCGGCGACAAGGACAATTTAACTGCCGAAGATCAGCAGGCACTGAGCGACAATCGCCAACAGACCTATCAATTACTGATGGATTTACAGCGATCACTGACCGAAAAACAGCAGGGGAAATTGCGGCAACAACTNATCAATTATCACGCGGATTTTCGCTTCCTGTCATCCAAGTTTGACGATATTGCGTTAGCGCAATAATCGAGACGAGCGGTTTAACCTAGACACTCCAGAAACTGCAGAAACCAGCACGCTACACGCTGGTTAACCACCCTTCCAATTCCGACTCTAAGCGGGATAACAGTAAACTTATCCCGCCATCCACGCCTTCGACATAGGCGTCGATAATTTCGGAACCCAAGACGAACAACTGTCGCGCGTCCGCCTGACTACAATCACCGTGCACTATGTCTTTGCTCACGGTATTGAGAAAGAATGCCAGTTTTAGCTCGTAGTTTTTCAATTCGGACAGCGAACGCCAACCGCTTTTCAAACCCGCCTCGAGGGCATCGACAGCCGCAATTAACTCTTTATTTTGTCGCTGCGCGCATTGGAGCCAGTAAAGCAGTTTCTTTTGATGATCTTCATCGCACTGATGAACCACCGCCGCATGAGTGGCTAAACCACGAATTCGAGCGAGATTTTCGATCAACTCGGGCACCTGACGGCACACCAAGCGCAATACAGAATCATCCTCTGAAGCTGATAGATTTGCTTCTATGTTGCTTGCCGCCAACAGTGACGGCTCCAATTGACGCCCAAAATTACCGCTTAATTGCAGCAGCTGATCAATTAAAAAGGAGTGGTATTCGAAGTTTTCCAGCAGGGCATCCCCTTGCCAATCGTGACACACGGTATTCCAGCCATGCTGAATGTTCTGTTGCTGGTGAGGGGACACCAAGGCATCAAAAGCGTCGACGCTGTTCTTCAGTACCGCCAAACGCTGATTCACTTGAGCCTGTACTTGAGTCACATCATCCATGAACAATCCGTCACCTGCCAGATGAGCTAAACTGACGCCTCGGTGTCGCTGGATGGCACTGATTAAACGATTGAGCTGACGCATCAAAGTTAGAATGGCATGCCGCTGGCGATAAGTACGAGTGACAAGCTCGATCTGATCGACGGATTTCTGACTGATTAAGACTTCTGCATCTACCACGAAACTTGTCCTTTCACTTTGCAATAGCTTGGATGTGAACCTTCTTCATAGACAGTCGACGTGCACGCACTATGCACACATTCGGCCTACGCTTTGATTTATACAATTAGCAAAGCTCAGGCCAATTCTTATCTCTGCTTAAAAGGGAGTTTTTCAAAGGATTTACGACGAATTTGAACGCAGAGTGCCCTCGGTCTGAGCACCCATCAAAGGAGATGCGCTACGAGCGAGCACTTAAGCACACTCGAGTGGCGCCCTCTAAACTATCTTTAATCGCCGTAACATCACCACCGAGCCCCTGCCTTTAACCAGAACCTAAAGTCGGATGTGGAGCTGCACCCCCGACTCCAATACGATAGGCCCAGTCACCCAACATCTCATGTAGGGCATAGTAGCTATTCAACATAGCCACGGCACTGGGAACCCACTGCCGTAACGAAAAGCGCTTCCCTTTCCCTTGCCCCATAGGCGCTGGGGTTACGCTCAGCCCAGTTTGCTCAAACACCCACACGGCACGTGGCATATGCCAAGCATGGGTCACAAGAACGATGGATTCTATTCCCTCGGCCCGCAACAGTTCAGCCGTATAGCTGGCATTCTCAGCCGTCGTGCGACTGTTGACCTCCAGCCAGCGCACCGGGACTCCAAACTCATTGCGCAGAACGCGAGCCATCAGTTGCGCCTCCGATATTGACTCATCGCCAAACACACGACCGCCTGATACCAGTAGCGGTAATTGCGTCTGCTTTTGTAGATAGGCGCCATAACGCAGGCGCTGCAAGGTTCGAGCGTTAACGCTATCTTCGCCACCGTATTCCACTGCCGATAGACGACGCCCGCCCCCCAGAACGACCAGCGCCACATTCGCGCTAGAGGGCATTGCGTTCTCTGACCAAGGCGCATGCTGATGCTCTAGATAGCTCATCAAGAGCGAGCTGGTTACCGGTAAAGAAAATAACCACAGACTCGCGATCGATAGCAGTAACGACCCTCTCGCCAAGCGAGGAAACCGCCGCCATACAACAAAGGCGACAACAGCGAATAAAAGAGAGATCGCCGGCGGTAAGACCAGCGTTTTGGCGATTGCACGGATCAACAAAGCTCTATCCCTGATGACTGAATTCTAAATCGAAAGGAGGTATAACGAGACAAGCCTAACACGGATCGACATCGCAATTGACGGGTGGCGGGATCGCAGCGCCAGCGAGCCGCTCGAGCGCTGCGATTAACAGAGAGTAGAGAGTACTAGTGCGCAGTCGATACCGAAAAGAACTCGCCGCCGCAATGATGGCAAGGCTGAACTGTGATCGTGCCGCGCGCATAGTATTCATACCCGCAGTCCACGCACTGTAAATACTCATGATCGGCAGTCTCTCGCGACTGGCGAAACTTATCAGTAAGTTCAAAACACGTTTGTAATCGATTGATTTCGACATAGGTTGGGTCAGCGGCGGACAATACCCAGCGAGCGGTTCTTCGCTCCAAAAACATCAATTCATCCACCAACTCACCCCAAAAGCCCGCCTTGGGTAACGATGACGATGGTGACTCAGAAAGCTTCATAGCTTGCTCCTCTCAGCAAAACTTCCCCCAGATAAAGAGTGTAGTCCAGTTTTTCTCCAGTGAATGCTCACTCTCACCCAACTCCCCTTAGATAGAGGGGCTTTCACGTGCCAACACTCCATTTTTAATGCCCTAGAAGCTAACCCTAAAACTCATTGATGCCAATAACCGCTTGAATTACTGCAGTTTTTCGATATTAATTTGATCGACTGCGAAGCGCCTGCCTCGCTGCAGCGCCCCCGAAAAAAAGCGATTATCCACCCATCTCTTCAAACACACTCCACAACCGTCGAATTTTCCCCCTCGAGACACTCCACCGCATCGCTTTCTGGCGTCCCAAGGCCTATAATGTTCGGCTTTTGCGGCCGCTCCCTGCTCACTTTTTCAACAATTTCAGGGGCGACTGGCAACCTACACCCAGCGACAGTTTCTCGGAGACGCACGTAGACAATGGAAGAGCAATACCATCCATCGGCCATTGAGGCTCAAGCCCAGCAAGATTGGGATTCCCAACAGTGTTTTGAAGTCACAGAAGACACCTCAAAAGAGAAATTTTACTGTCTGGCCATGTTCCCCTATCCCAGCGGTAAGCTGCACATGGGGCACGTGCGTAACTACACCATCACCGATGTCATCTCTCGCTACCAACGCATGCAAGGTAAAAACGTTTTGCACCCGATGGGGTGGGATGCCTTTGGCCTGCCGGCAGAAAATGCCGCCATCCAGAACAAAACGGCTCCCGCCAAATGGACGTACAGCAACGTCGACTACATGAAGCAACAGCTTAAAAGCTTAGGCTTTGGCTTTGATTGGACCCGTGAGTTGGCTACCTGCCAACCCAGTTACTACAAGTGGGAGCAGTGGTTCTTCACTCGCCTCTACGAAAAAGGCTTGGTCTACAAAAAAATGGCCACGGTCAACTGGGATCCCGTTGATCAAACCGTGTTGGCCAACGAACAAGTCATCGATGGTCGCGGCTGGCGCTCCGGCGCTCTGGTCGAGCGCAAAGAAATTCCTCAGTGGTTTATCAAAATCACCGACTACGCCGCTGAGCTGTTAACCAGCCTCGACGGCCTGCCAGACTGGCCTGAACAGGTCAAAACNATGCAGAAGAACTGGATTGGCAAATCCAAAGGCGTGGAAATGACCTTCGGTCTCAGCTCAGAGACGGCCGGCCTTACCAGCTTCGACGTCTACACCACTCGTCCAGATACCTTGATGGGTGTAACTTACGTGAGCTTGGCTGCAGAACACCCCATCAGCCTTGAGCTGGCAAAAGACAACACCGAACTCGCCGCCTTCATCAAAGAGTGTAAAACCAACTCCGTGGCCGAAGCCGATATGGCCGTGATGGAGAAAAAAGGCTTAGACACAGGTCTGAAGGCCACTCACCCACTGACCGGTGAAGAAGTACCCGTCTGGGTCGCCAACTATGTGTTAATGGATTACGGCTCAGGCGCTGTCATGGCAGTCCCCGCTCACGACGAGCGCGACTTTGCCTTTGCCAACGCCTACGGCCTGCCGATCAAACAAGTCATTGCCGGTACCGCTAAAGGCGACGAAGACTTCGACAGCGCCAACTGGCGGGAGTGGTACGGTCGCAAAACCGACATTCAACTGATCAACAGCGGCGATTTCGATGGCCTGACCTTTAAGAAAGGTTTTGACGCCATTGCCAAGGCGCTGATTGATGCCGGTAAAGGCTCCGTCAAAACCAATTTCCGCCTGCGCGACTGGGGCGTATCTCGCCAGCGCTATTGGGGCTCTCCCATCCCCATGTTAAATCTACCCGATGGCGGTGAGATTCCAGTACCCGCAGATCGCTTACCGGTATTGCTGCCAGAAGATGTGGTCATGGACGGCGTTAACAGCCCCATTAAGTCCGATGCCGAGTGGCGCAAGGCCGATTGGCACTCCGCTGGCGCCGAGCACGAAACCGACACCTTCGACACCTTTATGGAGTCTTCTTGGTATTACGCTCGCTACACCTGCCCGGATTTTGAAGAGGGCATGCTCGATCCCGATCGCGCCAACTATTGGTTGCCAGTCGATCAGTACGTAGGCGGTATTGAGCACGCGATCCTGCATTTGCTCTACGCGCGCTTCTTCCACAAATTAATGCGCGATGAAGGTTTGGTGAATTCCGACGAACCCTTCAAACGCCTGCTGTGCCAAGGCATGGTGCTGGCTGACTCCTTCTACCAACAGAACGACGACGGCAGCAAAACCTGGTTCAATCCCGCAGATGTCGACTTGCAGAAGGACGAAAAAGGCAAAGTGACTGCCGCAACTCACCCGGATGCCGGTGAGTTACAGATGGGCGGCATGACCAAAATGTCCAAGTCCAAAAACAACGGTATCGATCCGCAGACCGCAGTGGACCAGTACGGTGCTGACACCGTGCGCCTGTTCACTATGTTTGCAGCGCCCCCAGAGCAAACCTTGGAATGGGCCGACTCTGGCGTTGAGGGCGCAAGCCGCTTCCTGCGCCGCCTATGGAAAACCGTACACGGCCACATGCAAGCCGGTAGCGCAGGCTCCATCAACCCCGATGCACTGGATGACCAACAAAAGGGTCTGCGTCGTAAAACTCACGAAACCATCAGCAAGGTTTCAGACGATTATGGCCGTCGCCAGACGTTCAACACCGCAGTGGCAGCCGTGATGGAATTGCTCAACGACATCAGCAAGAACGCCGATCGCTCATCACCGGAAAACTTAGCCGTAGAACGTGAAGCGCTGGAATCGGCTATTTTGTTGCTGGCACCAATCGTTCCCCATATTTCTCATGAACTGTGGAAAACCCTCGGCAACGGCGACCAAATTATTGATGCACCTTGGCCGCAAGTAGATGAAGCCGCACTGGTGAAAACCTCGATTCAAATGGTGGTGCAAATCAACGGCAAGGTGAGAGCAAAACTTGAGTTTGCCGCCGATGCCGATGAAAACTCCATCATTGAAATCGCCAAGAACGACGTCAATGTACAGAAATTCTTGGATGGCAAAGAGATCAAAATGTGCAAAGTGATTCCCGGCAAACTCGTCACCTTTGCGGTGAAATAAAGGCCTACGAGCGCGAATATTTTTGCAATAGCCCTGCCGATGAGCGCCACTCTGTGTCATCATCGGCACCATAATCTAAACCAATAATGACAAATGGAACTGGTATGAAAAAATTGATCATTGCCTTGCTCACCACCACTCTAGTCAGCGCTTGCGGCTGGCACTTACGTGGTAGCTCAAGCGTGCCTCTAAACATCGACAGCGTATTCGTGACCGCTGAAGACAGCTATGGCTCATTGATCTCCACCGTCAAGCAATCGCTGGCCTCCAACCAAGTTGCTGCTGCTAAGTCATCGGCTGAGGCGCAATACACCATCATTCTGAGCAACGAAGAGAACGATCGTCGTACCGTATCAGTTGGTAATGGCGCGCTTGCGGCGGAATATGAATTAACCATGAGTATTGACTACGTTATTCAAGACAGTAGCGGCAAAGCTCTGATTGAAAAATCTACCGCCACTAGCATTCGCGCCTACGATTACGATCGCAACGCAGTCGTTGCCAAAAATGAAGAAGAGAACTTGATCAAAGCAGAAATGCGCAACAACGTGGCACAGCAAATTCTGCGTCGCTTGCGCTTTGTTAGCCTAGAGCAAAACAAGAAAGCGGCTCAACCAGCTCCGGCTGAAACTGCAGAGTCTGAGGCCGATGGCAAAACTGCGTCCTGATCAGCTCAACGGCGCGCTGCGTAAGCAGCTAGCGCCGGTCTACATTGTCAGCGGGGATGAACCCCTGCTGGCTCAGGAAACCTGTGATCAGATCCGCGCAGCAGCCCGCAAAAAAGGGTTTACCGAGCGCGAACTTCACCATGTCGAAAACGGTTTTGACTGGGAACAATTGCTAACGTCCGCCAATAGCTTATCGCTGTTTGCCGAGCGAAAAATTCTCGAACTGCGTATCGACAACGGCAAGCCCGGTGACAAAGGCGGCAAAGCCTTAATCAGTTATTGCGAAAATCCGCCAGAAGACACCTTACTTTTGATCGTCACCCCAAAACTCGATGGCAGCAGCCAGCGAAGTAAGTGGTTCAAAGCGGTCGAGAAAGCCGGTGATTTTGTACAGATTTGGCCGATTGTAGGTCCACAGTTACCACGCTGGATCGACCAGCGCATTCAACAAGCGGGCATGCGAGCCAGCCGTGAAGCAATCGATCTACTGGCGGCCCGCATTGAAGGCAATTTGCTCGCCGCGGCGCAGGAAGTGGAAAAACTGAAACTGCTCGCCACTGACGGTGAAATTACCGCCGACATGATTGCCGGTTCGGTCGCTGACAGCGCCCGCTATGACGTCTTCACCTTCACCGATAAAGCCCTGCACGGCGATGCTCGCTCGGCGGTCAAAACCCTACACGGACTGAAAGGCGAAGGCACCGATGCCACCGTAGTGCTGTGGGCCCTGGCACGAGAAATCAGAACCTTGAGCCAAGTCGCTCACGCTATACAGCAAGGCCAGTCCTTTGACCGAGCCGCAAAAAGCAATGGGGTATGGGACAAACGCAAACCTCTGGTCAACAATGCCCTGCGTCGGCTCAAGCTCAATCAATTGCACCTGTTGCTGCGCAAAGCCAACGGCATCGACAAATCCATCAAAGGCCTGCGCAATGCCGATACCTGGGACGAGCTGATGGACCTGACGCTAAACCTCAGCGGCACCTTTAGCCTCTCCCCTCCAGTACAGAAGCTGTCTCTGGCCGCGCACTAAATCACTCCCTTGATGTGAAGGGCGGATATCAGCCCGCCCTTCTAGTTTTTCTTTCACCTCTGCTTCAAAACACGACTTCCTAAGCCCAAACCCCCGCTGTGGGCAACAACGGCTCATCGCTATCGACTGCCGTTGAGAGTTTTTAATGCCTCTAGATGCTGAGATCATGCAAGTTATAGTCTTTGATTTCTAAGCGGGCATCAGCGTCCCAACGATAGTGTTTATCAGCCTGAACGAAAGGCGCATATTGATAAGGGGTCTCCTCTGGGAATCGCTGAGCACGGGCATCAATGCCGTAGCCGATCACTTTAGAGCGCTCCTCAATCAACGCTTCGTCATAGACTTCCGCCTGACTGTGCACGCCCGCGCCTTGCACACCGAGCACAGAGGAGCGTCGATGAAAGCCGAAGTTCACCGTAATACGAGGCTCAAAACCAGAGTTTGGAAAAGACCCATGCAGAATCTGGCGATTGCAAATCACCACATCGCCGGCATCGCAGACCAGCGGCACCATGCCGTCGATGCGTTCACTGCCTGATTCCTGCACCAGCGCCTTGATGTCAATTTTGCCAACTTTATGACTCCCTGGCATCACCCACACACCATTCACCGGCGTGCTGCCATAGACCTGCGCCATAAAGTTAAAACCGTGGCTACCTTCATCAAAATCGTCACTGTCCCAATGGGTATCGCCATCTTGATGCCAGGAAACTGCCGCCCCTAGGCCTGGATCCTTAATGAACAAACTCTCGTGAAAAGGGGCAAAGTCTTTGCCATTGACCGCCTCCGCCACCTTCAGCAGATCTGGATGGGCATAAGTCCGCAGACAGGCTTCGGAGAACTGCAGCGACCCCATAAGCACAAAAGGTGCCTCTTTGGGCGCACTCTCGTCGGCCTCGGGCTCATACAACTTGATTTGATGGCGTCCGTTAGCGAGATCGGTGCCACCGAGAGGATCACCTAGAGGTTTAGCCCAAATCAGATTGAGTGACTGGCAATCAGCGCCCAGGGCCGGTGCTCCGGTCTTGGTCACTTTTCCGTAGGGCTCTGCTGGAAAAGTCTCCCGCATTCGCTCGAGATCTTCTTTCAGGTCATCCAGCTCAGCGCTATCCAATACGCCAGTGAAGACGTAAAAACCGTAGTTTGAGTAAGCGTCGAGAATATCTTGTGCAACACTCCCCGCTTCGTCGAAACGAATAGGGCCGCGATTATCTAACTGGTAGGCCTTTTTTTCACCTTCCAGTAGATAGCTACGCATCGCGTCTGCGTTTTCACCATAGCGCGCGGCGCAGGCTTCAATTGATTTGCTGATATCTTGCTTCATAATAGTATCTCTCTCTTCACAGTTTTTACTATGGGTAAAATTTAACCCACAATAAAAACTGTGGTCAAGCATATTTTATGAATTTAGGAAAATAATGCCGACCCAGAAAAGCACCGCTCGAGGCAATGCCACCCGTCAGGCGAACAAAGAACTGCGTCGCCAGCGCATCCTTGATCTCGCTAGAGACAT
The DNA here is from genome assembly GCA_002707785.1 of Cellvibrionaceae bacterium. Lineage (GTDB taxonomy): Bacteria > Pseudomonadota > Gammaproteobacteria > Pseudomonadales > Cellvibrionaceae > Pseudomaricurvus. The sequence goes on along the minus strand of PANW01000017.1, from coordinate 51,326 downwards.
GATTGCCAATCACGGTTTTGAAGCACTCACTATCAGCGATCTCGCCAAGCAGTCAGGGGTATCTATCCCCACCATTCATAATCTGTTTGGTAAAAAGCACGATATTTTTGAAGAATTGTGCAGTGAAATGGTGGTCAAAATCGGGCAAGTCATCTCTCAACCCGAAGCCTCAGACCCCATTGACGCCGCAGAGATATTTATTGATAACTTGCTGGATCTCTATCGCAAAGATGAAGCTTTCTACCGAGCGGCCTTTGTGGCAGGTGAGCGAATTAACCTGTTTGAACATCAATTGCCCACTGGGATTTTCAATAAATCCTTAAAAATTGGACGACAGATTTGTGTTTCTGCTAAGGAAAAGGGCTACCTGAAAGGCGAAATTGACAATGATTGGCTGGCGGAGCAATTGTTTGGCTGCCAACGGTTGGCGCGACAAGATTGGGTCAACGGCTATATTGATCTCAAGCGCTACCGGACGCAGGTACTAATCGGTATGTACATGACTTACGCGGCCGACGCCACGGCAGATTTTCGCGAGCGATTGCTAAACCAGATAGCCGCTCTCATAGACGCCGATCGCAGTTAGCCTCCAGCCTCATTGAGACACGGTGAGGCAGCAATACCTTTATCCCTTAATCTCAACCATCGCGTTAAACGCTAGCGAGCGCCGCTCCCCGCTGCCACGAAACGGCTCCACACCGTGCAACAACCATCCAGGAAACACGTACAAGTCCCCCACCACCGGCTTAAAACTGATCAGCGATTTGTTGAGTGGTTGCTTACCGCCACTCAGCACATTGAGATAGCCGGCGTTGCGACCAGAGATGTAATTGCGCTGTTCTTCACGAACATCAATGGCTGGCGTTTGCAGATAGAGCACCCCTGATACATCGGATGAATGGAAGTGCACTGGGCTGGGAGATCCCTCCGGCTGATTAACAATCCACACCGCCTCAATGGTTACGCTTACCACCGCAGAATTTTCACAGGCCTCATGATAGGCAATAATATTATTCGCTAGGTGCTGCATGAGCGAGTGCTCGCCGCCCTCCTCCACCAGCGCTTGAGGCAGAATAAACTCAGCACCGCGAACGCCAGCTTGTGCCAACTCATGATCGACAAATTGATTGATACGAGAAATCACATCGGAAGGTAATGTGGTTTTTGCGATAAATGGACCGAAAGGAGAAAAGAGCTCCATCGCCCCACTACTGCCATCGGCCGTTTTTACCGCGATAGGCTCAGCTTCGTATTTTTTCAGAGAACGCGTTGCGCTATCCACATAACACCTCAAAGATAGATCCAAAGCTTGAGGCTACTGGATTACCATTAGGCAGGCAATTCCAGCTTCACCACATTGGCCATACTGACGAACTCGCCCAAACTCAGATGTTTATCGAGCTGCTCAACCGACATCGGTTTGGCGAAGTAAAAGCCCTGAGCCATATCGCAACCGCGCTCACGTAACCAGTTCACCTGAGCTTCATTTTCCACGCCTTCGGCCACCACATTCAGAGACATATTGTGTGCGAGACTGATAATGGACTTAGCAATCGCTTCATCATTTTGATCGGTGGCGATATCGGCAATGAAACTGCGATCAATTTTAAGTTTCTGAATAGGGAAACGCTTGAGGTAGGCGAGAGAAGAATAACCGGTACCAAAATCATCAATCGCCAGAGACAACCCCATAGAATTGAGTTCGTTCATCATGTTGATCGATTCACCAGCGTGTTCCATGGCCGAGCTTTCTGTAATTTCCAACTCAAGATACTGTGCAGGTAAGCCGGACTCATCTAGAATTTCGGCAACTCTAGCTGGAAAGTTCCGCTCGCGGAATTGTCGCGGTGACAAGTTCACTGCCACCTTGCGAGAGTACTTGCCCTCTTCAAGCCATTTCTTTTGCTGTGCACAGGAAGCACGTAGCACCCAATCACCAAGCGCGACGATTAATCCGGTTTCCTCCGCCAGCGGAATAAAGTGTGCAGGAGAGACCAAGCCGCGTTCGGGATGATTCCAGCGTACCAACGCCTCCATCCCCATAAGGCTATCAGTCTGTAAATCAAACTGAGGCTGAAAATAGAGCGTGAGCTGATCAGTTTCGATCGCTCTGCGCAGATCATTCTCAAGCAATAGGAAATTCACTGCAGAGGCGTTCATGCCCTCGGTATAAAACTTGAAATTATTCTTGCCAGCCTCTTTGGCTTTGTACATGGCAATGTCTGCATTTTTCAGCAGCGTTTCCGTGTCCTCACCATCCTGAGGGTACACGCTGATGCCGATGCTAACGGACGTCGAGATTTCATGACCGACCACATTGATCGGCGATGCCACTCCAGACAACAGCTTTTGTGCCACGGCGGTGATGTCTTCAGCGTCTTGTATACCTTCAAGCACCACCACAAATTCATCGCCACCTAAGCGAGCAACGGTATCCATATCGCGCACATTCTCTTGCAGGCGAGAGGATAAGGTTTTCAGTAATAAATCACCGGCGTCGTGGCCAAGACTGTCGTTAATGTATTTAAANCGGTCGAGATCCAACAACATCAATACCAGNTGATTGCCGCTGCGCTTGGCTCGAGCCAAGCCGTGATTGATGCGATCNTAGAACAGTGCCCGATTGGGCAACGCGGTAAGAGAGTCGTGAAACGCCATGTAGTTCAATCGTGACTGCTGCTCTCGCAGTGCATCTTCTGCCTGTTTGCGCTCGGTGATATCCGTGCAAATAGTGCAGACACCAAAAATTTTATCTTGCTTGTCTTTAAGCGGGAATTTCACCATCCAGTAGATGTGTACGCTGCCGTCCTTGTGCTTCATCTCCAGTTCTTTCTCAACTGGCTCTAGGGACTGAGTGGCTTCGCGATCGGCATCCCACAACACCTGCGCGATTTCTTTTGAATACACATCAAAGACGTTTTTACCCACGTACCCCATTTCATCAACGGCATCGAGGTGCTTGAAATAGTCACTGGCAAGCACAACGTTGCCATCGAGATCTTTAACCGATATCAATGTTGGCGAATGGTAGAGAATGGCGTTCAAGTAAGTTTCACTGGCCCACAGGGCCTGCTCTGCGATGCGATATTTATCCGCTTGTTCTGCGTGATGGCGCAGTTGCACCACCTGACTAATCATCAGTTCGCTGAATACCCAAACAGATTCCAGCCTCTTAGCCGCAGCGGCCAAGGCTTCAAGATCGGATTCAGATTCGCAATAAAACAACGCAATAGGCTGTTTCTCATCACCAATAGGCTGTAACCAAAGGCTGCGCGCTTTCTCTAGAACTTGGTGATCAGCAATATCCGCGGTCGAAATCTGGGCATTTTCAATTGACGTCTCTTTACCTGCCGTCGGCTCTAAATCAAAAGCGATGGCTCGCCCAGCTTCAAAACCATCACGAATCAAAGCGTGAGGAAGTTTATTGAGGGAATTAAGAGGATTTGAAAGGCTGACTACAGAGTCAGGAAGACCAATACCTTCGACAAAAAGATTATCATTGCGCCGGACAACCAAGACACACCGGCTCACAGCCGACTGATCGATGACCAGCTTAACCAACCGCTCGACGATTTGTTTGTGATCAAGATCTGTAAACAGCCGCTGGAACTTTCGAATCAGTTCCACAGCCCCATGTTTCATTTGCATACCAGTCCAACTTCTCGACAACTAGATCTGGAATAGCGACATTCAGATGCCAGCCTATTCGCCGCAGATCCCACCCGATTAAGGTGCGCAGCTACTCACTATATGTAGATAGGCCACATCAAAATAGTAACTCTTACTCAGCAATTTCGCTAAACATAAGACGTTACTCTGTGTGAGCGATGTTTGTGGCCTGACATACTAACAAATTACCTTTTTGTTTAGTATGACTAATACAAACTCACTCCGTGACGAGCCATTCCTAGCAATAAAGCCTGATTAAGAAATCTAAGACAAGCTGATCAACCACTAATTCGCGGGTTGTTTCAGTATTATTATTGTTCTGCCACAGTGACTCTAGCGCTGCGTTAACATCTTCAGAGCGCCATGCCAAAGCAGCTATCAACCGTACAGTTTTGAAAATTGGTCCGTAACGCTTTCGGCAAGAACAACAAAAGCTGAAGCTGTTGCCGACAAAAAACTCTCGCGCCTTGTCGGCGGCAAGACTGACCCTTTGTCCTCATACAAGGGGTCTAGGGAGCCAGCAGCACATAGACGGCCATCGAAATAACCACAGCCCCAAGAAAGTTCAATACCACGCCTTCACGCATCATATCAGCGACTGACAGCTTGCCAGAGGCGATGACAATGGCATTGGGAGCCGTAGCCACAGGCAGCATAAAGGCGCAGCTTGCGCTCAATGCCGCTGGAATCATCAACAGTGCAGGATCCCAAGAGGTCGTGGCCGCGGCAGCCGCTAAAATGGGCATTAATAAGGTCGTAGTTGCAGTATTGCTGGTAATTTCTGTCAGGAAGGTCACGCCTAGACACAGCGCGAGAATCACCAGATAAAGCGGCCAATCGGCAATCGCCGACAGCTGCTGCCCCAGCGCCTCACTTAACCCCGTGGCCATAAAAGCTTTGGCAATGGCGATACCACCGGCAAACAGAATCATCACCCCCCAATGGATAGAGCTGGCTGAGGGCCAATCGAGCAGTTTTCCGCCTTCACCATCTGGGCACACAAATAGAATCAACACCGCCATAAATGCCACTGAGGCATAGTTCGCGTAAGGCAAGGCCAGCCAACCAGTCCAGCCACCACCGGGGTTTTTCATGGTCATCCAAGCGACAATAACGCAGGCGAAAACCATCAATACTCGCTGCTCAGCGACCCGGATATTGCCGCCCCCTTGTATTTCTACCTCTCCCGAGATTCCCAGCCCGCGAGTCAACCATAATGCAGCTACGGGTAACAGCAATAACACCACCGGTAAACCAATGCCCATCCACTCAATAAAAGTAATTTCAGAACCCGTGACCTCTTGATACACCGACATAAAAATCAGATTCGGAGGCGTGCCAATCGGCGTGGCCAAACCGCCGATACTGGCGGCGTAGGCAATGCCTAACAATAGCGCTACGGCCAAACGCCGATTGTTGCTGCTTTCTAACACCGCCATAGCAACCGGCACCAACATCAAGGTCGTTGCGGTATTGGAGATCCACATGGATAAAAACGCCGAGGCGGCCATAAAACCAAATACCAACCGCCTTAAACTGCTGGTGCCAAAACCGTGAATCATCCACAAAGCAATACGGCGATGGGCGCCGCTTTTCTCCATCGCCTTGGACATCATAGCGCCGCCCACCAATAACAGAATAATGGGGCTACCATAGGCGCTAGCAATCTGCTGCCCATCTAATACCCCTAGCAGTGGAAAGCCCCCCAAAGGTAAAAGCGATGTTGCAGCAATAGGAATCGGCTCGAACACCCACCAAATAGCGCACAAGGTGGTAATGCCCGCTGCGAAACAGGCGGATTGATGCCAACCCTGCAGATGCAGAACACCCCCAACCAGCAGGGCAACTAAAGGTCCAAAAAATAGCGAATAACGTTTGGCTTGCTCTGTCATGGTTGGCGAAACTTCTCCAAGCGGTCATCGGTTGATGGATGGGAGGACAAGTAGTCCATCCAGCCATTCTCTTCGTCTTCGACATCTAAGGAAGCTTCAGAGGTATGTTCGAGAGTCCGAAAACAACGCAACCGATCGTGCACATCAACGAGCTCTTGCGCCGTTTCAGCACTCGACGTCTCCTCATTGGAAGAACCTGGATCAGCGGGACTCTCGCTTTCTTCTGAATCAGCTCGCTTCTCGATTGGCGATAAGCACGAGCGTGCACTCTCGAGACGGGACATAATATGAACAAAATGACTGGGATCAATTTGTTCGGCTCTCAGGTACTGCAAAGCAAAATCGTCCGCTTGAGATTCAAATTTCCGGGAGTGCGATAGCTCCATCATAAACAGCGGCACGGCCAACAAAATCTCGGACGACGCCGACACATCACCGGTCACCATCATCAATACAAACCCCATCATCGACGTCCGTACCAATGCTTGTAAACTGTGACGCTCGGCAACATGGCCAATTTCGTGAGCCAAAACCGCCAGCAACTCGTCGTCATCTCGTGACAGAGCAACCATCTCGTCGGTGAACACTAGCGTTCCGTCGGGTAAGGCAAACGCATTGGGTCCGATACTGCCCCCTTCGCGAAACAGAACCTTTAGTGGCAGGTCAGGATAGTGATCTAGGGCTGGCTGAAAATGGTCAAGCACTCGTTGACGCTCTTGCTCGGACAAACGTGACGGCTGAAAAAATGCATCGTCGAGCGTTTCAAGGGCATGAGTTCCAACCACCTCGGGGATTTCGTCGGGCAACCATAATGCGATTTTATGCGCAGCGGCAGGCAACCCATACACCATCATCACCCAAACCGAAAAAACCAACACCAACAGAGAACCCAGCACCATGTGCCACTGCGACTCCCAACGATGTACCCAACTGTCCCAGACACTGCCGCGCGTTTGTCTCTGCCAACGATCAACTTCATCATTGTCTCGAGTTTCAAACTTGCCACCGCCGTCGAAATAGATATAGCGTGGTGTATTACCCAGTCGCGGTGATACGGTCAGCTGTTTAAAGGGAACACTTTCCCGTTGCTGACTCTCAATGGTCAGTGTGACAGTGCCGTCTTCAGAGAAAGCCAGCTCAGCCGACTGCATCGCCGAAGTGGCGCCGTCAAACCAAGCGCCTTTTACCGCATTGGTAGAATTACGAGTCATATTGCCCTCTGTGATAGCGGCTTAGAAGCCGAAGTCGAGATCGTAGAAGTCACCGACCTCTTCACCCAGAGCACTAACATGCTCTTCTTCTCCGGCAACAAAACCGTCGAGATCCTCAGTCGCCACCACGCTAATATGATCGGCCTTATACTGAGCGGTGCGCACCATAGCCCAAGGTCTAAACAATCCCAAAGTGACAATGGTCAACAGCGTATTGACCAACACCAGCTTGCCAAAGGAGAGGATTTGATAATCGCTGCTCAACTGAAAGCCCTTTATTGACGTGCTGTTAAACACCAAATTATTGATGTGCACGCTGTAGTAAATAAATGGGAAGAGATAGGCAATCGCCATAATGACGTAGATAGAGATGAGCATAGGAATCATTGCNGCGGCCGCCGCATCAGACTCCATATCGCCACCCAAACTTGCCACAGAGACTCCAAATATTGCACCAACCACACCCGCGACAATGGCAGCGCCAACGAAGGCGACAATGGTCCAGAGCATCATTTTGATCCAAACTCTTAAAAAATCACCTTTGCCCGCGGCAAAAGCAAAGTCTGAAGTCCCGTATTCGGAGTTATCCACAAAATAGTGCTTCTGGCGATAGACGAAATAAGGAGCAATGACAGCAAGCGCCAACAAAAAGGCCACCGATAAAAGCCACCACATATCATGGGCTTCAGCCATATACCCAGCCCCCCCGAATACCACTAACATCAGTATTGGCAGCAGGGCAAAAACAATGGCGGCCTCTTTAAAGGAACCGGAGAAGTTGAAACGAATATTGCGATAGGCACTATTGCGAGCATTAAACATCAACGAGCGCTGCACAAAGAAAGGAGACACCAGCAGCATGCCTAACACCGCGATGGCCGACACCCACCATATCGGCGTACTGGTCGCTACGGAATAGGCGATGACTATCGCAACCGCAATCAAACGACCCTTAAGAATGGTGATCGGGCTGGCCAAATAAGAAAACGTACTGCCTTCCAGTTCCGTATTGCCATAAAAATACTGTTTGTTTCGAACCTTGGCCCAAGCCGAATAGATACCCAGAGTGAGGATCGACAGAATTAAGTTAACAATCCAAATACGAAAATACTCTGTCCCACTTCCATTGAAGGTGAACTTGAGCTCTCTAGGTTCGTCCAACTCCACTGCGTGCGTTGGCTCGGCCGGTGCACTGGCAGCAGATGGCATTGACTCGTCAATTGCGGGCTCCACTTGCTCCACAACCATCGCGGGTTCATCAACAGCAGCACTGTCATCTATCATAGATTCAGCATCGGCAGTGTTTTCCACAACCGCAGAATCCTCTGCTTGCTCAGCCACCTCGGGCGGTTGTGGACTAGAAAACTCTACTGCTGGCGCGTTCTCAACCAGTTTAATATTTGCCCCAACTCCCTGTAAACGACGCTGATATTTTTCAGCATCATCAAGCGGCAAGCCTCCTTTCAAGGTCACTCGGGCACCGGAGAATATTTGTTCAACTTTGCCCTCACTGATTTTGAACAGCGCGGCAAAAGACTGTTTTACTGACTCAAGCTCAAAGCCCGATATAATCTCACCCTGAAAAACGACATCGTAATTCGATTCGGACATCTATAATCCCTCTCTCTTATATTGAGTTCCATCCATCAACATCGGACTGTATCAACTCAGATGAGCTTTGTCAGCGCAGAAATGGAATTGGCGGCAACCGGCAGTTGCAGCAAATCCACTAGAGAAAAACGGTGAAATAAACTGATCAACCCATGATCGCCAGTCAATCAATACGAAAACACTAAGATCACAACCGACAATAGGTTTAGCCCGAACAAACAGGGCAAGAGGGATCGCGGGGTAATGACAGGGTACGCCATTCGCTGTAGAGAGCGTCGAACAACATCAACTTGCCCACTAAGGGTTTGCCGACTTGCGACAGTACTTTTATGGCTTCCAATGCCTGCATAGTTCCCACGACACCGACCAGCGGTGATAACACTCCACTTTCCGAACAACTGAGGTTTTCGTCATTATCGACGGCATAGAGACAACGATAACAAGGTGCATCATCGTGGCGAGGATCAAACACCGATAACTGCCCTTCAAAACGAATAGCGGCGGCAGAAATCAGCGGAGTTTTTTGACCCACACACAAGCGGTTGATCATTTGGCGGGTGGTAAAGTTATCACTGCAATCAACAACCGCATCGGCGTGGGATATCTGCTCAGCGAGAGCACCTTCATCCAATCGCTCGTTGATTGCCTCAACGACAATGGAATCATTAAGCTGTTGCAGCGTAGCTTGTGCAGACGTCACTTTAGGAGAACCAATATCCGTTTGACCATGAGCAATTTGACGTTGAAGATTGCTCAAATCCACCTGATCAAAATCCACCAACACCATGTGCCCGACACCCGCTGCAGCCAAGTACATAGCGACGGGGCAACCCAAGCCTCCGAGACCAACAATTAGTACTCGCGACTGTAACAACCGCTCCTGACCAGCAACATCGAACTGTGGCAACATGATTTGACGACTGTAACGCAACAACTGCTCATCATTCATCGCTAACGGTTTCTCTTTTTAGGTGCCGGATTTGGGTGCTGGAAACATTATTGACTCAGGGACTAACCGACGAATTGCCCCATGGTGACACGATCGTTGTAACCAAAATCCTGTAACGTTTTCACCTGTTGATAGCCAAACTCTTCAAACAATTGAAACACTGCGGCCCCTTGACGATAGCCATGCTCCAACATCAACCATCCGTAAGGCAACAGATACTGACGACCTTGATGCAAAATATGTCGGATATCGGCCAGACCTTCGTCCTCTGCCACCAGCGCGGTCAAAGGCTCGAAGCGCACGTCGCCCTGAGCCAAGTGGGGATCGTTTTTATCAATATAGGGAGGATTGCTGACAATCAGATGATAGCCACTGTCTTCAATATCATTGAACCAATCACTGCTCTGCACGATAACGTTGGACAACTGTAAGCGCTGCTGATTGCGTTGCGCAAGATTAACGGCAGCCTGAGAGTGATCGACCGCCAGTAGATGCCAACTGGGTTTTTCACTGGCCAATGCCATGGCAATGGCGCCTGTGCCGGTCCCCAAATCGATGACCTTTGCCTCAATCGGCAACGACAGCGACAGCGCCGCCTCCACCAAGGTTTCAGTATCTGGGCGAGGTATCAAAGTGGAAGCATCCACCTCAAAACTGAGTCCCCAGAATTCTCTATGTCCCAACAGATGAGCGATGGGTTTGCCCTTGAGGCGCTCACCAAGCAGGGATTCAAACTGCTCTTGCTGATCTTCGGTCAGACACTTCTCAGGCCAGGTATAGAGATAGCTACGGTCTTTATCAAAAATATGAGCCAGCAACAGCTCGACATCCAGCCGTGCGGAGTCACTGTTTTTCAACTCCTGCGCTCGTCGCATACACGTCAGGATAGTGACATTCATAACATTAAGAGTCCGATAGCGCCGCCAATTGATCGGCTTGATATTCGTTCACCAACGGTTGAACGATATCCTCTAAGCTACCTTCCATCACTTCATTCAATTTATACAAGGTCAAATTAATCCGGTGATCCGTTACTCGGCCTTGTGGATAATTATAGGTGCGAATACGCTCCGAGCGATCACCACTGCCGACGAGATTGCGACGTTCATCGGCGGCACTCTTAGCCGCAACTTCTTCCTGTGCATTCTTCAAGCGCGCCGCCAATAGCGACATGGCCCGTGCGCGGTTCTTATGTTGTGATCGTTCATCTTGGCATTCCACCACCACACCCGTGGGGATGTGAGTGAGCCGAATGGCAGAGTCGGTTTTGTTGACGTGCTGACCACCGGCGCCACTGGCCCGAAAAGTATCCACACGCAAATCCGCTTTGTTGATTTCAATCTCTTCCATCGCATCGGCTTCTGGCATCACGGCCACAGTACAGGCTGAAGTGTGCACTCGCCCTTGGGATTCTGTTTCTGGTACACGCTGCACCCGATGTGCGCCCGATTCAAATTTTAGTTTTGAGTAAACGCCCTGCCCGACGACCCGAGTAATGATCTCTTTGTAACCGCCGTGATCGCCTTCGTTTTCGCTAAGAACCTCAAGCTTCCACTTTTGGGTTTCGGCAAACTTGGAATACATGCGAAACAAATCGCCAGAAAAAATGGCCGCTTCATCACCACCAGTTCCGGCGCGAATCTCCAAGAACACGTTTTTTTCATCGTTAGGATCTTTTGGCAGCAACAAACGCTGCAGTTCATCTTCCAGCGGTTCTAACTGCGCCTCGCCTTCTTTTAATTCTTCTTGCGCCATTTCACGCATGTCTGCATCGCCATCTTTTAACAATGACTTAGCTTCATTGATGTCAGCGAGCACTTGTTGATACTGAGTAAAGCTCTTCACTACCGGTTCCAGCTCTGCATACTCTTTCGATAATTCGCGAAACTTATTTTGATCAGAAATAATCTCTGCATCACTCAACAAAGCACCAACTTCGTCGTAGCGATCTTGCAGATTCTCCAGTTTTTCTATGATTGAAGCTTTCATGGTTTGAGTTCTTACAGTAATTGAGTGGGTAACAATGGGTTGGCGTACCTTAGCGACACCGACACTGGACGAGTGAAAATCGTCAGTTGCTACAAATCGTCAAGTTTGGGTGTCGACTCTTTATGAGAGCCGTCATTTTGAGAAGTTTGTGCCTGCGACAAGTCGAACAGTTCATGAGACAAATCGATTAAGTTGCTATCACCACTGGCTCCCGCCTTTTTTAGGCGCGAAGTGGGCGCGTGCAGCAGTTTGTTGGTTAAGCCCCTGGCTAACTGATTTAGCACTTTTTCCGGCTCGACACCGGTTTGCAGTGACTTAAGCGCTTTTTGCAACTCTTGATCGCGTAAGTCTTCCGCTTTTTGTCGATAAGCTCTAATGGTGGCAACGGAATCCAAGGCTCGCAGTTGCATGACATATTCGCCCACCCCTTCGCTGACAATGGCGGTGGCACTTTCAGCCGCCTCTTCACGGGAGCGTCGATTCTCATCGATCACCTCACGCAAATCGTCCACGCTGTAGAGGTAGACATCGTCGAGATCACCGACCTCGGTTTCAATATCTCTGGGCACTGCAATGTCGACCATAAACATGGGCTTATGGCGACGCTTTTTCAACGCCGACTCCACTGCCCCTTTGCCCAATAGCGGCAACTGACTCGCGGTTGAGGTGATGACAATGTCTGCGCGATGTAAATGTTCGGGAATGTCCGCCAACAGCACCGCATCAGCGGAGTATTTTTCGGCCAACAAACTGGCTCGCTCCAAGGTGCGATTGGCGACGATCAATTTACCGATACCTTGCTGAGATAAATGCTGCGCCACCAATTCAATGGTTTCGCCCGCTCCCACGAGTAGAGCCGTGTCTTTTTTGAGATCTGAGAAAATTTGCTGAGCCAAACTTACCGCGGCGTAGGCAACTGACACTGGGTTTTCGCCGATGGCGGTCTCCGTGCGCACCCGCTTGGCGATACCAAACACTTGATGAAAGGCGCTGTGCAAAAAGCGACCGACAGTGCCGGCATCGCAGGCCACCGAGTAAGCAGATTTCATTTGCCCGAGGATTTGTGGCTCGCCTAAGACCAGCGAATCTAAGCCGCTGGCGACTTTCATCATATGCCCCATGGCTTGCTCGCCATGAAACCAGTAGTGGCAATCGGCCAAGGCATTGTCGTCAAGGCGATGATAGGATTCGAGCCAACGCTGCACCATCTCTGGTGCCAGAGGTGAATCTGAACTCGTCTGCACATAGACTTCGGTACGATTGCAGGTGGAGAGAATCGCCACTTCTTCCAATCCGTCAGCATCACAGGCCTGAGCCAGTGCCTCCTGCATCTGCTCTGGAGCAAAGGCCACGCGCTCTCGCAGTTCCAACGATGCGGTGTTGTGATTAACGCCAAAGGCCAACAGAGTCATAAATAAAGAACAGTCATCTAACAAACAAAATAACAGAACTTTTCCAGGCCATGAGACCTAAGTTCCAGCAAGTCCCGTATTATGACAAAAGTGGCATAAAAATGCCTGCCGTTAATGACAACAGACAAAGAAGTTCAGAGATTCTATGGCCAGCACGGGTTTTTCCGCCCTGTAGACCAAATCAAATCTATACTGACTATTGAGTAGAGCAACCTTTCGCGGGTATCGTTGTCTCACTCTAGCAAGACGAAATAGCGTCTTTCAGGGTTGCCGAGAGCAATACAGGCTAACCCTAAGGAAACTCTCGACGCTAGCCACCACAGCCGATTTCGACGGCAGCACTTGCCCTGACAGTCGAGTGATAGCACCTAGACACTACAACAGGAATTGTAATTATTTTGTCCAGTAACACGCCTCAAAGCACTATCGCAATAGCAGACACAGACTCATCTCTGCGAGCGCCTTCGCGGCTAGGCCTATCCACACTGATGTGCGCGGCACTGCTGCTGCAGGGCTGTGTATCGAGCCAACCGGATGTCAGCAAGCTCCCGCAAGACGAACCCATTGTCGCCGAAACCAGCGCAGAGGAGCAGGAACCAGAGCTCCCCCACAAGCCCTTTGAAGCCGAAACATTCTACGCCCTACTCGTGGCAGAAATGGCCGGCAGCCGTGAGCGCTACGACATAGCCCTAGGCAACTACGTTCAGCAGGCCCACAAAACTCGCGACCCCGGAGTGGCGGCTCGCGCCNCCCGCATTGCCCGCTACCTTAACGCTCGCCAAGCCGCGCTCAACACCTCACTACTGTGGGCAGAGATTGCCCCTGAGGATCTGGAAGCCCGCTTTATCGCCGCCAGCGAGCTGACTCAAAGTGGACGCCTGCTGGAAGCCGTTCAGCACTCCAATGTGCTGCTAGAAAACAACAGCACGCCGATCTATCAAAGCATCGCCGCCAGAGCGGCCAAGACCACCGACACCCAGCGTGAGCAACTGCTCAGCCAATATCAGCAATTACTGCAAAATCACCCCCAGAACACCGAGCTTTTGGTGGGCACAGGGCTATTGCTACAACAACAAAAACAACCAGAAGACGCATTGGAGATGGCCCAGCGCGCCATCCAGGTCAAAGAAGACCTAATCCCCGCCATCATTCTAGAAGCAAAACTGTTAAGCCAGCTAGAACGCCCGGAAGAAGCCCTTAAGCGCTTATCAGAAATACTCAATCGCAATCCCGACAATAAGCGCCTGCGACTACAATACGCTCGCCTAATGGCCGGCATTGACCTCAACAAAGCCCAAACGCAGTTCGAGTTACTGGTCAAACAATCCCCTCAAGACCCAGAATTGCTATTTTCTCTCGCGCTCATCAACAATGAGCTCGGCGACTATGATGCCGCCGAAGCGAATTTCACTCGCTTGACCAGCTTTGACAAACGCCGCTCTTCTGCGCACTACTACCTCGGTCGTATCTCTGAGAAACGCAGCCTTTGGGAGCAAGCGCTAAAACACTACATTCAAGTGGAGCCAGGCCCTGATTTCATGCCAGCACTGCTGCAAACCACCGACATATTGGTCAGAGGCAACCAAGCCGAAGCCGCCCATAAACGCCTGTCTGCAGCCAGAGAACGCTTCCCCAGCCAAGCCGAGCGTTTTTACGCTTTAGAAGCTGAGGTTCTGAGCAAGCACAGGCAGTTAAAAGCCTCTCAGAGGGTGCTCACAGAGGGGCTCGAGCAGTTTCCCGGCAGCGTGCAACTGCTGTATAGCCGCGCCATGGTCAATGAACAGCTGGATTTACTCGGTGCCTTAGAAACTGACTTACGCACTATTCTCAAGTACGACCCCAACAACGCCACCGCGCTCAATGCACTGGGCTACACCTTAGCGGATCGCACTGATCGCTATGACGAAGCCCTACAGCTCATCTCTCAAGCGCTGCAACTAAAGCCGGACGACCCCGCCATCATAGACAGTATGGGCTGGGTGCAGTATCGACTCGGCAACTATGAAGAAGCCGTTCTGAGGTTGCGCGAGGCCATGAAAGCTTTCCCCGATCACGAAATTGCTGCCCACCTCGGCGAAGTATTGTGGGTCAGCGGGGAACGTGATGAAGCCCAAAAAGTCTGGCAAGAGGGCTTGAAGTTATCCCCCGATAGCCGGATCATCCCCGCCGTGATTGATCGACTCACACCTACAACAGAAGCACAGCCCTCGGAGCCGTAAACGCGGCCCGATTGATTACTTGCGGAATTTCCATGCCTCTTTTTACCCATTTTACGCGTCGCGCACTGGTGATCGCCGCGGCACTGCTGATCAGTGCCTGTGCCAGCCAAACCAGCACCTTCGAAGCAAAGCATCCAGCAAACGCCGAGCCCGAAGCAGTTAAGCCCATCCCTAAAGCGCCTAAAGTGTTAACCGAATGGGAAAACTATCAACAAGTCCTCGGCGGCATTGATCGCTGGCAGGTACAGGGAAAACTGGGGGTACGATTGCCGGACAACTCTGGCAGCGTCTACTTCAATTGGAAACAGCGGCCTACCGATTTCGCCATTCACCTAAGTGGTCCACTGGGGCAAGGCACCAGCTGGATTCGAGGCAACGATCAGCGAGTCTCATTAGAGCAATCGGACCACGCCACCATCTTTGCCGACACTCCAGAAGAGTTGATGCAACACAGTCTCGGCTGGTGGCTGCCGGTTAGCCAACTCTATTACTGGGTGCGTGCGATTCCGGCCCCCGAGTCCGACGTCCAAAATCTGTCGCGACATCAAGACGGGACTCTAAAGACACTGGCTCAAGATGACTGGCGGCTAGAATACAGCCGCTACACGTCGGTCAACGGCTGGTCGCTGCCATCCAAGGTCATCGCTCGACACAACAACATCAAGCTCACCTTTATTATTAAAAACTGGAAGCTGCAATAACCGTGACAAGCCCCAACACTGCCTCACTGATTCTGCCGGCACCGGCCAAGCTCAATTTATTCCTCCACATCACCGGACAGCGCGACGACGGCTATCACACACTGCAAACAGTGTTTCAGCTATTGGATTTTGGTGATGAACTGAGCTTCAGCCTACGTCCAAACGACGACAACATTCATCTATCGCCGGAAATCGATGGTGTCGCTCACGAAGACAACCTTATTGTCAAAGCCGCTCGCCTGTTGCAGCCACACTGTCGAACCCCGCTAGGAGCGAACATTACCCTCCACAAACGCCTCCCTATGGGCGGCGGCATCGGTGGCGGAAGCAGCAACGCGGCCACCACTCTGCTGGCACTCAATCAGCTCTGGCAAACCGATCTCTCCCTGCACCAACTCGCCGCCATGGGACGACGACTGGGCGCCGATGTCCCAGTCTTCGTAGAGGGCCGAAGCGCATGGGCTGAAGGCATTGGTGAGGAGCTGCAAGCTATTGAATTACCTGAAAAATGGTATCTAGTAATCACACCAAACTGCCATGTCTCAACCGCTGAAATTTTTTCCCACAAAGATTTGACAAGAGACACTTCGAACATTACAGTAGCGGCCTTTCTTGAGCAGGGCGGTCATAATGACTGTCAGCCACTGGTGCGAAGCCTCTTTTCAGAGGTCGCTAAAGCACTAGACTGGCTCAGCCAATTTGGCGATGCCAAGATGACCGGAACAGGCGCTTGTGTGTTTGCACCGTTTGATAACAAAGCCTCAGCTGAGGCGGTTTTGGCAGCAATGCCAACCTCCTTAACCGGATTTGTTGCCAAAGGGGTCAACCAATCAAAAGTGCACACACTGTTAAACCGGTAGATACCACTGGGGTGTAGCCAAGCGGTAAGGCAGCGGGTTTTGATCCCGTCATGCGAAGGTTCGAATCCTTCCACCCCAGCCATATTTAGAAGTGCNGTCCAATGGACGGCATTTTGTTTTTAAGGCTGATGGCAGTAGTGGATGAGAACCTTATCAGCGTAGCTGATGCTGAAGGTTCGACAACGCAAAGCGTTGCTAACATCCTTCCACCCCAGCCATTTTTAAAGATGCTGCCCAATGGGCGGCATTTTGTTTTTAAGGCTGATGACAGCAGTGGATGAGAACCTTATCAGCGCAGCTGATGCTGAAGGTTCGACAACGCAAAGCGTTGCTAACATCCTTCCNCCCCAGCCATATTTATAAAGGCTTTGCTACGGCGAAGTTTACTAAAACAGCTGATCTGAGAAGGTCGGCTGTTTTTGTATGGATTGCAGCGGTTATCCCGCCATGATGAATGGCGATGGGATTGCAGCAAAAGTGCTGTAGACTGCTACCCTCTTTTATTACACATTTGTTCCAACCAAAAAGGTATCGCACGTGGCAGACTTAATGGTCTTTACTGGCAACGCTAACCCTGAGCTAGCCAATAAAATTGTGGATCAACTGGGCATCCCTATGGGCGATGCAACCGTCGGTAAATTCTCCGATGGCGAAGTTACTGTGGAGCTGAACGAGAACGTACGCGGTCGCGACGTCTTTGTTGTTCAATCCACTTGCGCGCCCACCAATGACAATTTAATGGAACTGATTGTCATGGTCGACGCACTGCGCCGAGCCTCTGCAGGTCGTATTACGGCTGTGGTCCCTTACTTTGGCTATGCCCGTCAAGACCGTCGCGTGCGCTCTTCACGTGTCGCCATTACCGCCAAAGTCGTTGCCGATATGATGGTCGGCGCCGGTGTTGATCGCGTACTTACCGTCGATTTACACGCCGAGCAAATCCAGGGTTTCTTCGACGTTCCTGTGGATAACGTCTACGGCTCTCCAGTATTGATCGATGACATCAATGCTCAGAAATACGACGCCCCTATCGTTGTTTCTCCAGACATCGGCGGTGTGGTTCGCGCTCGTGCACTGGCCAAACAAATTGGCGTGGAACTGGCCATCATCGATAAGCGTCGCCCGAAAGCCAATGTCGCCGAAGTGATGAACTTGATCGGTGACGTTGAAGGTCGCACCTGTCTATTGGTTGATGACATGGTCGATACCGCCGGCACCCTTTGCGGCGCAGCCAAGGCACTGAAAGAATTTGGCGCACAAAAAGTCGTCGCCTACTGTACTCACCCTGTTTTGTCCGGCAATGCCATCAACAACATCAGCGGCTCGGTACTGGACGAATTAGTTGTCGCGGATTCCATTCCATTGAGTGACGACGCGAAGAATTGTGGTAGAATCCGCCAGCTCACTTTGTCGGCCATGTTGGCCGAAGCGGTACGCCGCTTGAGTAACGAAGAATCTCTGAGCGCAATGTTCCGTTAATTCAGCTGTTAACACACTGATTTATAAGAACATTATCTCGAGAAAGTCGCTAAAGCCTGCCCTTCCCTGCGGGGAAAGCTGAGCAGGCTTTGGTGTTTTTAGTACCTGCTGGCGTTTCTGGTCGCGGAACCCAAGCAGTATTATTTGAGGAAAGACACATGTCTAAAGATTTTGAACTGAATGCTACTCTCCGTGAGGATGCAGGGAAAGGTGCGAGCCGCCGCCTGCGTCGTCTGGAAAACCAAACTCCAGCCATTATTTACGGCGGTAAGAAAAAGCCTGTAAACATCCAGATCCCACACAAAGATCTGATTAAGCAGCTGGAAAACGAAGCCTTTTACTCTCACCTGATCACCATCAATATTGGTGACAAGAGCGAAAGCGTTCTGCTGAAAGACCTACAGCGTCACCCAGCTAAGCCAATCGTCATGCACGCTGACTTCTTGCGCGTCTCTAAGTCTAAGAAAGTGACCGTGAAAGCACCGATTCACTTCTTGAACGAAGCTACCAGCGTTGGCGTTAAGATGCAGGGCGGTAAGGTTTCTCACAACATGACCGAGCTAGAAATCAGCTGCTTGCCAGCTAACCTGCCCGAGTTCATCGAAGTGGATCTGGCTGAAGTAGAAGTGGGCCAAATCGTTCACATATCTGACCTGAAGCTGCCTAAGGGCGTTACCTCAGTAGCTCTGGCTCTGGGCGCTGACCACGATGGTGCTGTTGCCTCTATTCAGAAGCCGAAAGGCGCTGACGAAGATGACGCTGCTGAAGCACCTAGCGAAGGCGAAGAAGCTGCTGAGTAATTCACAGCTAATAGCCTCAAGCTGACTCGGATTACTTCGAGCACAGCTTGACGAACGGCCGGTAAGTGGAGACACTTCCGGCCGTTTTTGTGTAGGGTCCACAAAACTAATCACCCCATTAAGACGAACAACACTCGAGCAGATAAACTGATGCAGACGCCTATTCAACTCATTGTCGGTCTGGGTAATCCAGGTTCTGAATACGATCAAACCCGCCACAATGCCGGTGCTGACTTTGTCACCGAAGTCGTGCGTCAATACGGTGGATCACTGGCGCCTGAGAAAAAGTTCTTCGGCCACATCGCTCAAGTCACCATAGATAACCGGCCGGTGCGAGTAATCATTCCCACCACCTTCATGAATCGCAGTGGTCAGGCCGTTGGCGCCATTGCCAACTTCTACAAGATTCCAGCGGAAGCCATTCTCGTCGCCCACGATGAGCTGGATATGGAGCCGGGTATTGCCAAACTGAAGATCGGTGGCGGCCACGGAGGACACAACGGCCTGCGCGACATTATTAGCGCCCTTGGTAACAACAAGAATTTCGCTCGCCTAAGGTTAGGTATTGGCCATCCAGGCAATGCCAAACAAGTAGCCAGTTACGTCTTGAAAAAAGCACCTGCAGAGGACTTCACTCGCACCGAAGACGCCATATACCAGTCCACCAAAGTTTTGCCACAACTGGTTCGCGGTGAGTGGAATAACGCCATGAAAGACCTGCACACGAGCTAGCCCCTCAGCACCAGACTGAACCGGTGTGGAGAAAGCCCACACCTGAGCTAAACTCCAGAGTATGCTCAAGTCGCTTTGCTTATTGCTCTTGCCCCTCTACTGCTTGGCAAACTCTACCTACGCCTCAACATCCGTTGTTTTTGCTTGCGCGGAAGCGTCCGACAGCCAACTGTTCTCGGTTTTGACCGAAATTTACTCTCATTTCCTCGAGCCTTTTGAACTAGATTTCTCCATGCAAACCACGACTGAACAGCGCATGATTTCAGAAGTGGCCAGTGGCCGAATTGACGGAGCCTGCGGTCAGAGCATTCCCATGTTCGAGAGCCTAAATAGCCCCCATGTAGTAAGAAGTAGCCCCCCAATTGCCATGCTGTCCGTGAGAGCCGTTTCCACAACACATCACACCAGCATCAAATCACTCTCAGAACTCACCCACTCGCCTCTACGAATAGGCATTATCGCAAGTACGGGAACGGCGCTCGCGGCTCAGCAGAGAGGGATTAGTTTTCAGAACATACTGCATATCGATCGGGGGATTCGCATGCTAGCTGCAAATCGACTCGATTACGTCATCTCAAATCATATCCAGATCCGACGCGCACTTAATGACGTAGCTCCCTTAGTAAGGCTAACCCTATCGGATAACCTACTCTACCTCCCCGTTCATCCCGTTTTGAACATCAAACATCGACAGCTTGTCCCGCCACTTAATGGCTATTTAACGAGACTGAACCACTGTCTAGGTGGCCCTCTCTCTCAAACCAACAGCATTAATTGGCTGAGCCTAACCCGTAAGAAACTAGAAGAATGCAGTGAATCAGTGGCATCACACACAATCATTCAAAAAAACTATCAGGCATATCCAAACAATTAATTTTATCAATTTAAATTTTTGAACCATACTCTCTCCCAAGTTAACGCAATCACCCCACGGAGAATTACTATGTTAGAGAATCGCNAAGGCCAGAAAGTCCCACAGGTTACTTTCCACACTCGTGAAAACAACGAATGGGTGGATGTCTCCACTGATGACTT
This sequence comes from Cellvibrionaceae bacterium, assembly GCA_002707785.1. GTDB lineage: Bacteria > Pseudomonadota > Gammaproteobacteria > Pseudomonadales > Cellvibrionaceae > Pseudomaricurvus. The sequence goes on along the minus strand of PANW01000017.1, from coordinate 30,767 downwards.
GTTTGCCGGTAAGAAAGTCGTGCTGTTCGCCCTGCCCGGCGCCTTCACCCCCACCTGTTCATCCACTCACTTACCGCGCTTCAACGAGTTGGCGCCGGTATTTGCGACTGAAGGTGTGGATGAGATTATCTGCCTATCGGTCAACGACACCTTCGTCATGAATGCTTGGAAAGAGGATCAACACGCCGACAACATCCGCTTCCTGCCCGACGGCAATGGCGACTTCAGCCGCGGCATGGGCATGTTGGTCAATAAAGAAGACCTAGGCTTTGGCGAACGCTCATGGCGTTACTCCATGCTCGTCGTTGACGGCGTGATTGAGAAACAATTCATCGAGGAAGATGTACCGGGTGATCCGTTCCAAGTGTCCGACGGAGACACCATGATCAACTACATCAACCCAATGGCCGCCATGCCAAAACGCATCTCAGTGCTGACCAAACCGGGCTGCCCACACTGCACCCGCGCCAAGAAAGTACTGAGCGACAAGGGCCTCAACTTTGAAGAGATTGAACTGGGCAGCAACGGTGTTAGCTACAGCTCGCTGGCAGCCATTAGCGGCGCTGGGACAACCCCTCAAGTCTTCATCGATGGCAACTGTATTGGCGGCGCCGATGAACTGGAGCAATGGTGCGCTAAAGTTTAAGCCGAGCCACAAACACCCCAAGTAAAGCAGCGAAGGCGACTGAAGAAATTCAGTCGCCTTTCTTCTATTTTTCACCTCAACTCATTGAAAATCATCACTATTTACAGTGTTTTTTGATTTTCACTATCGCTGACGAATTTCCGAAATGCGTTAGAAAGCCCTCCCCGACTCCTACATATTAGTGTCAGCACGATTTCATGACATCGTCTCGGGCCAGCCTGGATCGGCAGCCCAATAAAAATAAGTGCAGCTAACAACAATAATGAGGAGAGCACCCATGGACAGCCGCCCACGGTTTCCAAAACACCCCCTGATGATCGCCATCACTCTGGCCAGCAGCCTAACCACAGGCCATCAAGTATCAGCCCAATCCAGCGGTTTTGCCCTTGAAGAAATTGTCGTCACCGCACAAAAACGCGCCCAGAACACCATGGACGTCCCCATCGCTATCGATACATTTTCGGCAGCCAATATGGAGAACACAGGTGCACTGGTATTGGATGATATTGACGACTTCATCCCTGGCTTCGAAGCGGGCAATGGTCTGACCCAATCGACACTGGAAATACGCGGTGTCAGCAGCGCCAATATCAGCTCCGGTGGCGACGCCTCGGTGGCCACCTTTTATGACGGCGTTTACTTACCGCGCGCAGCGACCACCATCGCCTTCTCCGATATGGAGCGCGTCGAAGTTCTTAAAGGCCCGCAGGGCACACTCGCCGGTCGCAACGCCGCCGCTGGCAGCATTAGCTTGATCCCCAACGGCCCCAATCTCGACGAAACCGAAGGTTTTGTTCAACTCAAAGCGGGCAATTATGGGCTGCAGCGTTGGGAAGGCATGTTGAACCTGCCCATCAACGAGAACATCGCCCTTCGTGCCAATCTGATGAGCAATCAGTACGATGGCTACATCGATAATAACGCCAACGGCGGCGCCGATATTGGCGAGCAAGATTCAGTCACTGGGCGCATTGCATTGCTGTGGCAAATCTCAGAAGACACCGACCTACAACTCAATTATGACTTTGATGACAGTGATAATGGCCCAGCCGCGGTAGTGGGCTTTGCCAATGGCGACGTCTCCTTTGACGATGCTCGCAACGATGTCATTAATGGTGAAGAAACTCGCGATATGTACTCGGCGGGCTTCCGACTCAATCACAGCTTCAATGACAACTGGAGCATGAGCTGGTGGGCCAATCACCGCGAGCTGGATGTCACCAACCGTCAGGACGAAGATGGTACCGACAATCCCTTTACCTACCTCGATACCGACAACATCGAAAGCTCGGAGCTGACCTACACAGAACTGCAATTTAACTACAACAGCGATCGGGTAAACTTTGTCGGTGGTCTCACCTACTCCGAAGAGAGCAAAAGCCAAACCACCGCCATCAGTTCGAGCGCCGAAAGCGCCTCTGCACTGGCGACTCAAGTGGCCAATGGCCTGCTTGGAGATTTAGGCGCACCTTTCACAATTGATAGTATTTGGGACCCTACCGACTGGGCCATGCTGACACTGGCCATTGATGGCGCCGCTGGAGGCGTTCTCGGTGCGCCTCTCGATCAATCTGCCGCGTCTTATCAAGCCACACTTGGCACTCTCTACGCCGGCTTTGCCCCTGCGCTCGCCGCCTACGACCCAATACTTGCCGCAGGCTGGATTGATCCCTCCTACGCAGGCCAACTGTGGACCGAAGACGTCAACAACACCGGCGAATTCACCAACTACGGTATCTATGGGGATATCGATATCGCCGTGACCGATAAACTCAACCTCATCTTCGGCCTGCGCTACTCCAAAGACGAAAAAGACTTCACTTGGGAAAACCCAACGGCCACTCTAGCCACGGCCGTCAATGCAGAGCGTGCCGCCATCGCCGGGTTTATACCGGCGGTCGGGCTCATTCCTCAGGCCAGCAACTTCCTCTCGCCACTGAGCCAAACCGGCGTCGGCCTGGTCAGCGACAGAGTCGTCAAGGCCTCCGACGATTGGAGTAAAACCACCGGTCGAGCGGTCGCCCAATATCAGCTCACTGATGAGGCCATGACCTTCCTCTCCTACTCCACCGGTTACACCTCGGGTGGTTTCGATAGTTTTGTGCTCAACACCTCGGTCACTCCCATTGATCCCGAAGAAGTCACGAATATCGAATGGGGCATCAAAGGCGACTTCTTCGACAAGCGTTTGCGTGCCCAATTCAGCTACTTCGACATGGAGTTTGAAGACCGCCAGCGCTCCGTCATTTCAGCCGACCCTTCCATTCCCGGCTTTTCTGCCCCCACCATTATCAGCGGCGATGAAGACATCGATGGCTGGGAGCTATCTCTGACCTGGATTCCGACTGACTCCCTGCAATTGGGGCTGGTAACGACGGTTCGCGACAGTGAAGAGGAGTATCAGGCCTATGTCGACGCCCAAGGCAATCCCGCCGGCGGAGAAAAAGAGTCTGATGACACCTTGGATGCCTACACCCTAACATTGGATTGGAGCCCGGCAATCCCGCTGGGCCGACTCAACATTCACATGGACTACGTTTTCACCGAACAAGACTTCGGCCCTGACAGCGATAACTACCTACCGCAATACGAATCCATTGAGAACTTCGGCGACGACAAGAAAATCCTCAATGCCCGCGTTGCTTGGCACAGCGAAGACGAGCAATACATGGTCGCGCTGTGGGGCAAGAATCTGCTCGACAACCAATACAGCGACATTCCCGGCGGTCTCACTGCCAGCACCTTTGGTACTGCACACAGTCTAGTCAGTGCGCCTCTGACTTGGGGTATTGATGCACGCTATAACTTCTAACTCGGCGTAAACGCCATCTGTCGCCCTATTCGTCTAAAGGCAATTCGCCAAAAGGCGAATAGGGCGCGTACCCGTGTTCCCTTCGATCTCTTCTTCTCTGATCGAGACTTTTCCTGACACCCTCGGGTGTCAGGACTTTTTCAAGATAACCAGCCCTCAACACGCCCCACCTTCACCCCAATGACACAGTACAAGCCCCTAATACAGAAGTTTGGGACAGCCCCGCATCGGTGATGTAGAATATGCCGCTTTTATGAGCAGCGACTATTTAGTAAGTGCACGCTCATCCTCTAAGTTCAGCATCAAAGAGACACCATCATGGGTTTTAACTGCGGTATCGTCGGCCTGCCTAACGTAGGCAAATCAACCTTATTCAACGCCTTGACCAAGAACGGCATCGCCGCCGAAAACTTTCCGTTCTGCACCATCGAACCCAATGAAGGCACGGTGACGGTCCCTGACCCGCGTCAAGACAAACTCGCCGCCATCGTCAAACCTGAGCGCGTCATACCCACCACCATGGAATTTGTTGATATTGCCGGTTTGGTAGCCGGAGCCTCCAAAGGGGAAGGCTTGGGCAACAAGTTTCTTGCCAACATCCGCGAGACTGACGCCATTGCCCACGTTGTGCGCTGCTTTGAAGACGAAAACGTGATTCACGTAGAGGGTAAGATTAATCCGGCCGAAGACGTGGACGTCATCAATACCGAATTGGCCCTGGCCGATCTTGAGACCTGCGAGAAAGCTCTACAGCGTTTTACCAAGGCCGCCAAAGGCCAGGACAAAGACGCCATCAAGATGAAAGCACTGATGGAAAAGATCCTGCCACATCTGAACGAAGCTCAACCACTGCGCAGTTTTGGCCTCAACGATGATGAGTTGGCGCTGCTGCGTCCGCTGACCCTGTTGACCTTAAAACCCACCATGTACATCGCCAATGTCGATGAAGATGGCTTTGAGGACAATCCACACCTCGACATGGTGCGCGAGATTGCTGCCAAGGAAAACGCAGTGGTAGTTCCCATCTGCAACAAGCTGGAAGCGGAGATTGCAGAGCTGGACGACGATGAAAAAGCCGAGTTCCTCGAAGACTTAGGCATGGAAGAGCCTGGCCTCAACCGTGTCATTCGCGGCGGCTACGATCTGTTGAACTTGCACACCTATTTCACTGCTGGCGAAAAAGAAGTACGTGCTTGGACCATCCCGATTGCCTCAACAGCCCCGCAAGCAGCCGGTAAAATCCACACCGACTTTGAAAAGGGTTTCATTCGCGCTGAAACCATTAGCTACGATGATTTCGTGACCTACAACGGCGAAGCCGGTGCTAAAGAAGCCGGTAAATGGCGCTCGGAAGGCAAAGACTACGTGGTTGCCGATGGCGACGTGATTCACTTCCGTTTTAACGTCTAGCCATTCCTGCCCTTGACGATCTCCCCGAGACCTTGGCACTCTTAGCCAAGGTCTCCAACTTTTATCGTCTATGACACTCGCCAACAGCAGCTCCGTCCAATCCATCAAACGCTACCTCAAACACGCGGAAAGCTGCGGGGTGGATTGCGTGCCCCTGTTAAATTCCGCCGGCATTGATCTCACTGATCTCAACGACAATACCCACAGAGTCGACAACGATTCTCTATTGGTTTTTCTGCGCGCTGCGATAATTGCCAGCGGTGACCCCTGCTTTGGTCTCAATGCCTCACACCTCATCCAAACCGACACCTTCGATATTCTCGGCTACATCGCACTCAACTGCTCCACCTTAAGAGAAGCCATGGAACAGGTAATTCGCTACGAAAGCGTGAGTGGCAGCAATGGCGTGACTGAACTGTTGCCCATCGATCAACAGGTATTGATTCGCTGGCGCAGCAGTGTTGAAGATGAGCTGATTCAACGACACGCGGAAGAAAATGTCATTGCCTCATGGTTTCGCTACGCGCGACAGATCGTGAATGTCGATGACCACCCAATTGCCATCTGGTTTTCCCATGCGGCTCCCGATTTAAACGATCTAGCGATTTACCAAAACACCTTTAACTGTGAGGTAAAATTCGACCAAGCCTACAGCGGCATCCTCATCAACGCACAACAATTAGACACGCCTTTCCCACAGGCGAATCGCGACATGCTGAAGGTTTTCCAGCAGCAAGCACAACAACAACTCGAACAACAAAAGTCAGCAACCCCCTCTCACAATGTCAGCAGTAAAGTCACCAGTCTTATCCGGTTGATGATGAATGATGGCATCCCCAGTAAAGAGCTGATCGCAGAACAGCTGGGCGTAAGTGGCAGAACACTGCAACGCCAGTTGGAACAAGAGGGAGCGGTGTACAAAGATCTATTGAAAAATACCCGCCAAGAAATGGCGGAGTATTATTTACAAAAAACCTCCCTAACGATCGAAGCCATCAGTAAAAAAATTGGTTTCGCTGATGTCCGCTCCTTTCAGCGAAGCTTCAAACAATGGACCGGTAGCACACCGGGCAACTACCGCTAACGTCGCCTCCATCTTCGCCCCGAATTAATAACTGTCACTTACTTAAAGTCATCATTTTTCTTAGCTTAGAAAAACTAAGTTAATACGTCTCGACAGAAATGTGTCTTCAATCACTCCTGTAATCCATGTTGTTAGAATAGTGTCTGAAAAACTTATTGGCATCCTTCTTGCCACCTAAACCGAGAAGAGACATTCAAACAAGGAGGCAATAAGATGAACATATCACCGGCAAGCGCCCATCAAAGCGTTGGCTTTTCAATAGACAACGCCCAACGACTGGATTTGTCGAACGCTCAAAAAATTCATATCGCAGAGGCGGATCCAAAAACTTACAATCAATTCATGGACAACATGACTCAGCTGTTGGAATCCACTCACAGCACACTTCAAGGCAAGCCGGACAATCACCCAGATAACCTCTATGCTGAAGTGGTGAAAAACGGCCAGGTCATCGCAACCCTCTACAATAGTGGAGCAATGCAGAGTTCTAACGCGGTTGCCAATACCATGAAGGGACAATTAAACAACGACGGACATGGCCCCGACTTGGCTCAACGCCGCGCCGAACAAGTCGCCAATACATTAGGCGGAGAAATACAGATCAAGGAAACCGCCCTGACTCAAACTGCCCACCTCAATCAACCAAAAGCCAGCTGGCAATTGGATAAAAACGCAATGCAGGCTGACCCTTTGTACGCGAATCTGTTGAAAATACAGGTCGCTCGACAAGAGTTCTTGAATCAACAAAAAGCCTAAACTCGATAACAACAACCGACTTAATCATAGCCACCGGCGGTGAAAAGTTGCCGCTTCGCCTTAAGGCAGCTTTGATTTTCATGCGGAGCACCCACATTGCGTGTTCACCTGTCCGTCATAGAGCAGCTACAAAAAGTAACTGCTGCAGACGCATGGATCAGAAAAACCCTTGAGCGCTGGTACTGTAACTGACTAAAAGGTTCTTGGTTTGCTGGTAGTGTTCAAGCACCATCTTGTGCGTCTCTCTGCCGACACCTGATTTTTTGTAGCCACCAAAGGCCGCATGTGCAGGATAGGCGTGATAGCAATTCGTCCAAACACGCCCCGCCTCAACACCACGACCAATGCGGAAAGCCCGATGCATATCACGGGTCCATACACCGGCACCCAAACCGAACTCGGTATCGTTGGCAATGGCTAGTGCCTCGTCATCATCTTTAAATGTGGTCACCGCCAGAGTTGGACCAAAAATTTCCTCTTGAAAGATACGCATTTGATTGTTGCCTTTGATGAGAGTCGGCTGAACATAAAAACCATGTTTCATCTCGCCCTCATATTCGGCACGCGCGCCCCCCAGAAGAACTTCTCCGCCCTCTTCGGCGGCGACCTTCATATAAGACAGAATCTTATCGAGCTGCTGCGCCGAGGTTTGGGCGCCAATCATGGTATCGGTATCCAGTGGATGGCCCTGTTGAATCTTCAGCGCCCGTTCCATCACTCGGTTCATAAAGGCGTCATAGATGTTTTCTTGGATCAATACTCGCGAGGGACAAGTACACACCTCACCCTGATTGAAAAAGCCCATCAGTACGCCCTCAATACACTTATCCAGAAATGCATCGTCTTGCGACATGATATCGTCAAAGAAAATATTGGGCGACTTGCCCCCTAACTCAACGGTAGAAGGAATGATATTCCCCGCCGCCGCCTTCATCACCTCAATACCCACCGGCGTAGATCCAGTAAAGGCAATCTTAGCGATGCGCGTACTGCTGGCTAACGCCTGTCCCACCTCTCGGCCGATACCATTGACAATATTGATGACGCCATCGGGCAATAAATCACCAATGATCTCCATCAAGATCAGAATCGATACTGGGGTCTGCTCGGCGGGTTTCAGTACCACACAGTTTCCAGCGGCCAACGCCGGCGCCAATTTCCAGGCCGCCATCAACATAGGAAAGTTCCACGGGATGATCTGTCCAACAACCCCTAAAGGCTCGTGAAAATGATAGGAGGCAGTGTCGGCATCGAGATCGGTTGCGGTTCCTTCTTGCGCGCGAATACAACCGGCGAAATAGCGAAAATGATCGACAATCAAAGGAAGATCTGCATTGAGCGTTTCTCGAATGGCTTTGCCGTTTTCCCAAGTCTCAACAATCGCTAGTTGTTCAATTTTACCTTCAATACGATCGGCGATTTGCAAGAGAAAATTGGAACGCTCGGCTGGCGACGTTTGCCCCCAAGCTGTTTTCGCGGCATGAGCGGCGTCTAGTGCCAACTCGATATCGGCTGCACTGGATTGCGGCACGCGGGTAAAGACTTGTCCGTCCACGGGCGAGACGTTATCCATGTAGCGCCCATCGACAGGCGCCAACCACTTGCCACCGATGTAATTTTCATATTGGGCTTTAAACTCAGGTGTTTGATAACGCATAGTTATACCCTTTCATGAATGAAAAAAGCCGCGACCCAGAGAAACTGATGTCGCGACAAAGAGAGTTTAGCCGAAGTTTCAGAAGTGGTACTTAACATCAACTCCATAGGTTCTTGGGGTGCCACGCATAACCTGATCGGCACCGATAAGATCGGTCAGATCGAACATGTAGGCGGCATATTCTTTATCGGAGAGGTTCTTACCCCACAACGCCATTTCAAGTTGTTCGTCACTGCTGCGCCATGCCAAACGGGCGTTCCAAAGACTGTAGCTATCTTGCCCGACGTCTTTGTTGCGGTCGTAGGAATCAGTATCGCCCGGCGTAAGAATAGTGCCGTTGGTGAAGTAGACCTCGCTTTGGTAGCTGGCGTCGACCTGAGCAGACAGACTGCCAGCATCTCCTAGATACCACTCATAATTGGCGAGGAAATTGATATTCCACTCGGGGCTGTTTTGCGGGGTTTCGCCAGACAAACTGACCGAGCTAATACTCCCCCCTACCTGCGGAACCGCTTGCTCGTATTGATCAAATTCTGAATGGGTATAGCCCACCCCTAACTGAACAAACAAACTCTCGATCGGCTGCCAGCTGATGTCCATATCCAAGCCATAGACATCCAGCGTTTCGGCATTTTCGATCACGTTTTGTGGCAGGCCAGTATTAGGATCCGAAACGCCATTGAAGACCTGTGCATCCGAATAATCATAGTAGAAAACCGCCGCATTTAATCTCATGGCGCCGTCGAGCAAACCGGACTTCACACCGATCTCGTAGGCCAGCAGTTCTTCAGGATCGTATTCTGCACCCGCGGCATAGTTAGCAAAGTCGCTCACTTGACCGCCGTTAAAACCTCCCCCTTTAAAACCTTTGGTCACAGAGGCGTAGTAAAGCGTATCCTCAGTGTGTCGATAATCCAGCGCTATCTTCCCAGAGAGCTCTTCGTTGTTGAGATCGTCAGAGAAGCTCAAACTGTCTTGCAAACCGACGAAAGCGAAGCTAGCCAACTCACCGGTCAAATCAAAATCAACGTCCAAAACGGTATATCGAGCACCAACGGTAAGAGACCACTGCTCTGACAACAGATACTCCACTTGACCGAAGAGCGCCGAGGTTTCCAACGTTTGCTTACCTTGACCCGAGCTTTCGCCAAAATACAACACACCGCTATCATCAACGGGAATGCCAACACCTTGAATCAAAGCCACATCGGCCGGATTGGATGGATCTAGCGCCGCGGGAAATCCAGGCGCTCCCGCAAAGGCCGAAATGTCGGCCAACGGCAAATCTCTCAAGCCAGTACGAGTACTCCAGTTGGTGGTTTCCGACAGATAATAGAGCCCGCCAATCCACTCAGTGTTATCCGTTGAGCCATTAAGGCGAAACTCCTGCGAAAAAGAATGTGTGTCTACAGAGTAATCCAGCTCGACCAATTCCAATGGCGTCATATCACCATCTTCTTCTTGGAATTTATCCAAATCGTCATAGGCCGTTAGCGACGTCAAAGTAACATTATCGTTAATGTCATAGGTAGCCGTGAGTGAAGCGCCCAGTGTGTCCACGTTGATCTTGTAGTCGCGAGTTCCATGAGCCCCTTCGTAGAAATCTGCATCCAAGGTGGTGCCGTAAAGATCGGAATCACTGTCGTTGCGCGAACCACGTAAGTTCAGCATGAATGAAAGATCATCTGTGGCTTGATAGTCAAACAAAGCACGCGCGGCAAAGTTTTGTTTCTCCACTTCATCGCCGGTCGATGTGTTCTCGATGTAACCGTCGGATTCATAGGCCACAACAGCCAAACGACCATTGAGATCTTCGGCAAGCTTGCCGGATACAACACCTTCGGTTTTCAAGTATCCATAGTTGCCAGCGGATACGGCTATCGATGCCTCAAATTCCTCAGTGGGTTTGTTGGAAACAATATTCAACGCACCACCGGTGGTGTTGCGACCAAACAAAGTACCTTGAGGACCTTTTAGCACCTCGACTCGCTCGACATCAAATAAAGTCGTCAACTGGCCATTGGTCGAACCGATCGCACTGCCATCCAAGTAAAAGCCCACTGGGCCAGTATTGTTGAGTGCAAAATCATTGAGACCGATACCACGGATAAATACCGATACCACACCGCCCTCACCGGCGGGGGAGACAATGGTTAAGTTGGGGGTTTTTGCCGCAATTTCATTGCTGTTAACCACCCCCATCGCCTCTAGGGTTTCTCCCTGAAAAGCACTAATGGCGATGCCCACATCTTGCAAGCTCTGCTCGCGCTTCTGCGCGGTAACAATAATCTCCTCGAGAGAAAATGCATCTTGTGATTGCGCGTAGCTAGGCGCTGAAACCGCCGCTAGGGTTAACGCTGAGGCCAATAGACCCTTTTTGAAAACTCTTGGTGTGAATACGCGCTGCTTTACCACTGGGGTATTCATATCTCTTCTCCCACATTTTTTGTCTTTATAATTTTTTGTGACCTGAGCTAAATTAGACCGCTGAGTCACCTGATAAAGACTATCCAATAACGAGAAAAGAGAATTGACAAAGCCGGCCGAAAAATTGACCGAGAAAGACAAATACTAGTTAACTAAAGTGAAAAACTTAAATTTGATCGGCCATCTTTATGCCGAGTAGCGGCTATGCACGGCCATGCCTTTAAACTATGAATCTTAATTAAGAAGTTAAGCTACACCTCTCAATGGTTAATCTTAACTGCCAACCTTAACTGAGAGACTAGACGCAGTCACCTATTCCAATCAACCATCACAAGTCGTTCGACCCTGAGTTTTCTGAATTGAATCCCATAGGACTAACGCAAAGGTTCTCTCCACATAAGCTCTAGCGGTGGCGCGTCGGCAATCGGGTGAATGACTTTCAAGGTTTCAAATCCAAGGGATGCATAGTAGCCGTGATTATCCGGGTTGGTACTTTCCAAATAAACGGGAAGATTTTCGCTGTCACACTGATTTAACACATCAACCATCAAGGCCCGGCCTTTGCCCGTACCTCTGGCCGAATCCAACACACCAATAGTAAATAAGTATAAATGAGGCTCTTTGGGATGATGCTTTTTCATGGCGGCATCCACTTGTAGCATTCTTATCAGCACCTTGGGGCCTTGAGTCATGAGCGTCTTTATAGCAACGCTTAACATCGTCGACACGCCCAGTGATTGCTGCTCTTCTGAGCGAATCCACATAGTCGCCCCGACAATTTCACCGCCTTGGTCAGACTGTGCTAACTGGCACATACCCCGCCGCAAATACAAATGACGAGCATACAAGGCAAACAGAGTGCGGCGCAGCGGCTCACTTTGAAGCAACCAGGCATTGAATGGATCGTGGCGAAAAGCAGCTGCAATGGTCTTACCTATGCGTTGAGCATCAGCAGCGGTTGCATCAATTATCTGAGAAGACATAACGGAAAATTCCTGAATAAAGTTTCAATGCTACCATCAAAACTGACAAGGCAGTAGCCAACAGAAATACGGCCTCGGGAAGCCATAGAGACGATCATCCTCATCCCTACAACTACCTATTCCGTTCGGCTTAAGAGATCAACTACAGATCATTGAGAATGTAGCGAGCAATGGCCGAAAGCGTTTCTTCACCCAAATAGGCTTGTGGCGGCATCTCGGGAAAATCATGACGCTTGCGTACCGGCTCACTGGCGTAGGCGGCTAATGCATCGGGCTTGTTGGCATACATAGCTTTGATGGAGGACACGGATGGACCATGCAACACCGTATTGTAGGCGTGACAACCGGTACATACCGCGAGGTAAGTCAGGCGGCCTTTCTGTTCTGCGCTGTACTCTTCACTTTCAACAGGCTCAGGCAACATAGCAGTTTCAAAATTCGCCACACTCATAGCCGCATCACAACCACTCCAACGGCGAGTACCTATGGAATCCACGCCGTCTTGCTGGAGAATACAACTGTCTTTCTCTTTGCCTGTGGCGACGATTTCAAAGCCCTTACCGGCAGGCCCAAGTAACTCTGCAAACAAACTAACGGGATTGTTGCCGTTGTTTTTCCACTGGTTTTTCATGACTCGAATCACATCCGAAAAGGGATCAACCTCTGAATCTCGCACCAAACCAAAGGTGAGCATATCAAAGACTGCGATACCGGCAGCATCATTGTCTTCGATGATATTGTTTTCAATGGTGACCTCATCGGGCCCGACCACCAAGATGCCTAACCCTTGAGGAATCTGTGCCGCAATGGAGCTCGGCGGCGCGAAATTCACGTGATTATTATCACGGATAATGTTGTCTCGAATCACCAAATGACGGGCGTCTTTTACCGGCAAACCAGGAATCAGCGTCAGGGCTATTCCGGTACTGTTGTTGTACACCTCGTTGTCGGCCATTAACGCGGTCCGACAGTTTTCGAATTCGAGCCCCATAACATTGGCAAAGGCAACATTCTCAATGACGTCGATGTTGTCACTCATGCCCACGTATATACCCGCATCTTCCGCGCCACTAATGGTATTGCCCTTCAGCAGTCCATTTTTACCGTACTGGGGAAAGATGCCGTAGAAAGCGCCTTCAACCACGTTATTAATGATCTGAAAGTTATTGGCTCCCTGAGTCATGATGGCATTGCCTTTATAGCCACGTACCTTGAAGCCATCAATCACCGAAAAGTGACCCGAGGTGATGATTCCATCGTTGAGCTTATTCTTGCCGTCAATCACGGCATAGTTTCCGTCTCGCTGTATCCCTTTCAGAGTAATATTGGACTTATCAATGTAAATGGATTCGTGATAAATACCGGGCTCTACCAGAATGCGATCGCCGGGCTCAGCGAGACGCACGCTGTCTTGAATGAGATTTCCAGGCTGTACAATAATATCTTTAGCGGCACTCATCGCCGACGTAAACGTCAGCATCGAGGCACCAACCATCATCAATAGTTTTTTCATACTCTCTCTCCTTAAAACTGATTCTGCGATTCGCCGGTAATCGGGTTCTCACCACCATGACCAACGCTGGCTCGCTCAACTCGCTCCAATAGGAACGGCTTAATTTTTAATAATTGCTTGCGGTTGTGACGAAACACATTGGCGACATCAGTCGCACCAAGACGAATCGCGACACCGCCCAACTCTTTTGCCAAATCGACATACTCTTGCGGCGGCAGTTGATCAACGGCAACAGCGGCCGCCTGTTTCAAATACTCAATGGCTTGATCCTCCTCACGCTCCAATACGAACCCCTCAATTAGCCATCGATACGCCGTTAGATTATTGGGGTACTTGGCCAAGCTCTCTCGCAACAAATCTATGGCCTTCAGCGGGTCACCGCCGGAAAACTCTGGCAAGCTGATCAGCATTTGCGCCAATAGGGTTGCCGCTATGCCATCGGCCAACTCCGCGTCATCGGCCACCAGCTCGTTCAACTCGACAAGAGCGGCCGAGGAAATGGTCACCACCTCCGAGGTTGGTGTTTCGCGTTGGGAAGACGCCAGCGAAAAGGCCACTTGAACCAACTTCACCTCATTCACCCAAGCGGAGAAGGTATCCAATTCGGCACTCAGTGCCATGCCTTCACGACGATTTTTTTGCCAACGCCACACCAATTCATCGGTGAGCTCGCCCCCTTGATAGTGTGCGTTGTAGAGTTTGTTCAACACCGAAAAATACTCCGCTCTCGCCGCCAACAATTCGGCTTTCTCTTCCACCAAGAAATACGACCAAAAGTCTTCGTCAATAAGTTCTTGTCCATACTGCAAAGCACAGCCCATTGCCTTGCGATCCCAGTGGTACTTAACGAGCTCTTGGTAGAGCTCGCGCTTTCTCTCCTGATCGGCGACCGGTGCACAGAACTCTGTCATATCCAATCGAAAGCTGGCCATGCGCTTCAGCTCAGGGTTTTCCATATCGGCAAAGATTGATTGTGCCTTTGCTGAGGCGCTATCTGACTTTTCTTCTGACACCGCCAGCGCTACCGCTGACGATGACATTAGCGCAAGGGCTAGAGTGCCTGACATGAATTGTCGTAGTTGTTGTTTTAATTTCATGGATTTATTCACTCCTAATGGTTGTTAGCACAGGCAATCCGGACGGCACCTGATCGGGCACTTGAGGCATCATAGTTTCGTCATTGAGACTGGATAAAAAGGCGACAATATCTTTCGTGTTTTGTGCGGACAGCTTGGGCCCATCGGTCATATGGACATGCCAATGAATATTGAGCGGCTGACTCTCTGGGGCTCGATGCCCGCGTGTGTTGTTGTAAAAATCCACCACTTCAGATAAATCGGCCAACTCTCCATTGTGAAAGTAAGGTGCGGTCAGTGCCACATTGCGCAACGTCGGAACTCTGAAACCACCGCGCACAAACGGATCATCGCTGTGAAGCCCTGCCCCCTCATCGACAAATCCATTGCTGGCCGCCGGCGCACCAATCACCGCGACTTCACTGTCGGTAAACAGTGGCGGCACGTGACACTGGCTGCAGCGGCCGACAAAACCACGGAAGGCGTTGTAACCTCGAATTTCCTGATCACTCAAAGCGGCGTCATCCCCATGAGCGTAGCGATCATAGCGGCTGTTTAAACTGACTAACGTGGTTTGAAATGCCCCCAAGGCCAATGCAATGTTTTCTAGCGTTACTTGGTTAGCTCGGGTGGTATTTTCGAGGGCGTTGTTCTTAAGGGCGTTGCCTTTAAGGGTCTTGTCTTCAAGCTCTCTGCCGTCAGACTCCTGAAAGGCTTTGGCAAATAAGGCCTGATACTGTTGGGATGAGTTGACTGCCGCGACCACTCCGTCGCGGGTATTCCCCATTTCATCTTCCGACAACAACGGCAGTAAGGCCTGCTCGGTCAAGCTATCGGCTCGTCCATCCCACATAAAGCGTTTTAGAAAGCCGACATTCCACAGCGAAGGCGTGGCTCGGGTAAGCTCCTTTCGCTCCGTAACTGGTGCCTTCGCCTCACGTGAATTCACCCCGATGGTTCTCGCCCCTAGCGACGTTTTGCGACCATCGCTCAGCCCCTTATCGGGCTGGTGGCAAGAGGCGCAGGACATATCGCGATTCACTGACAAGATCGGATCAAAGAATAGAAAACGTCCCAAGTCGATTTGTTCCGCCGTGTAAGCGGCGGGCATGGGGGGCAGCTTCGCNTTNACCCCACCGTGCTGTGCAGGGGAATNATAAAAATCATAGAGACTGCGCAACTGACACAAACCGTTGGACAGNTTCTCAAAAGANGGTGGGCACTGATNGCTCAACTCAAAAGCNGGCGCNGGCACTCCNATNACACTCAACACCAGAGCGAGTATTCCCAGNGCAGCTCTNATCAGNGAGCGCCCCCATCGAACACTCATGGCTGCAGCCCCAAACCGGAGATGTGGCGAACCAGCANNTCCATNTCNTCNTCATGNANNGACGTCAGCCATNNCNCGCATNTGCTGGCCGTGCTCATCNTCNNCNTTNGTNCCNCGAANNCCCNGNTGATAGTTTTTCANTTGCGCNNTNANATACCANCNNTANTGCTGATTGAGGCGCGGCGCCCCCAAAGCGACATTGCCNTCGCCTTGAGCGCCGTGACAGCTGGAACACACCGAATAGAGACCACGACCACGGAAACCGGTTNCCTGTCGCTCGCNATACAAACTCACATCGGTGAGNGTGGCAACATAACCCGCAAGGGCATCAAGCTCCTCTTTCGATAGGCCCGTCACAGCAGCCCGCATCANTTGCCCCCCGGNATCCGCTGCCTGATCGCCTCTGACTCCAGACTGAAAGTTGTAGAGCTGACGCAAGAGATAAGACTCTGAAAGACCGGAGATGTTGGGTGCTTTGAGAGCGACACTGCCTTCACCGTTACTCTGATGACAAGCCGCACAGCGAGCTTGGTACAAGGCATCGTCAGCAGCGGTCGCAACAGAGACACAGCCCAGAATCGACATCAACATCAGCACTCGCAAGACCATCAGCTTCACCCTCAGACAAAAATATAGGGTGAAACTTTAGCGATTTCGCGGCAGTGATACTTGACCTATGCAGCCCAATAATTGACATATTCGGCAGATCTTTACCGCGCCTCACAATAACCTTACAACCGGTCAAGCTGCCGCTCAGAGATTCTGCACCTCATCACCAAGAGCAGTGATTTCAGCTCTGCTATGACGTCATCAAAGTTGACATTCTCGGCATCCAGCGGCCTATAATGTCGAACGACCTCCTCGGACAATATCGAACCACTTGCTCAAAAAAGATCGAACAAAGTACGCCAAAAAGTCGAACAGAGCATTCAGAGAAGTACCATGAGCCAACCGCAAACTGAGATTTTGGACAACGGTGTTCCCTGCCGCTGGCTAATTGCCGGCATGCAAGAACGCCACCTCGATCCAGAGATTTTTCTCACTAAATTAGGACTGGATGCGAGCACCTTAGCAACCCCGAATGCGACTCTCGAATTGGCAGATTATCTGCGGTTGTTCAATGCAGTTGCCAATGAACTCGACGATTCCAATCTGGGCTTACACCTTGCTCAAGAAGCCAAAGCCAAGAATTTTGGACTGCTGGGTTATCTCTCTCAAAATGCAAAAACCGTCGGTGATTCACTGCAAATCTTCGAATACTATTATCGTATTTTCACCCCCGAATTTGGCATTCGATTTGTTATCGACGACAAGTCTTGCACTTACTATTACCTGCACAAAGCCCCCGAAGAGATCAACCCTCGCCATGATATTGAGTTCTCTCTCGCTATTGTCATTGACTCAATTTTGAAAACCGTTCCCAAACTGTGGCGCCCGGAATTAGCCTCTTTCACCTTTCCGGAACCAGACGACACCACTCTCCACAAAGTTATTTTTGGAGAGAATCTACACTTTAATCAGGCTAAGAACTTTATTCGGTTCGACAAAACCGTACTGGATGTTGAACTCAGCACGGCTGACAGCGCATTACTGGAAATCTTGAAGGAGCACGGCAATGCGTTACTAGAGAGCGTGAAAGACGAAGAGAATATTGAAGATCAAATTCGCGTATTGATCACATCAAACGCCGGGCACCAAACTATTAATACCGAATCTGTGGCCAAACATTTGAATATGTCCGTCAGGAATCTTCATCGCACGTTACAAGACAGAGGAGCCACCTACCAGCAGATTCGGGACGAGACCTTACTCAACATTGGCAAAGAAGCGCTCAGCGAAACTCGCAGTAGCGTTACCGATATTGCCCTGCGTTTGGGCTACTCAGAATCCAGCGCATTCGTACGTATGTTCAAACGCCATACCGGCATGACGCCGTTACAGTTTCGAAAGAATCTTGCCACCTAGATCAATTGGCTCGCAGATCAGGTGGCAATAGGTGAGCTGTCGGAATCGACAGCCTAGACAAGAATACTAAAAGCGCTATTGAGTCTTGAGCGCTTCCTCTGCCATGGTTTCCAACAGACGGAATGTCGAGCTAGGGTCTTCACGCTTCAACTGCAACAACCCCATCTCTTGCTCACCGCCCATGGCAATTTCTTCGACACCGTTTTCGAAACCCTCAACGATAATCTGGCAACACTCGGTGACATCCATGCCGTTGGCAATATTCTCATCGGTGGTGCCGGTAGGTGAACCGTCTCCAGTGAGCGCATTGATCGACACATTGGTATGAATAAACCCTGGGGTGATGGTCGTGACGTTAATCCCCAAATGAGCGACCTCTGTGCGAAGGGCATCGAAAAATCCCATAACCGCGTGTTTGGCGGCGCAATAACCGGTGCGGATAGGCACCCCCACTTTACCGGCAACACTGGCCGTCACGGCAACATGCCCTTCACCCTGCTCAACCATTACCGGCAGTACAATTTTGGTGAGTGCGATTTGGCCGAGAACATTGACGTGCATCATCGTTTCATAGACGCTCATGTCGGTTTCGAGACACAGTGAACGCTGCGACACGCCGGCATTGTTGATCAGCAAATCGATACGCCCAAAATACTCCAGTACCCGATCTTTGGCAGCGGTCATGGTATCAAACTGACCCACGTCCAAAGGCAAAACCAAAACACTGCTTTCTTCACAACCCGACGCAATACAAATATCTGCAACCCGTTGCAGCTCTTGCTCATTGCGTGCCGACAGTACTAATTTCGCGCCTTTAGTGGCCAGCTGCTTAGCAACGCCTTCACCGATACCCGATGAAGCTCCGGTAATCCATACCACCTTACCGCCAAATGATAATCCTGCAGACATAACGCTCTCCCTTTATTCTCGATTATTTTCCACCAGACTAGCAGGAGTCGCGGGAGAAGACTGCAACACAATTGACAATTACCGCAATCCGACGCGTTCCGTCATTGGTCTACGCTCTCTCTAGACTCAAGCAACATGCAAAGCATCAGTGCTCGTGCCTGATGTTCTTTTTTGCACTTTCAAAAACCATACTAGAACCATCGAGTTAATCACTAGATAACTGCCAAACACCGCCACACTGTAAACCGACATCAATTGCCAGCTGGCGCCAAAGCCCAACCAAGCCATACACAGACGCACACACTCCCAGCGCGGTCCACGCCCCTCCAACATCCACGCAGTGGTCACCAGAGGCAGAGAAATCATCAAGAAGCCCAGAGCCGCGAGAGCGTAACTCAAACCCTCAAAATGCAACATGAAGTACACCAGCAATGGCACCGCGGCGGCCAACTGAAACAACCCATAATTTCTCACGGAGGTGTCTACAGAGGGATCGTACTTGGAAAAGTCAGACAGATCGGACTTATCGAGCGGCAAGCGCTCCTCCATATCCTGCGGACGCCATCCCGTCGGCATAAACCAAATGCGACACTTATCCCACCAACTGCGGGTATGCCACGCATCGCGAATTAAACCGGCCCACACCTGTAGATTTGCCCACACTGGATTGAAAGATTCCACCGGCAGGCGCGAGCCATAGATGATGTCCACATCATCCAATTCAGGCTGAAAAGTGCCAAATAGACGATCCCACAGGATAAACACACCCCCGTGATTTTTATCAATGTACTCTTCATTTTGACCGTGATGGACGCGGTGATTCGACGGCGTCACCATCACCGACTCCATCCAACCCAATTTGTCGATGTGCTGAGTGTGCACCCAGAACTGGTAAATCAGATTGAGCGCACCGCAGGTGAGAAACACTTCTAGGGGCGCGCCGAGCAAGAGCAGCGGCGCACTGAAAATCCATGTCCAGATGCTACTGCTGGTCTGCCGCAAAGCAGTGGTCAAATTGTATTCTTCACTCTGGTGATGGATTGCGTGGCCCGCCCAGAACACGTTCAACGTGTGCCCCATGCGGTGAGACCAGTAGTAACAGAAATCATACAAGACAAAAGTCGCCACCCAAGTCCACGCGCTGTCCACCGGCCAATCATACAAACGAGCTTCAGGCAGGATTCGATCGATAAAGAGCGCGCCAAGACTGATGACCAGCAGTGTACTTGAACGACTCATGATCCCCAGCGTCAAGCTGCCAAAAGCATCGTTAAAACGATAGTGGCCGGTACCGCGACGGCGATCCACCCACCACTCGAGTCCAATCAACCCCAAAAACAGTGGAATTGCCGCTAAAAGTATCAGATCACCCATAAATAATTCCTATAAGCGGGAGCTACTTAATTGCCCCAACAGAGTATTTGAATAAGATCCCCTATAATCTATAAGGTGCCAAACTCTCCAACAACGGCGATCTGTGACAGCAACCCGACCATTTGAGACAAGGAATGAAATAATTGGTGAATTTCTCAAGAAATCAGGCGTTTAGAGCCTTGACATCAAAGGGCCAAATCAGCAGAATAGCGCCCCTCGAAACGATGGCTAGGTAGCTCAGCTGGTTAGAGCACAGCATTCATAATGCTGGGGTCGCGTGTTCAAGTCACGCTCTAGCTACCACTTTCGGGGTCGACCTTTACCTTTTTTTACAAAAAAAGTAGATGTCGTCGATTGAACGGTTGAGGATAGGGTTTCTTGTCCTCTACGTTCACCCCAAAATATCCGAACGGATAGGTGGTGGGTAAATATATCTTTACATAAGGGGTATAATTTCTCGCAGAAACAACATTTAGAGAAAACTCTAAACGACCATATCACCGAGGATATGTCCTCCAGCTATACGATGAGCAGCCCCCCTAGGCTACTCATGTTTATCAATATGTTATCCTATTCGACACTTGTCAAGTCTTCAGAGGTTTTCTATCTCTGGTAAGTTATTTACTGCTTTCCTCATATTGTCCAAATTAGTATGAACATACATTCTTGTCGTAGCCAATTGAACATGCCCTAGTAAGTCTTGAGTTACCGAAATATCTGCTCCACCTTCATTTGGATTGCATAATTTTGTCGCGGTTGTATGCCTTAGTCTATGGGCTCCAATACGTGCATCTATTTTTCCAGACAGACGCTTGAAAAATCCAGTAATTTGTTCTCGCTGCATCTGCTCAGGATTTATGCTGTTAACAGCATATCGCTTGTTGAATCGTCGAATGACAAATAAGTAATCATTAGGTCTCAGCTCTCTTCCTGTAGCAAGCTCAGACATCACTATTAGATTTTTAAAAACTCTTTCTGCCTTTGGGTGCAATGGAATCAGCCATTCTCGTCTTGTTTTGCTCCCTTCCGCGCTTGCGCACAATGTACCATTTTCAAAGTCGAGATCCTTCAGCTTTATCGTGACCAGTTGTCGCCTCCGAATGCCAGTGTAGTAAATTGTCTTCATCACTGTTTTCCAAAACCAGGACGGCTTAAATTCAGTGGGATTTCTAGCGAGATACCAAAAAGCACTTCTAAATGTGCTTTGATCAACAGTTTTCGGGGGAGCTATCGTTTTTGGGGCTGCACGCTGCTTTTTGAAAGGATTCTCTGCAACAATTTTTTCTTCTTCCGCAAAGCTCCCCAAAGCCTTTAGGTGTCCCAAGTACCCGTTAAACGTGACTTCTTTCGCTCCACTTAAGGTCGATGTTTTAAATCGCAATAACGATTCTGGTCCAATATCCTCAAGTTGTTTCACGCCGCTGCGCTCTTCAAAAAGCCTCGCCACTCGCAAAATAGTGTCTTCTGTATCCTTGCTGTATACATGTAAATCGACCGAGCGCCGCGCTAATTCCTGTAGTGTCATACATCGTCCTAATTGTCCGTTTTAGAGCGGATACTTTAACCTATCTGGCACGCTAATTATTCTCGCTCGCCGATAGAAATTTATTGGTCTCAGGCCGTGCGGCACCATCTTCGAACATAAGACTGTAGGGCAACAACATGCCGCTTAATCTTACTTCTTTCCCGCCGGCCCTCTTTCCGGTGTAGATCAAAATATTCTTATTGGTAAGCTTTCCCTTGATGTGTTTATGCAGTCTTACTAGGCGCTTTTGCAACTTAACGGAGTCATCTTCCTTTAAGTCCTTGTGCTCAACACAGAACATTTTAAAAATGATTGGGCTGATCAGGAGAACCCCTTCTTCAACAAAGTGTATCGCGGCTTTACCGTTATTGACCTGAAGCTTTTTGTTGTGAATTCCGTCCTTTATCCATGCAAAAAACTGTCTGCCAGTGTCGTCATTCATTTGAGTTTTTACGGGCACAGCTTCTGAGTTTGTAACAGTTTCTGCCGGCGCTACCTTTGCTGAAAATACAGATTCGGAAGATGCGGGTGCAGTGCGGCTCATCGCGACTGGCGATACCGGCATCCCGAGGGGTGTTTCAGTATTTACCTGATTGCCCTCAGCTTCTGGAACTGGAACAGGTTCTGGTTGTGGGGCCGGTACCGCTGTAACAGGGTTCTTTGTTTCTGGAACAGATTCGTTCTGATGCTTTGCTTGTAGCGCTGCTAAAGGGCTCACTGGAACAGCTTCGCGTGATGCTGCAATATTTGGTGAGGTTCGGGCTGGCGCACTTGCTGGCATCTCTACGGCACTTGATGAAATTGAACCTGCCACAACGGCTTCTTTTGGAGGGGCAACAGGGGAAACTGGAGCAGTCTCTTGAGTGTGTGCTGGCGCAGACATAGCCGCTGGTTGCGCGGGTGTTTGTGATGCTTTGACATTAGAATCTGTTTCAGTGATGAGTCCTGTAAATTTGGGCAGCTCCCGATTGTGGGAAAACAGTCGACGAGCCTCGAACTTCAAACAAGTAAATGCGTGCTGATATCCATCACCTTGAACACTCACATTCCAAATCGCTTGGTCGTCGGGCGTGGATAACGCGAATCCACCTTCCTGAAGAACGTCATAAATACGCGAGGTTTCCGACGGGATGCCTGTCACCGCTTGTGAGGCAAGATGAGCTTGTAGCTTCTCAGCTAACGGCTTGCAAACAAAGTAGGCGTAATCATTATAGACCCAACCCATGCCGCCGTTTTGATTCAGCTTTATGTCTTTTTCTCCAAGAAGCTGTCGCAAGCCGCTCATCAACTGATCGGCTGTGGATGCTTTCGCGTCCGGAAACCTTAGCGCATCCGGAGAGCCGCCAAGATTACGAGCAGTGCTGTCTCTATCGGCTCGAACGACTATCTCCCCAATATCACCACTCTCAAACTCGTCACCCCATAGATATGCAACTAACTGGGACAGGATGTGCGGATAATTGGTCAGCCAGCCTCTGGCCACGCTGGGCAAGAGTACGCCAAACAATGTCAGCGCATATCGATTATGAGCTTTGTACTCAGCATTTCGAAAATCGATTCGATAGGACGCTGGGGCAAGCTCATGAAGTTGTCGATCGTGAGGGCTCCAAGCGCGTTCAGTGCCGTCAGCCATGGCGAGTACAAGAGGGCTGCGTGACATGACTTTGCCCGCATCATGAAGGAGCGCAGCGGCAAATACACCAAATGTCCATGCGTGCTCTTGCGCAACGATTGTTTCAGGCTCGCCGCGCCTAGGGAGTTGATACGCTTTGCGCAATTGAAGTGCGCTGTGTACCACTTCAAGTGTGTGCTTGAGTAGCCCGCCAGGGCCAGCATGATGATGTGATTCACTCGCCGGAGCGAGCTGAACGGCCTCAGCAAACGCGTACAGTGAGTCACGGTACAGATTGTCAAAGTGCTGCTCTTGAACGCCCACCAAACGAAAAAGTTCCGGTAAATCTGGTGCATACCCGCAGGCTTGTATGAGCTCTGAAGCGGACAATATCGGAAGCTGTTGCAGATTCAGTTGATCGGGATTGGGGATCGATCTAGAAATCGTTCCGTTTTTTCCAAAACCAAGAATTCTGCTGCAGTTTGATAAAAGTGATTTCACTGAAGGTGCTCTTTTGACCATTTCTTGACGATGTCACTGGCGGGAAATCGCTCGCTCGCGGTATAGAAGTGAGCGTCTTCACCTTCTTCGCTAAAGTCCGGAAAACTCTCTTCGAGTGGATTCCAAAATTCAGAACCTGCCGCCCCCTTTTTGGTGGCTCTTGTATAGAAGCAATCAAGCAAGCTTAAACGTCTCGCCATGATTAACCCGATCGGGGCGTCGGGCATTCTGTCGATCAAAGAGGCCAAATCCACGAGCGTCTCTTCCATTTGCTCTTTAAGTGCTAGTTGCAGATCTTCCGGTGCGCCGTCATATCGAGCGATGATCTTTTCGAGCGTGGGGCTCCATTGTGCTCGACGGTCTAAGATATCCAGCGCTTGGCGCGCAAGAGGGTGTTGCGAGAAGAAGGACATACAGTCTTTACCTTTTGGGGTTACCTTTTCGGTTTTACCTTTTAAGGGCTGACGCGGTTAAAGCGGCAGCCCTTTTTTCTTTGGCATCGCCCCCGCCGGCTTTAGGCGGGGGCGATGCTTTTCAATCCTTTTAGGGGATAAGTCCCCTTAACCATTCCCCTTTTACGCCCTTTGCTTATTCGTTGCAGCAGCAATTGTGTACAGCGCCAGTACAGGTTTAGGGCTGAATACATTGCACATTTCTCTATCCTCGGTCAGTGGAGGGATCAATCACATGGCATCATCGAACAACAATCCGATACAGCAATTGCTGCGACCACCTGTCGAGTTAGCGGCAGTGCTGGCGTATGCCTGCGTGGCGATGATTGCGCTCATCTCGCCGAGCGTCATGATGACTACACCGTCCGTGGCCTATCTGCTGGCCCTGTTCTGTTTCTATCGCGGTGGCATTCGCTTTCTGTCTGCACGACGTTTATTGAAGTACCAGTTCAATCTGTTGGTCTTACCGTTCTACACGATACACAGCAAAGACATCCCCCTATCTAGGTCGCATCTCTTTCTTGGCTTGGGCTTTGAGTGGGGGGCGCGGCACACGCAACGCCATCACGATTGTAAGCGGCCCGAGTGGGAGCACATCATTAAGCGTTATGAAGTGTCGAGTTATCACGTTGCTCGGCAATTCGCATCACTCTGTCGTCGTGTGATCGTGACCCGTTGGCTAGCCTACGCTTTGGAATTTCGCTCGTGGATCAATCCCTATTCTCCGATTCCGGAAGTAGAGGGTGACACCACCTTGCACGGCGTGGGTTTGTGGGAAGCGGAGCGAATGATTCGCCAGCTACAAAGTGAGCGGGTAGCACATACCTTTGTGGTGGGTACAACACGGGTAGGTAAGACACGTTTGTGTGAAGTGTTAGTCGATCAGGATATTCGAAACGGTGAAACTGTCATTGTCTTTGACCCCAAGGGCGATGGAGCGCTACTGGCTCGCATGTGGGCCTCTGCCGTTCGGGCAGGTCGAGAAAAGCAGTTCTACATGTTCCATCTTGGTTTCCCCGATCAAAGTGCTCGCTACAACCCCGTGGGGAATTTCGAACGCATTACTGAGCCGGCTAGCCGTATCGCAAGTCAACTACCAGGCGAGGGCAACAGCGCCGCATTCCGTGAGTTCGCATGGCGCTATGTCAATGTGATCACCAAAGCCTGTACCGCACTCGGTAAGCGTCTGAGTTTCGAAAGCTACCTTGAGTACGGTGCCGACCTGGATCCTCTGTTGACGGAGTACTTGGTCAGTGTTTTTGAATCCGAAAAGAACACCAACAAACAATGGCGTGGAATGTTGGATGCGATTGTAGAGTCTGATCGTAAACCAGATCGCGCAATGGCCGCACGAGATCGTCGCGCGTGGGCTTGCGCGATTCTGTATAAGGAACTTGATATTTTTGATGAGGTTGCGCATGCACTCATCAAGACTTTCGAGTATGAGAAGAGCTTTTACGACAAGCTAGTTGCCTCTCTGTTTCCGCTACTGGAAAAACTCACCTCCGGAAAAACCGCCGAGTTACTGTCTCCCAACTATCTCGATACCACCGACAAACGTCCCATTATTGATTGGAAGTCGATCATTCGCCAAGGCGGTATTGTGTACATAGGGCTGGATGCGCTCAGTGATCCTGAAGTGGCCAGTGCCGTGGGCGCGTCGATGTTTTCCGATCTGACCTCAACCGCAGGCAGCATCTACAAGTTTGGAACCGGCCACGGATTGCCGGCGGATGTCGACATGGCTAAGCGGATGGTGTGCGTGCACGCCGATGAATTCAATGAATTGGTGGGCAAAGAGTTTGTTCCGATGGCGAATAAGGCCGGTGGTGCAAACTTCCGTCTAACGGCCTACACCCAAACGATGTCCGATATTGAGGTGCGATTTGGTGATCGCGCGAAAGCGGAGCAAGTGCTGGGTAACTTAGGCACGTTGATTATGTTGCGAGTGAAAAATGAAAGCACCGCAGAATTACTCACCCGTCAACTCAACGATGTTGAGGTTCATCACCTTGGATTGAGAAGTGGCACAACGGACAGCTCAGACCCTGCTTCTGGTGCGCATTTCACCAGTAACACCATGCAAACCATCAGCACACAAATGGTGCCAATGATTCACGCCGGTGACTTAACTCGATTGCCTAAAGGTCAAGCGTTCGCCTTCACGGGCGGCAAACTCTACAAGATCCGATTACCGATGTTTAGTGATGATGTGGAGATGCCAGACAACATCGGTTATGTCTCGCAATCCATGACAGATAAATATCGTAGCGCGAATCAAGATGAGTGGCATAAAGCGCCAGATCGTTGGAGTGATTGGGGTACGGCCGCATGACCCAACGCAACCGTACTCAGAAAAAAGTGGCCCCTGAAAAACCGATCACACTATGGGGCAATTTCATCGCGCTGACGCTGGGGAATGTCGTGTCATTCTGTTCGTGGATGCTGATGGCCATCGTGGTCTCGATCATCATCGAATGGATTGGGATGCTCTTTTGGTGGGAGCCTGATCACGCTCAAACGATGCTGCAGAGCGAAATCAACTACCTTTCTCAGTTCAGTAAAAACGGTCTCTTGTCGATTCATCCCGCGACCATGGCACAAACCTTCATCGGCGTTGTAAACGATGCCTATGCGTGGCTTCGCTTGCCTGAATGGCTTCCGTGGATTCAGCAACATCTCTTTATCCTGTACGTCGCCGTCAGCAGCGCAGTGGACGTGACGTACATGATGTGCATTCGCTTGGTCACGATCGTGTTCACCTTGCCGGTGTTCATTCTGTGGTTTGTCGTGGCCGCGATCGATGGACTCTCCGAGCGCGACATCCGCAAGTACGAGGGCGGTCTAGAGAGTAGCTTTGTCTACCACAAGGTAAAGCCCTTCATTTTTCCGGCCATAGCGTTGAGCTGCGGCTTGTATTTGACGCTACCGTTTTCGATGAACCCTGCGCTGTTCTTCTTACTGCCACAATTCATTTTATTCACTGCAACCTTCTGGACGTGTGCGACGTTCAAGAAATTCTTGTGACGATCCTTAAGGACTTAACATGACTGACAATGTGCAACCCATACACGGAGCTCAAGCTCCCTCATTGCCCGATGTAGACCCTTCGCCTGCAGACAATGTCACGGCGACCAACGCTGGCGGACAAAGCTCTGACCTGCCAGAGACGTCTGCTCAAAATCCAATGCCAGCGTGGTTCATGGGCCTAGTAGTTTTAATTGTTCTCATCATGGCCGGCGGTGGTTACGTGGGCTATTTGGTGTTGAGCAACCAATTGTCGGTACCTGGTACTCAGACTACCCCACTCAAAGCACCCATTGCTCCTCCAGTCCCGCAGTCTACCGACGCCTCGAAAACTGCTGTCGCTGCGAGTAGTCAATCGGATGCTTTACAGAACGTGACAGGCGGTACACCGCAATACCAAATCAACATCATGCGTCCGACAGACAGTGCACAAGCAACTATGCCTGTTCAAGGCACTCCGATCGGGAATAATGCGGTTGAGTCCGGTACTCCAAAAGCAGTTGCTGCGACTGTATCGTCCTCAGAGGTAAACATAGAGGCCGCTCCGCTCATCTCCCCCCGAGTCAACCACGCAGCGACAAGTCCCTCATCAATGCTGGAATTCAATACCCATGAGGTTCTGTCAGAACACAGTGAACGATTGTTGGCGCTAGAGGGTATGGCGGCTGAGCACGCTGAAGTACTGTCTCTGATGAAAGATGAACTTCAATCAACCAAGCGTCGATTGATAAGTACAGATCAGAACATCGCAAAAGCGATCAAACGTATTGATGGCCTAACAGGAAAAACCGTCAAAGCACCTCGCACTCGTGCCTCGTCAAGTGTCGCCGGTGATGCCTTACCGTTTAAGCCACTCAGCTATCGGACATTCGGTGAGCAAATCAGCGTTCGTGTTCGTGCGCCTTCACAAAAAGCGCAGAGCTTGCGAATCGGTCAAGCACTCTCAGGCTGGCGCTTAATGAGTGCGGATCCGGTGGCTCGCACGGCGGTATTTTTGAACGTGTCTTCATTTAAGAAGCATGAGGTGGCGCTGTGATGAAAACTCTCTTTCTCGGCGCTCTATTGATGACATCGATTGTGGCGCAAGCCGCCGATCAAGCTAAATCGACCGTGAGTAGAACCGAGACCGCACCATCCTCTCAATCCCAGAGCGTTGAAACGCCTTGGAAAGTGTGGGGGCTAACAGCAGACGATTGGAAAGAGTATCAATCCATTATGGCCGGCCCTCGTGGTATATGGACACCGAACGTGTCACCACTTACTGCGCTAGGTGTCCACGCCGAGTCGGAAGCTGACAGGCTACGTTATGCAAGGTTGTCCGCCGAACTTGACTATGAACGCATTCGTGCAGAAGCACACTGGCAGCTCACTTTTGATTCTGTAAAAACGAGAGTATGGGGAGAGAAGCAATCAAAGGAGCCGACAACGTTGAGCCTTGAGTCACTAAAAAGTCATCAACGCGTGTCGTTGTTTACCGATGCAGTTTGCGACGCTCGATGTCGACGGGTTATGGCACTGTTAAGAAAGTCTCAGGTTAACGTGGATGTGTTTTTTGTTGGCAGTACCTCACGTGCTGACATTGTTGAGTGGGCGAAGCAACAGCAGCTCCCCCCTGAAGCGGTTAATAAAACGCGTCAATATTCCTTGAATCATGATAGAGGACTTCTGAAGAGCTTAGGCCATGATGACGGCAATTTACCTCTTGTGATGCTCAAGAGCCTCAGTGGAATCTATGAGGTGGTGACCCTATGAAGCTCGTGTTAATCACTCTGTTGCTCTCACTGAATGTAGATGTCAGTGCAATGGACATACCGCCAGCGTATCGAGAGGCCGCTCGAACGGCCGGTGTCCCAGCTGACATTTTCTATGCGATTACTCTACAAGAAAGCCAAGCACCGATCAGCTCGACCAAACACAGACCGTGGCCTTGGACTCTGAATATTGCTGGAAAGGGTCGTTACTATCGCACTCAGAAGGATGCATTGCGAGCGTTAGAACATTACATCGCCTCTGGTAAATGCAACGTTGACATCGGTCTCGGACAAATTCATTGGTGTGCTCATGCCAAGTCTTTTCCAGAGGGGCCGGCTCAAGCACTTCACCCGCTTAAGAATCTCGCCTATGCCGCCCAAGTGCTCAAGAGTGAGCATAAAACGGTCATTAGAAAGAAGCTCGGGAGCAACAGCTGGTGGGTCGCTGTGGGTCGCTATCACGCGCCAAACAATGTGAAGCTCGCCAAGGCGTATCGAATGCGAGTGTACAAGAAGTGGCTAAGACTGAAAGGAGGAAATTATGTGTAATTCTCGATGCTTCCTACTCGTCTTAGTAGCCGCAAGCTTAATGGCGAACGGGATAACCGCGGCACCGACAGAGATCGGAGACTACGGAAAGGTAGAGCGATCAATGATTCACCCGATGAAGGTGCAGCAAACGCAATTGCGAACGCCTATGAGCTCTGCCGAAGCTCAACGCTCGATTGCCAAGAGCCATTACCCTGTTATCACTCGTTCAATGAGTGCGAGCGGTCGTCATTCAACCGTTCGTCGTGTCCATGCCGGCACTGGAAACCTATTCTTGATTGGCAATGACTTCTATTCCACTACGTGGCTTCGTAAGAATCACGCTCAGCTAAAAGCACTTGGGGCGCAAGGTATTGTGGTCAACGTACCCAACGCCCAGTCGTTTGCGCAACTCAAACAAATGGCCAATGGTCTTCCCCTGGTCGCGGCGTCAGTCGACGATCTTGCCCAACAACTCAAACTCAAACATTACCCTGTACTCATCACGGAGTCCGAACGATGAACACGCAACGCACCCTTTGGGGATTTCTATTCATGATGTCGATGTCTTTTGCGCACGCAGGGGATTACGTGACGGAGCCCGAGCGTCTCGCCCTCAAGCAACTTGCTGAAGAGATGAACAAACTGGAATTATTGATCGATCGGGCCGAACACAATCGAGCCAGCCATACACGATTTCCCATGAACTACAAAGCACTGCGAGAAGACTGGCGATCGGTACGCGCGGCAATCGAGCGTCATCTTGATAAACCCTCTAGGGCACCAAGAAAACTGCCGCCTTTACACGCTGATTACACGCACTAGGAATCCCAATGGCCAATCAATCCATGCTTGAAGCGTTTGAAAGTAGTACTCGAGTACCGGTGGATTACTCTTACGCGGCATTTGCGTTCATAGCAGTCGGAATGATCGGATTTCTACTGGTTGTTGTGATCAAAGACGGTTGGGCTCGACACCAAAATGAAGAAATGAGCATTGGTGATTTTATGATGATCATCATGCGCGCCATGATTCTTTTTCTTTTTGCATTGGCTGTCTTCAGCCCAACATCCTAATACTCAAACCCTAAGGTCGAACGATGAAAATACTTCTACAAAAATTCTATCAAGGCTACAAAATTGTCACCCATATCATATTGCTTTCTGCGGTTTCCTTGCAGGTTGCTGCGCAAAGTAACGACAACTATTCATTACCCAAAATAGGTGCAGCGGAAAACGTAACGGCTGAATCGGATCCACTGAATTACTTTGTCGTTCTTTTTAAGATTGTCGGCGCAGTCGTACTTTGGCTTGCGGTCGCTTGGTTTGGCATGTTGATGTTCGGATCGGTCATCAAGGCGGCGAACGAAGCTCGCGGTGGCGACGTGTCGTGGATGGAAGCCGGTAAATCCATGCTCGGCAATGTGATT
>PANW01000016.1 GCA_002707785.1 Cellvibrionaceae bacterium | reverse complement strand
AGATTGGAAAGCACCGATGACAGCGATGCTACTGGCGGCGCTGATACTATCAACCTAGGTGCAGGCGCCACCTACGTGATCGCGGGTGCGGGTGCCGATCAGTTGACGGCCACCGGAAATTTCGACGATTACGTCGTGGGTGATCATGGCGTCATCACTTGGGATAGTGCGGGTGTCATTAC
Organism: Cellvibrionaceae bacterium; assembly: GCA_002707785.1. Lineage (GTDB taxonomy): Bacteria > Pseudomonadota > Gammaproteobacteria > Pseudomonadales > Cellvibrionaceae > Pseudomaricurvus. The sequence goes on along the minus strand of PANW01000016.1, from coordinate 47,928 downwards.
AGAGATTAAGAGCATTCTGTTGGATCAAGGTGGCGACGACACCATTAGCTTAGCCGATGGCAATCACTGGGTTATTGGCGGTTACGGCGTAGATACCATTACAGCAACTTTGGGTCACGATATTGTACTCGGCGATAATGGTCGTGCTGCCTTTACCGCGGGAATTCTCACCCGCTTCGAAAGTACCGATACCGATGACACGACCGGTGCAGGCGACATCATTAATCTGGGTGATGGCAATACTGACATCATTGGTGGTGCCGGCAGCGACGATATCGACACCGGCGCTGGTATCGATCGCGTACTGGGCGATCACGGCGCCATCGATTACTACGATGATGGCACGGTTAAGAAGTTGCAAAGCACGCTTTCGGATTATGGTGCAAACGACTTTATCGATCTCTCTACGGGCGAAACCTTTGTAATTGCGGGCAGCGGAGCTGATCGAGTCAGCACAACCGGAGATGCTGATGATTACGTGTTAGGTGATCACGGTTTCATCACTTGGGATAGCGCTGGCATCATTACCGCAATGCAAAGTGAATCTTTGAGTATTGGTGGCGATGATCGACTGAGTTTGTCTCACGGCAATCATTGGGTGATCGGTGGCTTCGGCGCCGACACCATCACCGCCGGCATTGGTCGTGACATTGTGTTGGGTGACAACGGTCAGGCAACCTTTGAAAACGGCATACTGAGAGTGTTCAAGAGCACCGACAGCAGTGACGCAACCGGCGCTGACGATCTCATCACCTTGGGCGACGGCGATACCGATGTGATTGGTGGCGCGGGTAGCGATACCATTACCACCGGCAACGGTGTTGTCCGAAGTGCGGGCGATGGTCTCACCAATACCGGCATTGTTTCCGATCGCGGTGTTGATCGCGTGTTGGGTGATCACGGTCTAATTGAATATCACACTGACGGCACCATCACTAACATTCAAAGCACGCTGACGACTCAAGGTGCACGTGACATTATCGATCTCAAAGGTGGTGAAACTTATGTCATCGCTGGCAGCGGCAATGATGATGTCACCACTAAAGGCAACTTCGACGATTACGTGCTGGGTGATCACGGTCAAATTACTTGGACCACCAGCGGCGTTATCGAAAAAATGGTCAGTGACCTAGAATCTCGCCACCTCGGTGGTGACGACAACATAGACTTAGCCGATGGTAATCACTGGGTCATTGGTGGCTTTGGTGCCGATACGATTCTTGCCGGTTCGGGCACCGATGTTGTGCTCGGCGATAACGGTTCGGCGGTTTACACCGCTGGCGTACTCACAGCTTTAACCAGCACCGATGACAGCGAAGCCACCGGAGCTGCAGATACTATTAGTCTGGGCGCAGGGGCAACTTACGTGATTGCCGGTGCGGGTGCCGATCAGTTAACGGCAACTGGACACTTCGACGACTATGTCGTGGGTGATCACGGTGTTATCACTTGGAGCGACGCTGGTGTTATTACTGAAATCAAGAGCACGCTATTGGATCAAGGCGGCGACGATTTGCTCAGCCTTGGCAATGGTAACCACTGGGTCATTGGTGGCTTTGGTGCCGATACCATTCTTGGTGGAGTAGGTACTGATGTGGTGCTCGGCGATAATGGTTCGGCGGTTTACACCGCTGGGGTACTCACAGCCTTAACCAGTACCGATGACAGTGAAGCCACCGGAGCCGCAGATATTATTAATCTGGGCGCAGGGGCAACCTACGTGATTGCCGGCGCCGGTGCCGATCAGTTAACCGCTACTGGAAGCTTCGACGATTATGTCGTGGGTGACCACGGTGTCATCACTTGGAGTGACGCCGGTGTTATTACTGAAATCAAGAGCACGCTGTTGGATCAAGGCGGCAATGACGTTATCAGCCTCGCCGCGGGTAACCACTGGGTTATTGGTGGTTTCGGTGAAGACACAATTACCGCAGCGCTCGGTAACGATATCGTATTGGGCGACAACGGTCGGGCGGCCTTCACTGCCGGCATTCTAACTCGTATCGAAAGCTCTGATCTCGACGATACCACAGGCGGTAATGATTCTATTACCTTGGGTGATGGCAATAGTGATGTTATCGGCGGTGCCGGTGCAGATACCATTGAAACAGGCGCCGGTCGCGATCGCGTCTTGGGTGATCATGGTTTCATGAACTATCACACCGACGGCACACTCACTTTAATCGACAGCACTTTGTCGACCTGGGGCGATGCCGATGTGATTACTCTGCACGATGGTGATGCAGCCGTGATTGGTGGCAGCGGTGCAGACACCATCCGCACGGGTGCTGGCAATGATCAAGTGATCGGTGACCAAGGTCAGATTCAATGGAGCAACAACGGCATTATTGAATTCGCCATTAGCACAGAATTGGCCAACGGCGCCGGCGATATCATCGAGTTGTTCGCTGGTAATCATCTCGTGATTGGCGGTTCGGGCGCTGATCAAATTCGTGCCGCTCATGGCAACGATACGGTCATTGGTGATAATGGTGAAGCTCGCTATAGCAACGGTATTCTTACATTACTGCAGAGCATTGATAGCGACGATACTCTCGGCGCAGCCGATCAAATTCATCTTGGTGACAACGCCATCGACGGCATCACCCATGTGATTGCGGGTGCGGGTTCAGATACAGTAACCACGGGTTCCGGTAGCGACTATGTCGTGGGTGATCACGGCGCCATGGTGTTCCACACTAACGGCACCTTGACCGACATCACCAGCAAGCTTCCAACTTTTGGAGACAGTGATTACATCACGCTTGACGATGGAGATAGCGTTGTTATTGGTGGCTCTGGAGCCGATGACATTAGCAGCGGAACAGGGGCTGATAACGTTGTTGGTGATCAAGGCTTCATCCGCTGGGGTAGCGATGGCAATGGTATCATTGTTGAAATCGCTAGCACCGATTTGGCAATCGGTGGCGATGACACTATTACTCTCGGTGACGGTGACACTTGGGTGATTGGCGGCTACGGCAGCGATACGATTACCGCTGAACACGGCAACGATATTGTCATTGGTGATAACGGCAGTGCCGATTTCACCGACGGTGTACTGACATCCATTGCCAGTTCCGATCTCGATGACACTACCGGCGCGGCCGATGTGATTTCTCTTGGCGATGGTGATACTAACGTCATCGCGGGTGTGGGTGCCGACCAAGTAACAGCCGGGTTGGGCACGGATTATGTCATTGGTGATCACGGTTCAATGAGCTACCACACCGATGGCACGCTCACTCAAATCATCAGCAAACTTCCAGCGCTGGGCGATGGCGACATCATCGTTCTCAATGACGGCGGTTCGGCGGTTGTTGGTGGTAGCGGTAGCGACACCATTACTGCCGGCGCGGGTGACGATTATGTTCTCGGTGATCAGGGGTACATCAATTGGAGCGATGACGGCATCATCGAAAATGCCGTCAGTGAGGATTTGTTCGAAGGCGCGGCGGATACCATCACCCTAGGCAGCGGGAATCATTTGGTGATTGCCGGTTTCGGCGCAGACCAAGTCACCGCCACATCGGGTAATGATATTGTTATTGGCGATCACGGAGAGGCGCACTTTACAGCGGGTGTTCTCACGCGTCTGTTCAGCACCGATCTCGATGACACTACTGGTGGCGACGACACTATCATGTTGGGTGACGGCAATACCGATGTCATCGGTGGCGCTGGTTGTGACACAGTAGAAACCGGTAGCGGTCGAGATCATGTGATCGGCGATCACGGCGGCATGACTTACCACACCGACGGCACTCTGATTCATCTGTTCAGTACCTTGTCGACCCTGGGCTGTCACGACACCATCACTTTGCACGATGGTGATACGGCAGTGATTGGTGGCACCGGCTCCGACGTTATTACCACTGCCGCTGGCGACGATACGGTCATTGGTGATCAAGGTTATGCCCGTTGGGACACCAACGGCATCATGACGGTGATGACCAGCACTCACTTAGACGACGGTGGTGATGATCAAATTCGTTTGGCCGACGGCAATCATCGAGTAATTGCCGGCCAGGGAGATGACTTCATTGAAACCGCGAATGGCGACGATTCCATCATTGGTGATAACGGCAGCATAACTTATAGCAATGGTCACATTGTTCGTATGCTCAGTACTGACGATGGCAATCTCACCGGCGGCAACGACATCATTATTAATGGTGCTGGTTTCAATCGCATGATTGGCGGTACCGGTGATGATCAAATTACCGCGCAGGCCGGTGATGATCACGTCATTGGTGATCACGGTGAGTTCCTCTACAACGAAGCGGATATTCTGACTCTGGCCAGAAGCCTGCATCCCGAACACGCAGGCAACGATGTCATTCGTGTGGATGCTGGTAATAACAAAGTGATTGCCGGTCACGGTGATGACGAAGTGGTTACCACCTCCGGTGACGATCACATCATTGGCGACAATGGCTATTTCTCCTACACCGATCAAGGTGTCATCATCGAAGCGGCGACTACCGATTTTGATCAGGGTGGCATCGATACTTTGTTGGCCGGCGACGGTGACAATGTCGTACTCGGTGGCTTCCAAGGCGACACTATTGTTACCGGTGACGGCAACGACTCGGTAGTTGGTGACAACGGCGTGGTGATGTTCGCCGATGGTATTCGCTCGCGTATGGAAAGCACCGACACACTCAACGCCACCGGCGGCGACGATAATGTTGATCTGGGGGCTGGCGACGATCAAGCGATTGCCGGCGTTGGCAATGACCGTGTAACAACCAGTGCTGGTGAAAACACCGTGCTGGGCGACAACGGCTACATCGCCAGTGATGCGGCCGGCCGTTATCTACAGGCGGCTACCGGTGAAACTGATCTCGGTGGTAAAGATCAACTCTACGGCGGCAGCGGACGCGATAATTTGTTTGGTGGCGTCGACGAAGATTACATCTCCGGTGGCGACGGCTACGACTTGTTGTCCGGTGATGGAACTATGGTCACCCGTGTGCCCGAAGAAAATCACATTTTGTTTGAAACCATTGATTTGTTTTTAGGTGGTGATGACGAAATTGATGGTGGCGAAGGCAACGACTATATGTTCGGTGGTTTCGGTAGCGACTTGTTCTACGGTGATACCGCCTTCGACGTCTTTATCGGTGAATACGCACGAGCCACGATCAGCACATTACTGGAAGGCGATGATCGTCAAATCAGCTTGGTAACACTTGCTCAAGGGCTGGATACCTTGCGTGGTGACGGCGATGGTCTCTACGAGGTGCCGACCGGCGTCGCCGATTCGTTTATCAGCTACAACGTCGACTCGGTGAACGGTTTTGTACTCAGTGATCCAAGTGTCTTGGCTTCTTTGCAAAGCTCGGGTGCATCCGCCGACTTAATTGCGGAACTGAGTGAGCGCGATCGCAATGGCGAGCGCAAAGCGGGTATCGATTTGGTTCTGCCAACGGCGCCAACCGCTGCCGGTGATGACAGTGAAGAGACGATCAGTGAAGGTGGCGAAGAACTGGTTGGAGGGGAGTGTGCTGTTGAAACGGGTGTTGAAGATTCGGAGGCACAGATTGAATCAACTGATTCTGACGCTTCTACTGATGCGAGTTTAGAGTGTCAGAAAGAAGATACTGCCGAAGAAGCGGATGTGGAAGCACAACCAGTCGTCGATGAAGAATCGTTAGATACTGAGGCTGCTCCGGTTCAACTCTCTGATACCCAATTGCCGGCGTCGGCCATGATGGGTGGTGCATTAGCTTGGAAACTGGTATCGGTGATCAAAGCAAAAACCAACAAAGTTGATCGCAGCGGATTGGAAACACTAGGCCGTAAGGCTTCGCAGCGTCGCTTTAAAGCGTGGGATAAAATAGGGCGCTAATAGGGCTGTGCTCTAGATAGGTTTTCCAACTTATCGAAACACAATAAATAAGGCGGCAGAGCATAGCTTGCCATTTGACTCGTTCAGTCAGGATGACTGAGCGAGACCAATTTATAGGGGAAGGATTGCATTATCGATGATGGTGTCGATCAATGCACTGGGGATGACATGACAAATAATAATGTTCACATCAAGTATTTCGGAGCCGCAACACTAGCGGTTTCTATGGCTTTTACATCGGTCGCAACATTGGCGGAAGATTTACTCTCGATTTATACGCTAGCGAGAGCAAATGATCCGGCTTATCAAATGGGGCTCAATCAACACGGCGCTTCGTCTGAGGTCTATACACAGGCACGTGCGGGCTTACTGCCAACCGTCGCTCTTACTGCGAGTCACTCAGAGACGTCACAAGACATCATTAGTTCGGATAATACGGTGTTTCAAAAAGGCAGTGACGACTTTCCCACCGACAACTATTACCTGTCGTTAACGCAGTCGATTTATAGCTACTCCAACTGGAAGCGTTTTGGAAAAGCCAAGGAAGAGCTGAAACGAGTGGATGCTGAGTTAGAAGCGGTGGAACAAGACTTGTTGTTACGAACCGCGGAGCGTTATTTTGCAGTGCTGGCGGTTCAGGAAGACTATGCAGCGATTAACTCTGAAAAAGCATCCGTTGGCCAACACTTGCGTATTATTAAGGCCAAACGTGAAAGCGGTCAGGTTCGACGTACCGATCTACTCGACGCACAAGCGCGTTATATGCAAACCTTGTCGCGTGAGTTAGAAATAAAGTCACGCTTGAAGGACGCAATGGAAATGTTGCGTGAGCTGACGGGGGAACCTGCCGGTTCTTTGAAAACTCTGGGTGAGATGGCGCTCGAACGACCAGAGCCCAGCGATCCTGAAGCCTGGTTTGCACAAGCTGTTCAATCCAACCCAGAAATGAAAATACGTCGTTTTGCCATGAGTGCGGCAGAGCAGGAGGTGAAGCTGCGTAAAGGTGGCCATTACCCTACACTAGACTTAGAAATTACAGTCGGTAACGAAGTCAAAGAAGGCACTCTGTTTGGTGGTGGTAGTGATATCGATGAAGAGATTATCGCGCTGAATTTCAATCTGCCGATCTATTCTGGTGGAATTGTATCGTCTCGAGTGCGTGAAGCGGTTAAGCTTCACAGTCGTACTAAGGATGAGCTGGAGCTGGAAACTCGAGCGGTACAGCGTCAAACTTTTTCAACCTACGATGGCGTGCTGACAGATATCAGTAAAATTGAAGCGCTGAAAAAGTCTGTTGAAGCCTATGAATTAGGGGTAGAGGCCAAGAGTATTGGTTTCGAGTCGGGTTTGACCAATAGCCTGACGGTTTTAGATGCTGAGCGAGATCTTTTCTTCGCTCGTAGCGAATATGCTCGTGCTCGCTATGGCTATATCCTCAACGGCCTGCGTCTGAAGCGTGCCGTTGGCGTGCTCAGTGCGGTGGATTTAGAAAACGTGAACACTTACCTCAACGGTAAAGAAGTAAGAGTGGCTTTCGCTGACGTCAGTGCTGGCGTCTATTGATTCTTATGGTGGAGGGGCGGTCGATACATGAGCGACACTGCTGCAAAGCGGATATTGGATTTCGCAGATGCCCTTCCAGGTCCATACGGATACGAACGCTCGATAAAAATCTCTCCAACGGGGGCGGCGCGAAATCGTTTTTTGGTGACATTCCCAGCAGTCGCACTCGATATGGGCATAGACCTTCATGCGCTATTGAAGCAACTACAATGCCCTCTACAAGCGCCTGTCACTGCTCTCATTGAAGGGCGGGCAATCCTGCATTTAGGTATTGAGCAGAGCGATAGCGCCACTATCTGCAAGCTTTACGCGGAGGACGCAGATAGAGTTCGTGAGCTTTGGGATTCACCATCCTTACCTGCCGAGCCTATCCCTCTGCATCGCTCTTTGAAGTGGCAGCTGGGTGAGCCTAGCTGGGTTGCAACCGATTACGATTGGTTGCCTTGCGAAACCCGAGAACAGTTGATGGCGCACGCACAATATTGCCTGCCTGATGCGGCCCCCGTGCTGCAGCAGCTCGTGTTGCTTGCCTCCGCTAAGTGCCCAGTTCGCAATCTGCAGTTGCTGCGTGTGAGCGAAGCGGGTAATTCTCGCTTATCCTTGGATTTCAACGTCTACGATAGCGCTATGACCGTGTCTGTATTGCGGGATCTCTCCCACCGTATAACGAGCAAGGATCCCTATGGGGGGTTGTTGAATAGTGCCGCCGCTAAGCTTGAGAACATTGCGGATCTGACCCTCGGGCACATAGCGCTAGGAGTGGGACGTGACGGCGAAAGGTTTGTTACTATCTATTACGGTGTAGAGGAGCGAGGTGGTTTTTCATGAAGCCTAAATATCCACAGTCCCCTTTGCCGGTCGAAATCGTGAGTGGCGGCGATCCGCTGCGAGATTATTGTCTGTGGGATTATCCTCCGCGGGAGCCTCCTGAGGGTAAGTGGCACGCCAGTAATTTATTGTTTCAATCGTTCAAAGCGGCTGGCTTGGACGATACATTCATCCCTGTCTGCCAAGCTATTCGAGAAGCTATTGGCTTTAATCAAACGGTGTGGGGCATTAAGCTCGCCGACGGCAGGATCAGCTGGGAATTTTACTTTTACGATTATGAACGCTTGGAGCGTCAGGTCTCCATTTCCAAGCTCATTGATGCACTCAAGCCATTTGTCTCATGTGAGCTGCAATACTCAGAGAGTCGCCCCTATTTCATGTTTTCACTCGATCTGGATGCCTCTTGGGGGCAGCCGCGATCGTTGCTCAAAGAGATCAATATCTATATGGGAAACGTTGGCAGCAATGTGTCTTCAGGGCTCAGCTATAGCTTGACCAAGAAGGGGTTGTTGTTCGAGAACTTGTATAGCTTCTTTGACGCGCAGCAGGAGCGTGATCAGGCGATTGAAAAAGCGCTCTGCTCCACACATTTCGATCTACCTCAATTCCCTCTCGATACTTTGTTTCTACCGCAATTGATCGATTGTGGTGTACTGGTTGTTGCCAATAAGCGCGAGTGCGATGGCATCTATTTCTCCCGTATCAGTGTTGATCAGCTGCTGTGGTTTATGGAAGAAATGGCGTATCCTGAAGCCTTAACCGGTTATATTCGAGACAATCGCGATATGCTTGCTCATCTTAGCTTTGATGTCGGGCTGGATTATCTCTGGCAAGATGGCCGTATTCGGTTTCATAAGACCGCCTACTACGGAGTTTTCTAGCTGTGGGTTGCTTTCATCATGACGACTACATATCTCTAACGCTTGAGTTTCGCTGCAATCTGAAGTGTGTGCATTGCATGATCGAAGGCACCATGGACTACTTGCAGCCACAGACTGGAGAGGTGTTTGATGAGGTGCTTCAAGAGCAATCTCAAAACGGTCGCTGGAAGGGCATTATTCTCACCGGGTCTGAAATTACGCTTCATAAAGAACTCATTCCAATGGTGCAAAGAGCCAGGGCGGCGGGCTTTGAGCATGTGCGTATTCAAACTCACGGTATGCACTTGGGGCAGACCAGCTTTGCCGATAAGCTATTAGAAGCCGGAGTGGACGAGTATTTTGTCAGTGTCGCAGGCAGTGATAGGGAGTCTCACGATCGCATCACTGAGGTGGATGGTGCCTTTGAGAAGATGATGGCAGGCTTGGCCTACTTGGATCGTTTTGATCACGTATCCATCATCACCAATACCGTAGTTACCAAGCTCAGTTACCCGTTGTTACCAGACCTAGTGAAAAGCTTATCTCATCTAAGGCAATTGAAGCAGATGGAGTTTTGGAATTATTGGCCCATGACCGAAATGGACGATAAAGACCTAATCCCACGGGCTGCAGATGTTTTACCGTATTTAACGGGAGCCGCAAAGTCTGCTATTGCCGACGGGCGATCAGTAGAGATCAAGAACTTTCCCGAATGCATGTTAGGGGACTTATCTCACCTGCTGGATAATGATCAGCCGCAATTACTGATTGATCCCGCATTCTGGGATCAGTTCAATCGAAATGGCTTCCATCAGTGCTTATACCGCGAAGAGTGCACCTCTGATCAATGCCTGGGCTTAAATGAGGCTTACACTGCCAAATATGGGTGGGAAAAGAATCTTGTACACCCCGTTAGGGGGGGACGTTTGATTGCACGATCATAAATAGCGATTGATCAGCTACAAATGTTTGAGAATATCCGCTAGGGTTGCTTATGGTGAGAAAATCGCCAAAATAAGAGAGTGTAATTTGAGGGTGTCCTGTATCGAGTCTTATCGTTTGATATCAGCCCAAGCCTTTGACGAAACCCTTGCCTAAGCAGGGTTTTATAATAACAGTTATCCTTAGGGGAAAGCGCGTGTCCAAGCAATTGTTAATTTATTCTAGAGCCCAAGCGGTTAATAGTCAGCGCCATCGTGAGTGGTCGGTAAAAGCTGGCGATAACTTTGAATTTGCGCGTGATGTCAATTCAGTTCCGTTGACCGCGGTTGAATTTGTAACTGCGTCTTCTGAGTACCCTATCGTCTTTGCTGGCAGCGATGATCAGTTGATGCCTTTGGTGGTAATGGGGGTTCGCGATAAAGAAAATTTGTACATGAACGAAGATGGTACTTTGGATGCCAAGTATGTACCGGCTTTCCTGCGTCGCTATCCATTCGTTTTCTCCAGTCAAGACGACGGCAAAAACTTCACCCTGTGTATCGATGAAACCTTTGACGGCTGCAATCAAGATAATGTGGGTGAGCGATTATTTGATGCGGAAGGTGAGAAAACTCAATACCTGAATAATGTACTCGAGTTTCTCAAAGAGTATCAGCTGCACTTCTCTCGCACCCAAGCGTTTTGCAAAAAACTGCAAGAGCTAGAGCTATTAGAGCCTATGGGGGCGCAATTTACTCCTCCTCAGGGGGAAAAAGTGACGCTGACTGGGTTTTTCGCCATAAACCGCAAGAAACTAAAAGAACTCGCTGCCGAAGATTTGGAGCAGTTGGTAAAAAATGACGGAATGGAGCTCATCTTCCTACACCTGTATTCCCTGCGTAATTTCAATACCATGCTCAGCAAAATTGGTGTTAGCGAAGACGCTGTGCCCACCGAGTAAGGGTTAAATCCTCTCATTGGTTCGATCGTCAATCGCATTTTTCCTCGGGCAACTGGCCTCCCCGTCTATCGGCGAGGCCAGTTGTGTCTTGGGGGCGTGACGATAGCTTTGTGTGATTAGAATTTGAGTTCAGAGTTCCATTGGTCTGACTCGTTGGAATAATTCATCGTTGACTGCGTTTTATCGAGTCGTCGTTCTTACGGAAACACTATGTCGTCAGTCTCTCAGCAGCAAAGCTCAAGCTCTTCTTGGAAGCAGGTCGCCGGCCTGTCCCATGAGTTTGATTATCCCGCTTGGTTGGAATTGCAATGCGGGTTAATCGCCTCAGCCTATGCGGGAGTACTCGTTGTAGCCGAGGCTCAACAGTTCAAGCCGGTGGCGGTTTGGCCGGATGCCAGCAGCGGTGTTGAAACCCTGACGGACTTGATTGAACAAGTGTTGGAAGAGGGTGAAGCCCTTGTGGCCAATCTACCCGCTAGCAGTGGGGCTGCCACCAGTCATTTTGGTGTGGCTTATCCTGTGACTTCCCAAGAGGGGGTCATCGCCGTGATTGCGGTGGCGGTGTCGGTGGTTAGCGAAGCTGAGCTGTCGATGGTGATGCATGAACTGCAGTGGGGCGCAGCCTGGGTGGAGCTACGTCAAACACGCGAGCGCTATGTTCAGAGAGAAGACTCTTTTCAGCGACTCAGTACCAGCATTGATCTTCTTTCGCGAGTTCTGCCTGAATCTGGTTTTGACAATGCGGCTATGCGTTTGGTGACAGAGCTCGCTATCAATTTAAACAGTGATTTGGTGAGTATCGGTTTCCTCAAGGGCAAAGGAGTGCAGTTGGCGCACTTGTCTCACAGTGCCGAGTTTTCCAAACACATGAATTTAGTGCGCAGTCTCGAAAACGCAATGGATGAGTCGCTGGATCAGCGTGCGCCTATTGTGTATCCCGCCGGTGACAATGCCCCTTCGAATTTGGTATCGGTAGCGCATCGTTCGCTGCATGAATTGCAAGATGCACAAACCATTATGACCGTACCGTTAAGTGTGGGGGACGAGTGGGTGGGAGCGATCAGCTTGCAGCGCGATATCGATCAACCTTTTACGCTCGAAGATGTGCGTTATTGTGAGAGTATTGCCGCGTTGGCCGTCAGCTCATTGGAGGAGAAACGCCACAATGACAGACCTCTACGGCTAAAAATTAAGGAAGCCTGCACTGAACAGTTGGTGAGATTTACGGGGCCGGGTTTTATCGGTCGAAAACTGGTGTTAACTAGTGCTGTCTTGTTGTTCTTGTTGTTTAGTTTGTTGAACGGGGAGTACCGTCTGTCGGCCAACGCCACCTTGCAGACCATCAGTCAGCAGGTGATTGTCGCGCCCTTCGATGGTTATATTAAGGCCGTTAATGCACGGGCCGGAGATGTGGTCGCCAAGGATGAGGTATTGTTAACGCTCGATGATCGAGATCTACTGTTGGAACAGCTGAAATGGCGCAGTCAGCAGAACAAGCTCAGTCGTCAGTATCAAGAGGCTATTGCCGGTCATGATCGTTCTCGTATCACCATTCTTGATGCGCAGTTGGCGCAAGCCAAGGCTCAATTGGATCTGGTGAGCAGTCAATTGCGCCGTGCGGAGCGTCGCGCGCCGTTTGACGGTTTGGTGGTCAGCGGCGATTTGAGTCAGCGTTTGGGCGGAGCGGTTTCTCATGGTGAATCTTTGTTTGAGGTATCTCCTGTCGATGCCTATCGAGTGAAGTTGCTGGTCAAAGAAAGTCGCATCGCTGATCTGCAATTGGGGCAGTCAGGGACCGTGTATTTATCTGCCTTACCAGATCACCCCTTTGCTTTTAATGTCGACAATATTACCCCAGTCACCGAATACCAAGACGGCGCGACTTTTTTTGTCGTCGAGGGCAGATTGCACAATACCCATGAGCGACTGCGGCCGGGGATGGAAGGCATTGGCAAAGTTCTGATTGATGAGCGCAATTTATTCGGCATTTGGACCCGTGAGTTGGTTGAGTGGATGCGCTTGGGCTTCTGGCGCTGGTGGGGCTAAATCATGGTCATGGCGTCAACGCTGTTTAGCGCATCTTGGTATCTGGTTGAAAATCTGTGCCCCCGCTTGCGTCGTCACACGGCGATTCATCGCCACGTCTATCGCGGCGAGACCTGGTATGTCCTGCAAGATCATGCGACCGGACAGTTCCACCGTTTTACGCCCGAAGCCTATCTGATTATTGGCAAGATGAATGGCGAGCTCACGCTGCAGCAGATCTGGGAAGAAGCCTGCGAGCTGCTGGGTGATGATATGCCCACGCAAGACGATGTCATCGGCTTGGTGTCTAAGCTGTTTCGGGCCAATGTGCTGCACTCCGATACCCTGCCAGATATGGAGGCCTTGGGNCGTCGACGTCAATTGCTAGAGCGTCAGAANTTGATGCAAAAGATCAAATCACCTTTGGCGTTGCGGCTGCCGCTTTTGGANCCTGAAAAGTTTCTCTCCAAAACCAATCATCTGGTGTATCCACTGTTCAATGGTTGGGTGGGGGTGCTGTGGGTGTTGGTGATTGGTTTAGGGCTGCTGTTGGCGGCGGTCAACTGGACTGAGCTGACCAATAACCTCAGCGACCGAGTGTTGGTGGTTGAGAATCTGTTGTTGATTGCACTGATTTATCCAGTGGTAAAAACCGTGCATGAACTGGGGCACGCCTACGCCGTTAAGCGGTGGGGTGGAGAAGTGCATGAGATAGGGGTGATGTTCTTAGTGTTCTTCCCCGTGCCTTATGTGGACGCCTCTGCCGCCACCGCTTTCAGAAACAAATATCAGCGCATGTTAGTCGGTGCCATCGGTATTATGGTGGAAGGTTTTGTCGCGGCCTTGGCGATGCTTGTATGGACCTTAGCGGAGCCCGGACTGGTGCGTGCCTTAGCGCTCAATACGATGATGATCGCTGGGGTGTCGACCTTCTTTTTTAATGGCAATCCCCTGTTGCGCTTTGATGCCTACTACGTGTTGGCGGATTATTTAGAAATTCCCAATCTCGCCAACCGCGCCAATCAATATGTGGGCTATTGGGTGAAGCGCTACGTGATGGGGGTGAAGGGGTTGCATTCGCCTGCAGCCACCCGCAAGGAAGCCGCTTGGNTGGCATTTTATGCGGTGGCGTCCTATTTGTATCGAGTCGTTATTATGTTGACGATCTCACTGTTTATTGCTGGCAAGTATATTTTTATCGGTGTGCTGCTGGCGGCTTGGACGCTCTACGGAACTATCGCTAAGCCCATTGTTAAGCTCGCCGCGAAGCCTTTCTCTGATTCACAGTTGCAGCTAAAACCACGCAGAACCTGGGGCGTGATCCTCGGCTGTATGGCCACAGTGGTGNTGCTGTTGGCGGTTATTCCATTTCCCTACGCNACTTATACGCACGGTGTGCTGAGTGCCTCAGGCAATACGCAGATTCGAGTNTCCACTTCAGGTTTTGTCGAAGAGGTTGTGGCAACGCCGGGCAGCTGGGTGGAGAAAGGTGATCTTATTATTCGCATGNCGGATGCGGCNCTAGAAGCGCAAACCCGAGTANTGAAGCTGCAGGTAGAGGAGGCCAAGGCGCGNTTACAGGCGAGTCTTCGCGATCGAGTCGAATCTGGTATTCAGCGTGACTTGTTAGCTTTTCGTGAGCAGGAGTATCAGCGGCTACTCAAGCGTCGCAATGCTCTAAACCTAGTCGCGCATCGATCTGGTGTGGTGGTGTTGCCAACGGTTAAAGGGATGCAGGGGCGCTATTTAGGGCGAGGGGAGTTTATCGGCGACATTATCGATTACGATAAATTGCCGATCCAGGCCATGATTCGCGAGGATGACATCAGTGCCGTACGCCATCGAACCCGATCTATTGAGGTGAAGCAAGTGTCGCAATTGTCGCAATCCTACTCCGCGACGATTTCGCGACTGGTACCCTCCAGCACACAACTATTNCCGAGCACAATTCTGTCCACCGAGGCCGGAGGCATTGTTGCCACCCAGCCTGCCGCCGATGGTGAAGAGCCCAAAGCCTTTAATCGCCACTTTCGAGTCGTGCTTGAATCTCACGATATGCCCAAGCTTCGCCTCAATGAGCGTGTACATATTCTGTTTCATCACGATCCTGAGCCGCTCATGTGGCGATGGCTGCGAGATGTGCGACGGGTATTCTTGAGGCAGCTGGATGTTTGAGTGCCCGACGCGAGCNCCGGCATCGACTTTGGTGCGTCCCGAGCTGGAATTGCCTGCGCTGCCTAAATGGTATGAGCGATGGGTTCATCGCTGTCTCGGTTATGGGCGTGCATTAGATGCCAACGTAATGGGTAGGCGTCAATTGGGTCGCATGTTGGCTGGCGTTCATCGGCTAGATGCAGCGCTGGAATCGGCGACAGATGAAGACCTCGAAAGCAGGCTTCAAGCGCTCAAAAATCAAGTGATCCTCAAGGGCTATAGTCGCGAGATGTTGATTGAGGCTTTCGCGCTGATTCGTGAGGTCTCGGGCAGGGCTTTGGGAATGAAGCACTTTGACAGTCAGCTGACCGGCGGTTGGCATCTGTTCCAAGGGCGTGTCGCCGAGATGGCAACCGGTGAGGGCAAGACATTAACCGCAACGCTGCCGGTGGCTGCAGCAGCGATGGCGGGTATCCCGGTGCACGTGATCACCGTCAACGATTATTTATCGAAGCGCGATTGCGAAGAGATGAGTCCGCTCTACCAAGCACTGGGTTTCAGTGTCGGCTGTGTTGAGCCGGGAATGACGCCCGATCAGCGGCGACAGGTTTACGCCTGCGACATTGTCTATTGCACCAACAATGAATTGGTATTCGATTATCTGAAGGATTATCTGGTGTGGAAGGCCGCGCCGGATGTTATGCATCGCTATGCCGAGCGTCTTAAGGGAAATGAAACGCTGGATAGCGAGCTAGTGATGCGTGGTTTGCATTACGCCATTATCGACGAAGCGGACAGCATCTGCATGGATGAAGCGAGAACGCCGTTGATCATCTCGGCCAACAACCCTGCCAATGACACAGAGGCCTTGATGTACCAGCAGGCGCTAGATATTGCCTCTCAGTTGCAAGAAGACACCCACTACACCCGCTATGAGAAGCTCAAGCAAGTCGAGTTCAAGGATGCTGGCGAAGAGCTCATTGATCGCTTGGCAAGTTCGCTTGGGGCCTATTGGGTGGGGCGGGTAAGGCGTTATGAGCTAGTGCGGCAGGCCTTGATTGCGCAATTGTTTTTTTTGCGCGATCGGCATTACTTGGTGCGCGACGAAAAGGTTCAAATTATTGATGAGCATACCGGTCGCGTAATGGCCGACCGCAGCTGGGAAAAAGGCCTGCATCAGTTGTTGGAAATAAAGGAAGGCTGTCCGAATACGGCATCTCGGGAAACATTGGCTAAGGTCAGTTATCAGCGCTTTTTTCGACGCTATCGATTTTTTGCCGGTATGACGGGTACAGCTAAAGAAGTTCGGCAGGAATTCTGGGACATCTATCAAAAACAGGTTTGTGGTGTGAGCACTCACCACCCGTTGAGACGTTTACAGCTGGGTAGTCGGTTGCTGGCCACTCAGCAGCAGCAGATGGCCGCAATCGTTAGTGCCGCTCGGGTGATTGTGGATCAGGGGCGCTCGGTTATGATCGGCACCAGTACTGTTGGCGCGTCGGAGCGGGTTGCCCAAGCGCTAGCGGCTGGCGGAATAACCGCTCAATTATTGAATGCAAAGCAAGATCACCTGGAGGCTGAGATCATTGCTGAGGCTGGCCAGCCGGGGCGGGTGACCATTGCCACCAGTATGGCTGGACGCGGCACCGACATTAAGCTTCACCCGGAGGTTGAAAGGCGGGGTGGTTTACACGTTATTCTCTCGGAATTACAAGATGCTGGCCGGATCGATCGCCAGCTGGCGGGGCGTTGCGCGCGCTTTGGTGATCCTGGCAGCGTAGAGCTGATTGTCTCGCTGGACGATGAGTGGCTGTCAGACCACTGGACGCGCCCTTGGTTGTCACCTTGTCTGGGGGTGTCTTGGGGGCAGCGAATTGGCCTGCTGATCATGAAGTGGCAACAAAAAATGCGCGAGCGAAGACACAAGAAGATGCGTTATCAGTTACTAAAGACCGACGAGCAAAAAGGTGAAACCTTGGCTTTCACTCAGGGTAGCTTATAGTGCTTGCTCTACAATCAGTCGTCGATAATCGGCGGTACATATTAAGAAGCTATATCGTCCAGTTTGGGGGATAGATCGGGGTGTTTCATGGGCAGTAAAGAATGGAGTTGGCGTCAGCCGGCGGTGGTTGCAGCGTGGTGCTTGGTAGCAGTACTGCCGGCACAGACGTTGAAGGCTCAGGATACATCCCAGTTGAGCTGTCTACTTGAGCCGTCNAGTGAGACCAAACTTAGCAGTTCGGTGTCCGGAGTGGTGGCAAGGGTGGCTGCAGAGAGAGGTGGGCGTGTTCGCAAGGGGCAGGAGGTGTTGGCTCTTGAAAGTGAGCTGGATAAAGCGTCGCTCAAGAGCGCAAAGGCCCGAGCGGAGTTTGCCGCTCGCAAGCTGGAGCGCAATCGTCGTCTACTAGAGCAGCAATTGCTGTCTGATTTTGAGCGCGATGAGTTGGTCACCGAACACCAATTGGCTCTCTTGGCTGTTGGTGAGGCCCAATCTAGGCTCAGTCAGCGATCAATAAAGAGCCCCATTGATGGTGTGGTGGTAAAGCGCCATGTGTCGGTGGGGGAATATGTTGGCAGCGATCCGGTGATGGAGTTGGTGTCTCTTAATCCACTGCATGCTGAAGTGATTATGAGGGCCACGCGTTATGGTGAGATCACCGAGGGCATGGCTGTGAAGGTGCTGCTCAATGATCCTGCTGTGAAGAGTTCGACGGCTGAAAGCTATGAAGGTGTAGTTACCGTGGTGGATCGAGTTATCGACGCCGCCTCCAGTACTTTTGGTTTTCGCGTAAAAGTTGAAAATTCCTCCCTGGCTTTGCCGGCAGGGCTAAAGTGTTCGATTGAGTTTGCGTCTACGTCCATTGCCGCTCAATGACGTTATTATCTCCGATATCCGTCGATATAGAGGCATATTAGTCCTCTTTTGTTCAGCTTGCGGCTCTCTGTTGGGGCCGAGGTTTGGCTGTAACAGAGCCTTCTCTACGGTGTTTAATATTTATTCAAATTAGTGGTTGACTCCCTCTCGCCCCGTCTATAGAATTCCGCTTCCTTTTTTGATGTCTTCATCAGAGAGGGAAGTGTGTCGGATCGCATTAATTCGCGGTTCATGTTCTTTAAAGATTTTTGGAGTTTGGTTCACATGCAGAATCAACGCATTCGGATTCGCCTTAAGGCTTTCGATCACAAGCTAATCGATACTTCTACCCAGGAGATCGTTGAGACCGCTAAGCGTACAGGTGCCCAGGTGCGCGGCCCGATTCCGCTGCCGACTCGCAAAGAGCGTTTCACCGTTCTGGTTTCACCGCACGTCAACAAAGATGCGCGTGACCAGTACGAAATCCGCACACATAAGCGTTTGCTTGATATTGTTGAGCCAACTGAAAAAACCGTTGATGCACTAATGAAGCTAGATTTGGCTGCAGGTGTTGAGGTTCAGATCAGCTTAGGCTGATCTGTGTGGTAGGTAAGATTCAAGTTTAAATACAATTTGTGCCGATACCTGATTTATTCAGGTTGTGTAACGTTCTGAAATGGGCGGCCATAGCGGGTAAAAGCCCCGTACACTGAGAGGTTTAAGAAATGACTATTGGTATAGTCGGTCGTAAAAGCGGTATGACCCGCGTTTTCACCGAAGAAGGTGTTTCCCTTCCTGTATCTGTGATTGAGGTTTCTCCCAATCGCATCACCCAGGTTAAGAGTGAAGATACTGACGGTTACAGTGCTGTACAAGTAACCCTAGGTTCTCGTCGTGCCTCCCGTGTGACCAAGTCAGAAGCTGGTCATTTTGCCAAAGCATCTACCGAAGCCGGTCACGGCGTTTGGGAGTTGCGCAACGATGAAGGTGAAGCCTTCGAAGTTGGTGGTGAGATTACCGTTGCAGCTTTTGAAGCTGGTCAAATCGTAGATGTTACTGGTACATCCAAAGGTAAAGGATTTGCTGGTGGTGTTAAGCGTTGGAATTTTGCAATGCAAGACGCTACTCATGGTAACTCTATTTCCCACCGAGCTCCCGGTTCTATCGGACAGTGTCAGACTCCAGGTCGTGTGTTTAAAGGCAAGAAAATGGCCGGACACATGGGTGCTGAGCGCGTGACAGTCCAGAATTTGGAAATTGTTCGTGTTGATGCTGAGCGTAATCTTCTGTTGGTTAAAGGTGCCATCCCTGGAGCTCCAGGTGGTGATGTTATCGTTCGTCCAGCAGTTAAGCAGCGTAACGCCTAAGTTCGAGGGTTTCGACGATGGATTTAAATATTGCAACTCCCGAAGGCGCTAAAGGTACAGTTTCTGTATCTGACGTTGCATTCGGAAAAGAGTTTAATCAAGACCTGGTTCACCAGGCGGTAACTGCCTACTTGGCAGGTGCTCGTCAGGGTACCAAGGCACAAAAGAACCGCTCTGCGGTTTCTGGTGGCGGTGCTAAGCCGTGGCGTCAGAAAGGTACTGGCCGTGCTCGTGCTGGTACAATTCGTAGCCCGTTGTGGCGTTCTGGTGGCGTAACTTTCGCTGCTCAGCCTCGCGACCATGAGCAAAAGCTAAACAAGAAAATGTACCGTGCTGCATTGCGTTGCATTTTGTCTGAGCTGAATCGCCAAGAGCGTTTGGTTGTTGTTGAGTCCTTCGANATCGAAGCTCCAAAAACCAAGTCTCTGGTTCAGCAATTGGCTCAGTACGACCTGAAGGATGCGTTGATCGTATCTGACGAAGTAAGCGAGAACCTGTACCTGGCTTCACGTAACCTGCATAAGGTTGATGTTCGTGATGTTCAAGGTGTTGATCCGGTTAGTCTGATTCGCTTCGACAAGGTTGTAATGACTGTTTCCGCTCTGAAGAAATTTGAGGAGATCCTGGGATGAGTCAAGAACGCTTGTATAAAGTGCTGTTAGGCCCTGTGGTTTCTGAGAAAGCTGCGATGGCTGGCGATGCTAGCAATCAGGTAGTTTTCAAAGTTCTTCGCGATGCGGCAAAGCAAGAAGTTAAAGCGGCAGTTGAAAAACTGTTTGATGTCAAAGTTGAAGATGTTCGTACTCTTCTGGTCAAAGGTAAAACTAAGCGCACCCGTCATGGTATGGGCAAGCGTAGTGACTGGAAAAAAGCTTACGTACGTCTAGCTGAAGGTCAGGAAATTGACTTCAGCGTAGCGGAATAAGGGGATAGTTGCGATGCCTATTGTAAAACGTAAACCGACATCTCCGGGTCGCCGCTTCGTTGTAAGTGTTGTCAATCCGGATCTGCACAAAGGTGCTCCTTACGCTCCTCTTCTCGAGAAGAAGTCTAAGAGCGGTGGCCGTAATAACAACGGTCGCATTACCACTCGTCACGTTGGTGGTGGTCATAAGCAGCATTACCGTGTTATCGACTTTAAGCGTAATAAGGACGGAATTCCTGCAAAGGTTGAGCGTCTGGAATACGATCCAAACCGCAGCGCTAACATCGCTTTGGTTTGCTATTTAGATGGTGAGCGTCGCTACATCATCGCACCTAAAGGTGTGAAGGCTGGCGATATGATTGAGTCTGGTGAAGCTGCGGCGATTAAGCCTGGTAACACTTTGCCAATCCGCAATATCCCTGTAGGTAGTGTGATTCACTGCATTGAATTGAAGCCTGGTAAAGGTGCTCAGGTAGCACGCTCCGCTGGTACTTCCGCTCAATTAGTGGCGCGTGAAGGCCGTTACGCAACCTTGCGTTTGCGTTCTGGTGAGATGCGTAAAGTGCTCAGTGAGTGCCGTGCAACTATGGGTGAAGTATCCAATAGTGAGCACAGCCTGCGTTCTCTGGGTAAAGCTGGTGCTACTCGTTGGCGCGGTGTGCGCCCAACTGTTCGTGGTGTTGCTATGAACCCGGTAGATCACCCGCATGGTGGTGGTGAAGGTCGTACCTCTGGTGGCCGTCATCCAGTTTCTCCATGGGGTACACCTACTAAGGGTGCTAAGACACGCAAGAACAAGCGCACCGATAAGATGATTGTACGCCGTCGCGGTAAGAAATAAGCGACTGGCTAACCACTAGCTGAAGAGGAAAGTGCAGTGTCACGTTCACTGAAAAAAGGTCCTTTCATCGATCTTCATTTGATTAAGAAGGTCGAAGCAGCGATCGAAAAAAATGACCGTCGTCCAATTAAGACTTGGTCTCGCCGTTCCATGATCATGCCAGAAATGGTCGGCTTGACTATCGCTGTACACAACGGTCGTCAACATGTTCCCGTTCTTGTAAACGAAGAAATGGTTGGACATAAACTGGGCGAATTTGCTGTAACCCGCACTTATCGCGGTCATGTTGCAGACAAGAAAGCCAAGCGCTAAGAGGTTAACGATGGAAGTAGCAGCAAAGTTACGCGGTGCTCAACTATCGGCGCAAAAAGCGCGTTTAGTAGCAGATCAGATTCGTGGTAAGCACGTTGAAGAAGCTCTAGACATCTTGGCTTTCAGCCCGAAGAAAGGTGCAGCGATTGTTAAGAAGGTGCTGGAGTCTGCAATTGCAAACGCCGAGCACAATGAAGGCGCTGATGTAGATGAGTTGACTGTGTCAACCATCTTCGTTGATGAGGGTCTGACGATGAAAAGAATCAGACCACGTGCTAAAGGTCGTGCAGATCGCATCCTTAAGCGCACTTGTCACATCACCGTTAAAGTAGCCGACAAGTAAGAGACAGACGTTATGGGTCAGAAAGTACATCCGACAGGTATTCGTCTGGGCATCGTCAAGAAGCATACCTCAACTTGGTATGCGGGAAGCGATGAATACGCAGACAAGCTCTATACCGACCTGAAAGTACGCGAGTACATTCAAAAGCAATTGGCGCACGCGTCAGTTAGTCGTGTAGAAATTGAGCGTCCGGCGAACACCGCACGCGTTACCATTCACACTGCCCGTCCAGGCATCGTGATTGGTAAAAAAGGTGAAGATGTGGAAAAACTGCGAGCTGCTGTCAGCAAGCAGATGGGTGTTCCCGTCCACATTAACATCGAAGAAATCCGCAAACCTGATCTGGATGCGGCTCTGGTTGCGCAAAGTGTCGCGCAACAGCTTGAGCGTCGCGTAATGTTCCGTCGTGCTATGAAGCGCGCGGTTCAGAACGCAATGCGTCAGGGCGCAGAAGGGATCAAAATCCAGGTTAGTGGTCGTCTAGGTGGTGCAGAAATCGCACGCACCGAATGGTACCGCGAAGGCCGTGTGCCTCTGCACACCTTGCGTGCCGATATCGATTACGCTCCTGCCGAAGGTCTAACCACCTACGGAATCATTGGCGTAAAAGTTTGGATCTTCAAAGGTGAAGTCATCGGCGGTATCGAAGCCGTTGAAGAAAAGCCTAAGAAGAAAAAAGGCTCTAAGTAAGGGGTACGCAAAATGCTGCAACCGAAGCGTACAAAGTTTCGCAAGCAACAAAAAGGCCGTAACCGCGGTCTCGCCCATCGTGGCTCCAAGGTTAGCTTTGGTGAGTATGGTTTGAAGTCAAACGCTCGCGGTCGCATCACTGCTCGTCAGATTGAAGCGGCTCGTCGTGCAATGACCCGTCACATTAAACGTGGCGGTAAAATCTGGATTCGTGTGTTTCCAGACAAGCCAATTACCAGTAAGCCTCTGGAAGTACGTCAGGGTAAAGGTAAGGGTAACGTTGAATATTGGGTAGCCCAAATTCAACCTGGTAAGATTCTTTATGAAATGGAAGGTGTTTCTGAAGAATTGGCTCGCGAAGCATTCGCACTGGCCGCTGCCAAGTTACCATTAAGTACAACTTTCGTGAAACGTTCGGTGATGTGATGAAAGCTCAAGAACTCCGCGAAAAATCTGTTGAAGAGCTAAATGCTGAGTTGCTGAAGCAGCTGGAAGAGCAGTTTAAGTTGCGTATGCAAGCTTCTACTGGTCAGCTGAATCAGACCNATCTGCTCAAGCAGACTCGTCGCGATATTGCTCGTATAAAAACAGTGCTGACTCAGAAGGCAGGTGCGTAACTATGACAGACAAGTTAGTACGTCAAGTAACCGGTAAGGTTGTTAGTGACAAGATGGATAAAACCATCACTGTACTGATTGAACGCCGTGTTAAGCACCCCGTTTATGGTAAGTACGTCAGTAAGTCATCCAAGCTGAAAGCTCATGATGAAAAGAATGAGTGTAAGGCAGGAGATGTGGTAACCATTGAGGAATCACGTCCACTGTCTAAGTCTAAGTCTTGGGCTTTAGTTAAAATTGAAGAGCGCGCCGCAGAGATTTAATTCTCACAGGCGTCGCTAAAAGTTTCGGAGACGGACGATGATTCAAACGCAATCATACTTGGATGTGGCAGACAACAGTGGTGCCCGCCGCGTTATGTGCATTAAGGTGCTCGGCGGTTCGCATCGTCGTTACGCTGCCGTAGGCGATATTATTAAGGTGACCGTTAAGGAAGCCATCCCTCGCGGTAAAGTGAAGAAAGGTCAGGTAATGAAGGCCGTGGTTGTCCGCACCAAAAAAGGTGTGCGTCGCCAGGACGGTTCTCTGATCAAGTTTGACGATAACGCTGCTGTATTGCTGAACCAACAGGATGCTCCTATTGGTACACGTATTTTCGGCCCTGTTACTCGTGAACTGCGTGGCGAGAAATTCATGAAGATCATCTCTTTGGCTCCAGAAGTTCTGTAAGCCAGAGCTTTTGAAATCGAAGAGAAGTTGAGGACAGGGTTATGCGTAAGATCAAACGTGATGACGAAGTGATTGTGGTCGCTGGTCGCGATAAAGGCAAGCGCGGTAAGGTTGTAAGCGTACTTGCTGACGATCGCTTGCTCGTGTCTGGTGTTCACATGATCAAAAAACACCAAAAACCAAACCCGCAATTGGGTGTGGCCGGCGGAATCGTGGAGAAAGAAGCTCCGATTCAGATTTCCAATGTTGCTATTTTTAATGGCGCCACTGGCAAAGCTGATCGTGTTGGTTTCAAGATCCTTGAAGACGGTACCAAAGTGCGAGTTTTCAAATCCAACGGCGAAGCCGTAGACGCGTAATTGACTGACTCACAGTTAATTAATTACGCAGTGTTAACGGTAGTAAGCAGACGGTAATTAAAAATGGCTAAGTTGAAAGAACTTTACCAAAACGAAATCGCAGCCAAGCTGAAAGAAGAGCTGAAGCTGGATAACGTTATGGAAGTGCCTAAAATCACTAAAATCACCCTNAACATGGGTGTTGGTGAGGCAATCGGTGATAAGAAAGTCTTGGAGCACGCTGTTGGTGATTTGCAAAAAATCGCAGGACAGAAAGTTGTTGTAACCAAGGCTCGCAAATCTATCGCAGGCTTTAAGGTACGTGAAGAGTGGCCGATCGGCTGTAAAGTAACTCTGCGCTCTGAGCGTATGTATGAGTTTCTTGAGCGTCTGGTCAGCATCGCGATTCCACGTATTCGTGACTTCCGCGGCATCAGTCCTAAGCAGTTTGACGGTCGTGGTAACTTTTCTATGGGTGTGACTGAACAAATCATCTTCCCAGAGATTGAGTTCGACAAAGTTGATAAGCTACGCGGTCTTGACATCTGTATCACGACTACAGCACGTAACAACGAGGAAGGCCTTGCTTTGTTGAAAGCATTCAACTTCCCGTTTAAAGGCTAAGGAGACAGATCATGGCTAAGAAATCTATGATTGCACGTGAAAGTAAGCGTGCCAAAGCAGTTGCCAAGTTCGCCGCTAAGCGCGAGAGCTTGAAAGCAATTATCGCCAACACAGAATCTTCGGAAGAAGAAGTGTGGGAAGCGCAAGTTAAATTGCAGCAATTGCCACGAGATGCAAGTCCTGTACGTCAGCGTAACCGCTGTCGTATAACTGGACGTCCGCACGGCGTATACAGCAAGTTCGGCCTTTGCCGTAACAAGCTGCGCGAAGCGGCGATGCGTGGTGATGTCCCAGGTTTGGTTAAGGCCAGCTGGTAAGCTGAATTAGGAGCAGAAACTATGAGTATGCAAGATCCGTTGGCAGATATGCTGACTCGTATCCGCAACGCTCAACAAGTCGGCAAGGTTGATGTAACCATGCCTTCTTCAAAGCTGAAAGTTAACGTTGCTAAAGTACTTCAAAGCGAAGGTTATGTAGCAGGGCTTTCAGTGAGCGAAGATGCTCAGCCTCAATTAACCATTGAGCTGAAATACTTCGAAGACAAGCCAGTAATTGCTGAGCTTGATCGAGTGAGCCGTCCAGGCTTGCGTAATTATGCTGGTAAAGATGGCCTGCCTACTGTTCGCGGTGGTTTGGGTGTCGCGATTGTATCTACCAGTAAGGGTGTTATGACTGACCGTGCTGCTCGCGCTCAAGGCGTTGGTGGTGAGGTTCTCTGCACCGTATTTTAATGTGGCCGCCCTTCGGGGCGGTGTAAGTTGTTTTAACGGGAATTCGTTATGTCACGAGTTGCAAATAGTCCGGTTGAAGTACCCGCTGGTGTAACTGTAACCCTGAGTGGTCAGGACATTACAGTTAAGGGCAGCAATGGTACATTGGCTCATACCATTAACAGCAGTGTAGAAGTTGCACAGGACGAAAATGTTCTGCGTTTTGCTGCCAAAAATGGTGCCAAGCAGTCTCGCGCATTAGCAGGCACTACACGTGCTTTGGTAAGCAACATGGTAATTGGCGCTTCTCAAGGNTTTGAGAAGAAGCTAATTCTAAACGGTGTTGGTTATCGTGCTAAAGCTGCGGGCAAATCTGTAGACCTGACTCTGGGTTTCTCCCACCCGGTTGTTTATGACCTTCCAGAGGGCGTAAAAGCTGAGACCCCAAGTCAGACTGAGATCGTACTTAAGAGCGCTGATAAGCAGCTGCTCGGTCAGGTAGCCGCGGAAATCCGCGCATTCCGTCCACCAGAGCCTTANAAAGGTAAAGGTGTTCGTTACTCTGACGAATATGTACGTCGTAAAGAAGCTAAGAAGAAGTAGGGCATAGGTCATGAACGATAAAAAACAATCTCGTTTGCGTCGTGCACGTCGTGCTCGTGCGAAGATGAGCGAGCAGGGCGTTACACGCTTATGTGTTAACCGCACTCCTCGTCACATCTACGCGCAAGTAATTGCTGCCGATGGTGCTAAAGTACTGGCGAGTGCCTCTACTTTGGATAAAGATTTACGCGCAGGTAAAACTGGCAACAAAGAAGCAGCCCAAGCGGTTGGTAAATTGATTGCTGAGCGNGCTAAAGCCGCTGGTGTTACTGATGTAGCATTCGACCGTAGTGGTTACAAATACCACGGTCGTGTTCAGGCTTTGGCTGATGCTGCTCGTGAAGCTGGTTTGGAATTCTAAAGGTTGAGATATGGCTTTTAACAAGAAAGAAGATCGTAACGATGAAGGCTTCCAAGAGAAGCTGGTTCAAGTTAACCGCGTTGCCAAGACCGTTAAAGGTGGTCGTATCTTTACCTTTACAGCGTTGACTGTTGTTGGTGATGGTAATGGTAAAGTTGGTTTCGGTCGCGGTAAAGCCCGCGAAGTGCCAGCCGCTATCCAGAAGGCTATGGAAGCAGCGCGTCGCAACATGATCGATGTTGATCTGAATGGCGACACCTTGCAGTATGCTACTAAAGGCCGTCACGGCGGTTCTAAAGTTTACATGCAGCCCGCTTCTCAAGGTACAGGTGTTATTGCCGGTGGTGCAATGCGTTCTGTGTTTGAAATGGCTGGTGTCCAGAACGTTCTGGCGAAGTGCTACGGTTCTACAAACCCGGTAAACGTGGTTCGTGCAACCTTCCAAGCACTGAAAGAAATGGCATCTCCGGAATCCGTAGCTGCTAAGCGTGGCAAGAGCGTAGAAGATATTCTGAACTAATTCATTCGGGCTGCTTGCAGCCCGCTTGATGTTTCAGAGTCTATCGCTTCATTAAGAGCCATCAGCTCGTAAAGAAAAGTTGGATAAGACCATGGCTAAGAAAACGATTAAAGTGACTCAGGTGAAAAGTACTGCTGGACGCCTAAAGAGTCACATCGCCTGCGTCGCGGGTCTCGGTTTGCGTCGCATTAACCACACTGTAGAAGTAGAAGATACTCCTTCAGTTCGTGGCATGATTAACAAAGCACATTACCTGCTTAAGGTAGAGGGAGAGTAAGATGCGTCTTAATACTCTAAGTCCTGCACCAGGCAGCACTCACAGTAAGAAACGCG
Source organism: Cellvibrionaceae bacterium (assembly GCA_002707785.1). Lineage (GTDB taxonomy): Bacteria > Pseudomonadota > Gammaproteobacteria > Pseudomonadales > Cellvibrionaceae > Pseudomaricurvus. The sequence continues at coordinate 20,655 of PANW01000016.1, read as the reverse complement.
TAGGCCGCGGTATTGGTAGTGGCTTGGGCAAAACTGGTGGCCGCGGTCACAAAGGTTTGAAGTCTCGTTCCGGTGGTAGTGTTAGACCCGGTTTCGAGGGTGGTCAGATGCCTATGCAAAAGCGTCTGCCAAAATACGGTTTTACTTCCCGTATTGGCCGCGTGACTGCTGAGGTTCGTTTGTCAGAGCTGAACGCTGTTGAGGCTGAAGTTATTGATCTGGAAGCGTTGAAGCAAGCTGATGTTATCAATATCAACATTAAGCGTGCTAAGATCTTTCTATCCGGCGAGCTGACTAAAGCTGTGACTATTAAAGGTCTTGCCGTGACCAAAGGCGCTAAAGCTGCCATTGAAGCAGCTGGCGGTAAAGTCGAAGAATAAAACAGCTAATNCAAGCCGCTACTTAGGTCGCGGCTTGTTGTTGTTTTAGCTAATTAGAGACTGATTTATGGCATCCCCTGGTAACCTGCCATTAGGAAATCAAAAAGGATTGGGCGAGCTATGGGCTCGCCTTCGTTTTCTTTTTATAGCGATTGTTGTTTATCGAATTGGTACTCACATTCCCGTACCGGGAATTGATCCAGATCGACTGGCAAGCTTGTTTAATCAAAACCAAGGCACAATCTTGGGTTTGTTTAATATGTTCTCCGGTGGTGCACTGGAGCGTATGAGTATCTTGGCGTTGGGCATCATGCCTTACATTTCAGCCTCGATTATCATGCAGTTAATGACAGCGGTAACGCCGTCATTAGAGCAGCTGAAGAAAGAAGGCGATGCAGGTCGTCGAAAAATCAGCCAGTACACTCGTTATTTAACGGTGTTGCTTGCGTTGGTTCAGGGCACAGGTATGGCGGTTGGCTTTTCCGGCCAAGCCTACATGACCGGCTTCAGCTTCTATTTCGTTGCAGTAACGTCATTGGTAACCGGTGCGGTTTTCATGATGTGGCTGGGCGAGCAGGTAACAGAGCGCGGTATTGGTAACGGCATTTCAATGCTGATTTTTGCCGGTATTGTCGCAGGCTTACCTAGNGCNGTAGGGCAGGCATTTGAAAGTGCTCGTCAGGGTGATTTACACATCCTATTGCTGTTGGGTGTTGCCTTTTTGGCAGTTGCGGTAATTTGGTTGGTCGTTCGTATGGAACGAGGCCAGCGCCGAATTACAGTGAACTATGCCAAGCGTCAGCAAGGTCGTAAGGTCTTTGCAGCGCAAAGCAGTCATCTACCACTGAAGGTGAACATGGCGGGNGTAATCCCTGCGATTTTCGCTAGCAGTATTCTGTTGTTCCCGGCGTCAGTGGCGCAGTGGTTCGGACAGGGTGGAGAAGGCTTAGGTAGTGAGATATTGCAGGAGTTGGCGTTGGCTATTGGGCCTGGACAGCCTCTTAACTTTATCTTGTTTGCCGCATTGATCGTATTTTTCTGCTTCTTTTATACGGCGTTGATGTTTAACCCGAACGAAGTTGCGGATAACTTGAAAAAATCCGGAGCGTATATCCCTGGTATCCGTCCCGGCGAGCAGTCAGCTAAGTATATTGACAATGTATTGACCCGTTTGACGGTTGTCGGTGCAGTCTATATTGCAGCCGTCTGTTTGTTACCGCAGTTCTTGGTAGTGGCGACCAACATCCCATTTTACCTTGGCGGTACATCACTGCTGATTGTTGTGGTGGTGGTTATGGACTTTATGTCCCAGGTGCAATCGCACTTGATGTCTCATCAGTATGATTCACTGATGAAGAAAGCCAATCTTAAAGGCTATGGTTCTGCCCGATAATCAGGTAGAATGCGCGGCCGCTGAGTTAGAAGGTGTTGTGAAACATGAAAGTTCGTGCTTCAGTAAAGAAAATTTGCCGTAACTGTAAAATTGTACGTCGTAAAGGTGTTCTGCGAGTAATCTGCAGCGCCGAGCCACGTCACAAGCAGCGTCAAGGCTAATATTTCGCCTTATTCGACGTTGGTCGAGTAAAGTGAAAGGCGAGAGGCCGCATTGATGCGGTTTTCTCGTTGCTGNTGGTCATTAATGGTCATNAGCGCAAGGGGGCGTTGACTGTCGTCTGGGGGGAAACCTCCTGGCTATTGATTTATCTGCGCATTATCGCTATCCTTTCGCGCCTTTTATGGTGTCGAGGGTGGCGTACTGTCGCTGTCAACGCTGCAATTTGAGTTACACGTGGAGTAATCTGAATGGCCCGTATTGCTGGTGTCAATATACCAGATAACAAACATGCCGTTATCTCCCTGACCTATGTGTTCGGGATCGGTCGCACTACTGCGAAACAAATTTGCGCCGCCACTGGCATCGCTGAAGACACCAAAATTGGTGATCTAAGTGATGAGCAGATGGATGCAGTGCGTAGCGAAGTCGGCAAAGTTACTGTTGAAGGTGATTTGCGTCGTGAAGTTTCTATGAGCATCAAGCGTTTGATGGATCTGGGCTGCTATCGCGGTCTGCGTCATCGTCGTAGCCTGCCTGTTCGTGGACAGCGTTCAAAGACTAATGCTCGCACTCGTAAGGGTCCGCGCAAACCGATCAAAAAGTAAGTTTTAACCCTCCAAGGTTAAACTTTCATATAGGTTAGAGGTTAGGAAGAGTTGCTATGGCAAAGCCAAGTAAAACTACTAAGAAAAAGGTTAAAAAGACGGTTGTTGATGGTATCGCCCACATCCACGCCTCTTTTAACAACACGATCGTGACCATTACCGATCGTCAGGGTAATACCCTGAGCTGGGCCACTGCTGGTGGTTCTGGTTTCCGTGGTTCACGTAAGTCTACCCCGTTTGCTGCACAGGTTGCTGCAGAACGCGCTGGCGAAGCTGCTAAAGATTACGGTCTTAAGAACTTGGACGTTGAAGTTAAAGGTCCGGGACCAGGTCGTGAATCCGCAGTTCGTGCGTTAAACAATGTTGGCTATAAAATTACCAATATTGTTGATGTAACGCCGATTCCTCATAACGGCTGTCGTCCGCCGAAGAAACGTCGCGTATAAGGGGGCTTGAACAATGGCACGTTATATTGGACCAACTTGTAAGCTGTCTCGTCGTGAAGGAACTGATCTGTTCCTGAAGTCCGGCGCACGTCCGCTTGATTCAAAGTGTAAAGTTGAAAATGCTCCTGGCCAGCATGGTTTACGTCGTGGTCGTTTGTCTGACTACGGTGTACAGCTGCGCGAGAAGCAAAAAGTTCGTCGTACCTACGGCGTACTGGAAAAACAATTCCGCGGTTACTACAAGCAAGCGGCTCGTATCAAAGGTGCTACTGGTGAAAACCTACTGCAACTTCTCGAGCGTCGTTTGGATAACGTAGTTTATCGTATGGGCTTTGGCGCTACCCGTGCTGAATCTCGTCAATTGGTTTCTCACAAGTCTATCGCTGTGAATGGTCAAACTGTAAACATTGCTTCCTACCAAGTGAAGGCTGGTGATGTGGTTTCTATTCGCGAAAAGGCGAAAAACCAAATGCGTATTGGTCAAGCTTTGACTCTGGCCGCTCAGCGCGCTGATGTAGAGTGGGTTGACGTTAACACGGACAAAAAAGAAGGTACGTTCAAACGTGTACCTGACCGTGCTGACTTACCAGCCGAGATCAACGAAAACTTGATCGTTGAACTTTACTCTAAGTAAGGGATTATTCACTAAAGGTGTGACTATGCAGAGTGCTGTAAACGAGTTTTTGACCCCGCGTCATATCGACGTTACTGAAAACGGCCCGACTCGCGCAAAAGTGGTTTTAGAGCCTCTTGAGCGTGGTTTCGGTCATACCCTTGGTAATGCGTTGCGTCGTATTCTCCTTTCTTCAATGCCCGGCTGTGCCGTGACTGAAGTTGAGATCGACGGCGTATTGCACGAGTACAGCGCCATCGAAGGTGTACAGGAAGACGTTATNGAAATCCTGTTGAACCTGAAAGGCGTTGCTGTAGTTATGCATGGTAAAGACCAAGCAGTATTAACTCTCAGCAAAAAAGGCCCAGGTGTAGTAACTGCTGGCGATATTCAGGTTGATCACGAAGTAGAGATCAAAAACCCTGAGCATGTTATCGCTAACATCACTGGTGACGTTGATTTGAACATGAAATTAACTGTTGCCCGTGGACGTGGTTACCAACCAGCCGATGCTCGTCGTAGCGACGAGGAAGAAACTCGTGCAATTGGTCGTCTGCAACTGGATGCGTCTTACAGCCCGGTTAAGCGTTTGGCTTATCAGGTTGAAAGTGCCCGTGTTGAGCAACGTACCGATTTGGACAAGTTGATTCTGGACTTAGAAACTAACGGAACGATTGATCCTGAAGAAGCGATTCGTCGCGCTGCTACTATCTTGCAGCAGCAATTGGCGGTATTCGTTGATCTGGAAGGCGAGAAAGAAGCCGAACCAGAAGAGAAGGAAGAAGAGATCGATCCTGTTCTGTTGCGTCCAGTTGATGACTTGGAGTTGACTGTTCGTTCAGCCAACTGTCTGAAAGCTGAAAACATCTACTACATTGGTGATCTGATTCAGCGCACCGAAGTAGAATTGCTGAAGACTCCGAACTTGGGTAAGAAATCTCTTACTGAGATCAAAGACATTCTGGCATCTCGCGGGCTGTCTCTCGGTATGCGTTTGGAAAACTGGCCACCGGCCAGTCTCGCAAACGACGATAAATTAGCGTAAGTATTTAATGCCGCCGCTTGGCACTGTATCAGTGTTTGGCAACAGACTATCAACAATGCCCGGCGGTGGTTGTTAATTAGCGTTATCACGAACTTTGCGAAAAGTGCCTGATAACCGGTTTGTAAGGATTTAGAGTTATGCGTCATCGTCATAGTGGCCGTCAACTGAATCGCAACAGTTCTCACCGTAAAGCCATGTTTAAAAACATGACTATTTCTTTGGTTGAGCACGAGCTGATCAAAACTACTTTGGCTAAAGCCAAAGAGCTTCGTACTGTCGCAGAGCCCCTGATTACACTGTCTAAAAGTGACAGCGTAGCTAATCGCCGTTTGGCCTTTAGCCGTCTGGGTAGCAAAGCTGCAGTTGGTAAGCTGTTCAATGAGCTGGGCCCTCGTTATGAGGAACGTCCAGGTGGTTACATTCGTATCTTGAAGTGCGGTCTTCGTACCGGCGACAAGGCACCAATGGCCTACGTTGAATTGGTTGATCGACCAGTTGCGGCGGAAGCTGTAGAAGAGGATTAATTTAATCTTCTCTTCCATTAAAAGGGCGCTTCAAGCGCCCTTTTTTGTGCCTGTCATCTTATTGTTGCCACTGGCTCTGGTTGTCGAAAGATGAAAATGGCCAGGCCCTGGCCGTGTCTACGTATCCCTGTTTGATTGGGTTGAGCTGAATGTAATCCAAGTGGTTTTGGTAATCTTGCAGGTTCTCGATTTCATGGAGCCAATTCTTGGCTTGCCACAATGGCGCCGTCGTTTGCTGCTGCTGTTGGTAGAGCTGATTGATGAGCTTCCAGCGCTCGTTGGGAGTTTCGGTGTCCTTGAACGGAGTGCGCCAAATGCAATGCAAGTGATCCGATAGAATCGAAATGGCCTCTAGATTAAAGGGTTTTATTTGCATGGCATAATGGAAGGCTTGTCGCAGATGTATGACGTTATCGGGTTGATCGAAAATGGGCTTACGCTGATGGGTGGTCATTGTAAAAAAGTAAGCGGTACCGGTGACGGAGGGATTTACTGACTGCATAACTCGTCCTTGAGTGTTGTGTTGGTGAGTGTGATTCGGTAGCGTTATCTTAACGCCACCCACCGCTACCTCAATCAGTCAAGAGTATGAGCTATATTCAATATTCTCTCTTCTTTGATGCGTAGGTATGAGTTAGACGACAATACCACTTTTGCTGTCACTATTTAAAAGGACTAAATCCCATGATATTGCCTGTTGTAATGGCTGGAGGCTCTGGTAGCCGGCTGTGGCCCATGTCGAGAGCACAATTCCCTAAGCAGTTCCTAGCGTTAACCAGTGAGCTCTCGATGCTACAGTCTACCTGCGCTCGCCTTGACGGCGTCAACGTGGGATCACCNATGGTGATTTGTGGNGAAGCCCACCGCTTCACAGTGGCTGAGCAATTACGATTCAAGTCTGAATACCATGATGCCACTATAGTGCTCGAGCCCAGCGGCCGAAACACCGCACCTGCGGTTGCATTGGCGGCATTGACCGCCACAGCGCAAGAAGACGATCCGATTCTATTGGTGCTCGCAGCAGATCACGATATTCGTAATCAAGCTGCATTCCAAGACGCAGTTAACCAAGCAGAGCAATTGGCCAAAAAAGGCGAGTTAGTTACCTTCGGTATCGTGCCCACCGCTCCAGAAACCGGCTACGGATACATCCGCAAAGGCGAAGGTTGTGAAGGTGCCTTCAGGGTTGCCGAGTTTGTCGAGAAGCCTGCCAGCGATGTTGCCCAAGGTTATTTGGATGATGGCGGTTATCTTTGGAACAGTGGCATGTTTATGTTTCGAGCCAGCCGATATCTCGAGGAACTCGGACAATATCGACCTGACATTCTGCAGGCCTGTCGTGAAGCAATGGCCGGTGCCCAACGGGATGTCGATTTTCTTAGGCCTAATCCAGAGTCTTTTGAACGCTGCCCGTCAGAGTCTATTGACTATGCGGTGATGGAAAAAACTACTTCTGCTGTGGTTGTGCCGGTCGATTGTGGATGGAGTGATGTCGGCTCTTGGTCAGCGCTGTGGGACATCAGTGAAAAAGACAGTGACAACAACGCACTGGCTGGCGATGTGATGGTTGAGGCGACGACTAATAGCTATGTCAGGAGCGACTCCAAATTAATCGCAGCCGTTGGTTTAGAGAGTGTTGTGATCGTAGAAAGCGATGATGCGATTATGGTGTCATCATTAGATCGCGTACAGGATGTGAAGAGGATTGTTGAGCGCCTCAATGAGGATCGGCGCAGCGAGGCATTGTCCCATCGCAAGGTGTTCAGGCCTTGGGGTTATTACGACTCGGTGGATAGCGGTAAGCGCTTTCAGGTTAAGCGCATTGTAGTCGCCCCCGGACAGCAGCTCAGCTTGCAAATGCATCACCACCGCGCCGAGCACTGGATCGTGGTTAGTGGCACGGCCAAAGTGACACGCGGGGACGATGTGTTTTTGGTGGCAGAGAATGAATCCACCTATATTCCTCTTGGGGTGAAGCACCGTTTAGAAAACCCAGGGGCAATTCCCTTAGAGATGATCGAAGTGCAATCAGGTTCCTATCTTGGCGAGGACGATATTGTTCGCTTTGAGGATACCTACGGTAGAGGATGATCCTCGAACGGTGATACCTTAACCCGCATAGGTCAGGCGGCGTGGGAGGCGACACTGAGTTAGTTAAGTCAATGGCAAATAAATACAGGTGCGCTTTGTTGTCGCGCGCTATGGAAGATAAGACATGCCGCTAGGCTGTTCCATAGAAGGTCGAGCTGGCGGTATATTCGAGTAAATATTAACGAGCACAGAAGTTCGGAGATAAGAATGAGAGTTAGTGTTTTTGGCGTGGGTTATGTAGGCCTAGTTCAGGCAGCTGTATTGTCTGAAGTTGGACATGATGTCTGTTGTGTGGACGTGGACGCCGATCGTATTGAGAAATTGAAAGAAGGCATTATTCCAATTTTTGAGCCGGGTTTAACCCCACTAATTAAGTCTAACTACGAGGCCGAAAGAATACACTTCACGACCTCAGCAAAAGAGGGCGTCGAGTTTGGGGACGTCCTGTTTATTGCTGTGGGTACGCCACCGGATGAAGATGGATCAGCAGATTTGAAGTATGTATTAACGGTGGCTGAGGACATAGCAACTCACATGAATACTCCTAAAGTGATTGTGGATAAATCTACTGTGCCGGTGGGTACTGCGGATCGGGTGGCAGCCACCATTGGAGCGGTGCTTGAGAGTCGATCCAGCAGTATTGANTACAGCGTGGTTTCAAATCCGGAGTTCNTAAAAGAGGGCGCNGCTATCAACGATTGCATGCGTCCGGATCGAATTGTCGTGGGTGTGCGCTCTGGTGATGACGCGGCAGCCATCGAAGAGAAATTCCGAGACTTGTATGCCCCCTTTAACCGCAATCGTGATCGCATGCTGTTCATGGACGCGCGCAGTGCGGAGCTGACCAAATACGCAGCCAATTGCATGTTGGCCACCAAAGTAAGCTTCATGAACGAGATGGCCAACATTGCTGAGAAAGTCGGTGCCGATATTGAAAGTGTCCGGCAGGGCATAGGCTCAGATGAGCGTATCGGTTACCACTTTATCTACCCTGGCTGTGGTTATGGTGGTTCTTGTTTTCCGAAAGACGTGCAGGCGTTAGGCCGTACAGCTGAGGTCATCGGGTATCAACCGCAGCTACTACAAGCTGTAGAGGCGATCAATCAACGCCAGAAAGACAAACTCGCAAGCTATATTGATCATCACTTTGATGGCCATTTAGAAGGCAAAGTCATTGCGCTATGGGGCTTGTCGTTCAAGCCAAAAACCGATGATATGCGGGAAGCGCCAAGCCGTACTTTAATGGAAGCACTTTGGGAAAAAGGGGCAACTGTGCAAGCATTTGATCCTGAGGCGATGGAAGANTGCCAGAGAATCTACGGTGGTCGTGAAGACTTGTCGTTGATGGGCACGAAAGAAGCCGCTCTGCAAAATGCGGATGCTCTCGTTATTTGTACCGAGTGGCAGAACTTCAAAGCACCAGATTTCGATTTCATTGAAAAGGCTCTAAATCACGCGGTTATATTTGATGGCAGAAATTTGTTTGAGCCAGAACGAATGCGAGATCGTGGTTTTACCTATTATGGGATAGGTCGCGGAGCCTCCGTTAAAGTCTTCGATTAGCAGCACCCGTTTGTCGTGGGTGGAGGGTTGCCGTGCAGTTGCATGTAATTCTTCTAGCTTGGCGCTACTCGCTTGAGTAGCTGCCGCTGAGGCCCTTTCAGATGGCCAGATGAATTTCATGGCTTGTTTCATGTTGAGTTAGTGACCGCATCGCTTGGTCGGGGATTAACTTGCGATACCTTTCGCGCCCTCCCAGAGCAGCTTTAGTGCCACCAAACTCAAAAAGAAATAGCACAGTCGATACACGGTGGTTTCGTCGATTCTGTGGAGTAGATAGTAGCCAAGACGCACTCCAATGGGCGCTATTGGAATCAACGCTATAGACGTCATCACGTTGCTGCTATCGATCATACCCAGCCACGTGTACGGGATCAGTTTGACCCAGTTTACGATACAGAAAAACACGGCGAAGGTGCCCATGAGTAAACGCTTTTCCATGTTTTGCGGGAGTAGATAAACGCTGATGGGCGGGCCGCCCGCATGAATACCAAAACTGGTGAAGCCGGCGATGGTGCCCCAGAAATTTCCTCTCCAGCAGTTGGGTTGTTTGGCTTTTTTACTGGCCGGTTGAAACCAGTAGTTTAAGCAAAAAACCAAGGCGATTACGCCGATCAATAATCGAATCGCATCTTCAGAAAAGAAGTGGAACGTCAGTGTGCCGATTAATACGCCGAAGATGGCGCCTGGCAAGGTATAGAGTAAATTGGTTTTGCTCCATTGGCCGCGAAAGCTCCACACGGCGACTAGATCCATAATGATAAGCAATGGCAGTAGTATCGCGACGGCCTGCGTCGGGGCGACAGCGAGGCTCATAAGAGGGACAGAGATGACGGCGATGCCGCCGCCAAATCCGCCTTTGGCCATGCCGATGATCAGCACCGCCGGGATAGCACACCAATAGAAAAAGGGATCGGCTATCATTTGCTTACCATCGAGTCGCAATAAAAGATTATCGAGCTCTTACATTTTATTCATGGTTTCGATGCCCAATAAATCCAAACCTCGATGAATTGTCTGAGCCGTGAGATGAGACAGCGCTAAACGACTTGAGCGAGTGACGCTATCAACGTCATCTTTAAGAATAGGGCAAGCTTCGTAAAACTTCATGAATAAGCTGGCCACATCGTAGAGGTAGTTACACAAAACGTGGGGGTAGGCCTCTCGGGTAACTTGATCCAAAACTTCCGAAAACTGCAGCAGTTTTAACCCCAGTGCCTTTTCTTGTTCTTGCTCGAGGGTCAAACCGCCAGTCACTGTATCGGGGCTGACATCGGCCTTACGGAAGATGCTCTGGATACGTGCGAAAGCGTATTGCAAGTAAGGTGCGGTGTTACCCTCAAAGCTGAGCATGGATTCCCAGTTGAAAATATAGTCGTTGGTGCGGGTTTTGGAGAGATCCGCGTATTTGACTGCACCGATTCCCACCTTTTGTGCCACTTCAACTTTTTCTTCTTCGGTTAAATCGGGGTCTTTTTCGGCGATCAATGCGGCCGCTCGTTCAACAGCTTCATCCAGCAACTCAGCAAGCTTAACCGTGCCGCCGCTGCGGGTTTTAAAGGGCTTGCCATCGGCACCCATCATAGTGCCGAAGGCGTGGTGCTCCAGTAGCGCGCTCTGGGGGACAAACTGCGCTTTGCGGGCCAAGGTGAATACTTGGTTCATGTGCAGTGATTGGCGTGCATCGATGAAATAAAGAATGCGATCAGCCTGAAGAAAACTGGTGCGGTAACGCAGAGCCGCGAGATCACTGGTGGCATACAAAAAACCGCCACCCTGTTTTTGAATAATAACCGGGCTGGGATTGCCTTCTTTATCGGCCAGCTCTTCTAGGAAAACAACTTGCGCACCTTGATCTTCTTTGGCGAGCCCCAGCTCCTGCAGCTCAGCCAAAACCTTGGGCAGGTCGTCGTTGTAAGAGCTTTCGCCACGCACGTGCTCATCACCCAAGGTGACGTTGAGCTGTTGGTAAATCTCGGCACTGTGTTGCAGCGAGACTTTTTTGAATTGCGCCCACAGCTTCAGGACGTGCTCGTCGCCGGATTGAAGTTTTACCACGTAATCTCGAGCTCGATTGGCAAAGGCTTCATCGTCGTCAAAGTGCTTTTTCGATTGCTGGTAAAAGCCTTCGAGATCTTTCAGTGCGAATTCAGCCACTTCACCGTCTTGCAGTTGGTCTTCCAATTCAGCGATGAGCATACCGAACTGAGTGCCCCAGTCGCCCACATGGTTTTGACGAATGACGTGATGGCCCTGAAACTCCAGTGCACGTACCAAGGCATCGCCAATGATCGTGGAGCGCAGGTGTCCCACGTGCATTTCTTTGGCGAGGTTGGGTGAGGAATAATCCACCACAATGTTCTGCGGTTGCTCGGCTTTGTCTTGCCCCAAATGCTCGTCGCTGAGAACGCTATTGGCCTGATCGGCTAGCCAGTGGGTGCTCAAGTGAATGTTGATAAACCCTGGGCCGGCAATTTCAGTTTTTTCGGCGATGTCATCAAGGTCCAGTTCATCCAGAATCTTCTGTGCCAGCTCTCGAGGATTGGTTTTCGTGGCTTTAGCCGCAGCCATTGCACCGTTGGCTTGGTAGTCACCAAAGCCGGCCTTCTTTGACGGCGCTAAGTGCGCGCTGCAGTTGGCGGGGATACCAGCAGCCTGCATGGCTTGCTGAACCTTGTCGTTCAAGAGATCGCGAATATTCATTGAGTGCTCAATAGAGTGGAGTAAAAACAGGCGGCGATTTTATCGTTTTGCGCTCGACTTGGCTATGGCTGAAAGCTGGATGAGGCGCTCAAGGCTAGGGCTCACGGGGTGTTTGAGCTCTCGATTTGACCCGAGTTAATTCCAAAAGGCTTTGATAATGGGGCTCTTTAGACGTTTTTCCAGCGTGCAGAGCCCCACATCGTAAAACCCGAGCTCAGATGCGGTGTCGAGCACTTGCACTTTGTCCGCCAGCGGGCTGTTGTCGAGCACAATCTTCGGTACTACCCCGATACCAAATCCCAAACTCACCATGCTTACCATGGCTTCGTGGCCAGCGACTTGGGCGTAGATCTTTGGTGTTATTTTAAGTCGTTTGAACCAGGCGTCGACTCGGTCGCGGCCTATCCCTTCCTCGGACACGATCATCGGAGTTTTGGCCCATTCTTCTCGACTGCTCGGATGCAGGTTGGCTAGCTTGTCGCTACTGGATTTGGGTCTGATAAAGACCAGTGGAGAGACGGTTATTCTGCGAAAAGCGAGACCCGTGGGGAGTTGATCGGGCTTGGCGGCAATGGCGATGTCTTCGCGACCGCTAATGACGCGTTGGATCGCCGGTGCTGGGTCGCCGGTGTGCAGTTTGAGTTCGATGCGCGGGTGGCGTTGTCGAAAATCACTTAAAATGTCGTACAGGAAGCTATAGCTTGCGGTGACGGAGCAGTAGACACTGATCTCACCTCTGAGATCCTGGCTCTCTTGCATTAACGTTTCCCGGAAGGTGTCCCACGCTTGCAGAGACTCTCTCGCATAAGCCTGCAATAAACGCCCCTCTTCGGTGAGTATGACTTTGCGGTTATCGCGTTCAAACAGTGTGACACCGAGGGTTTCTTCCAGCTGCTTTATGCCGCGACTCAAAGCCGAGGTGCTGATGTGCAATTGCTCGCTGGTGCGACCAAAATGCAAGGTCTCTGACAGGTTGAGGAAAAGCTTCAGGGCTCGAGTGTCCATGGATAATATCGCCAATCTATTGTTGCGGAATTTGCAATGTAGTGTTGCAAATATATCATTTTACGCAACATGTGTCTTGGCGTAGACTGCGCAGCCAATGAGGTATGGGCTACTCCCTACTTTCAACGAATTGACGAGTTTCGGCGGTCGCCGGGACTCATGACCCCAATTAGAGGTGCACTATGAAGGTTTTTTACGATAAGGATTGCGATCTTTCCATTATCCAAGGCAAGAAAGTTGCCGTTATTGGTTACGGTTCTCAGGGCCACGCCCACGCTTGTAACTTGAAAGATTCTGGCGTTGACGTAACTGTTGGTCTGCGTGCCGGTTCTTCCTCTGTGGCTAAAGCAGAAGCTCACGGCTTGAAAGTCGCTGAAGTACCTGCTGCTGTTGCCGCCGCTGACGTCATCATGATTTTGACTCCAGATGAGTTCCAAGGTCAGTTGTACAAAGAAGAGATCGAGCCAAACATCAAGCAGGGTGCTACCTTGGCTTTTGCTCACGGTTTTGCAATTCACTACAATCAAGTGGTTCCTCGCGCTGATCTGGACGTGATCATGATCGCGCCTAAAGCGCCTGGCCACACTGTACGTAACGAATTTGTAAATGGCGGCGGTATCCCTGATCTGATCGCTATCTTCCAAGATGCTTCTGGCAAAGCCAAAGACGTTGCACTGTCCTACGCCTCAGGTGTTGGTGGTGGTCGTTCCGGTATCATCGAAACTACCTTTAAAGACGAAACCGAAACTGACCTGTTTGGTGAGCAAGCGGTACTGTGTGGTGGTTGTGTTGAGCTGGTTAAAGCGGGTTTTGATACTCTGGTTGAAGCGGGCTACGCACCAGAAATGGCTTACTTCGAGTGTCTGCACGAGCTGAAGTTGATTGTTGACCTGATGTACGAAGGCGGCATTGCCAACATGAACTACTCTATCTCTAACAACGCTGAGTACGGTGAGTACGTAACGGGTCCAGAAGTTATTAACGAAGAGTCCCGTTGGGCTATGCGCAACGCTCTGAAGCGTATTCAAGATGGCGAATACGCCAAGATGTTCATCACCGAAGGTCAGACTAACTATCCTTCCATGACGGCTCATCGTCGTAACAACGCTGCCCACCCAATCGAGCAAGTGGGTGCTCAGCTGCGCTCCATGATGCCTTGGATCGAAGCGAACAAAATCATCGACAAATCTAAGAACTAAGTTCTGATGAGTAGAGAGAAAAACGCGGCCCAGTGCCGCGTTTTTTCGTTCTGGGGTGCCATCTCCCATTGATTCATCGCAGCCCGAGCGTGAGGATCTTCGAATTTGCTGTTGCCTCTGTGCGAATCCCAGTATCATGGGGATTGAATTTCCCGAAGGACATAACAAAGCTCAATGAACGACCAGCCAGAGAAAGACGACAAGATCACTGCTATTGATGATGCCCGCGACAGCTCCAAGGACAAGACCAAGCTTGATGAAAGCTTATTGCCGGTGGATGAGCATGTGGAAGAGGTGCATGAAAATGGCCAAAAGGTGCGTCGTCGAGGTATCTATCTGCTGCCCAATTTGTTCACCACCGCAGCTCTGTTTAGTGGGTTTTACGCGATTCTTTCAGCCATGCATGGCAACTTTGAAACGTCAGCTTTGGCAATTCTGGCCGCTATGATTTTTGATGGTTTGGATGGCCGAGTTGCGCGATTAACCAATACCACCAGCGAGTTTGGCGTGCAGTACGACAGCTTGTCGGACATGGTGTCATTTGGTGTGGCTCCAGCACTGGTGATGTACTTCTGGGCACTGGTTGATTTGGGCAAGTTCGGGGTTGGCGTTGCTTTCGTCTATGTCGCCGGCGCGGCGCTGCGTTTGGCTCGCTTCAACACTCAGGTGGGAGAGGCTGATCCTCGCTATTTTATCGGTTTGGCTAGCCCTGCCGCCGCGGCCGTAGTTGCTGGTATGGTGTGGGTCGGTTACGACGTCGATATGGCGGGGCGTCCCTCGGTGATTGCGGGTTTAATCACTGCAGTGATGGGCTTGCTGATGGTCTCCAATGTCAAGTACAGCAGCTTCAAAGAGCTGGATCTAAAGGGGCGCGTCCCTTTTGCCATGATGCTCGCCGTGGTATTGGCTTTTGGCGTGGTTTCTATGGATCCTCCGCGTATTTTGCTGTCGCTGTTCGCACTCTATGCCTCTTCGGGCTTGTTTATGTGGGTGTGGGCGCTGCGTAAAAAATAAAATGTTGTTGAGCCCCTTAAGCGCTTAAGGGGCTTGTCCATTGAGGCGGCCAATCTTTCCTACTGTCCCAGTCGTCTGTTGCAATGATCTGCTCTGTTTACGCCTGTCGGAGCTGGCCAGCAAATCTATCCTGCCTATTCAGGCCTTGTTTCTATACCAAACTGCTCAATCGGTCTCCGGCTCGGGTATCACTATCTACATGAACGACAGAGGTGGAGCTAGCAGGCTTTCCGCGTCCCTATGGCATGAGCTTTATGCGGAGGCGTGAGGATTTCGAGGGGCGTTAATTTCAACAGAGGGACCAAAGGGTGGTTGCTGGTTGATCTTGGTATTGAGCGCGCGGCGGACCGGAAAGTCCCACCCAATGAAGTCTCGGGCAGGACCGCGACCAGCTCAATTAGCCCGCAACACTTTGAAAGAACGCCATCAGAATCAACACTGGGCAAAAGAACTTAACGTAACCAGGCCAGACTTTCCAAAACCAAGTGCCTTCAATTTCGGGATGGCCGGCTTTGATTTCTTGCAACAGATTGTTTCTGTGCCAGATCCAGCCAGTGAAGATGCATAGTGCTACCCCAAGCAATGGTTGGCTATAGACTGTGGTGAGATCGATAACAAAACCAAATAGTGTCTCGAAGCTGAGCAGAATTATCGTTGAGCAGCCAAAGATTAATCCGCCGATGATAAGGGTGGCTTGTCGGCGATTGGCGGGAGTTTCTTCCACGGCCAAGGAGACGGGTACCTCTAGCATGGAAATGGATGAGGTCAGTGAGGCGATGGTCATCAAAGCAAAAAAGGCAAAGGCGACAAAAACACCGATTTCACCCATGGAATCAAACAGGCTGGGTAGGATTTGAAAGATCAAATCTGGCCCGGCAATCAAAGAGCCGTCCTCGGCGAAAATGGTTGTGCCGTTGTGTTGAGCCACGTAAATGGCGGGAATAATCAATAGGCCGGCAGTGAAGGCAATGCCTGTATCGACTAAGGTTACCGCAACACCGAGTTTGGGCAGGTTCTCCTTGTTGCTCAGATACGAACCGTAAACCAGCATGGTGCCAACGCCTAGCGAGAGAGAGAAGAAGGCTTGGCCCATGGCATCGATGATTAAAGCAGGTTTGATTTGGCTGATGTCTGGCAGTAAATAGACTCTCAACCCCTCCATCGCGCCTGGTTGTGTGAAGACATAAATGATCAATGCCACCATGATGACGAGCAGCATAGGCATCAGTCGAGTGGACCACTTTTCGATCCCGCCTTCGATGCCACTGGCGATGATTGACATCGTCAGTAGCATAAACACACCCATAAATAAGACATTGCGCTCGAAACTGAAGCCCGTGAGCCAGTGACTGGCTTCGCTCCAGCCGATCATTTCGGCAACCGCTTCCAACAAGTAAGCCACCATCCAGCCAGCGACAATACCATAGAAACTGAGAATCAAGCTGGCGATGAGTACCCCGTAGAGTCCTACCCCAGTACCCAAGAGGCGAGTGGCCTTATTGGGCGAAATAAAGCGCAGTGCCGTCACGATGTTGGAGCGAGAATGGCGGCCAATTATTAATTCGGCCATCAATGCTGGATAAGCCAAGCAAAAAGCCATGACGAAATAGACTAAAACGAAAGCGGCACCACCATTACTGGCGGTATTGGTGGGAAATCCCCAAATATTACCGAGACCGATAGCAGAGCCCGCAGCGGCCATAATAAAACCGGTGCGAGAGGAAAATTGTTCGCGAGATGCCATGAGTATGGATGCTCTTTTAGATTGTTATTAGTTTGAGCGTTGGGTGTTTCACTCGTAAGCAGTCAATTGTGAGGGTTAAAACACGCTATTTTCAAGTGTTTATCGGAAATCCTTGAGGTGTCGCCAAAGTCCACTTAGTTGCTTTAGCAACTAAGTCTCTGTAACTCCGCATCAATTAGGTGCCATGACAAAAAGTCCTATGGATTGCCTGCCCAGTCTTAGTGCAAGTTTTTGTTTCAAATTTATTTAATGGTAGAGTCTTTCACCTTAGAAGTGGCTGCAATATCTGTTTTGTACAAAACCTGTGCGGAATGGTCTATAACAGTACTTCAGTTGTGTGCTTTTTTAGGCGCGGCAAAAAAGATAAATATAAAAATACCCCCAAAGATAAGCGGGGATTTCAAAATCCACGAGGAGACAAGAATGTCTAATCACCAGAGAGCAGATAAGAAAAACCTATTTGCACGTGCAATTTTGCCTGCCTGTATCAGCGCAGCATTATTTTCAGCGGCGACCGTTCAGGTTCATGCTCAAGAAGAAAAGAAAAAGCTAGATTTACCTGAGCTTGAAGAAGTCGTAGTCACCGGTACTCGCCGAGAAGGCGTTGCTCCCACCGAGACCTTATCTCCAATTGATGTGCTTAGTGGTGATCTGGTAGGCAATCAAGCGGCTTTCGACTTAACCGATTCGTTGAGTAAGCTAAGCCCTTCACTAAACACTCAGCGTTTCCCTATCGCAGATGGTACGGCATTCATTCGTCCCGTCACCCTGCGTAATTTGGCGCCGGATCAAACCCTAGTCTTGGTTAACGGCACTCGTCGTCATCGTTCTGCGCTGGTAAACCTACAGCTAGCGCCTTTAGGGGATGTGAATCAGGGCTCGCAAGCGGTCGATTTTGGTGCAATTCCTGCGGCAGCAATTAAGCGAGTAGAAGTGCTGCGCGATGGTGCTTCGGCGCAGTATGGTTCAGATGCCATTGCCGGTGTTGTTAACGTCATTCTTAACGATGCAGATGAAGGTATCTCCATTTCTACCCAGTATGGCGAATACAGCGAAGATGATGATGGCGAGCGTTTCTCTCTAAGTGCCAATGCAGGTTTTAAATTGGGTGAAGAGGGGTTCCTAAATATCACTCTAGAGCGCTCAACATCTGATATTACCTCTCGTGGGGTACAGCACTTCCGTGCCGATGTAGTTGATGATTTCGTGCCGTCGAGCCAGATTCCTTATGATGGTCTGGGGCAACGTTGGGGTGATCCGGACGTAGAAACCAACAAGTTCTTCGTCAATGCCGCAATTCCTCTCAACGAAAATGTTGAGTTATACGGTAATGCCAGTTACATGGACGGCGAGTCGGAAGGTGGTTTTTTCTATCGTCACCCGGTACTTAATCCTGCTGCTGGTTTAGTCGCTCATGACTCCTTGCAAGTGGATGCAAACGAAGATTTCATTCCAGATGATGCACCACTGTCTTTGGTTAACGACATTCTTGCAGATGGTCTGAACCCCGCGGATTATCTCGTTGCCGATGCGGGAAGCCCTTCGGGTTATGTGTTACAGAATCCTATTGCCAGTCAATTCCCCGGCGGCTATGGCCCATTATTAGGCGCAGATATTAGTGACTATGCTGTCGTATTGGGTGCTCGTGGAGATCTTGATAATGGCCTGAGCTGGGATGTGACGGTTCGCTATGCAGAGAATGAAGTTGAGTATTCGTTAGAGAATACGATCAACCCAAGCTTGGGGATCAATTCACCGACATCCTTTGCTCCGGGTGATCTAACGCAAGAAGAAAGTAGTTTTAACGCGGACTTTGTCAAAACCTTCGACGACTCCCCTGTGAACCTCGCCTTTGGTTTCGAGTGGAGAAATGAGACTTATAGTATTGGCGCCGGTGATCAAGCGTCTGTCCAGCAAGGCCCTACCTATGCACAATTCGGTGTAGGCTCAAATGGTTTCCAAGGGTTTGATCCTGCTGCTGCAGGCGAGTGGGAAAGTGATAGTTATGCGGCCTATATTGATGTAGAGACTGACATTACTGACCGCTTCAGTGCTGCGATTGCATTGCGTTTTGAAGAGTACGAAGAGTTTGATTCAACGGTAGATTGGAAGTTGTCAGGTCGATATGAATTCACCGATCAGTTCGCCATGCGGGCAACGGCAAACACGGGTTTCCGTGCACCTACGCCCGGGCAGGTGAATACCCTAAATGGTACTACCAGTGCTGATTCGACCGGTAAATTGATTCCTAACTTTACCTATCCTGTACATCACCCAATTGCGCAGGCGTTAGGCGCAGAAGAGCTCTCGTCAGAAGAATCTGAAAGCTATACGATTGGCTTGGTTTATCAGCCGTTGGATAATCTGAGCATTACCCTGGATTATTACCATATCGAAATCGATGATCGAATTGCGTTACAGGCCGACGCTGTCGAAGCGTCTGATGTGCCAGCATTGATCAACCAAGGTATTGCACCAGCTGATGCAGCGCTATTGGTTGATAGCTTGGCAGGGTACTTCGTCAATGGCTTTGATTCTGAAGTGGAAGGTATTGACTTAGCGGTAACCGCAGACTTTATCGTCGGTGAGGGGATACTCACTACTGATCTTCGTTACAACCACAATGAGCAAGAGGTCAGCGGCGTTAAATCTGGCGCTATTAATGGCGATCGCATTTACGACTTGGAAAACTACGTACCTGAGGATCGAGCCATTCTGACGTTCACCTACGCTCAGGATATCTTCGATAGTTATGTGCGCGTGAATTACTATGGCGATTGGGGGGCAACCGGAGGTATCTTTGGTAATGGCGATGCATCCGATGCTGTCGATTACGATAGCGCCACCACCGTTGATTTGGAGGCGAGTCTTACCTTCGATGATAAGTACACGGTAGCGATCGGTGGTGATAATGTATTTGATGAGTATCCGGATGATGAAGGCAATGTCGTCGCGGGTCTTATCGGTGCAAGATATTCGCTAACGTCGCCGTTCGGCTTTAATGGAGCATTCTGGTACGTTCGCGCATCAGCAAACTTCTAAGTGTTGAGTGTTGACTAAGGGCGCTTCGGCGCCCTTTTTTATTGTCTTTAATTTGGTCTAGAGTTTTATGTCTTTATTAGAATGGCTGGCGCTTGCCGGTTTATGTTTTTTGGGGGCGGCGAGCCCCGGTCCCAGCTTGGCGGTTGTGGTTGAGCAGACCATGAAAGGCGGACGACCGCAGGGCAGTATTACCGCTATTGCTCATGGCGTCGGGGTGGGGGTGTACGCACTTTTGGCTGCATTGGGGTTGGCGATTATTGTGCAACAAACCCCCTGGTTGTTTGATGGCCTGCGTTGGTTGGGCGCTGCCTTCCTATTGTTTCTCGCTTACAAATCATTTGCAGAGCCGGCGAATTTTTCCGCAGAAGATGCACATGATGTCAGCGGTCGGGAGGGGGTAGTGATTGGTTTTCTGACGGCGTTTTTAAACCCTAAATTAGCAATCTTTTTTCTGGCGGTGTATACGCAGTTTATTACACCTGAGACGGCGGTCGCGGAAAAGTTGGGAATGGCTGGTGTGTCGGCCTTAGTGGATGCGCTTTGGTATTTGGTGATTGTGCTGATGGTGTCCCACCCTGCGGTCATGCAGCGTTTACAGCGCAACGCGGATAGATTGCAAAAAGGCTTTGGTGTGTTGTTGGTGTTGGTGGCGATCCGAGTGGTGGTTTGAGGTTGATCTGCCAGCGCTCGTAGAAGGTTCTTTCGATAGTCGTCCATAAAAAAACGCAGCCTTGAGCTGCGTTTTTTTATTCAGTAATGCATGCGTTATCGCTAAGCGGGTTTCTGGAAAAGCCTCTGCTTTTCTCGGTTCCAGTCACGCTGCTTTTCGGTTTCTCGCTTATCGTGTAGCTTCTTACCTTTGGCCAGCGCGATTTCACATTTGACCATGTGCCCCTTCCAATAGAGAGCGGTGGCAACGCAGGTGTAGTCTTTTTGGGAAACCGCTTGATCGAGTTTGGCGATTTCTTTCTTGTGCAGCAGTAGTTTGCGCTGGCGTGTCGGTTCAACGACAAAGTGGGTTGATACCGTGTTCAGCGGTGATATTTGTGCATTTAGCAGCCAAGCTTCGCCATTTTTGAAAAACACGTGTGTATCGACGATTTGAACTTTTCCCTCTCTGAGGCTTTTC
>PANW01000015.1 GCA_002707785.1 Cellvibrionaceae bacterium | reverse complement strand
AAGAGCTGGATAAACGGCGTGCGCTGTTCGATCTACATTACGCCGGTAAAAGTCGGAATGATATGGCTTTTCGTGATCGTCTTGAACGTCAATTCGGCGATCGTTTGCACACCTACAGCTCTGCTGAGGGGGAGCGCTTTGATGTTACCGCAACCCTGAAAGCAATCCCGGACGACGCCCTGATTTATGCCTGCGGACCATCGCGACTGATTAACGCCGTGAAGAAAACCGCCCGAGAACTCGACATTACCCACGATAGAATTCGGCTGGAACTGTTCAGCTGATGTGCCAAAACCCCCGTAAACCTAGAAGGAAATACAGTCATGTCAACTATTAAACTTTATCGTCACGCCTTATCTGGACACGCTCATCGCGCCGAGTTATTCCTGTCACTACTGGGACAGAAAGCCACNCTGGTCGACGTCGACCTAGCCTCTGGCGCGCACAAGCAAGAAGACTTTCTCAGCAAAAATCGCTTCGGCCAATTACCTGTGTTGGAAGATGGCGATGTGGTGATTGCCGATTCCAATGCAATACTGGTGTACCTGGCCAAAAAATATGATCGCGATGGTCGTTGGCTACCCAATGACCCCACAGCCGCGGCCGAAGTGCAACGTTTCCTCTCAGTGGCCGCGGGTCAAGTGGCATCTGGGCCGGCAAGCGCTCGCTTGGTCAATGTGTTCGGTGCTGCTTTAGATCACGCGCATGCTCGAGAAATTGCCCACAGTGTACTGGCTGTTTTAGATGATCATCTCGCTAATCGTGAATGGCTGGCCGGTAACTCTCCCACCATAGCCGATGTCGCNAACTATGCTTACATTGCCCACGCGCCCGAAGGGGATGTGTCGCTGGCGGCCTACGCCAATGTTCGCTCGTGGCTCGAGCGTATTCAGGCCTTGCCAGGATTTGTTGCCATGCAGGCGACTCCAGTCGGCTTAGCGGCTTGATAACCCTTGCCCAGAGCTTGCTCTGGGCAGCTTACTGCAAAAGAGGGCATAACCTATGAGCCAGAAACTGTGTTTGATTACCGGTGTTGGTGAGGGCACCGGTGCATCGATTGCTAGGCGCTTTGCCAATAGCGGTTATCAGGTGGTGATGCTAGCAAGAAACAAGCAACGCCTAGCACGCCTAGAGAGCGAACTACCCAACGCCAGATCGTTTGCGGTTGACCTTGAAAACCTCGATCAGTTGGTTGAGTTTTGCTCGACAGTTAAAACAGAATTTGGGATTCCCTACGTGATTGTCCACAACGCAGTTCGGGCAACCTTTGAGGGGTTTCTTGACGGTAAGCTTGATGACCTAGAGCGAAACTTTCGGGTTAATACGACGAGCTTGTTTTATCTGGTCCGAGCCTTTGCCCCTGAGATGATCAAGCGAGGCGATGGTGCCATTGCCGTCACCGGTAATACCGCTGCATTCAGAGGGGTACCCAATTATGCCTTATTCTCTCCCACAAAAGCCGCTCAACGTAACTTCACTGAGGCGCTCGCGCGGGATTTGGGGCCGAAAGGCATTCACGTTTCCTATTTCAACATTGATGCCGTCATCGATGTGCCTTGGACACGAGACCGGTTTCATCCCGACAAGCCAGATGATTTCTTTATCAAGCCCACAGATATAGCGGAAGAGGTTTTTCGTGTGGCGCATCAGCCGCGCTCAGCTTGGTCCTTCGATGTTGAGATCAGGCCCTTTGGAGAAAAGTGGTAGTTAACATGGCCCCGGTCGATAGGCGGTTAATTCAAACTTATAACCCCCAGCAGCTGGAGGAGTGAACTTCAAGGTGTTCACTCTGTATCTGTGTAACTGACCCTTCAAGCAAACGGTGGTGTTTTCTGTGGCCAATAGGCACTTCAGCGTTTTCTGACGCTGCATCTGAGCGGTCTTGATACCCGCTTCGGAGGCGAGAATTTTGAGCACGGTGTTTTATAGCTTGTTGAATACATGTGGTTTTGGCCTGTTAGAGCCTCTATAGCACAGCGCTAAGAGCCATAAAGGCTATTTTTACAATAGAGAAAGGAAGATGGGCTATATTTGAAGGAAGGCTATAACAGGCACCTTCAAATGACTCTGGGAACCGACACAAAGCTCTTGAATTTTGTGGCTAACAGTCAAGATGGCTACTGCATTATTAGTGCCAATGACACGGTGGAATATTGTAACGAACAGTTCGCAGACGCCTTCTCCATCCCGGCTGAAGATGTGACTGGCATGCCGTTTGAAGGTTTGTTGCGCCGAGGTTTTGAGTTGAATCGAGGCATTAATATAGAGGCGAGCTCGATCGAGGAGTTTATTACCTACACGCGTCGGGTTCGAAGATCACGCCCCTTTCGTCTGTTTGAGGTGGATCTTACCGATGGCCGTTGGTTTTTATTTTCTGAGCAAACCAACTCAGTGGGGGAAATGCTTGTTCAGACTAAGGACATTACCAAGCAAAAAATCCTAGCCTTGGATCTTGAACAGTCGGTAGATAAACTCACTAAGCTGTCTTTGACCGACGAACTCACTCGCATTGGTAATCGCCGCGCGCTTATCGATTCGGTGGATATGGAGTTAAGTCGGTGCCGGCGTACAGGTGCGTCCATGAGCTTGTTGATTCTGGATCTCGATTTCTTCAAAAAAGTTAACGATACCTATGGTCATTTGGCTGGGGATGCGGCTCTCGTGCACGTCACGCGTATTATTCAAAACTCTCTACGCCAGTACGATATCTTAGGACGGATTGGCGGGGAAGAGTTTGCTGTCTTTCTAAGTAACACGACGATAGAGAAATCAATGGAAATAGCCGAAAGGATTCGGTCCTCCATTGAGCTCAATCTTCTCAACTATGAGGGGCGCGATATTGCGCTCACGGTGTCCATTGGGCAAACAACTCTCGGTTGCAATGCGCTCTTTACTGAACTCTACGATCAGGCGGATCAGGCACTCTACAAGGCAAAAACCAATGGTCGCAACCAAGTCGTCAGCTACTATAGTTAGTCGCCTTTATAGTAGCGCTGACAACGTCTTGTACTTCTATTGCAGTTCATTGTGGTTGCCCGAGCTGACTCCACTAGTAAATAGCTGTGAAATATCCTCATCGCTGTATCCCAATTGGCTTAATAGCATTTCACTGTGCTCACCCAGTAGCGGCGCCGGTCTTATTTGGGGGCTCGGGCACCGGTTAAAGCACACGGGTGTTTTGGCATGACGAACCGTTCCGGCGTCTATATGGTTGACGGTTTGTATGTTGTTATTGTTGTGTATCTGTGAATCCTCGAGCACCTGCGCTGCGGTATTGACCGGTGCGGCGGGTACGTCTTGGGCCAGTAGGCGATCTAGGATATCGGCGGTGGTATAACTCTCGACTCGCGCTGCGCACTCGTCGCGTAAGAGTTGCCAATTGCTCAATCTCGCTGGTGTATCTGCAAAGCGTGGGTCGTTAATTAGTGCTTCGCACTCGAGCGCGCTGCACCAGCCAGAGAACTCAGCTGTCGATAGTAGCACCACCGCCAAGTTACCATCGGCAGTAGCCCAAGGTTTGTAAACAATGCTCATGTCGGGGGCAGGGTCTGAGGCTGTGATAAAGACTTGGTCGCCCATGACTTCAGGAAAGGAAAAGCCCAGCGAAGCATCCAGTAGCGACATATCCAGTACTTGTCCCTCGCCGCAGCGCTCGCGGGTGAATAGGGCAGTGCTTATTGCTTGCGCCATATACAGTCCAGAAACTTTGTCGCAAATCAGTTGACGAATCAGTTGTGGATCGTCGGCGCAACCCTGACTGACGGCGATACCCGATACACCCTGCACCAGTGGATCATAAACTCGACGGCCCGCGTAGGGGCCGTCGGTACCAAAGCCAGATATGGCGGCGCATACCATTTGAGGAAAATCATGATGTAGCGTATTGAGGTCAAGCCCAAGGCGCTTGGCTGCTTCGGGGCGAAAATTGTGAACAAACACATCGGCACGACCAAGTAGTTGCTGCAAAATTTCGCGGCCGCGCGATTGCTTTAAGTCCAGTGTTAGGGAGTGTTTGTTGCGGTTGTAAACACAGAAGTAATGACTGACACCCCCTTGCATGGCCCCAATAAAGCGGCACAAATCACCGCCGACGGGTGGCTCAATCTTGATGACTTCAGCTCCTTGGTCGGCCAAAATTTGGGTAGACATGGGCCCGGCGACCATGGAAGAGGCGTCGATAACGCGAATTCCCTTCAGTGGGTTGTTCATATACTCATTCCCTTTGGTTAGTGCTGTAATAGATTATTATTGTTACTTCACACTGCTATAAAATTCTCGCCACAGTTGTTTACCCATGTCATCGTATTCCATCATTGCCGTGGCTACGGCTTGGCGTTTTTCACCATCAACCATCTCATCGGGCAGTAACGGGTCCTTGGTCAACAAACGTACCGTTTCGCTACCGACCTTGAGTGTATCAACTAAGCCTTGGTGAACACTCAAGCGTTTTAGTCGCTTGATGGCGGCGCAAACCTGTTGAGTTTGATCTTGGTAGCCTCGTTCTAGCGCTTGGCAATCCCACAGGCCAGTCAGTTGTTCGAGGCAATCGTTGTCGGCTTGCTTGACCAAGAATGATCCTTGGATTGCATCCAGCCCCAGTTGACGTAAATCCGTCATTAATTGCTCGGCACCGCCGCGAAGGTTGTTGGGGCGAACCCACAACCCCGGACGCCAGCGAGCCATACCGCGCAAATTCAGTACTCGCATTTGGTGGCGCCAGACGGTGCTGCCTTCGCTGGCTAGGTTCTCGGTCAGTATCGCGCACCAATCACCACGCCACTTGCGTCTTTGCTTCTCCAGGGTGCGCCAGCGCTGAATTTCTTGCTGCAGCAGGGCACCTTGGTTGTTGAGTCGATAGAGACCGCGGCCGGGATTTTCCAGCAACCCTTCGGCGACTAGACGGCTGAGGGCCACCCGCAGCTGATTAACACTGAAGCCAAAGGCTTCACCGGCGTGTACCAGCATTTTACTCTGCATCATGGCATCGGGATCGGTATCGAGCGAGACCAAAATGAAGCGCCGAGGGTTGAACCAGTCTTTTTCGTCTTTCATTAGAATTTCTGTTGATTTGTTAATCGAATATTACCTATTATGATATCGAGGTGTCAATTTGTGTAATTAAAGAGTTGGCAAGAACGTCAATAATAACTCGTGGCAAGACTGGGAGGGTGTGGTTATGAGCGTTGAGACGCAGTGGTTAGCACAGAGCATCGAGGAGATAAAAACGCAGGGTTTTTGTTGTATCCCGAATTTTCTATCGCCAACAAAACTGGCCGAGGTTAGGGCCGCTTTAGATAAGCACATCGGCAGTTTTCATGGTCGGAATAATTTTGAAGGGACTAAAACTGAGAGAGTTTATACTCTGGTTGGTCGAGATAAAGTGTTTGAAGACATCGTCGAAGACGAGCGTATACTCGCTCTGTGTGACGCCTTCCTAGAACCCAATTTTTTACTTACTGCCAGTCAAGCTATACGTCTTGCGCCCGGTGAAACACCGCAGCCTTTTCACGCGGATGATTCCTTCTATCCGATAGCGCGACCACGCCCCATGGTTAGCTTGTCGATGATCTGTGCCGTAGATGAGTTTACTGCTGCTAATGGCGGAACTGAGGTTATCCCCGGCAGCCACCTGTGGAGCGAAGAAAAGCTAGCCGGAGAATACCGCCGTGGTGAAGGTGCGTTAGACGTTGATCTAGAGCAGCGGTTGGCAGGGCAAACTGTGACTGTCGAAATGCCAGCGGGAAGTTGTGTGGTGTTTGCCGGTAATCTATTGCATCGCGGCGGTGCCAATAACAGCCAAGGGCCACGTTGCGCTTTCTCCAATCAGTACTGTCAGCCTTGGGCTCGCACCCAAGAGAATTTTTTCTTAGGCATTCCCACCGAAAAAGCCCGCAGTATGTCACCGCGTGTACAAGAGTTGTTGGGTTACTCGATCCATCCGCCGTTTATGGGGCAGTTGAGTGCCTCGCATCCGCGCAAAGCGCTAGAAGAGGGATTCATTCCTCCAGTAATGCGGTCTTCGTAGAGTGATTGAGTCTAGAGTAATTGAACTTTTGTCGATAAATGCTGCAGTTTATCTGGGTTGCGCGTCACATAGAACGCCTTAATCTCTCCCTCAAGGATATGCGCCGATAGGGTGTTCACGGCGGTGTCGCCTTCGTACAGGATGATGCCCGGCAGCCCATCGATTAAATAGAATCGGGTGCTGGTGGTCGGGGCAAAATTCTTGTTCAAACCAATAAACAAGCGGGTGACTTTATCGCGACCGTAGATGGGGCGCAGTGCGGCGATGGCTTTGCCGCCGCCGTCGGAATAGGCGATGGCATCTTCGNCCAATAGATTTTTGATGCCGGCAATGTCAGCGTTCGCTAGGGCAGCTAGGAATTGGTTGAAGATTGCATGGTGCTGCTGTTCCGTGGTCTCGAAACGATCTTTGTCGTGACCGATATGGTTTTGTGCACGGCGGTAGAGTTGTCGGCAGTAGTCAGCGCTCTGATCGACGCTGGCAGCAATCTCTTGATAGTTCAGATCAAACCCTTGGCGCAAGACAAACACTGCGCGTTCCAGCGGTGACAAGCGTTCAAGCATCAACATGAACGCGGTTGAGAGGTTTTGCGACATCTCCAGTTGCAGAGCAGAGTCGTCGTGAGGCTCACTGGATTGCTGTGGAATTTTGCTTGCCTCTGTATCTGCCCATTGGCTAACAATCGGAGTGGGCAGCCAAGGCCCAACATAGTGTTCGCGTTGTTTGGCTGCAGTTTTTAGGAGGTCTAAGCTGCGGCGCACCGTAAGGGTGGTGAGCAGCGCGCCGAGTGTATCAATGGTTTCGTTGTTGTCGATGTTGCGTGACTGTAGGTAGACTTCTTGCACCACCTCTTCAGCCTCTTGCAGATTTCCAAGTATGCGATAGGCAATGCCGCGCAGGCGTTTCTCGTGGGTGAGAAATTCACGGGTATGGCTATCCAGCGGTGGCTTATTACTCTTGCTGTTTTTCATCTTCTCTACTTTCTGCCTGAAGAGTTACTGTCTAGGCGTCGTTTATTGGGTGTCGCTTAGGTTTTTCTGAGGTGTAGTTTGGGCTTTGACGCACAGTTTATCAGAGGCCTAATTCTGACTTGCGGTGCGCGATAAACCTAAGGCTAGGCGGCGACCCGCTTGAGGTGTTCAAAATCGGGCCACCAATTGTCTTGCGAGGATTTTCCATCCCACAGCAGTGTCGAAATAACTGCCTTTGCAATCTGAATCTTGGCCTCGATCGCAGTAGTACCGGTGACGATCCTTGGTAGCATTTTATCATCGGGAGAAACGATTTGGATGAATGCTCGTTCGCGCCCCAATGAAACACAGTGGCCGAAGTAGTATGGCGTATGCTCTAACGCTGATTCGCAAGCTAGGGCTCTGGCCACATTGAGGCCGATCAAGGGGGCTGTTGCACAGGCCGTTGCGCAACTCATGCGCAGTGCGGCTCGGCCATCGATTTCATGATGAGCGGCATCGCCGGCCACCCAGATGTTATCGAAGCCCTCAGCTTGCATGTTGGAATTTACGGCTATTTGGCCGCTTTCCAAGCTGGGCAAACCACTGTCTTGCCAAACCGGTGACGCCAGAAATCCAGTACTGCACAAGCATAAGTCAAATGGCAGTCGATTGCCGCCAGCGGTAATGGCCTGTTGTGCATCAATCTGGTCGATGGGCGTGTGTTCGATCAGCTCAATATTCATCTCGAACATGGCTTGTCGAGCGTAATCTTGTGCAGAGACGCTGTAATCGGGTAGTAAGGTCGAGCTGGTGACTAGCTGCACCTTGATTGCAGGGTAACGCTCGGCGACTTCTGTGGCGTATTCAACCGCGGTCAAGCCGCCACCGATTACCAGTAATTGTTTAGTTTGTGGCAATCGAGCGTTGGCCTCGGTCAGCTCCTGACTGCTGTTGAGGGCATAGCTGTTGTCTTGAGACGATTGCCAGAGCGGACGCGAGACGCTGCCTAGCGCGTAGATGAGTTGGTCATAAGCGAGGGTAGTTGCGCCGTTAGCGGTTTCTAGGTGAACTTGATTATCTTTAGGTGCAAGCGTTTTGACCCGGGCTTGAATGAACTCAATATCGCGTTCCGCCGCAAAGGCCTCATAGTTGATGTGATCGATGGTTTGCCCGGCCAGTTGTTCATGCCAGCGTACCCGATGGCTAAACTCCGATTGAGCATCAACGAGTGTAATACGAGCTAGGGGTTGCTCTCGACACAGAGTACCGGCGGCGAGAAGCCCGGCGTATCCGCCTCCGAGTATTACGATTCGCTGTACTGTTGATCGGCTGGCTATGTTGATCGGTGATTCGGTGGTCATGTCTACTCCTGGATGGATTCCTAAAAGTCGATAAATTTGTTGGGTTTATAGACTTGTCGAATCAGCGTAGGAGAATGTGACAAGTGTGGTGATTATTTTTTTAGAATCTTCGGGGGTAGAGAGGATTTGTGGCATGATTGCCTCCGCGGCCTCTATCAGTGATCTCCTAAGGCTATTAACTCTTTCTAATGCAATTCTTGAGCGAATGCCAGATGATGAAGTTCGTGTACCGAGTGGTCGCCTCTAGAAGCTGGTAAAGCATTAGGTATTTATGTGGTGTGGTGCATTGATTGTCAGCAGAGGTCGATATCTTGCTTGTGATTGAATCTATCCTAATAGTGCTTGCGGTACTGGTCGCCATTTCGATTGTCTTTAGTAGCGCGGTGACCGGTATATCACCAATGCCGAGCTCGAAAAAGGCACGTGAAGCGGTTTTTCAATTGGTAACGGCAGTGAGGGATGATACCAGCGCAAAGACTATTGTTGATCTCGGCAGTGGTTGGGGCAGTCTGGTTATTCGATTGGCGAAGACCTATCCGGATCGACAAGTTGTAGGCTATGAACTGTCGCCGATACCGTGGTTTGTATCTTTGTGTATAGCCAAGTGCTTAGGGCTGGATAACTTGACTCTCAAGAGAAGAGATTATTTAGACGCAGACTTGCCTGTCGATTCTATTCTGATTTGTTATTTGCATCCTGAAGGGATGAAAGCACTGGAAGATAAACTGTTGTCTATGTCTGCTGATGCAGACGTTGCCCGCCGATACTTGATTAGTAACAACTTCGCCTTGTCATCACACACGCCTCAGAAGACAATTCAATTGGATGATTTCTATCAGTCCCCGATCTATCTGTATCGAATCTAGTCAGGTCAATGCTGGAAGCTGGCTAGCGATGGACTGTATAAAGGCCTGATACTGGTACCGGTGTTTTGAATTAGACCTTCGCGTTCAGTAACGCTAGAGCGCCATCATCCAAACAACTCTTGGATAAATAGTGATTGCCAGTGGCATGGCTAATCACGAATCCCTTTTCGGTGTAGTTAATCTCAGTAATGTCGTTCCAGAACATTCTCTGCTGATGGTCACCGCGTTGGGTCGAGATGCCTTCATTATCGATACGAATGTTCACCTTACTACCCGCTGCACGACTGATCATTTGGCGAGTAATCCACCAGGCTCTTTTGTATCGAATCGACAACAGCTCTACGCCGCTAAGACAAAGCAAAAACCAGGCGATGTAGGTTTCGCTTTCTGAAATTAGGAGTACGCAGGCGATAGTGGCTAGCGCGATTGCCAAAACGTAGGTTTTGAAGCTGGTTGTTGTGTTGGCGGTTTGATCGAAACACTCACTGAAGTATTCACGGTTTAGAATGTAGTAGCAGGTGTAGTCGCTGTTGGTGTCCGTGTCTTTCATGGGTGTGGTGCCGATACTGAGAAAACGCCAGTTTAACAAAATTGTGAAGGCTGATCCCGTTTTGTTCTCGTTGCATTTACAGAAGCTTGCATTTACAGAAACCCTACAGAAGGCACGAATCTCTAGCGGAGCAGGAAGCTTAAACGGCGTGAGCGGGATTAGGCTAAATCATTGAGTCGGATCGGCGTAGATAAGGCGGTCGGAATTCCGCTATGATCAGACCATCAATGGCCTACATAATCATAAAACCGCTATGAAATTACTTTCTCTGAAATCCTTGTTTCTCACAATACTGGCAGTGATTATTGTTGCTTTTATTACTGCTTACTTAACTCTGCCTCGAGTGCCCGATGGTCAGCCTTTCTTCGCAAAAGCACAGCAATACGATGTTGAGATAATCCGAGATACGCTAGGGATTCCCCATGTTTATGGCAAAAGGGATGTCGATACTGCCTTTGGTTTGGGGTATGCGCAAAGTGAAGATGACTTTACCACTTTGCAATCGGTGCTCTTGGCTACACGAGGAACACTGGCCGCTGAAGTGGGCTACGAAGCGGCAAAAACCGACTTTGTGGTTCAGTTCATGGGCGTATGGCAGACGGTGGAGGATCGCTACGATGCGCAGGTTCCTGATGACATTAAAGCCATTGCCCAAGCTTATGCCGATGGCGTTAATTTGTACGCGGCCGAGAACTCCAGCAGGGTGAGCCGGTATTTCTTGCCGGTTACGCCCAAGGACATTGTTGCCGGTTTCACCTTTAAAACCCCCATGTTCTATGGCTTTGATCAGGTGCTGGGTGATTTGGTCAATCCTGAAGTTCCTCATGAGCTCGCCAAATCCGATTCTGGCCTAACTTGGCAGCCCGCGCAGCACCTGCCCATTGGTAGTCAAGGTATTGCTATTGCCCCTCATCGCGCCGAAGACGGGTTAACCCATCTGTTGGTAAACAGCCATCAGCCGTTAACTGGCCCTGTGGCGTGGTATGAAGCGCGCTTACACAGTGAAGAGGGGTGGGACATGGTCGGCTCTACCTTCCCGGGCTCTCCGCTCATTATTCATGGTCACAATCGCCATCTGGGTTGGGCGAATACCGTGAATAAGCCAGATTTGGTGGATATCTATCAGCTCACTATTAACCCAGACAATGACAAGCAGTATCTATTGGATGGAGAGTGGGAGACCTTTGAGGTTCGACAAGCTGAGCTGTTGGTGAAACTGCTCGGCCCCATACGTTGGACCTTCAATCAAGAGATCAAAATTTCTCGCCATGGCCCAGTCATGGAAACCGATCAGGGGGCTTACGCTGTGCGCTGGGCGGGCATGAACAACGTTAAAACACTGGAGTTTATGTTCGCCACCAACAAGGCCCGCAATAAGTCGGAATTCGAACAGGCGTTAAAACTCAATGCCATGCCGAGCATTAACTTTGTCTACGCGGATAAAGCGGGCAACGTGGCACACTATTACAACGCTATGTTTCCCAAGCGCATCGAGGGTTGGCAGTGGGACAAAGTACTGCCCGGCGATCGCTCAGATTTGATTTGGCAAGGCTATCGAGATTTCTCTGCCATGCCCAAAACGGTTAATCCAACAACCGGTCTAGTGTTCAATGCCAACAATCCACCGTGGAAGGCCACCGACGGCGATGACGATGCTCAGTCCACTCATTATCCAGCCTCTCTGGGAGTAGAGACATTTGTCACCAATCGAGCGCTTCAGATCGAAACGCTTTTACAACCCCATGAGACGATCTCTTTGGATCGACTGAAGGCCGTGAAATACGATCTGGCGTACCATTCTGAATCCAATCAAATTCAGACGTTGCAGCGTTGGTTTGCGCAAGAAACGGGGGCGAGCTTCAATGCAATTGAAACAGAGGCGTTCGAGGCGCTGAAACGTTGGAACCTCTCAACCGATAAAACCAACCAACACGCCGCCTTAGCGGTATTGACGCTAGCGCCGGTGCAAAAAGNCCGTGGCGACAAAGTCGAAATGGCCGAAATTACCTTCGCCTTTAAACGGGCTGTTGCCTCACTGGTCGAACATCACGGTAGCTACAACGTTGCCTATGGTGATGTCTACCGACTAAAGCGCGGCAACAAGAATTTGCCCATCAGTGGCGGCCCAGACATTCTGAGAGCCGTATACGGCAGCGAGTTTGATGCTCAGGGCCAAGTCGAGAATGTGGCAGGGGATGGGTTTCTGATGTTTGTCTCTTGGGACGAGAATGGCTTGGTTTCTAGTTATGCGAGTCACCAATACGGTAGCGCGACATCGATTGAATCATCGCCACATTACAACGATCAACTGGACACGTTTGTTGAGCAAAAAGAAAGAGCGGTTTTGTTTGAACGATCTGATTTGCTGAACAATATGGAACGTCGCTACCGCCCAGGTCGATAGCTTCTGATGATGGCTTGTCTATTGCGAAAGGGGGCAAGAAAATTTGAGTGCCTCTGAAAAACGTCATTACCAGAAGCGACGCGGCAATCCATAGTTTAATGCTATAACACAGTTTTATGCCCAAGCTGGATTGCATCGCTGACGCTTGCAATGACAACAGTAGAAGGTTTTAAGTGTTGAGACCCAGCTGCTGCCTGTCAGTAGCTGAAGATTGCCTCCTCATACACAGAAAATAAGCCCAGCCGATTATAATGAGTTGCAGCGGAGTCCGTATCCATAGATACACCGGCCCCCATTGATGGCCGCCCAAACCCACGTGATTGAAGGCGGAGTAAACATTGGCGGGAAAGAAGACTACTAACATGGCTATTGCGGCGGCAGCGGCACGAGCTTGCCACTGAGGTACAAATAGCCCGATGGCGACGACTAACTCCAGCATCCCGGTGAGATACACGAGCGTTAAGCGATAGGGAACCCATGGCGGTAGCATTGCTACCATGCCCTCGGTTTGCGCCAAGTGGCCAATAAAGAAGAACACAAAAGCACCACCGAGCCCCCAGCAGGCGTACTTTTTCACGTCAAAAGGGTGGTTTGTCATGCGGGATCGCGCGAATCCTATGACGAGCGGGCTGACTAAGATAGAGATAATGATCATTGGGGTTAACATTGACTGTCCTTCGAAGATATGTTGATTCAATGGTCATCGATTGTAATAAAAGCGGGCAGCGTCGACCTTGCCAAAGCCGCAGGATGTTATGCAAAATATGTCGGATTTACTCAATACTTGATTCGTGATCATCATTGCTTATTCACGTGCTAGGGTGCCGACGCAAATCATTCGAACAGAAGGAATCTAATGAGCCACAGTAAACAGGCAGCGATCGGCGGCAATGTTGCTCAGCTCCGTATTCGTATTGCGCAGCTGATGGGCGCGGATGTCGATAAAATACTGGCGCACCTTGGTGTCAGCATGCAGGAGCTGGAAGATCCCGAGCTGTATTTGGACGCAGAGTTCGATAATCGAGTGTGGGAGGCCATAGAGCGGCAAACCGGGAATGAACTGGTCGGTGCGAGCATGGCGCCGTTCTTACAGTTGTCGTCTATGGGTTTGGTCGGCCAAGCCATCATGGCCTGTGACACTATCTACCAAGGCTTGCGCAGCTATGTGCGATACAGCAAGTTGTTGCCCCTGCGTGACCAAGTCGCTTTGATCGAGCAACAGGATCATTTAGTTTTTCAACTGAAACTGTCCAACCCGTTATTGCCATACTCTCATCACAGCATATCGTCATTTTTGGGGTTTGTGATCTTTAGCCTAGAGCAGTTGTCCGGGCAGAGTATTGCTATTGCGCAGATGGGCTTTGAGTTCGACGCACCAACCGATGACAAGACTCTTGATCGATATAAAGAGCTGTTTAAGACTAAAAGTATTCTCTTCTCCCAAGAGGTGAACTGGTTTAGCTTGGAAAATCGTTATAGGGAGGTTAAAAACCTGGCAGGTAACAAGTCGAGTTTTGCGGCCATTGATCAGCGTATTGGTCAAGAAAGTACCGATGGCGCAAGTGATGTTAAAAATACCGCGGGGGCATCTAGAGAGTTGAGTCACGAGGTGCAAGTCTATATTAAGGCCCATCTAGGGCGGGCAGATGTAAATCTGAAAGATCTCGCCCAATATTTCTCAATGAGCGAGCGCAAGCTGCAGAATCAATTGGCCAAGCAGCAAACAAGTTACTCAAAACTACTCAGCAAAGTTCGCCAAGAAATGGCATTAGAGCTCTTACAAGGACCTCGGTTAAGTGTCAGTGATATGGCCTACTTGCTCGGCTATCAAGATATCAATTCTTTCTCTCGGCACTTCAAAAAGTGGTACGGCATAAGCGTGAGTGAGTACCGAAAGGGCCATAGTATATCGCTTCCTTTGAAGTAGGTGAGGGCATTAGAGCGCTAATAAAATTTGAGAGAAACGGGTTCTTAGTATTTTCTGCTATTCTTTGTCCATAGACATCTTTTCCCATTCGAGTAAAACCTCATGAGTCGGCAAGAACGTATTCTCATTAATCACGTTGTCAGCAAAATGTTTGGCCATCACCGAAAAACTCGTGTTTCTGACGAAGAGTGGGAGGCGATCGAACAGAAGATTCAGCGCTCCTCAGCAACAAGGCAACGCCTCAAAGAGCTATCAGAGATCCCTATGGACGAGCTTGATGAAGAGTGCCGAAATTGGTTGAACTCTTTATAGGGGACGGAGGGATTAAAAATTAGCCAATGCATGCGCGAGTAGAGTAATAGCAGTGTCGGATTTAGGGGCGGAAAAGGAAATCTAGTCGAATCCGGGTTAACGACGAAGGTTGTCATATTGAGCCTGCATCATTTTGATGTCTCACTGACATTCACAAGTAGATTGTCTGACTAAAGGGGACGAAGGGATTAAAAACTAACCAATGCATGCGCGAGTAGAGTAATAGCCAGTGTCGGATTTAGGGGCGGAAAAGGAAATCTAGTCGAATCCGGGTTAACGACGAAGCTTGTCACATTGAGCCTTCATCATTTTGATGCCTCACTGACATTCACCTGTGAATTGTTTGTCTCCATTTTTATCGATCTTCATGCCTTCGTTCTTTTCGGTTGGCGATTCATTAGGGGACGGAGGGATTAAATAACAATCGGTCTTGTTGAGATAAAGGATTTGAGATAGCGTCAGAATCCAGACACAAATAGCAA
This sequence comes from Cellvibrionaceae bacterium, assembly GCA_002707785.1. GTDB lineage: Bacteria > Pseudomonadota > Gammaproteobacteria > Pseudomonadales > Cellvibrionaceae > Pseudomaricurvus. The sequence continues at coordinate 9,165 of PANW01000015.1, read as the reverse complement.
AAGGATCTTGCTATGCCTCGACGTCCACGGATGTACATTCCCGGCTTTTCCTATCACATTGTCCAGCGAGGTAATAACCGTGAAGCTTGTTTCCTTGAGAAGTGCGATTTTCAGTATTACCTAATGCTTTTGAGTGAGTTGTCCGCGCGCTTTGGTGTGGATCTCCATGCCTTCGTTTTGATGACCAATCACATTCATTTTCTGGCTACGCCCAGAGCGGAAGATAGTATCTCTAGGATGATGCGAGTTGTGGGGAGTCGATACGCCCAGCACTTTAATAGGGCCCACGGCCGTACCGGTACTTTGTGGGAAGGGAGGCATAAGGCCAGCGCCGTCGATACGCAAGACTATCTTCTAAAATGTTATCGCTATATCGAACTCAATCCGGTGGCGGCAGGGATGGTGGAGCGTCCTGAAGAATACTGTTGGTCTAGTTATGGTGTGAACGCATGGGGGGAGAGTTCAGAGCTTGTAAGACCTCATGCCGTGTATACCCAATTAGGGGGTAATAGCGAATCCCGTCAACATACCTATAGAGATCTCTTTAAAGCTCATCTCAGCGACGAGGACCTACTCAGTTTTCGTCAAGCCTCTCATTTTTGTCAGCCAGTAGGCGGCGAGCGTTTTCGCCAGCAGATTGAGGGGAAGCTGGGTCGTTCTTTGGGGTATATGAAGCGGGGACGGCCTAAGGTGGTTAAATCTTAATCCCTCCGTCCCCTTTTTTTTATAGCTACGCTTGATATCTCGCGGTTAGGCCCGCTAAGTTGGTAGCCAATTGGCTCACTTCTTTGCTGCTTACGCCAGCTTGGTTCGCTTCTTCTCTCAGTTTGTCCACCAGTGTAGAGAGAACATTGACGTCTTGACTGGCTTCATTCGTTGCAGCCTCTTGCTGGCGGACCGCGGTGGCAACCTGGGTGTTCATATCATTGATAACTTCTACGGCTTCAGTGATTTCACTAAGAGATCGTCTGGTTTCTCCTGCTCTCTCGGCGCTGCGTCGGGCGAGCACTAGATTTTCCGACATGGCGGAGCTTGCCTGCGAGGCATCGTTTTGCAGGGCCTTAACGACCTCTGCAATTTCACCCGCCGAATCTTGACACTGGCTTGATAACTGGCGCACCTCTTGAGCAACAACTGCAAAACCTCTACCGTAATCGCCTGCACGAGCAGCTTCAATTGCCGCATTTAGGGCGAGTAGATTGGTTTTCTCACCGATGGTCTGAATGGCATCTACTGCTAGGGTAATGGAGGTGGCATGTTGATCGAATTGTTGGACTACCATAGCAACATCTTCAACCTTTTCTGCTAGTTGCTCGATCTCTTTCAGTGCTGTTGAAAGATCTTGCTCACTCTCATTGACGCTGGTGTTAACTTGCGTGGCAGCAGCAGACGTTTCTTCCGCTCTCAGTGCAATTTCTCGAATGGCCATTGCCATTTCTAGCACTGAATTGCGGAGATTGTCACTGCTGTTTGTACCGATGCGCGCTGCTTGATTGACTGATCCTGCGTTCTTTTGTAGTAAGCTCGCATCTTCGTGAAGTTTACCGCTTGCGTGGCTTAGTTCGTTTAGAGATTGTTGAAAAGCTTCGAGCAACATGTTGAACATCTTTGCGGTGGCGCCGGCTTCGGTGCCAATCTCTTCTGGTGCGCGTTTGGTTAAATCTCCAGAGTGAAAGATATCTTGCATAGTGTTCAAGGTTTCCAGCCACACGGTTTTGGCTCCGTGTTCGGCAACATTCAAACCAACGGCTTCATCTTCAGCGCTAACACGCAATAAATTTAGGCTCTTGAGTAAAGCGGATAGAACAAATCCGCAGCACAAGGTCCATAAGAAAACGGCGAATACACCTTGCAGTTGCACCAGTAGCTGGGAAGCCATGGAGGTACTTCCAAGAGTTTCTTTCGGCATAAAAAACACCAGTGCAATAGTTCCCCAAGCACCAGCAAATCCGTGCGCTGCTACTGCACCAACAGGATCGTCGAGCTTCAGTTGCAAGAGTAGAGCTTCGCCTAGATAGACGACAATACCTCCGCCAAATCCCAGCGCTATCGCACCTAGAGGTTCGACTACGGCGCACCCTGCAGTGATAGCAACAAGCCCGCCGATTACGCCATTGAGTACTTTTTCCGGTTGCACTCGGTTGCGTACAATCAAGCTTAGAAACATGCAGGCTACGCTGCCGGCAGAAGCGGCCAATACGGTATTAACGATAATGCCGGGGATGTCTGTTGAGGCACTAAGAGTCGAGCCGGCGTTAAAGCCAATCCATCCGAACCAAAGAACAAAGACACCAATAGACGCGAGGGCTAATGAGTGGCCAGGGATGCTCTGGACCTTGCCGTCTGCATCGAATCTATCTTTACGGGCTCCGAGTACAATGATTGCAGCTAGGGCGACCCAGCCTCCAACGCTATGCACTACGGTAGAGCCAGCAAAATCAATGAATCCTTTTTGGGCCAACCAGCCCTCTGAGTTCCAGATCCAATGTCCGGCTACTGGATAAATAACCCCAACAACCGCAAGTGCGATGATTAAATAGCCACTGAAGTGCATGCGTTCGGCAACCGCGCCCGAGACAATAGTGGCCGCGGTTCCAGCGAAAACCAGCTGGAATACAAAAACTGCTAGCTCCATAGGGGCTTCGACGCCATCGAGAAAGAAGTAGCTATTGCCAAGCAGGCCGGACTGGCTCTCACCAAACATCAGCCCGTAGCCAATTGCTGTAAAGACTAAGCTGGCAATTGCTAGGTCGCTAACGTTTTTCAGCGCAACATTTATCGTGTTTTTAGCTCGAGTCATACCCGTTTCGAACAGAGTAAAACCGGCCTGCATAAAGAGAACCAATCCGGTGCACACCGCCAACCAGAGAATATCTAGATTTACAGACAATTGAGTCGAGTTATCTTCTCCAAAGACGTTAGCTGAAAACAATAACGTCAGAAAAAAGAGCTGTTTCATGCGTAGATACCTCGTAAACGCAATATAGGGAAGGACTTACAGAAGGCAATTTATGTGCCACTGAGCGAAACGTGAAATGAGCGCTTTTTCGTTTGCCTGTGCCTTGTTTTGGTGATTCTTGATGGTCAATTTTGGTGCTTGACAGTATTGGTGCTCTATTGTGGTGATTTTCTTGCGTCAATCTGATGCTGGAGGGAGCGCCAAAAAACAACTTCTTATAGGGGACGGAGGGATTATTTTTTAGTCAGTCGATTGGTTAGAAAGAGAAGATAGAACCGTGTTGAATCAAAATCAGGGAAGGCGGCGGAATCTCCATTTTGGGGCGATGCAGGCGAATGTGTTCACGCAGATAGTTTTTCCATTTGATCAAACCGAGGAGGAGTTACACAGTGACCGCTATAGAGGCTTCTAGTGTTAATGTCTGAGTATCAAACGTCCACACAAACCGATAGAGAGTAGGTTAGGTGCTTGTTAGGTGATACTTAGTAGGGGCGGTCTAGCTTGATCAAATTTTAATCCCTCCGTCCCTTTACCTGGAAGACGGCAACGATTGCACCGTCAATTCAAATACTTACTCGCTGTTTCATCATCGACGGAAACGGGTCGGCTCATCCTCTCAACGCCATCCACAACGCTAACAATTTCTATTGTGTGATCTATGTGTTTTTGTCCCCAGAGTACAATTTGCTTGATGGCGGGCAATAGATCCATGCCTTTTTCGGCCAGTTGGTAGTGATAGCGCACCGGTTTTTCTTGATAAGGCTCTTTACTGATTATTCCCAAGTTTTCCAATCGTTTGAGGCGCTCGGCGAGGGTGTTGGTGGGCATGTTTTCCCAGGATTGTTGAAAGTCCTTAAACGTACATTTCCCGTAATACACTAGATCTCTGACAATCAGCAAACTCCATTTATCACCGAAAAAGTCCAGCGAACTTGCCAGCGGGCAATCGGATCGATGTGTGTTGATATTTTTCTTAGGCATAAATTGACTGTCCAGTCTCGCACGAAATCAGGCGTAATTTAACATTGTTACTTTAATTTTTAAAGTAACTCTTGAGTTTTTGCTTGNTGGCTTGCGTATAGTNACTTTAAATTTGAAAGTCACTACAAATGATTATCTGGAATNTTCATTATGAATCTGTACTTACGCTTAATAATTGCCTTTGTTCGTGGTTCCTTCTTGGCCCCGATCAAGCCAACCGACGAGTTAACTCGCAGCCTTAGAGTTTTNCCAAATGATATTGATATCAATGGGCATCTGAATAACGGTCGGTACGCGACCTTGGTCGATCTCCTAATTATCGAACAGGGCATGCGAGTGGGGATTCTTGCCAAGGCATTGAAGTTGGGTTGGAAACCAATGACGGCTAGCGGGCTCATTAGCTATAGAAAGCAGCTCAAGCCGTTCGAAAAATTCACCGTGCACTACAAAATGGATTGCTGGGATGAGAAGTGGGCTTACATGCATTTTCGCTTCGTGAAGCGCGATGGNTCGCTCGCGGCAGTGGGGTATTTCAAGTGCGGTTTTGTTTCAAGCAAAGGCTTAGTTCCACAAAGTCAGGTGGATCAGAAGTTTTCACTAAATCGTGGCGATTGTGAGTTGCACCCAACCATCCAGTTGTGGAAACAATCCGAGCAGGCTCTCATGGATCGTGCTGCAACCAGTTTCTAACTGTTTACCAATAGGGCAGTGGCTAAAAAGGAGAGAGAAGATGAGAAGTCTATTTTTTGAGGGAGTCAATCAGGTAGGGTGGCGAGATGTTGCGGCTCCGACCGTGCAGGCGGATCATGAAGTGCTGGTGCAGACGATAGCGGCTTCAACCTGTTATGTCGACACCATGGTAATTTCTGGTAAAAGTCCGTTCGAGCCTCCATTTGCAATCGGACATGAATCCGTCGCACGAATTATTGACAAAGGCGATGCGGTTACTGAGTTCGAGATTGGTGATGTCGTGTCTGTTCCNTATCATCGTTCATGCGGNGAATGCGGNTCNTGTAGCTCCAAACGNCCGCTAAGTTGTGACAACAAAACCACACCTCTCATACCAGCTTACGGTATGCCAGACGGTGAAGACTTTGGTGGGATGTTCTCGGATCAATACCGTGTTCCTCATGCAGATTATGCGTTGTTAAAGATTCCAGATAAATTAGACCCTATTGCGGCGGTGGCAGCTGGAGATACCTTAACTGATGCGTGGAGCACAATTGTTCCTCATGTTCGTCAGAAGCCCGAAGCTAAGGTGTTGATAACAAGCAATGCCGGATATGGCTTGTATGCTGTTCAATGGGCCATAGCCGCTGGAGCGAGTCTGGTGACCTATATTGATGATGATCATACGCGTCTGGCGTTAGCTAAAAAGCTGGGTGCGGATTGTCATGAGTGGGTAGACGGGATGGAGATGCCACCGATCTATGATGTGATTGTCAATGAGCGGCAAGGCCCAGAACCTTTGCGTCTGTGTTTGTTGGCGGCAGCCCCGGGTGCGATTTGTGAGAACGTAGTGATCTACTTTGATGACGTTCCTTTTCCCGTGGGGTTGATGCATTACTCTGGTGTTACTTTTCGTTCGACTTTTTGCCCCTCGCGAAACTATATGGCTGAAGTGATCAACGATCTAGCCGAAGGTGTGATCGATCCTCGACTAATTGAATCTGAAATCGTGAGTCTTGATGATGTGCCGAAGCGATTTGTCTTGCCCAGTCACAAACCTATTGTGATCTTTGACGACGCGTATCAAGTTTGACGAAATCTAGTGGAACACTGAGGTGAGATGACATCATATAATTTGTCACTGATGCCTTTTCTAGCTGTTCAGATAGCTCTGGTGCACGCGCTGGACTTACGCAGCCCGTTACTGGTTCTGTGCTAACCATGACCGGTTGCTCAACCGTATAAGTTGCAACCGCTGACTCAGTCGTTTCCTTCACTCTATTTTTGGTATTAGGGGGGCTGCGGCTTTTGTTGATCAGGTTGTCGATACCCTCCATCTTNAATAAACTCGCGGGTAGCGATAGAGCGTATGTCGTGAAAGGCCATGACTTTAGAGGCCTCGGACAGGTTACCCAGCTCCTCCGCAAAATTGAGCAAGCCAGCTTTGAGTGTAATGATGGGATTGTTCACATGGATCGTGAGAGTTACTTTATTTGAATTGATCTAAGATTCTACACCTTTATCAAATCGGGTAACTCTCTCTCTTTTTCAAGACGATGTGTCAGATCTAGTCTGAGCTAGAAGATAGAGAACTCTATAAAGCGAAACGAGCTGCGTGATCGATTGTTAATCGCTTGGTTCTGTGGAACTCGTCAGAGTGAGTTGAGAACCCCCTAAAAGCTCTGTTCCTCTGGAAGATAAACCTCCAACCCTGCNAGAGATTTGTTGACATCAATCTGACAGCTCAAGCGACTGTTTAATTGTCTATTTGTCATCATATCTAGCATTGCTTGTTCATCTTCATCGGGTTGTGGCAGCTCCGAACAACGTTCTGGCTCAATAAAGCAGTGGCAGGTACCGCAACTTCCGCTACCTCCGCAATCGCCGAGAATTCCTGGAACCATATTGTCCACGGCCGCTTGCATGAGCGTAGTGCCCTCGTTTACTTTGGCTTCGATAGCGCTGCCGTTGGCTTCTATGAATTTTATCGTCGGCATAGTCGTTCTCTCACTGAGTCAGATGGTTGTTTTGGCATTCATGTGTGCCAAATCGAACGCTTCGTGTATGGCATTTGAACGCTGTTGGAATAACGGCGCCCACTCTGGATGAGTGATTACGTAGAGACGGTTATCGACGACTGCTTCCAGNACGATGTCAGCGACTTCTTTGGGNGTCGANATTCTGCTGTAGNCGTTGTCGAAATCAGTTTCCATGCCTTCGCGATCGNTGTCCGTTATCGGTGTTGTTGTGGAAGCGTTGGGACGGTTGCGTTCGCTTTCGAAAATCCGCGTGTTCACAACGCCTGGGCAAAGAACGGAGACCCCAATATTATCCTCTGCAGTTTCTAGCGAGAGTGTTTCAGATAGTCCCAAAACGGCATACTTGCTGGCAACGTAGGGACCGAANTGTGGTAGCGGGGCCAAGCCTGCCATTGATGCGGTATTAACAATATGGCCACCACCTTGGGATTTCATGCGCGGTAGAAACGCGGCTATGGCATAGCCGATAGCTAGGGTGTTAACGGAAAAAACCCATTGCCAGTCGCTAGCAGTACATTCAGATAGAGGTTTGTTGACCGATACGCCGGCATTGTTAATGAGCAAGTCGCAGGCATCGAATTGTTGCCAGCATTGTTCTGCCATGTCATTAATCTGCTGAGGGTCGCTCACATCTATCTCAATGGCGATTGCTGTTACTCCCAGCTCTGCAACCATTGCCGCAGTCTCGTTTGCGGCGCTGAGTTCAATGTCTGCAATCACTAAGTGCATACCACGCGCGGCGCAAGCGAGTGCCAGCGCACGGCCTATACCACTGCCGGCACCGGTGATTACTGCAACTTGTCCTGATTGAATTTTCATAGTGACCTTTTTTATTTGTGTATGAAAACAGGCTTCTCACGGTTCTTAAAAGCTTCGACTGCTATTTTGTGATCTTCCGTCATCATAGTCATGTTTTCTAGCGCTGCGGCACGATCAATAATGACATTGGCTAGTTGCTTTAACCCTGCATTGATAGAGTTCTTGGTACCTTTTATAGCAAATTGAGCTCCGTTTGCCATGCGTTCGGCCATTTTCTGAACGGTGCGGTCTAGCTCTTCATCGGCGACGGCTTCGGTGATGAGTCCGTATTTCTCGGCGGTTATTCCGTCAATAAAGTCACCAGTGAGTAGATGACGTTTTGCACGGGCATAACCTATCAGTTGGGGCCAAATAACCGCGCCTCCATCGCCGGCCACCAAACCAACTGCGACATGAGGATCGGCAAATTTTGCATCTGGTGTTGCGTAGACAAAATCACAGAAGAGCGCAATGCTGCAGCCCACGCCTACCGCTGGACCACGTACCTTTGCGATGATCGGCTTTTCCATGTCTAGCAGAGAATTCTGGATCTTTCGATCATTGATGATGGCATCGGCGGTGGCTACGGTGTCGCCGTGTATATCNAGCAACCANTCGATGTCGCCNCCNGCGCTGAAAGCGTCACTGGTGCCNGTAATGATCACCACATCGGTTTCTGGATCGCGTTCAACNTCATAGAATATCTGCGAAAANTCATTGTGAATTTCGGGGTTAACGGCATTCTTCGCTTCTGGTCGATCAATGGTAATAGTAAGAATTCGGTTNTCACGACTGATCTTGAGTGCTTGGTATTGATCGTAATTCATAGCNTTCTCCGGTAGTTTAAGAGTTGAGGAGCCGCTTAATCGGCTGTCTCGGTTGTTAAATCAAAGTGCTTTAACATGTCTTCTTTAAGTCGATACTTTTGTACCTTTCCCGATGCAGTTTTGGGGAACTGATCAAGANAAGTGATGTAGCGGGGTACCTTCCAGCGTGACAAGTTTTCCTGACACCATGTGCGAATACTCTCAGCGCTGGCATGATTGGAATGANTTGGCAGNAATACGGCACANACTTCTTCTCCGTANTTTGGGTCAGGCAGTCCGAGCACTGCGGCCTCGGCAATATCGGGATGTAAGTTGAGAAAATTCTCGATCTCTGACGGTGATAGATTCTCTCCACCGCGAATGATCATTTCTTTCGCTCGGCCGACGATCCGAATGTATCCCGACTCGGTCATGCTCGCTAGGTCACCCGAATAGAGCCAGCCCTCATTGTCGAAAACGTTGGCAGGCTGGGGAGGGTTTCGATAGCCGAGCATAGTGCCAGGTCCTCGATAGCAGAGTTCACCGGTTTGATTGCAAGGTAGAATCTCACCTTTAGAGTTGATGATCTTGAAACTAACGCCGGGAAGCGGCTTACCGCTGGTGCTGGATTTGACCGCCGCGCTATCATCGCAAACGGTGCTGGCACTAACACCGCTGGTCTCCGTTTGCCCATAGCCGTTAATAATGTCTACGCCAAATGCCTGTTCACATTGTTTAATGAGTTGGCTTGAAACACAGGCCCCGCCGATCACTATGTACTTCAATGACGAAAAGTCACGTTGTTGAAAACTGTGGTGTTCCATCATTGCGGTCAACATGGATGGCACGCCAATAAACCCAGTACATTGTTCTTGTTCGAGAATGTCGAGGGTCAATTCGGCTTTAAACACAT
>PANW01000014.1 GCA_002707785.1 Cellvibrionaceae bacterium | reverse complement strand
TCCGCGACGATAAGCCTTTTGACATTGAATACCGAGTGCGATCAAAAAAAGGCAGTTGGCGCTGGATTCGGGCCCGTGGCCAAGCGCGACGAAATGCCGATGGGCAGGCGGTCAGAATGTCGGGTACCAATATGGATATCACCGACCTGAAAGACGCTGAACAGAGAGTGGTACAGGCCAAGGAGTTGGCTGAGCAGGCTAATCGCGCCAAATCCGAGTTCTTGTCACGCATGAGTCACGAGCTGCGCACTCCGCTNAATGCCATNCTGGGTTATTGTCAGCTTTTCGGGATTGATGCTGCCATTTCCGCGGATCAACAGCAGAGCATTGACGAAATCAGCAAGGCTGGAGAGCATTTGCTGCAGTTGATCAACGATGTGTTGGATTTGGCTAAGGTTGANGCCGGTCAGATGACGCTNTCNGTCGAGCCCGTATTGGCTCGTCGTGCTGTTGAAGAGGCGGTGAACTGGATGCAGTCGACGGCGGATGATCGAGGCATCTCGCTGGCGATGAATTGTGGTGATTGGGATGNTGTCTACGTGTCGGCNGATNCTATGCGTTTGAANCAAGTTTTACTNAATCTCATNAGCAACGCAGTGAAATACAATCGTGCCAATGGTGCTGTGGATGTGGGGTTCGTGCGAACAGAAAGTGGTGTGGACGGTGGTGCTGAGTCAGGTCATTTGTGTATTGAGGTGCGAGATACCGGACAGGGTATTTCGGTGGCTCATCAGCGTCATATGTTTGAGCCTTTCAATCGTCTAGGGGCCGAAGATAGGGGTATCGAAGGCAGTGGTGTCGGGCTTTTGATTACTCAGCATCTTGTTCATATGATGGGTGGAGAGCTGGACTTTGACAGTCAGGAGGGTGTAGGCAGCAGTTTTCGCGTGTCTTTGCCGATCACCCAAGCTTGGCGTTCCGAGGTGTCATCCGGTCGCGGTCGATCCGTCAGTTCTCAGGTGCAGTTGGCGTTCTCGACAAATTGCCGAATACTCTATGTGGAGGACAATCCTTCCAATATCCGCTTGATGCAAGAGGTGTTTAGCCGCTACCCGCAGTTGCAGTTGAGTGTTGCCGAGGAGCCGCTAGGCGGCATTTTTAAGGCGCGTACAGAGTGTCCAGATGTCATAATTCTCGACATCAATTTGCCGCGTCTAGACGGTTTCGAAGTCTTGTCTGTGTTGAAATCTGATCCCGTCACCAACGCCATTCCGGTGATGGCATTATCGGCTAACGCAATGCCTCATGATATCGCTCGGGGTGAAAGTGCTGGATTTGATCATTATCTGACAAAGCCATTGCAGATTGAGTGTCTGCTGGANGCNCTCAATGATCTGGTGGGTGCTAGTGAGATNGCNTAGATCNCCGGCCCCATTGATAAGACGGCCTAGAGAGTAGTTGGATGGCAACTGNATAGTNGCGAGATGGTAAAAAGGCGTCTACAAGACGCCTTTTTTATTGGTGTACACCGTGATGNGCTAATGCGAATTAAACATTGCCCATGTGCTTGCCAACAATTTGCAGTAGGGGTTTGAACACTTTCGGAGAGGCGCAAACAATATTGCCTTTGTCCATGAAACTGTTGCCGCCTTTAAAGTCGCTGACAAGACCGCCAGCCTCTTTTACGAGCAGGACGCCTGCAGCGATATCCCAAGACTTCAAGTTCATTTCCCAGAAACCGTCAAAGCGACCGGCCGCCACATAGGCCAGATCCAATGACGCCGCACCCGGACGACGGATGCCCGCAGTTTGGCCGGCAATTTCTTGCAGAGCTGCGAGATAAGGGGTGATGTTGTCAAAGGCGTAGCCGTTGAAGGGGATGCCGGTGCCAATAACGGCGCCATTGAGGCCACGTCGGGGGCTTACGCGAATACGGCGACCATTAAGGGCGGCGCCTTTACCGCGGCTGGCGGTGAACTCTTCGCGAGTGATCGGGTTGAGAACCACTGCGTGCTCGATTTGACCGCGATACATACAGGCAATGGAGATGGCAAAGTGGGGAATGCCATGGATGAAATTGGTGGTGCCGTCTAATGGATCGATGATCCACTCGTAGTCACTGTCTTTGCCGTTACTGCGACCGCCCTCTTCACCGACGATGGTGTGATCGGGGTAAGCTTTGCGCAGATGATAGATGACTTCCTTCTCAGCAGCTTTGTCCACATCGGTCACGAAATCGTTGCGACCTTTCTCTTCAAAAGCAATGACGTCAACTCGTTCTAAAGCGCGCTCGATGAGCTCGCCGGCCTTGCGCGCAGCGCGCAGGGCAATATTCAGCATGGGTTCCATAAGGGTTCAACCGTAAGCAGCAATGTAAAAAATGTATAAAGAGCAGACGTAGCACGAGCGCAACGCCTCAAAAAGGGGGCGAGAGTATAGCAGGTGCCGATCTGGCGCGACAGCATTTCCGCATGTCGGCGCGACTTCTTCTACTAGGATAGAGTCCAATTTGCTACACTGCGCGCCTTTTTACTCTGAGCGGNGCTTTGCGCCNCGCCCAAATTACCCATCGAGAGTTGAGATGTCAGACAATTTGCTGCAAAAAATTCGAGTGGTACTGGTGAATACCAGNCACCCTGGCAATATTGGCGGTGCCGCCCGTGCCATAAAAAATATGGGAATTTCCCAGTTTTATTTGGTGGAGCCCAAGGAGTACCCAGCAGATAAAGCCGTTTGGCGTGCTGCCGGNGCACAAGACATTCTCGATTCTGCCGTGGTGGTGGAGACGCTGGATGAAGCNGTTGCCGATTGCGGTCTGGTGGTGGGCACCAGTGCTCGAGAGCGTCGCATTCCCTGGCCTCTGGTGACGCCGCGAGAGTGCGGAGAGCGCGCTATTGTCGAAGCGCAGCATCACGATGTGGCTATCGTCTTTGGTCGAGAGGATCGTGGCTTGACCAATGAGGAGCTGCACAAGTGTAATTATCACGTCCATATCCCATCCAATCCAGAATACAGCTCGCTCAATCTCGGTGCTGCGGTGCAGGTGCTTTGCTACGAGGTGCGCATGGCGTGGATGGCCGCCAAAGAGGGCAAGTTGCCACATTTTGATGANTGGGATCAGCCGCCGGCCAATCACAAGGCGCTGGAACTCTACTATGAGCACTTGCAAGAGACCTTGGAGCAGCTCAGCTTCCTTGAGCCAGGGAATCCCCGTCAAACCATGACCCGNCTGCGCCGCTTATACAGCCGNGTTCGATTGGATCAAATGGAACTCAGTATCCTGCGCGGGGTNCTTACGTCGATACAGAACTTTATTTTCCACTCCAATAATAAGATCAAATCCCTATCTGACGGTGAGAATAAGCAAGATTGATGGCGTAAATCGGGCGGCAATTAATACCAGAGTAAATTACTAGGTTATATACTTGACCAAAGTACTAGGTTTTTACATAATGCGCCCGCTCTATGGTGTGTCGATGATTCAGTAGCCAGAGGCTGAGCAATAGCGGCTAGGCAGAATATCCCTAGCGTGAAGGTCATCGCACTCACCTAAAGCGCCACACGTTGATAGCACACGATTATAGATAGGACAGTCCTATGCGTCTCACAACAAAAGGTCGATATGCCGTAACTGCCATGCTGGATTTGGCGCTGAACGCCGAGAATGGTCCCATCAGTCTTGCGGATATCTCCAAGCGACAAGAGATCTCTCTGTCGTATCTTGAGCAGCTATTTTCGAAGTTGCGACAGCAGGAGCTGGTCAGCAGTGTACGCGGGCCTGGTGGCGGCTATAAGTTGAGCCGAGCATCTGAATCCATTTCCGTAGCTCAGATTATTGATGCAGTGAACGAATCCATCGATGCCACTAACTGCGGCGGTTCGGGTAACTGTCAGCAGGGGCAGGTGTGTCTAACTCACTACCTTTGGTGTGATCTCAGTGATCAGATTCACAATTTTCTCAGCGGCATTACTCTAGCGAGCCTAGTGGCACGCCAAGATGTTCGCAACGTCTCTGAACGTCAAAATGAACTCCAAGACCAGGGGCTTGAGTTGATTGAAACGGGGGATCTGTGAAAGCGCCGATCTACTTAGATTACGCGGCAACCACACCGGTTGATCCGCAGGTGGCTGAGGCCATGGCGGCTTGTTTAACCATGGATGGCGTCTTTGCCAATCCAGCTTCGCGCTCCCACATCTACGGCTGGCAAGCTGAAGAGCAGGTAGAGCTGGCGCGCGGCCGAGTGGCCGATTTATTGGCCTGTGATTCCCGTGAAGTGGTCTGGACCAGTGGCGCGACAGAGTCGAATAATCTGGCGTTGAAAGGTATTTTTGAGGCACAGCAATTCAGTGGGCATCTGATTACCTCAGTCATCGAGCATAAGGCGGTCATCGATCCCGCCAAGTGGCTGCAGGAAAAAGGCGTTGAGGTGACTTGGTTAGAGCCCAACAGTGAGGGCCAGATAGCCCCGCAACAAGTTCAGGATGCCCTGCGTGAAGACACGCGGTTAGTGAGCTTGATGCATGTGAATAATGAGGTGGGCAGTGTCAACGCGATTGCCGAAATCGGTGCGCTATGCCGCCAGCGCGATGTTGTTTTTCATGTTGATGCGGCCCAGTCTGCGGGTAAGTTGGCATTGAACGTTAGTGAGTTGAATGTCGACTTATTGAGTTTGTCAGCACACAAATTTTATGGTCCTAAAGGAATCGGCGCGCTTTATGTGCGCCGCGCGATCCAGACTCGGCTGAGTGCACAGGTCCACGGCGGCGGGCACGAGCGCGGTATGCGTTCAGGAACGCTTCCTACTCATCAGCTGGTGGGATTGGGTATGGCGGCCAAACTAGTGAATGAGTCGCTGCAAACTGAGGCTGTCGCCATCGCCGCTTTGCGCGATAAGTTGTGGCAGGGGATTAGCCATCTGTCTAATGTGCGTCGCAATGGTGGCGAGCAGGTGAGCCCCAATCATTTGAATGTTTGTTTTGCTGACGTTGATGGTGAGGCCTTGCAGCTCTCTTTGAGAGAGTTAGCGCTATCGTCAGGCTCAGCTTGTACGTCGGCCAGCGTAGAGCCTTCCTATGTGTTGCAGGCCATGGGCTTGAGTGATGAAGATGCCCACAGCTCTTTGCGTTTGTCGTTGGGGCGCTTTACCAGCGAGCAAGATATCGAGCGCGCGATTGAGCACATTTGTCAGGTGGTGGAAACGCTGCAAGGGACGTAAGTATTGATAGATCAACGGTTTGCGTTTGTGAATACGATGATCTGAATGTATAGACAATGAATTTCGAAACAAAGTGCCAGTAAGAGCGCTTTATCCGGTGATGACCGTCGCTCGAATCAGAATTTCTGCCGAGCGTAGCGTCACTGAAGTGATTAGCGAGTTAAAACTATGACCGAGCAAATCGACAAGGCGCTAGCGCGCGAATACGAAGCGGGCTTCGTATCGGATATCGAATCCGATACCTTTGAGCCGGGCTTGAATGAAGACATCATTCGTCGTATTTCAGCCATGAAGGAAGAGCCTGAGTGGATGTTGGAATGGCGATTGAAAGCCTTTCGCAGTTGGCTGGAAATGGAAGAGCCGGAATGGGCTCACGTGAACTATCCGAAAATCGATTTCCAAGCGATTTCCTATTACTCCGCACCTAAGAGTATGAAGGATAAGCCTCAGTCGTTAGACGAGGTGGATCCCGAACTGCTGAAAACCTACGAAAAACTGGGTATTCCCCTGCACGAGCAGATGATGCTCGCAGGTGTTGCTGTTGATGCCGTGTTTGATTCCGTCTCCGTAGTCACCACCTTTCGCGACAAGCTTGAAGAGGCAGGAGTTATCTTTTGTCCCATCAGTGAGGCGGTGCACAAGTACCCCGAGTTGATCAAAAAGTACTTAGGTAGTGTGGTTCCGCAGAAAGACAATTATTACGCGGCATTAAACTGTGCCGTGTTTACTGATGGTTCGTTTGTTTACATCCCCAAAGGCACTAAATGCCCGATGGAGTTGTCGACTTACTTCCGTATCAATGAGCAAAACACTGGCCAGTTCGAGCGCACGTTAATTGTTGCCGACGAAGGCAGCCACGTGAGTTACTTGGAAGGCTGTACTGCGCCTCAGCGGGATGAAAATCAATTGCACGCAGCGGTNGTTGAGCTGGTGGCTATGGATGACGCTGAAATTAAATACTCCACGGTTCAGAACTGGTATCCAGGTGATGAAGAAGGGCGTGGCGGTATCTATAACTTTGTCACCAAGCGTGCGATATGCCACACCCGTGCCAAGGTATCTTGGACTCAAGTAGAAACCGGATCAGCGGTGACTTGGAAATATCCAAGCTGCATTTTGAAAGGTGACAACAGTGTCGGTGAATTCTATTCCGTGGCACTGACTCGCGGAGCGCAACAGGCCGATACCGGTACCAAGATGATTCACTTGGGTAAGAACACTAAGTCGACCATCATTTCCAAAGGTATTTCCGCCGGGCGCAGTAACAATAGCTATCGCGGCTTAGTGCGGATGAATTCCGGCGCCGACGGTGCGCGTAACTTTACCCAGTGTGATTCGCTGCTGATTGGCGACAAGTGCGGTGCACACACTTTCCCTTACGTGGAGAGTCGCAATCCGAGTGCCATTGTCGAGCACGAAGCGACCACCTCAAAAGTATCGGACGATCAGATGTTTTTGTGTCAGCAGCGTGGTCTCGATCCCGAAAAAGCGGTCTCAATGATCGTCAATGGATTCTGTAAAGAAGTTTTCAAAGAATTACCCATGGAGTTTGCCGTAGAAGCGGGCAAGCTGCTGGAGATTAGCCTAGAGGGTTCTGTGGGTTAACCGCAGATTGAGGAATGTATTATGTTGTCGATTAAAAATTTGCAGGCAAGTGTAGAAGAGAAGCAAATTCTCAAAGGCCTCGATCTCGAAATTAAACCGGGTGAAGTTCACGCCATCATGGGGCCTAACGGCGCCGGCAAGAGCACCTTGGGCTACGTCCTGTCAGGTCGTGAGGGTTACAGTGTAGATGACGGTAGCGCCACTCTCGGCGGTGCTGATTTGTTAGAGATGGAAGCCGAAGAGCGCGCTCGTGAGGGTCTCTTTCTCGCCTTTCAATACCCAGTAGAAATTCCTGGTGTTAGCAATTTGGAGTTTTTGAANGCTNCGGTTGATGCGCAGCGTGAAGCTCGCGGTGAAGANGCNGTTAGCTCAAAAGATTTTCTAAAAATGGCACGTGAGGCTTGCAAGCAGGTTAACCTGCCNGCGGCTTTTTTGANGCGCGGTGTAAATGAAGGTTTCTCTGGTGGTGAGAAAAAGCGCAACGAAATCATGCAGATGTTGCTGCTAAAACCGAAGCTGTGCATTTTGGATGAATCCGATTCCGGTCTCGATATTGATGCCTTGCAAGTGGTTGCCGAAGGGGTTAACAGTCAGCGTTCTGCCGATCGCTCCTTCATTGTGGTTACCCACTACCAGCGTTTGCTGGATTACATCAAGCCTGATTATGTACACGTACTGTCCGAAGGCAAGATTGTTCGCAGTGGTGATGCTTCTCTGGCGTTAGAGCTGGAAGAGCAAGGTTACGCTTGGTTGCAAGAGCAGCGAGCCACCGACGAAACAGCCTGAGGGGTTGAGTGATGAGTAATTGGTTAGACAGTGCAGTCACTCGCGCCGATTCGGTTAGCGATTGGTTGTCACCCCAGCGTAAACAGTCGCTGGAATTGTTAAAGGCGACGCCTTGGCCCACTCGGAAAACTGAGGCGTGGAAGTACGTTCCGATCAATGTGTGGGATCGTGCTGAGTTGCAAGCGGCCAACGGCAGTGATACCAGCACAAACTCAGACCCTATTGAAGGGCTTGAGAGCATTGATCTGGTCTTTGTCAACGGCGAGCTGAAATCTGAAGTTCCCGCACAGCTACCCGATGGATTAACCATCACGGCCTTGGCGCAAGCCTCCGACGCTGAGCAGGCGTGGGCCCGTGAGACTTTTTCTCAGGTAAAGCCCAATCGTCATTTGTTTGGTTTAGTAAATGATGTGCTAGCGGCAGAGGGCGTGTTGATTCGAGTGGCAGCAGGCACTGAAGTGAAGACTGCTGTGCGTATTATCAATCTCGTTGGCGAGGGGTGTGAGTCTCATACCCGTGTGCTCGTGAGTGTTGAAAATAATGCTCGGGCAACGGTGATTGAGCAGAGCTCTGGCAACTTACTGAGCAAAACCACAGCCTTCGCGGAATACCGTATTGGCGCCAATGCGTACTTGGAGCACTATCGATTTGCCTTGCAAGCTGGCGATGCCATGAATGCTGGCGGCAGTCATTTTGAGTTAGCCGCAAAAGCTGAGCTGAACAGCACCTTGGTCGGCTTTGGTAGCCAGTTATCTCGCGTGGATGTTGATGTTACCCATGCCGGTGAGCATGCCTTTGCTAAGTTGAATGCGATCTACTTGCTGGATGGTAAGGAGTTGTTCGATTTGCACAGCACGATCGAGCACGCGGTAGCTCACGGCACCACCGAAGAAAACGTTCGCGGAATTGTGGCCGATAACTCGCGCGCTGTGTTTAACGGTCGTATTCATATTCATCGCGATGCACAAAAGACCTTGGCAGAGCTTAATAATCGCAACTTGCTAATGTCCAACCGCGCTGAAATTAATACCAAGCCAGAGTTGGAAATTTACGCCGATGACGTGCGTTGTGCGCACGGCGCGACCATTGCCGAAATCGACAAGAAAGCGCTGTATTACATGCAGTCTCGCGGTGTTAGCCGCGCGCAGGCGCAAATCATGCTGAACTTTGGTTTCATTAATGAGTTAGTCGATCAGATGCCCAATGAGGCGCTGGCTCAGTGGTTGCGCCCTCAATTGCGCGCCCGCTTTGCCAATATGGAGGTCAACTAAATGGCTTTCGACGTAGCCGCCATTCGCCAGCAATTTCCGATCTTGTCGCGTGAGGTGGACGGCAAGCCGTTGGTTTATTTGGATAACGCGGCCACTACGCAAAAGCCCCAGTGTGTGATCGACGCTATTGTGGATTATTACACTCAATGTAATTCCAATGTGCACCGCGGTGCACATCGTTTGGCTGATGAGGCGACCCAGCGTTACGAAGGTGCGCGTGACATTATCGCAGGCTTTATCAATGCGGCAGCCCGTGAAGAAGTGATTTGGACCAGTGGCACTACTGAAGCCATCAATATCGTGGCTCACGGTTTGGGGCAGTTATTGAAAGCCGGCGATGAGGTTGTGGTGACTGAAATGGAGCATCACGCCAATCTGGTAACTTGGCAGCAGGCCTGTAAGCAGTCGGGCGCAATTTTGCGAGTGGCGCCGATCACCGAGTTGGGTGAATTGGATCTGCAGGCGTTTGAGTCACTGCTTTCCAGTCAGACTAAAATGGTGGCGTTTCCTCATGTGTCCAATTCGTTGGGCACGATCAATCCGGTCAAGCAGCTAACGGCTAAAGCAAAGGCGGTGGGTGCGTGGGTTCTGGTTGATGGTGCACAGGGGATCGCTCATGGGGCGGTCGATGTGCAGGATCTCGGTTGTGATTTCTACGCCTTTTCGGGCCACAAGGTGTTTGGTCCAACAGGCATTGGTGTGCTCTGGGGTAAAGCGTCACTACTGGCAGAGTGGCCGGTATGGCAAACCGGCGGTGAAATGATTTCCGAAGTGAGTTATCAGGATGCGCGTTGGAATGTACTGCCTTATCGCCTAGAGGCTGGAACGCCGCACATCGCCGGGGCGATCGGGCTGGGCGAGGCGATTCGCTGGTTTTCCCAGTTGGATTTAGAGGCGGTGGCAGATCACGAAAGAGCACTGATTCAGCGAGCGACAGAGTTGGCTGAAGCTTTTGAAGGGCTCACTATTGTTGGCAATGCACCCGACAAAACCGGTGTGCTGAGTTTTGTTATGAACGAAGGTCATCCTGCCGATATTGGTTTTTTGCTGGATCGCCAAGGGATTGCTATTCGAACCGGACATCACTGCGCCGAGCCGTTGATGAATCGTTTGGGGGTGCCTGGCACCGCTCGTGCTTCGTTTTCCATCTACAACACTTTGGATGAGGTTGAAGCCTTATTTGAGGGGTTGAAAAAAGTTCGTATGATGTTGGCGTAAGAGATCGTCGGCATTAAGTTCACAGGATAAAGACCAGTAAAGGGTAGAGGTGACTCCATGACAGCAGAAGTTTTCGATCCCAATGCAGCTGCAGTCACAATGACTGACGCCGCCATTCGACACTTTGAGTCGAAGTTGTCCGCACAGGCCGACAAGATTATTCGTCTCAGTACCGAGGTGAGCGGTTGTACCGGCTATGCTTACGTGTTGGATTTCGCCGACGCCGCCGAGGTCTCTGACGAGGTGTTAAAACCCAGCGAAAAAATTACCTTGGCGGTAGATCCTGAGGCATTAAAAGTGCTGCGCGGTACAGAAATTGATTTGGCGGTTGAAGGTATCAATCGTGTGATCAAGTTTAACAATCCCAATGTTGTGGCAGAGTGTGGCTGCGGCGAGAGCTTTAGCATCAGTTAGGGTGAACAGATAGGCAGTCGATATGCAACAAAGTATGGTGGTCACCTTGCGTGATTGTCCGGCACGGCGAGTTCCATCAGGTGAGCCTGCGATTATTGCTGAAGGTAATTTTCTTTCCATCAATCAAAGCTTGGGCGGAAACTTCACCGTTACCTATCAGGGCAACATGTACCGTATTGACGGTACGGATGCCGACGCTATTGGTCAGCAGGTAGAGTTGCCGTCGTTTGAGGATGACGGTAGTGGCGAAATTAATGAGGCGCAAGTTTGGGCGGCTCTAGATTCTATCTTTGATCCAGAGATCCCAATCAGCCTGGTTGAGTTGGGGTTGATCTACGGCGTCGAGATTGACCGGGCTACCCGTCAAGTTGATATCCGCATGACTCTCACAGCACCTGGTTGCGGTATGGGGCCTGTATTGGTGGCTGATGTGGAATATCGCACGGCTAAAGTGCCCAATGTGGATAGGGTGAGCGTTGAATTGGTGTTTGATCCTCCCTGGTCGAAAGAGATGATGACCGAAGAAGCGCAGCTTGAGGCGGGGCTTTTTTTCTAACCTCTTACTTCCAACTCATAACTTCCAGTTGTGAGTGTCAGTGGGGTTCTTTCCCACGCTTAGGTNAGTCTATGTTTGTTTAACTGCCTGTTTTGAATCCCTCCCCGATTGCCATCAATAGGGCGTTTTGGGGTGGGGGCTAGGCTGCTATAATTCCTGCCAATTGCCATTCCTTAGCGGGATGGTTGAAACCTTTGTTGTTTGTGAGTGAGCGATTTATGTCCTTGGCGAGTACTGATGAAATTCTTGACGATCTGTCCTTTTTTGATGATTGGGAGGAGCGTTACAAGTACATCATCGATTTGGGCAAGGAGCTGCCAGAAATGGCGCCGTCACTTCAAACTGCTGAGCGACTGGTTAAAGGGTGCCAGAGTAATGTGTGGATCGACGTTGACCGAGACGGTGACCGATTGCTGTTTGCCGTCGATAGCGATGCCGTGATCGTGCGTGGCTTGCTGGCGGTTGTTATGGCCGCTTACCATGGTAAAACGGCTGCAGAAATAACCGCATTTGATATCGATGGTTACTTTGAACAGCTCGATCTAGAGCGNCATTTGAGTCCTACTCGAGGTAATGGGCTGCGCTCGATAGTGGCTCGGATACGCAATATTGCCGATGCGGCTCAGCTCGCCTAAGGGGTGGGCTGTGGCAACGAGGCGGTCGTATTGGCGGCGATGGTTGGGTTTGGGTGTCTTAAGGTTTTGAGTATCTTAGGATAGGCGGCTAAGTTGATCTGGCCTTATAGCTGAATGTTTGCATGCCGTTGGCTGGGGGGCGGAAGTCGATCACAGTGTGAATGCTTGCCTTTAGTGTTAATGAGAGTCTGCTTGTGTTCACTGCCAATGGCGGCAAAATGATCTAATTTGATCGCGAGGGCGTGTATGAAGTTTCTACTACTGGCTATTCTCTGGTTGCCGTTGTCGGTGAGTGCCGCTACCGCTTTTGTGGCGGTGCCGGATAGCATTAATGGAGCGGCTATTACCGACGCCACTCAGCGCCTATCTAAACAGGTTAAAATCACTCAAAGCGGCTCTCGCTTTTACTGGGCTTCCAATCAGAATGCGCCACTTACCCGCATTTTTAAGGGAGATAAGATAGTTTTCGTCGCAATTGGTGGCGAAGGCATGGTNGTTATTTGGAATCAAACCAACCTNCCTGAAGAGCAAAGGCAGGGAGATGGGCGTCCGTTTTTGTACTGCGAGCATTTTCGGGATGCCATTCAGGTGAAGAGTTATTGCGGCGGTTCTCAGGAGATCGCCGTCAGCGCTGAATAAGTTCGTAAATGGGGTGTTTGAGNGAGACCGGACGGTCTAATCGCTGGTTTTTATTGTGTGATGATTGAAGCTGCCAAATAAAGCCTATTCGGGCCTTTAAATCACCCATATTTCTCTTTGAATTCGTATTAAATTCATGCAATTACCCGTATAATTCGCGGGTTTCGCTATTCTGGAAGTGCGTATCGGCTTGAATCTCAAGTTAATGTGGCTTCCGAGCTATTTCATCCATTGGTTCCTACGTTAAGAAAACTACTGGTTGGAGACTGACTGCCTTTGGCTTAGGGTGTTTCGGCACCTGTGGCGAGGGGTGAATTTACTTTAAAATTTCGACTGTTTTGGAGACCCAAATGGCCGTTGAACGTACCCTGTCTATCATCAAACCCGATGCTGTTGCTAAAAACGCTGTCGGTGAAATCGCTGCTCGCTTTGAAAAAGCGGGCCTTCAAATCGTTGCTATGAAAATGATGCAACTGGATGATGAAAAGGCTGGTGGATTTTACGCTGAACACAAAGAGCGCCCTTTCTTTAAAGATCTGGTTGCTTTCATGACTTCTGGTCCTGTTGTTGTACAGGTTCTGGAAGGTGAAAATGCTATTGCCGCTAACCGTGACTTGATGGGTGCTACCAACCCTAAAGAAGCTGCGGCTGGTACCATCCGTGCTGACTTTGCTGAGACGATCGACGCAAACGCTGTGCACGGTTCTGATTCTGCGGAATCTGCAGCTCGTGAAGTGGCTTACTTCTTCGCCGATGGCGAAGTTTGCCCTCGCTAAGTTGCCCCTATTTGGTCAGTTGAGAATTCATTGATGACAGTACAAGTGCACAGCACGGACGACTCCCCGACTCAGAAAAAGGTCAATCTACTGGGCTTATCGCAAGCCAAGCTGGAAACGTTTTTTGAGTCTATCGGTGAGAAAAAATTCCGTGCCACACAGGTACTGAAATGGATTCATCAAATGGGCGTCGATGATTTCGACGATATGACCAATATCAGCAAGGCGCTGCGCGAGAAGCTTAAGCGCATTGCTGAAGTCCGTCCGCCGGAGGTTGTGCAACAGCTCGACTCGGCGGACGGTACTCGCAAATTTCTGATCAAGGTGACTGGTGGTAGTGCGGTAGAAACCGTACTCATTCCCGATGGGGAGCGAGGTACCTTGTGTGTTTCTTCGCAAGTGGGTTGTTCACTTGATTGCAGTTTCTGCTCGACCGGCAAGCAGGGCTTTAACCGAGATTTGACCGCAGCTGAGATCATTGGCCAAGTTTGGCTAGCCGCTAAATCCTACGGTCAGTTTGGCGAAGATCGCCCACGCATTATTACCAACGTGGTGATGATGGGAATGGGAGAGCCCTTGCTCAATTTTGATAACGTTGTCGATTCCATGAACCTCATGATGCACGATAACTGTTACGGTTTGTCTAAACGACGAGTGACGCTTAGCACCTCAGGTGTGGTTCCTGCACTGGACAAATTGGGTGAGCATACCGATGCCTGTTTGGCCGTCTCATTGCACGCGCCTAATGATGAGCTGCGCAATGAGTTGGTGCCGATCAATAAGAAGTATCCCATTGCGATGCTGCTGGACTCTGCCCAGCGCTACATCGAAGGTCTGCCGGACAATCGCCGTAAGATGACCATTGAGTACACGTTGATCAATCACGTCAACGATCGACCTCATCACGCTCACGAACTTGCTCATTTGTTGCGTGACATTCCGGTTAAAATTAATCTAATTCCTTTCAACCCCTTTGATCAATCTGATTATCGTAGAGTTAGCAACAATGCCTTGCGAACGTTTCAGGATATTTTGATTAAAGCGGGTTATACCACCACGGTCCGAACGACTCGTGGGGACGATATTGACGCCGCTTGTGGTCAGCTGGCCGGTGCGGTGAATGATCGCACTCGACGCAGTGAGCGCTACCGTAGCCAAGCGGCAGCTGAAGAGCCGGTAAGAATTCTGCGATCGTGAAGCTCGCACGGGATTGGCATCGAGCCTGAGTTAAAATAATAAAAATTTGCCGTAAAGAGGAAAAACTATGTGGGTTCGGCTTGTAAAATCAATATTTCGGCGTTGTGCACTTGTTGTAGGCTTATGCTTAACTTTGGCGGCTTGCGTGACAACAACCAACGCACCGGAACAAAGAATTGATTTAGCAAAAGCTGAGGCCACGCATATTCAAGCGGGTCTTAACTATTTGAGACAGCGAGATAAAGAGTCTGCTCGTCGCCATTTTTTGAAAGCCCTGAAACTTAACTCTCAGTCGGCAGGTGCAAACAACGGTATCGCTCTGGTCCACCAAATGGAAGAAGAGTATGAACTAGCCGATCAATACTATCGGAAAGCTCTTTCTCTTGATCCCGATTATGCGTTGGCGCGAAACAACTACGGTGTATTTTTGTTCCGGCAAGAACGCTACAAAGAAGCGGAAGAACACTTAGAAATAGTTGCCAAAGATTTTACCTATGGCCGTCGAACCATAGCTTTGATTAGCTTGGGGAAAACTCAGCTTAAGCTGAACAAAACCACAGAGGCGGAGAAATCCTTTAAGCAAGTCTTGAGTATTAACTTCCGTCAGCCTCAAGCTCAACTTGAATTAGCTGATCTGTATTTCCAGCAAAAGAGCTATACCAATTCCAAATTCTACTTAGATCAATTTGCCAAGTATTCACGTCAAACACCTCGTAGCCTGTGGATAGGAATTCGTATTGAGAGAGTGTTCGGTAACAAGGACAAGGAGGCAAGCTACGCGTTGGCCTTGAAGAATTTGCACCCTTACTCGCAAGAATATCTTGAGTACAAGCAGAGCGCAGAATGACCGAGGCAACGATGACAGACTCTCACAGCGTCATAGATGACAATGCTGCGATCACGCCGGGACAGCGATTAAAAGACGCGAGAGAGGCGGCGGGTTTTAGTGTGCAATATGTAGCCGAACAGCTGCGTTTGACGGAATCATATATTGCTTGGCTCGAAACAGATCAGTATGAACATTTGCCGGCGGAGCCTTTTGTGCTCGGCTATTACCGAGCTTACGCTCGGGTGCTGTCGCTCGGCGCTGATGAGTTGATCGACGTCTATCACCAATATCGTGGACAGTTGCCAACGACAGGTGATGGGGCTGCTAAATCAGGACGTAGACGAGAAAGTAAGACAGCGATAAAAGAGGCTAATCTAAACGCGACAACGAAGCCGAGCAATGATAATCGGAACTATTTGATCGCCGCTGCCGTATTGGTGTTAATCTGGATTGCCGTATCACTACTCAGCGGCACAGAGCCTACTGAGAAGTCTTCTCCCGAGCCTGCTAGCGAATCAACGACACCAATTGAGCTTTCCAGCGATTCTGCGTCTGAAGGCGTGAGTGCGCTAGATGCCGGTGACGAAAGCGATGCCGTGGAGCAATCAAATGCTTCCCCTTTACAGAGCAATGAAGCTCTAGGGCAATCTGAAGAGAGCCGTTCGATCGAATCAAGTGCGCCAGAGGCAGTATCGACAGTGGAAGAGATCGCCGTTGGCTCCGCACTTAGCACTGAGCAACCTGTGTCCAGTGGTTTGGATCAGTTGACGCTTTCATTTAGTGAAGAATGCTGGCTAGAAATTACTGATGCCCAAGGTGATGTTGTCGCCGCGGACCTCTATCAAAAGGATGACGTGGCGAACATACAAGGTGTCGCGCCTTTTACGGTAATGTTAGGCAATGTGCGTGCGGCAAGTATGGCAGTGAACACGATTCCTGTAGAGGCTAGTCCTCGAGGTTTTCGTAAAACCCTGCGGGTCTCTGTNTTTGCGGATGGAACCACCAAAGCTCTAGANTAAATTGTGATAGAAGCTACTGCCGCTGTTTAGATTGGCCGCTTAATTATTGAGATATTTTTATGCATTTTGAATCTCCTATTAAACGTCGTAAGTCTCGTCAAATCATGGTTGGCGATGTACCCGTGGGTGGTGATGCACCGATTTCTGTGCAGAGCATGACCAACACGGAAACTACGGATGTTGCAGCGACCGTTAATCAAATTCAACGCATTCAAGACGCTGGTGCCGATATAGTACGAGTTTCTGTGCCGAGTATGGATGCGGCTGAAGCCTTCGGAGAAATTCGCAAGCAGGTCAATGTTCCGCTCGTCGCTGATATTCATTTTGATTATCGCATTGCCTTACGCGTGGCGGATCTCGGTGTTGATTGTCTGCGTATCAACCCAGGCAATATTGGTCGAGAGAAACGTATTCGAGCGGTAGTCGACAAAGCACGGGATCTGAATATTCCCATTCGTATTGGCGTTAATGCTGGCTCTCTGGAAAAAGACATTCAGAAAAAATACGGCGAACCGACGCCCGCAGCCTTGGTTGAATCTGCTTTGCGCCACGTTGAGATTTTGGACGGATTGAACTTTCAAGACTTTAAGGTCAGTGTCAAAGCATCGGATGTGTTTATGGCCGTTGAGGCCTATCGTGGTCTGGCCACTCAGATTGAGCAACCATTGCATCTGGGAATCACTGAAGCCGGTGGTCTGCGCGCGGGTACAGTAAAATCGGCTGTGGGCTTAGGTGCTCTGTTGATGGACGGCATAGGTGATACTTTGCGTATTTCGCTGGCTGCCGATCCGGTTGAGGAGGTGAAAGTTGGTTGGGATCTGTTGAAGAGTTTGAAACTCCGAAGCAAAGGCATCAACTTTATTGCCTGCCCTAGCTGTTCTCGCCAGAACTTTGATGTCATCAAGACCATGAATGAACTGGAAACTCGTCTTGAAGACATTACTACACCCATGGATGTGGCGGTGATTGGTTGTGTCGTTAATGGGCCCGGCGAAGCCAAAGAGGCGGACATTGGTCTGGCTGGCGGTACGCCCAATAATTTGATCTACGTTGATGGCGAAGCTGATCAAAAATTAAAGAAAGACAATCTCGTGGATGATCTAGAAAGACTCATCCGCAAGAAAGCGGCNGATAAAGAAGAAGCCGAAAAAGATCTGATTGTTAAGGCCTAATTTGAGCGGGTTGATTGCAAGTTGATGGTAAAACGTCATTGCTAACCTCATCCGGATAGAAGATAAAGGAAAGAACTTTGAAAAAACTGCAAGCCATTCGCGGCATGAATGACCTGCTGCCAACAGACTCTGCGGGTTGGCNATATTTGGAAGCAACCGTTGCCGATGTTCTGCAGCGTTATGGGTACCAAGAAATACGTTTTCCGATTGTTGAGTCGACGGATCTTTTCAAACGCTCTATTGGTGAAGTGACCGATATTGTTGAAAAAGAGATGTACACCTTCGAGGATCGCAATGGTGACAGTATTACACTTCGCCCCGAAGGTACTGCCAGTTGCGTGCGAGCCTGTGAAGAGCATCAGCTGCTGTTTAACAGAGGCACCTTGACGCAGAAGCTTTGGTACATGGGGCCCATGTTTCGCTATGAAAAACCGCAAAAAGGTCGTTTGCGGCAGTTTCACCAAATTGGCGTCGAGAGCTTCGGCATGGCCGGCCCAGACATAGACGCCGAATTACTGTTGCTGACAGCGCGCCTGTGGCGTGAACTGGGTATTCTCGATGTGGTGACTCTGCAGCTTAATACCTTAGGCAGTAACGAAGCGCGAGCTAATTATCGTCAAGCCTTGGTCGATTATCTGTCGGCCCGCAAAGATCAGTTGGATGAAGACAGTCTGCGCCGCTTGGAATCTAATCCGCTGCGAATTCTCGATAGTAAAGACCAGAGCACTCAGGCGCTGTTGAATGATGCTCCTGCGCTCACTGAGTTCCTAGATAGTGAGTCGGTTGAGCACTTTGAGCAGCTGAAAGCTCTGCTGGATGCGGCCGGAATTAACTACCAAGTTAACCCGAGATTGGTACGGGGTCTCGATTATTACAGCAAAACAGTCTTCGAGTGGGTGACGGATAAACTGGGTGCTCAAGGTACCGTTTGTGCTGGTGGTCGTTACGATGGCTTGGTGCAGCAGTTGGGTGGTCAGCCGACGCCTGCGGTAGGGTTTGCCATGGGCATAGAGCGATTGATGTTACTGTTGCAGGAACTCGATGTACTGCCAGCAGGTCTCAATGACACCGCCGATGTCTACGTTATGGGGATGGGTGATGTTCTGCCGCAGGTGTTTGCCACCGCGGAAACCATTCGCACTGAGCTGCCACATCTGCGAGTCGTGCAACACATCGGTGGAGGTAACTTTAAGAAACAAATGAAGAAAGCCAACGCCAGTGGGGCGGAGTTTGCCGTCATTATAGGTGAAGATGAAGCGGTCAATAATCAGGCGACGATAAAATATCTACGTCAAGATCGTCCCCAGCAGACATTAGCAGTTGAACAACTGCTGCAGGCGTTGCAAGATTAGCGGTTTGGATGGTCTGTTGCCCAACAGACATCGCTGAGTATTGATTCAGTATCAGCACAAAGAGGGCTTCATTGGTGTTAGGCGAGTCTTGTGACTGCGAGAACGAGAACGAGAACGAGTAAACGCCCAAAAATAATTAAACACGAGTGATATCGGTGCCGGTCGGGGCATAAGATATCCACGCAATAGAGACCTTTAGGAGTTGTTGTGACTGCACATCTAACCGAAGAAGAACAAGTAGAAGCACTCAAACGCTGGTGGGCCGAGAACGGTACTTCCGCCATTGTGGGTGTGGTGTTGGCGGTATCAGGCTATTTGGGTTGGGGCTTCTGGCAAGACAAACAGCAAGCCGATGCTGAAACGGCATCTGCGAGCTATCAAACATTGATGGAGGCCGTGGTCGCCGAGCCGGGTCAATTGTTATCGGAAGAGAAAACGGCGACGGCCAACCATTTGGCTGATGAACTCAAGGCTCAGCACGCGAGTAGCCTCTATGCCAGCCAAGCAGCACTGTTCAAAGCCAAGCTGGCCGTTGAAGCCGGCGACTTGGCATTAGCAGCGGCAGAGTTGAATTGGATTATTGAGCGCAATGTGGAACCTGCTTTGACGTTGCTCACGCGCGCTCGATTGGCTCGAGTACAATTGGATCTTGAGCAGTATGATCAAGCGCTTAGCACCGTGGCTGATCCCAACAGCGGTAGCTTCAAAGCGATGTTTGCTGAGATTCGGGGTGATGTGTTCTTGGCTCAAGAGAAAACCAGTGAAGCGCGTGCGGCCTATCAATTGGCGCTGGATAACCTGATTACAGAACAGATGAATCGCCGTCCGTTGCTGGAGATCAAAATTAACGATTTACAGACGGTTTCGACTCAAGTGAATCTTCCAGCAGCAGAGGAACCTGCTGCTGATAATAACAATGAAGCTGGAGAAAATTCATGAAGCGACTGATGGTTATTGGTTTAGCTGCAGTATTGGCCGCTTGTGCGTCTAACGATGAAGTTGAGTTAAAACCTGCAGACTTGGTGGATTTCAATGAATCCGCTGATGTTCGGGCAGTTTGGTCTGATAACGTAGGTGTCGGTGCAGGTAAAGATTACAACCTGATGCCACCGGCGCGTTTGCATGATCGCATTATCGCCGCGGATGCAGAGGGCCTAGTGGCTGCCTATGATCTGAACGGCGGAGATCAGCAGTGGGAAATTGAGCTGGAAACAGAAGTTTCCAGTGGTGTAGGTGCTGCAGGTAGTCAAGTTTATGTGGGTACTTTGCGCGGCGAAGTCATTGCATTGGATGTAGCCTCTGGAGCTGAACAGTGGCGCACCGCATTGACCAGTGAAATCCTAGCCCCACCTCAGGGCAATGGTACAGAAGTGGTTGTACAGTCTGCTGATGGCAAAGTCTTCGGTCTTAACTCCGAGTCGGGTGAACAGATCTGGATGCATGATACTTCAGTACCGGCACTGACCTTGCGCGGTACCGCCACACCAGTCGTCACCTCCACTTCCGTGTATGCGGGTTTTGCCACTGGCAAAATTATGGCGCTGGATGTCAAAGACGGTTCCGTACAGTGGGAGCAGCGGGTCGCTATAGCCCAAGGGCGCTCCGAGCTTGAGCGAGTTATCGACATCAATGGTGCTCCTATGCTGGTGGGCGATATCCTCTACTCGGGTAGCTACCAAGGGCGTCTTGTGGCTCTGAACCGCAGTAATGGTCGCGGCCTGTGGGCTAAGCAAGAATCGAGTTACAACAACTTGTCAGCGGGTTTGGGTTATATCTTTATCACCGACGCCGATGATCGAGTGAAAGCCTATGATGCCAACAATGGCCAGTTGAAGTGGGAGAACGATCAATTGGTACGTCGCCGTCTCGGGGCTCCTCAAAGCTTTGGCAGTTATGTGGCGGTAGCCGATTTTGAAGGCTATGTGCACATCATGAACCAGACC
The DNA here is from genome assembly GCA_002707785.1 of Cellvibrionaceae bacterium. Taxonomy (GTDB): domain Bacteria; phylum Pseudomonadota; class Gammaproteobacteria; order Pseudomonadales; family Cellvibrionaceae; genus Pseudomaricurvus. The sequence goes on along the minus strand of PANW01000014.1, from coordinate 35,151 downwards.
GATGGCAGTTTTGTTGCGCGCCGCAAGGTCGATGGCAACGGTGTGCGTTCACCGATGCTTGCAGTTGGCGAAACCCTGTACGTCTACGGAAATGGTGGTGAATTGGAAGCTCTTAGCGTCCAATAAGCCTGCATGAGGTATACTAGAGGCCAGGACGGCATTCCCGTCCTGGCCTTTTGCGTTTTTATTATTGTAAACGGGTTTGTTTAACCCCTATTAAAGTGGGGCCAGAACTGGATTTTCGCGATTTCAAACCGCCAAAATTCAATTCTGACTCCATTTGTCGATTTAGAGATCTCTGATGATTCCAGTTATTGCCCTGGTGGGCCGTCCGAATGTGGGGAAATCCACACTCTTTAACCGCCTGACCAAAACCCGTGATGCCATTGTGGCGAACTATGCGGGTTTGACTCGTGACCGAAAGTACGGCGAAGCCGAGTTTCTGGAACACAAATTTATCCTGATTGATACCGGGGGGATCAGCGGTGATGAGCACGGCATTGATGAGGTCATGGCCGAGCAGTCGCTACTGGCGGTGGAAGAGGCCGATGCAGTTCTGTTTATGGTGGATTGCCGCGACGGTCTGACAACTGCAGACCAGATGATCGCCAAACACTTGCGAGTCAACAATAAGAAAACCTACGTGGTTGCCAACAAAGTCGACGGGCAAAACTTCGATATGGCAATTGCGCCGTTTTATGAGATGGGTATCGGAGAGATCTATCCGACCACCGCCACTCAAGGACGTGGTGTTAAGTCGTTGATGGAGGATGTGCTGTCGGTATTTCCTCCTCAAGAGCCTCCCCAAATTGATGATCAGCGCCGTATTAAAATGGCCATCGTCGGGCGCCCTAATGTCGGTAAATCGACGTTGGTGAATCGTCTGCTGGGTGAAGATCGTGTAATTGTATTCGACATGCCCGGTACCACTCGTGACAGTATCTACATTGATTATGAGCGCGATGGCGATTCCTATACCATCATTGACACTGCGGGTGTTCGACGCCGAAAAAATGTCAAGCTGACCGTTGAAAAATTCTCCATTGTAAAAACACTGCAAGCCATCGAAGACTCCAACGTGGTGGTGTTAGTGATGGATTCTCGCGAAGGCATCGTTGATCAAGATTTGCATTTGATGGGCCAAGTAATCGATAGTGGTCGCGCGTTGGTCATCGCCTTGAATAAATGGGATGGCCTCGAAAGCGAGCAAAAAGACTACATCAAGACTGAGTTGGATCGCCGTTTACAGTTTATTGATTTTGCCGATGTGCATTTTATCTCGGCACTGCACGGCACCGGTGTGGGTCATCTCTACGAATCTATTGAACAAGCCTATCGCTCGGCCACCGATAAGCTGTCAACCAATCATCTCACGCGTATTTTGGAAGACGCCGTGGCTGTGCATCAGCCACCATTGATTAACGGCCGTCGTATCAAGCTACGCTATGCTCACTCGGGCGGTCACAACCCGCCGATTGTTGTTATACATGGTAATCAAACGGATCGTATTCCAGGTCACTATACCAAGTACTTGGAGAAGACTTTCCGTCGCGCGCTGGACTTACACGGCACGCCGGTACGAGTGCTCTATAAATCCACTGAAAACCCTTTTGAAGGGCGCAAAAACAAACTCAGCGATCGTCAATTGCAGAAGAAGCAGCGTCTGACCAAGCACTACCAAAAACAAAAACAGAAGCACAAGAAGAAAAAGAAAACCTAAACGCTACACTATGACTTGAAGCGTATCAGTCTGTGTTTGAGGAGCTGAGCTCTGCTCTCAATGAGATGCTGGCCTCTGTGCAAAGTGCCTTGTGACTTGGCCATTCTTGGCCACTCACTTAAGCCCAGAAGGTGGTAGGCTATTCGCAATAAACCGCGAAAGAGATTCCTATGGCCGTTACTGCTTTTCAACGTATCCGCATTGCCTGCAATGATATCGCGCAGGCTGTCGAGTCCTACCAAGCTCTGTTTGGGTTTGCACCGATTTGGCAGGGCAAGCGACAGCAGAGCGGTCAAACCATCGCTTTCACCGCTTGGTTCCAGCTAGAAAATACCATCATTGAACTCATCGAAATGTCACAAGGTGATCCTGCCGTGGTGGGATTGGTGATGAGTAGTGTAGAGCTCGACGCTACGACCTCTGTGGAATATCACACAGACGATCAGCTGGTATCGCTCGACGAGCAGCAGTTGCCTGCCAATACTGTCTGTGATCAGTGGGTCAGTCTGCACGGTGAGGCACTTCCCCCTGCTATGGGGCTTGTTCAGCCACCCTCCATTACCTCAGATTGCGTCTCTAGAGTGGATCACATAGTGCTCTATACCGGTGATGCAGATGCCTGCATTCGAGCCTTTGGTGAAGAGGGCCTTGGTATTCGCCTGGCATTGGACAAAAACGTGCCTGAATGGGGTGGCAGGATGCTGTTCTTTCGAGCCGGCCAGCTCACCCTAGAAGTGATTGAGCCCAATAAGGGGATTGAAGGCGATGATTACTTTTGGGGGATCGCGTTTCAGGTGCCCGATCTTGATGCACGTTTATCGCAGCTCAAGAAACAGGGCGTGCTCACCTCGGACGCGCGCGATGGGCGTAAACCAGGCACACGTGTAGCCACGGTAAAAAGTCACCACTTAAATATTCCCACCTTATTGGTACAACCGGCAATGGCAGTCTAAATTGTAGGTATGAACACTTTAAATGTAGAGCATCATCGAGATTTGAATTGTTTTGTTCTCGGCAGTGAAGGACAGTTTGCCAAGCTTGAATATTCCCGACAAGGAGATGGGGTAACCTTTACTTCGACCTATGTACCCTTTCGTTTGCGTGGACAGGGTGTTGCCGAGGCCTTAGTCGAACGAGGGCTGTCTTGGGCGAAAGACAACAATTTGAATGTTTCTTCCACTTGCTGGTACGTGGATAAGTTTTTGGTGTAACACGGCCAGCAATACTCTTTCTAGACCCTATCGCCAATCTCGACTTGTCACTCAAATCACTTTTTTCATCTACTATTGCTTACTTTCACTCAAGATCCGATTCCAATCGCTGGTGAAATTGAGCTGGACGACTATAGTTTTTAGTAAATGGTTTTTAATAAGCCATTTTTATGGAAGCGTCGATCCTAAGGATTCCGTCAAAAAGCTGAACTTGGTGCTTTCATCCACGCCCACAGGTATCAAAGTGGGGTAAAGGTTATAAGTAGCGATAACGGATTATGAAAAAGACGACTAAAAAAGCCGAGCCCACCAAAGCGGAATCGAACCCATCGGAGGTCGTGTCTGGGGATGATTTATCCACTATTCGGGAGATTCTATTTGGCCAACAACATCGCGGTCACAATCAACGGCAAGAGGAATTGGAAGCCTTGATCAAGTCCTCAGTAATGGACTTAAAACAAGACACCAAACAGCAATTCAAAGAGCTGAATAAGAAGGTGGATGAGCTCACCAATGCTCTCTCCAAGCGCTTGGATAAGGAATTGGCCAATGAAGCTAAGACGCGAGATAAAGCGACGGCTTTGATTAACGATCATATCGCCGAAGTCGAACAAGTGATGTCGAATCTAGATGACAGCACCAGTGCGGCCGACAATGACCTTCAGGACCAGTTGCTGAATCAGGCTGATGTAATGCAAAAGCAAATGGATGAACTCTACAACGAAGTGACTTCGGCCTTGAAAAAAGAAGTGACACGTCTCAGCAACGACAAAGCCGACAGAACCAGCTTGGCATCTTTACTCAACGGTATCGCCTCGCAATTGTCTGAGTCGGGTAGCGGTGCAGGGATGACGTCTAACTGACGCTGGCCTCGCCCATGGAATCGTCCGCTAGGGAAGCATCCATTCAAAATCAACCATTTGTTGATTCAAACGACAGCTCCCGTTTAGGGGGAGGCGCGGGATCGACTGCGGAGCTTCAAAGCTTGCGCCAGTTGCTGCTGGGGGCAGACTATCAAGAGCTCCTGGCCCTAAAGCAGCGGTGCGAAAACCCTAATCAATACAGCGTGGCGATTGCCCAAGTGGTGTCAGAAGCCATTGCCATCAGAGCGCAAAAAGACGACAGCATTGCTGAGGCGCTAGGCCCTACCATCGAAGGGGCGATTGATCTGTCGATCAAGTCCAATCCCAAGGCGCTGGCAGATTCTTTGTATCCGGTCATGGGACCCGCCATCAGAAAGTCCATCGTAGAAACCATCAGCGGCATGCTCGACGGCTTTAATCAGGCCGTCGAGCAGAGCATATCACCGCGAGCAATTGGGTGGCGTTTCGACGCTTGGCGCAGTGGTAAAACTTACGCTGAGATTGTTTTTCTAAAGACCCTTGTCTATCGCGTGGAGCAAGTGTTCTTGATTCACCGTGAAACGGGTCTGGTACTGCAACATCTCGAATCGAACGATGTCATCAGCAATGACCCCGATATGGTGTCAGCGATGTTGACGGCCATTCAAGATTTCATCGCTGACTCTTTCCATACTTCCGCCGACGATAAGCTCAGCACGCTGCAGTTGGGAGATCTATGCGTGTTGATTGAGCAAGGGCCGGCAGCGGTTATTGCATCGGTGGTGCGTGGCAATGTCAGGGCTGATTACCGTCTGCGACTGAGTGAAGTGCTCGAGCACTGTCATCAACAGTACGGCACTGAGTTTCAGCAGTATCAAGGTGATAGCTCAGTATTCGTGAAGCTTCCCGATCTGCTCCGCCCCTGTCTGGTATCGGTGAAGCATGAGGAGCGGGATGACCCCAATCAGCGTCGCAAGCTGCCGTGGATATCCATTGTCTCGATCGTGCTGGTGGTTTTGTGTTTAGGCTACTGGTGGTATCAAGACCTACAGCAAAAAAATCATTGGCAACAGTGGGTTTCTCAACTCAACTCGATCCCTGGGGTAATGGTTGTTCAGGTTGAACAAACTGCTTCGGGTACGCTGATCAAGGGCATGAAAGATCCATTAGCTCAGTTGCCTGAGCCGTTTGTCGCCGTTGCTGGAGCAGGGTATGAGTGGACTCACTTTTACGCCACTGATGAGGCTTTGCAGTTGCAGCGTATCAAGGCATTACTTCCTGCGGAAGAGGGAGTCGCTTTAACCTTTGGTGATGACAGTGACAGTAATAGCGATGGAGTATTAAGCGTTAGCGGTGAAGCAAGTGTTGAGTGGTTACGTCAGTTTGAACAAGCTCCCATTGCGGCTTTTGGCGTGCGAACAGTGGACTTCACTAACCTTAAGGTACAGGAGTCGAATCAATCGCTGGTGGATCGCTACTTGAGTGATGTCAGTGCGGTTAGTATTGATTTCGAAGTGGGAGATGCCAGCATCAAAGACACTCAGGAGCCCAAACTCTTTTACATGGCGACTCGCATTCAACAGTTGCAACAAATATTAAATAGCGACCGACAAGTGTTTAAGTTGAGAATCACCGGTACCACCGATGGTCGCGGTAGTGATACTGAGAATCGACGGCTAGGGCTTGCACGGGCCGATAATGCGGCTCGTTATTTAATTGAGCAGGGAGTGGTGTTAAACGATTTTGATACTCACTTTCTATTGTCTGAGCAGGAAAGCGAAGCTCCTCAAATTCGTCGGATCATCGTCGAGGCCTGGGTCGAAAACAAGCAGCTTGATGGTATTCGTGCCCGTTTATCGGAGAGTCGTGTTTTAAGTAGAAACGTGGATGGACTGCCAACTTCCGAGCAGGAGAGTCAACTATGATTCAAAAGAAAATCTGTTTGCTCGGTGCCTTTTCTGTTGGCAAAACCAGTCTCATTAAACGCTACGTGGATAGTATCTTTGAAGAAAAATATCTCACCACCGTTGGGGTGAAGATTGACAAAAAGCTGGTCGAAATTGAGCGTCAAAAAGTGATGATGATGATCTGGGATCTGGCCGGTGAAGATGATTTTTGTAAGTTACAAGTTTCCTATTTACGGGGTGCTTCGGGTTACATATTGGTGGGCGATCCCACCCGGCCCCACACCTTGGATAGATTGTTTTGTTTGCACAAAAAGGCACAAAAAAATATCGGCAATATACCGGCGATTATCGCTCTTAATAAACACGACTTGTGTAATCAGTGGTCGCTATCCTTCGCGCATCGCGAAGAGCTGGAAGAATTGCAGCAGCCGATACTCAATACCAGTGCCAAGACCGGCGATCAAGTGCAATCCTTGTTTATCGATTTGGCAACACAAATGCTCTCAAATTGACGGGCCTTTCTGGAGATGTCATGACGCTATTGGCGAGAACATTTCAGGGTTTTAATCAGTGGGTTTTGCGCGAAGTTTCCGAACAGTGTTTCGAACCTATTACGCCACGTCCGCAGGCGCTATCTCCTTTGTTCAAGTTAGACGATGAATTTCTCCATATTGGCGAGCAGTGGCCATTTCTACTGCACTTTCTCTACGACGCCAAAGCTCATTGGATAGAGCAGCATGCACAGCCATTGATCTCTGGAATCTGGCTTGAAGATTGTCAGGGCAAAGAGATTGCTCTGGAAGCCAGTGCGCTCTATGTCGACGGAGAGTCTCTGCTAATTGTTCACGAGATAGAAAGAAAATACGGAGAAACCGCTTACCGCCTTCAGTCTTCTCGTGATCATTTGTTGGTGGAGGAAGAGTTGGAGCGCGAGGTGGCCAGACGTACCCGTCAGATTATTGCGAGAGAAGAACAAATTTCATTGTGCTTGTTGGCTGCGGCCGGTTGTCGAGACGAAGAAACCGGCGCTCATATTCGTCGAATCGGCTTGTATTCCGCTGTGATGGCTGAGGCGCTGGGGTGGGGTATTGATCAGGTGGATCATATTCGCATGGCGGCGCCCATGCACGATATCGGCAAGATAGGCATACCCGACTACATACTGCAAAAACCCGGCGCTTTGGAGAATGATGAGCGCAGTTTGATGGAAACTCACGCGGCTATTGGCGCGTCCATGCTGTCTGATACGGGCATTGAAATGATGGATATGGCTCGTGATATTGCTCAATGTCATCACGAGCGCTGGGATGGTAGCGGTTATCCGAAAGGCTTGCGGGGTGAAGAAATCCCTATTGCCGCTCGTATTACAGCGATCGTTGATATCTATGATGCCTTGGTGCACAAACGAGTGTATAAGCCGGCTTACAGCGAAGAAAAAACCTACGACATCATGTCCTCCATGTCTGGTTCGCATCTCGATCCGAGACTGTTTGAGTTGTTTCAGCAAAACCTTGCGCAAATACAAGCTATCCGGCAGCAAGTCCAGGACTAGACTCTGCAGCATAAACACTGTCTACCCTGTATGATAAGCCCACGTTTTTGTGCGGAAAATATTTCATGACAGCCATTCTTTACTACGTCCACGACCCTATGTGTGCTTGGTGTTGGGGGTTTCGCCCGCAGTGGGATCAGTTAACACAAGCGCTTTCGTCTCAGTATGCCGATAAGCTTCGTATCGAAAACCTGACCGGGGGACTGGCCAAGGATTGCGATCAACCGATGCCGAAGGCAATGCAGGCGGCAATTCAAGGGTACTGGCACGATATTGAAACTCAGTTAGGAACAGAGTTTAACTTCGATTTCTGGACAAAAAACCAACCGCGCCGTTCAACGTTTATGTCCTGTCGTGCGACAATTGCAATAGCTTTACAATGCCATTCGCCATCGAGCGCGAGGGATGCGCAAGAGCGAATGATTGATGCCATTCAACGCGCCTATTATCTTCGAGCCCTTGATCCATCAGATACCGGCGTGCTGGCTCAGTTGGCTCAAGAGCTTGGTTATGATGCTGACCAATTTCAAAGAGATTTAGCCTCGAGAGCGTTAGCGGACGAGTTTGATCGACAATTAAAATTCGCGAGATCATTGCCCATTGATGGCTTTCCGTCACTGGTGCTAGAACATGAGGGACAGCGTCACCCGATCCAGCGGGACTATCATGACTACTCTGCCATGTTGTCGGCAATAGCAGAGTACATCGATTAGATGTTGTGGGTGTCAATGCCAACGAGCTTTTAACCGCTGGCAACGAACGACGGTTGCTGCCTGTTAACTCACCGATGCAAGGTTAGGGAGTGCTGTTGTCTGGAGTGAAGGTCAGGCCGTCGTAAAACGCAAGCGCGTGCCCACCGGTATTGTCGGCGTCGGTCATTATGGCGATCCCCTCGATGCGTTCCACACTTTTGCCAAAGTAGCGTTTGAAATCTTCGATGATGTTGACGCTCTCACTCTTCCAAATCTTCAATCCATCTTGCTGATCGCGCAGGGGAATCATCATGGCGCGCTCGGTGTAGGGGTTGTTCCAGCTATCGTGTGCTGAATCTTGCGCGAGTGCATGGTTGGCCCAGACATAATTCAGCGACAGCACCTGCCATGGGAAGAACCCGTCTCGCACAACCACATAAACGCGAGCAGGGTAGTCGTCCTGATCTTTTTGCCGCGGGTTTTCGACAGTTAACGCCCTATCCACTCGCCAGCGCCATTTCAGTATCGGGGTTTGTGTGAGATCGATATCTACTTTTCGATAGAGTGCCGATGCTTGTCCCTGGGCCTCCGCTTTGAGTACCCAGTGGTCGCCGTGAGTCACCAATTGGTATTGAGTTTCTCCTGCAAAGCTCTGACGGTTGAACTGCACAAGCTCTTGGTTAGAAAAGTGAATGTGCCTTTGCGGCTGGGTGGCAGATGTTGGTAAGAATTGCTCCTCCGCCATCAGGCTTGCGCCGATCAGCATGATACTGAAACCGAGAGAGGCTCTACCGACTAGCTTTTTGAGTGAGATGAATGCAAACATCAATGAAGACGCGGGTATAAAAAATCTACCCACACCGCTCATCGATTGGCGATCTGTTCTTGGGTCTCGCCCTTCTGCAAACGCTGGCTGCAGGCCTCATTAACCACGAGGTTGGCGTTACCTTGCAGGGTTTCGATGGCGCTGGCGCGATCACATTCCCATTCAGCAACGGGGTAGCGTTGATGCCAGGCTTGCATTAAATGTTGGGTCTTCTTGGAGAGTTGCAGTTGCGGATAGGTTTCCGCCATATACAAATAGGTGCGAGCGATACGGCCACGGGATTCTTCAGGCGGCTCCGCCTTGCGGTTTTCGATCTTCATGGCACAACTGCCAAAGTCGACTGGCTCCTGCGGCATAACCGTGAAACTGTAGTTACTGCGCAGCGCATTGACTGCGCCGATAGCGGGAAACAAATTGTGCATGTCGGCTTGCATTAAGCGATATTGCGACACCACCTTCTCAGCGCACTTGCGTCCGCGATAGGCTTTGCCCTTGCGACTCACGCACAGCGGATGTCCTTCGCGCCATTCACTATAAAAACGGCCAAAATTCTCAGCTGGCACAACATGTTCCCACTCGATTCGAGCGGCGCGCTTTTTGTGTTTGTCGGTGTGAAAGCCTTGGGGAAGTTGAACATTCTTGTCTTCGTCAAAAACGGCATTGCAGTACAGCGTTTGACGATGTTCGTTATAAACCTTCTGTTGCAGCAGACGCTTGGCCTTGCTGAAGGACTCGATTTCGGTATTGCCTTGGGCCTGAACGTCGGTCAGAGCAAGAAAGGGGATCAAACTCGCCAACAGCCAGCTAATAGAGTTCACAGGAAAGGCCTCGTGGGATTACAACGAGCCCATCCTAGTCATACTTTAGTGTGAGTGCAAATGGAGCTAGTGGGAGCGAAGGCAGTAACTCAGTTACTAGTAGCGAGGAAAAGAAAAACCATAAAAAGACTTGTCAGCACCNGGGTGGCCGATTAAATTTTAGCCCCTAGCCCTCCACCAATTCCTTCGGCGCAATTGATTCATCACTCAGTCGCTCTGGGTCTACCTCAGNACCGGCGGCAATCAGTCGCTTACTGAGCATAAATTCTTGTGGTCGATTGACACAATCGGCGGAGATGAGCTTTCCATCTTTCAGGTAGAAGGCAACAAAACTGCGGGACTGATCTTTATCGCCGCGGATCACCACTTGATCGTAGCCTTGGCTGAGTCCGGCAATTTGCAGTTTGAGATCGTATTGGTCTGACCAGAACCATGGCAGCGATTCATAGGACTTGTCGTTTCCGCAGATACTGGCGGCGGCAGATTTGGATTGGTCGGTGGCGTTGGGGACGGATTCCAAACGCAGGCGAATATCGTAGAGTTTGTTGTGGTGATTGGCGCAGTCACCGGCGGCTACAATATCGGGATCATTGGTGCGCGCGAACTCATCCACGACTATGCCATTTTCAACGGTCAGGCCAGCGGCTTCGGCCAGTTCAACATTAGGGATAATGCCCACGCCAATCACTACCAAGTCGGCATCGAAGCTGCTGCCATCGGCACAGGTTACGCGCTCTACTTTGCCGTTTCCTTTGAAACCAGCCACAGCAATACCTGTGCGGATATGAACGCCTTCGTCGGAATGGACTCGGGTGTAGAATTCAGACAGTTCCGGCGCTGTGACTCGTGCCAGTACTCGCGGTGCCATTTCCAATACGGTGACGTTCATGCCCATTTTTTTCAAGGAGGCTGCGGTTTCCAAGCCGATGTAACCACCGCCGACGATGACTGCATTTTTACCTTCGCCCACGTCTTCTTGAATGGCCTCCACGTCTTTCAGGTCACGCAGGTAGTGAATACCGCTGAGTTCTACACCCGGTAGCGATACCGTACGCACACGAGAGCCGGTGCAAAGCGCTAACTTGTCGTAATTGAGAATCTCGCCATTGGTCAAGGTAATGGACTTATGCGCTCTGTTAATGCTCTCTACACGATGGTTCAGTTTGAATTCGATGTCGTTTTTGTCGTAGAGCGCCTGCGCTCGAATGGAGAGTTCGTCACCACTTTTTTCGCCTGACAGCACAGCTTTGGACAGTGGCGGACGATGGTAGGGCAGATAGGGCTCGTCGCCGATGACGAGAATCTTTCCGTCCCAGCCCTCTTGACGTAAGGAGGGGGCGAGCTGAGCGGCGGCGTGACTGGCGCCAATAATAATGCAGGTTTTCGACATGAGGGACTCCAAAGAGGGGGATCGAATCTTGTGTGAGGGCACAATAACCCGTCTATTCAAAAGCTTGTCTATCATTTTCGTCCATATAATTAGCATTTAAGGCCAGTGTTGACTATCATTTTCGTCCAGAGGTCGCAGATATAGTGGAGCTTGATGTACCATCGGTTTGCGGAAATAGGTTGAAGAGCATTTGAATCTGGGGATGCGTTTTACTTGTCCTAAAGTGAAACTAGGAGAATTATGAAAGACCATTCCATCGAGCAAGACCGCTCGATGCCAGCTCGCGACACACTGCAGCGGCAATTGCAGACCCTTGATCGGGTTCTACAAGCTGAATGCCACTATGTGGATCGCGAAGCCTTAGGTCATTGGTGTGGCCTAAATCGTCCTTGGTGGCTACCCAATAGCGGACTGGCGCAAGTGGATTACTGGCGGTTGCTGCGCCAACTACAAGCCAATGAAGTCCCCAATATCGCGCTGCGCATTGCGCGTCGTTCCCGAATCGAAGATCTGGGTGTGATGGGCTACGCGCTTATGGCCAGCTCGTCCTTGGAGCAGGGACTAACACTCGCCATTAATCTGGCACAACAATCCTATCCCTATCTTCGCGTGGCTATGGAAACCGATCGCGATCATGTGCTGCTCAGTTGTCAGGTACTACCGCAGGGAAAGGATTTCGAGCGGTTGTTGCTGGAAGAGTGGATGGTTTCGCTGTGGGGCTATATCCAAGCGCTGTTGCCGGAAGGCGTTGCAGCTTGCGCCAGCTACGCCATGTTGAGCTATTCGGAGCCGACGTATCACTGGCAGTACCAGCAAACGCTGGGCTGCCGAGTGGTGTTTGATCAGGCACGAACCCTGTTGGCGATTCCTAAACAGTGGCTGTACATCGCTATTGAAGGTCGCAGCGAGGGCGCCCAGCACATCTACCAAGAACAGATCCAGCGATTGATGCCAGAGCAAGCATTGAGTGTGGATTTGATCAGTCAGGTGAAACGGCTGTTGATCGAGCGCTCGTCAGAGTGTCGCTATCAGCTTGAGTCGACGGCACCACTGATGCATCTATCGGCACGCACGTTACGGCGTCGCTTGTCCGAGGTGGGGGTGAGTTTTCGAGAGCTTAGCTTGCAGGTGCGCATGGAGTTGGCCAAGGACTACCTGCTGAATTCACAGCTCAGTGCACAGGAGGTGGCTTATCAATTGGGTTATTCGCAGGCGAATAACTTTTATCGTGCCTTCAAAAACTTCTACGGCAGTCCGCCCGAGCAATATCGCATTTCAGCGATTCGTTAGTCGCCAACATGGATAAGACTATTCCACGCGATCGGCGTGCTGATAAAGTCGATCCAATAATTCCCGAAATTGTTCCTGTTCTTCATCGGAAAAACACGCCATAAAACGAGATTCATAGTCGTAGGAAATGGGCACTACTTCGTTGTAGACGTCGATACCCGTGTCCGACAAGGTGAGGATGGATCGGCGTCGATCCTCTGCATCAAACTCTCGCTCGATCAGATTGCGCTGCAGCAATTTGCTGATGGCGCGGCTGAGAATGGATTTTTCTATCTGTGTTTTTGCGGATACCTCGTCCGCTGAGCTGCCTGGATAGCCGCCAAGAACTGCCATGATCCGCCATTCGGTGATCGAAATCCCAAACTTGTCTTTGTAGGTGTCAGCGATAATGCCACTAATTTTGTTGGAGGTAACTGAGAGGCGATAGGGTAAAAATCTCTCTAAATTCAGTGGTTTATCAATTTTATTCATGGTCTTCAACAGTCCTTGATGGCATCGGGATCGAGAGAGGGTTGACTATAGTTGGTTGCGCAACTAATATTGGTTGCACTTACAACTAATTGCCAGCCTCCATAATCCTTTTGGGTATATGAGCGTGGCAGAGTATAACGCAGGAGAAGACTATGGCCGATTTATTTGAAAACCCAATGGGACTCGATGGATTTGAGTTTGTTGAATTTGCCTCCACAGAGCGCGGTTTTCTCGAGCCTATTTTTGAAACTTTGGGTTTTACTCACGTTGCCAACCATCGCTCAAAAGATACGCTCTTGTATCGTCAGGGCGACATCAACTTCATCATTAACTATGAGCCCAGCAGTGAAGCCCATTATTTCGCTGAAGAGCACGGCCCTTCGGCCTGTGGCATGGCGTTTCGAGTCAAAGATGCGCAATACGCCTATCAACGGGCACTGGAGCAGGGCGCTCAACCGGTGGATATTCCTACCGGTCCTATGGAGTTGCGCTTGCCGGCCATCAAAGGCATCGGTGGTGCGCCTCTCTACCTGATTGACCGCTACGAGGAAGGCACCTCGATTTACGACATTGATTTCGTCTTTATTGAGGGCGTTGATCGTCATCCCGAGGGTTGCGGTTTTAAAGTTATCGACCATTTGACGCACAATGTCTATCGCGGTCGTATGGATTTCTGGGCGGGCTTCTATGAGAAGATTTTCAATTTCCGTGAAATCCGCTACTTCGACATTAAAGGCGAATACACCGGTTTGTTGTCCAAAGCGATGACAGCACCGGATGGTCGCATTCGTATTCCGTTGAATGAAGAGGCCTCGCAAGGCGGACAAATCGAAGAATTCCTGATGGCCTACAACGGCGAAGGTATTCAGCACATCGCATTCTCTTGCGATAACTTGCTCGAAGCTTGGGACAAGTTGAAAGCGCGTGGAGTGAAGTTCATGACCGCACCACCATCAACTTACTATGACATGCTGGAAGAGCGCTTGCCGGGCCACGGCGAACCCATTGATGAGTTGCAATCCCGTGGCATCTTGCTCGATGGCACTACCGAAGGTGGACAGCCTCGTCTGTTGTTACAGATTTTCTCTGACACCGTAGTGGGCCCAGTATTCTTTGAGTTTATACAGCGTAAGCAAGATGACGGTTTCGGTGAAGGTAATTTCAAGGCTCTGTTTGAGTCTATCGAACGAGACCAAATCGAGCGCGGTGTGATTGACAAAGAAGTCAGTTGAATCAGTAGCGTTTCACTCTCTTAAGTATTTCTCGCGTTTCCCTCTTTTAGATAATTGCGGCTTTCATCTTAGGATGGAAGTTGCTGAGTTGTTGTTATGAATGCAAAAGTTGAACTTGCTGCGGTCAGTAGCCACGTCCGTTTATTGGGCCAGAATCAGAGTCACACTCAAGAAGATCCAATTTTTGAGTTGCTGCAAGCGTTTCGCAAGGATCAGCGTGAACATAAGATCGATTTGGGTATTGGTGTCTATCGTGATGATCTGAATCGCTCTCCAGTATTTGAGGCGATTAAGCAGGCCGAGCAGTGGCGGGTCGACAATGAAAGCGACAAGGCTTATGTCGGTCCCCTGGGAGACATGGAGTTTTGTCAGGCCATTACCCAGTTGGCTTTCGGGGATGAGTTGGCNGCAGAGCTGCAGGAGCGTTGTTCTTACGCGCAGACTCCGGGCGGTGTTGGCGCCTTGCGTTTGGCGTTTGAGTTGCTCGAGAAGAGCTTGTCACGGGGTACCTTGTGGGTCAGCGATACCACCTGGCAGGTTCATCGTCCCATCGCTGCCGCAGCTGGCCTAGCTCTGCGTGATTATCGCTATTATCGCGCCGATGAAGGAGCAGCTACTTTTGATCAGCTGCTGGCGTCACTGGAACAAGCGGCGCCGGGCGATGGCATCCTACTACAGGTGAGTTGTCACAATCCGACCGGTCTAGATTTCACCGAGCAGCAGTGGCATTTGTTGGCGGAGTTTTGTCTCGATCGACAACTATTTCCGATACTGGATATGGCCTATCACGGTTTGGGGCAGGGGCTCGCCGGAGATCGCCGCGGTTTGGAAATTATGGCGGCGGCCATGCCTGAGCTATTGTTGTGTTACACCTGTTCGAAGAACTTTGGTCTCTATCGTGATCGCACCGGCATGGTGTTGGCGTTGACGGATTCCCCTCGCGCAAAAGTTGCCGTTGATAAACAGTGGGCTCAGTTAGCGACACGCCACTATTTTACACCGCCGGCACACGGTGCCATGTTGGTGAAACGTATACTCAATGATCGCAATCTAAGAGCCGCATGGGAGGTGGAGCTCAATGCCATCAGCCAACGAATTGGCGCGGTAAGGCAACAGCTGTTTGATGCTCTGGCGACCCAAATACCCGGGCGAAACTGGCAGTTTCTCACTCGTGGTCACGGAATGTTTGCACTTTTTCCTTTATCGCAAACAGAGATTACAGCGTTGAGAGATGACTACGGTTTATACATCGTAAACAATGGTCGAGTGAATTTGTCGGGCTTTAATCCTCTGAATCTAGACCGCGCTATTGAGGCAATGGTTGCCGTTTTAGCGTAGCGGTTTTGATCAAGCAAAGAATCTGTTAGGTAGTTCCTGTTCGGGGTCATTTTGACCCCATTTTTTTGTCTGAAATCTGGGATGATCTCTGAACACTAGCTCCTAGAATTTACACAGAACCCTTGTTGAGTCTGTTGAAAAATTCAGGTACCAACTCACTGGCGGGGCCATAGTGTGCTTGATCGAATAGCGAGCCATTGGCGGAGGGTTCAAGGTTAAGCTCAACGGTTTTCGCGCCCGCGCTGTTGGCCATCTGGAAAAAGCCCGCCGCCGGATAGACATTGCCTGAGGTGCCAATGGAGACAAACAAATCGCACTGGCTCAGCGCTTGTTCTATTTCATCCATGTACATGGGCATTTCACCAAACCAGACGATATGGGGGCGAAGGGTGGCTGGCATCTGACAACAGGGACAGGGCCGCTCTCGGTCGACGGCTTCATGACACTCGAATACTTGATGGCTGTAAATACAGCGTACTTTTAGAATTTCACCGTGCATATGCAACAGATTTTTGGAGCCTGCCTGCTCGTGAAGGTTATCAATGTTTTGGGTAATCAGGGTGAAATTCCCCGAGTGCTGTTGCTCAAACTGAGCCAAGGCCCGATGCCCGGCATTGGGTTGAATACCGTCGAGCAGCTGAGCTCGTCGCTCGTTGTAAAAACGCAAAACCAATTGCGGATCTCGCTCGAAGGCTTCAGGGGTAGCGACATCTTCCACACGGTGCTCTTCCCACAAACCATCGGCGGCGCGGAATGTTCGAATGCCGGATTCAGCAGAAATACCAGCGCCAGTTAGAACAACAATATTACTCATGGATTCTCCTTTGGAGGCCTACTACTCATGATCAGCTTAAGCTAAGGCGCATCGGGCTGAGAGAGCGTGTAGTGTGGGTAGATGGCGAGAGGGTAAGGAAAAGGTTTGCCGGGGTTAGTGCGCTGCCAAAGTTGCAGCAATGAACCGTCGGTGATCATCGTGAGAATCTCTTTTTCGATTGCGGCAAGCTCATTGCTTAGTGGGGAAAACTTGCTAACGGCAATGAGCGCTGAGCTACTGACTTTCTCTGAGTAGTCTGCTTTGACGATGATGCGATGCGGTGGAGTGAATGGCTGTGGGCTGGAAGGCTGTTGTTTGGAGAGCTGGGGTCTATCTTCAAAGGCGATATAGGTATCGATACGCCGCGCCAACAACATCCGAGCCAATTGCTGCTCGCTGGAAACTTGAATCTTGTTCAGTTTGGCGTCTTTATCGAAACGGGGAAAGTACGCATAGCCATTGACTACCCCAATCCTCATATCAGCCAAATCTTCATAACTCTTGAGTTGTTGTTGATCTTCTTCTCGCACAAAGAAGGGAATGACCCGAGTATTGGGCCAAACCTGAATGAAGCTAAGGTAGTCCGATCGCTCCGGTATTGCGCTGACAAAAATCATCAAATCGTACTGGCCTTTGCGCATGGAAAACAAACAGCGTTGAAAGGGNCATTGTTGGTGGTGAACTTTCCAGTTCAACCTGTGAGCTAGCTCGTCGATCAAAAGCGATTTGAATCCAGATGTTGTCCCATTTTCATGAAACTCCATCATCTTGGCTTGGGGCGTGGCGCCGTGGACAATGGTTAGATTCTTGTCAGCTTGCGCGGCGATACTCAACATCAAAACAAAACAACCGATCATCCATTGGCGGCAGGCTTGGTAAAGGGGGGGATCTAGGTTGTGCTCAACAGTGAGCTTTTCTAGCTGCACGGCCTAGTGATCCGCGTTTGTGGGCTGCGTCGGCAAAGGAAGGCGATCTGTATCGGCTGGTGGTCCAAGGTGTCGGGGGTAGGGCATCTCTTGTGAGCCGATGTATTTAAACCATAGTTCATCCATGGTGCCGTCCTTGATCACAGACAAGGCTGCAACTTCCAGCTCCTGCATACGAGCAGCCAGCGGTGATTTTTTGCTGATAGCCAACAATGCTGTATTGGAAAAAGGGTGCGAATAGGGCGCTACTCTCAACTCTGGGTAATTGCTGAGTAGTATATCTTGTCGCTGATTGAAACCAATGTAGGTATCTATGCGACCGGCCATGAGCATTTTGGGGAGTTGGCTCTCTTTCAGAACGATACTTTTACTCAAGCTGGTGTCGTTATCGAAGCGCCGAAAATACGCGTATCCATTGACCACGCCAATGCGTAGATTCTTTAGGTCTTCATAGCGAGTCAGCTCGTGTTCACGACCTCGTAAGGTGAAGAAGGGGACTTTGCGCGGGATCTTCCAAATTTGTACGAAGTCCATATATTCGCTGCGTTGCTGATTCACAGCAATAAACACCATGATATCAAGCTTGCCATCGGCCATGGATCTGAGGCAGCGCTGAAACGGGCAGTAGCTGTGATCCACCGTCCAATTGAGCCGTTTGGTGACTTCCTCAAGAAGGTCGTATTTGAAGCCGCCGATGACCTTTCCATTCTCGATGATGCTGAGTTGCTCTAAACCCAGAGAGCCGTGCTTGAGTGCAAGGGGTGGCGTGTCGTTGTCCGCGAGAGAAGAAAGACTAATCCCAAGGCTTGCCAGCAATAATGTGCTGATGGCAAAGCCTCGAATGAAATTCACATTGTGTCTGCGCAATGGAGAGCCCTTCCCAAGCTCGGTTAGTACAAGTGGTTAGATCGTTTTTCTTTGCCTAACCGAAAACCCAAATGGTTTGCACGCGGGCTAAGCGTGACGCATTAACATGGCATAGCCGCCGTCTTCTGCAAGGTCCAGTTCGGTGGGAACGGGAATGCGTACTTGATGGCCGGAGCCGGGTGCTACCTCGACGGCTTGTCCTTTGTTGTTCTCTAAATCCTGCAATTCAAAGTTCAAGTTACCTTTGGGGGTGATTAACTCGAGATGATCACCNACTTCAAATTTGTTTTTCACATCGATATTTAGCCAACCATCGTTACGAGTATAGCCGATCGCTTCGCCGACAAACTGTTGATTGTTGCTGGAGTTACCGTCTTCATAGTTTTGGTATTCACTGGGTACATGGCGGCGGTAGAAGCCTTCGGTGTAGCCACGATTGGCCAGATGTTCGAGTTCCTTCATCAGTCCCATATCGAAGCTCTGGCCGGCGTAAGCATTGTCGATGGCCTGGCGATAAACCTGCGCGGTGCGGCCAACGTAGTAGTGGGATTTGGTGCGACCTTCAATTTTCAATGAGTGAATCCCCATCTTTACTAAGCGCTCAACGTGTTGCACCGCGCGCAGGTCTTTGGAGTTCATGATGTAGGTGCCGTGTTCGTCTTCGTAGGCGGGCATATATTCGCCGGGGCGGCTGCGCTCCTGCAGGAGCATAGCGATTTCACCGCTGTCGGCTTTCGCGCCTGCGGCTTTAGGATCAAAGATTGAGGCTTTTGTCGGGGCTTCGACGGCAATCAGCTCACCGGTATCACTTTCTGTGGCTTCGTGGGTGTTGTACTGCCAGCGGCAGGAGTTGGTACAAGCGCCTTGATTGGAGTCACGGTGGGTCATATAACCGGACAGCAAGCAACGGCCAGAGTAGGCGATACAGAGCGCGCCGTGGACGAAGACTTCCAGCTCCATTTCGGGGCAACGTTGGCGAATTTCTTCGATTTCGTCGAGGGAAAGCTCCCGAGACAGGATAACTCGCTCAATGCCTTGGCGATGCCAGAATTTAACCGTAGCGTAATTAACCGCATTGGCTTGAACCGAGAGATGTACTGGCATATCCGGCCATTTGTCTCGCACCATCATGATGAGGCCGGGATCCGACATAATCAGTGCGTCTGGTTGCATCTCGATGACTGGCTCTAGATCCTTCAGGTAAGTGCGTACCTTGTCGTTGTGAGGAGAGAGGTTGCTGGCCAGATAGAACTGTTTTCCCTGCCCATGGGCTTCCTTAACTGCTGAGGCTAGATTTTCCAAACGATTGAATTCGTTATTGCGCACTCGAAGGCTGTAGCGAGGTTGGCCGGCGTAGACGGCGTCAGCGCCATAGGCAAAGGCGTAACGCATGCTTTTCAGGGTGCCAGCGGGGGAGAGAAGTTCTGTTGTCATGATGATCTCGGTAGGTCAATACAGGGTGATTAGCTCAGTTCGCGACGAAATCGCCATAATGAAAAGTGCGTGCCAATCCAAAAGTTCTAAAATTAGCCCGCAATTTTACCGCAAGTCTGCCGATAATTCAGTTTGTCACGGATAGAAATGGTCAGAATTTCACCTAATGGTTGATTTACAGCAAGAGAATCTCAAGCTAAAGCAGACGGTTAAGTCTCTATTGGCGCGCATCGAAGAAAATCAGAAGATCGATCGACACTTTGAGAACTTTGAATTTAAGCTGTTGGGATGCCATCGGCTCAGCGATATTCTGCAGTTGCTGCTGGAAGAGGCGCGTGCGCATTTTGAGTTGGCTGATGTCAGCTTGATCATAGTGGATCGGGATTATTCGATTCGAGATCTAATGGAAGCGCTCGATGTGGATGTCTATCAGAATCGTTTGCAGTTGCGCCACAGCGATGAGTTTTCCCGTACCCTCTACCCTGGGGAGTATCGGGTGGTATTGGGGGATCTCGATGCACTCAGTGCCAGTCGCCTCTTTCCCGGTCTGTCTGATCTCGGCAGCGCTGCCCTGTTACCTTTGGTGCGCAACGATCAGCTGATGGCCAGTCTGCATTTTGCCAGCCGTTCTAGCGAGCGATTTTCCCCGGCGAAAGCAGTGGATTTTATGCATCACCTCGCCAGCATTTGCGCGGTGTGTTTGGAAAACTGCTTGACTCACGAACATCTGCAACATCAGAGTCGCAACGATATGTTGACTCAAGTCAGCAACCGCATGAACTTCGATCTGGAGTACCCTAAGGAGTTGGAGCGTTCCGAACGCTGTCAAGAACCTCTGACTTGCCTATTTGTGGACGCCGACCACTTCAAACTCATCAACGACGAACATGGCCACCACGTGGGTGATGTGTGTCTAAAAGAGGTGGCTCAGGCGATTAAGGCGCAATTGCGCAAAACCGATTTGATGGCACGTTACGGCGGTGAAGAGTTCGTGGTGTTGCTGCATAGCTGTGATCAAGACGAAGCACAGGTGATTGCTGAGCGTATTCGTGTGGCTGTGACTAAGGTCAGTATCGCTGCGTCCCAAACCAGAATTCGTCCTACCGTATCGATTGGATTGGCCAGTTGGCAGCCAGTGTCTGAGCGCACAGCAGATTTGGCGAAGTTGGGCCAGCGGTTGCTGAAAACCGCCGATGATGCCATGTATGAAGCCAAAGACGGCGGTCGCAATCGTGTGGTCACCAAGGTGTTTTGTCAGCTGGTGAATTAATCGAGCGGCACTAACCAAAAGTGCCGCGATTGGGTGTCTTAACAGCTTGTTGAATCTCTATCACTATTTTTTCGTTAGCCCATTCAAACTGCTGTAGGTGCGAGCCCTGCCACTATCCTCTTCAGTGCTCCTCAGGCGAGGGTGAATGCGGTGCAATCAATTCAATTAAATAGCGCTTGGGCCAGCGCTTTCCGGTCACCCATAACCCTTGTCGCGCTTGATCCCAGACGATACCGTTAAGCACATTGTCGGGGTGGCCACGACTGTGTTTATTCGCCAAGGCGCTAAGATCCAACTGCGCTTCCACGGTTCCAGTGTTGGGATCGATGGCATAGAGCGACGAGTGATGCCAAACGTTGGCCCAGATACGCGCAGGCGAATTCGGTGACGCGGGTATCACGGTGAGGTCATTGAGTTTATGCAGGGGCTGTCCCATTTTGCTTACCGATAGTTGTCGCTCTATAGAAAAGTCTTGTGGGCTTCTCAGACTGAGCTGGTTGCTGCCGTCGCTCATCAGCAATTGTTGTTCATATCGAGCCAAACCCCAGCCTTCACCCTGATAGCTCAGTTGGCCGCGAGGTTCTAGTGTGTTTGGGTTAAGCTGAAGTACCACTCCTCGTTTCCAAGTCAGCAGATACAGAGTGTCATTGAATAGAGCAACACCTTCCGCAAATAGGCGACGATTGAGGCGTTTTTTCTGCACCGGTTTGGAGTGGGTGGGGTGGTAGCGACTGACGAACGATCTGCCGTAGAGACCGCTGCTTTCGATCAGGTCTCCTTGGTACAGCGCCAAACCTTGAGTGAAACTTTTTGTCGAATGATCACGTGTTTGTAAGATGCGATAGGTGTACTGCTCGGGTATGACATTAGCGGCGCTGTTGTATGCCTCACTCGAGGGAGCGGGCGTGGCTAGGGCTTTGCTCACCATTAAGCCGACGAGTACACTGGCGATCAATATCCACAGGCTCGTCAGCTTTAGTCTATTGCCGTAATTCGCAAAGGTAGTTGTTGTATTCATGAAAAAATTACAGTCGTTTGTCGCATTGACGTTCTTGGGTGGAATGACCGTGGTCTTGCCCATCGCCATTCTGATGATTTTGTTTCAATGGTTATTTGCATTGGTGACCGATGTCATACAGCCTTTAACCGACATGTTAACCAGTCGTGCGGATGTGCGCGAGCTTATGGCTGACGCAATTGTTTTGTTATTGCTGGTGAGTGTGTGTTTTAGCATCGGTTTATTGATCAAAACGGGGGTGGGTGCCTGGCTGCATCGCTGGTTGGACAAGGGGCTTGCGAAGTACGCACCGGGTTATCAAACCATTCGCGACATAGTGGTGCAGTTTGTCGGCGGCAGTGAGGAATCATCTATCCTTAATGGTCAGGTCGCTTTGGTGAAACTCTATCCTCAAAGTGAGCTGCAAGTGACGGCGATTGTCACCGCCGAGCATGCATTGGGTTTTACGGTGTTTGTGCCTACGGCGCCGGTACCCACCTCAGGCATGGTGTATCACTTGCCGAAGACCAGTGTGCAGCTGTTGCCTGAGTTGACGGTTGAGCAGGCGATGAAGACCATCATCGCCTGTGGGGCGGGTTCGCAAGTTTTGTTAAAGAGCGCGATGGCTCAGCCGGCAGAGCTTTAGGCTTTGTTGCTCAGGTTTGTTCCTCGGGGTCAGGCGTGGGCTCGACAGCGTCCGAGTCGGAATCAGCAACAGGGGCTTCAGCAGGTTGTAGGCGAGCTTCTTCTTCCGCTCTGGCCGCCTCGCTGTGTTCAACATAGGCAACGGCTTTGGCAACAGCAGCTTGCACCTTGTTGTGAATTTCCTGTAGCTCTACGGTCGACATAAAAAAGGTCATGTCCACATCGTGTCGAATGTAGCGTGGAGGTAGGTGATTGAGAGCAACGCAGGCCGTATCGGCGAGAAATTCGCCATCGGTGCGAGCGCGCTCGCTAGTGCTGGCTAGCTCCTCTAATACCAGATGCTCGTAGTAATTGTGAATACTGTCGACGCCGCTGGGTAGTTCTCCACGTCGACGACCGGCTCCGAGTAACATATAGGACTCCTTGTGCGTATTGGACTTGGTCAGAGTGTAGTCTAGTTCGTTCGACTTATCGCTTTCCGCGTATCAAGTCTCGAATCCAAAAGCGTCCCGGATGCAGTGCCGTTTGCAGGGACTGCCCAACTGGTGAAGGTTCCCGATTGATCTCTGCGGCCAGAGTCTCCGCGCATATGGGGGTGTAGGCGAGCCCGCGAGAACCGTGGCCAACATTGAGGTAGAGACCCGGCCAGTGACTCCCTGCGAGTGGGATGTTGCTGCGCGCGTTCTTGCGCAGTAGCGCGTAGTCTCGCAGATAATCCTCGTAGATGGGCATGGGGCCAACGAGTGGGAGGTAGTCGGGAGTGGTGCAGCGCAGGGCCGCTCGTCCGCCGTTAACGTTATCTTCGGTGAGTGAATCGGCCAGTGCGGGCAACTGCGCCGCCAAGGTGTCTAGATTGCGCTGATGATCTTCAGCGGTGACATCAAGGGATGAATTGCGAGGATCAAAGGTGGCGCCCAAACAGTGTTGATGATCATAGCTGGGCGGTAAATAGCCATCACCGCAGAGGACCGTTTTGAGTTGCTGAGTCTCCGCGCTGCTGTTGAGATAACTGACTTGGCCACGGACGGGCTTTAGTGGCAGCTCGCGGGTGATGTGGAAATCTTGGCTCTGGTGCGCATTGGTTAGCACCACCACCGGGCTGGTCAGTTGATCGCGACGCTGATCGCCTTCTAGGTCGATCTGCCAACCTTGTGGCAGCGGCGTCAGTGCGACAACCTTGGTGTTGTACTGCACTTGAATGTTGGGGTGATCGATCAGCTGTTGACACAGGCTTGCAGGATTGAGCCAGCCGGCGGCGGGAAAAAACAACCCGCCTTGCTCGCAGTGAATACCGCTGAGTTCGCTGGCGGCTTTCGCATCCAGCCCTTTAAACAGTTGCTGGTTTTTATAGGTGTCGAGCAAGTTCTGGTGCAACTGTTGATGTTTTTTGTTGAAAGCCAGCTGCAGTACACCGCACTGTTGCCCAAGGCTCTGTGCCGACGATGTCGAGTGCGCCCCAGATGCGGCAGCTTTATCTAATTCACGTTGATACTGCCAATAGGGTTGGTAGTGGCGCTGGGCATACTGCAGAGCTAGCAAATTGAAGTCTGACAGTGTTTCTTGGCGGTGCGAGAGCTTGGCGTAAAGTACTCCCTGCGGATTGCCGGAGCCTGCTGTGGCCAAGCGCGGCGCTTGGTCCAATAAAGTCACCGACCAGCCCCGGCGTGCCAGAGCCTGTGCGGTGTGACTGCCAGCGATACCGGCGCCAATAATCACCACAGATTTGTTGTCGTCTCGAGAGTTTGTGGTGGTGGCCCAAGGCACGGGAAAGTCGGAGTTGTAGCTGTTGTGTTCGAAGTTCTCGACAGGCGTGGTCTCGAATTCTCGGCACAACTCGCCGTGCACCATCTCGCGCTTTTTTCCGAAACCGTTGGCAGTATGTATCTGAAAACCGTTCTCTCGCAAACCTCGTTTTACGAGGGTGGCCGCTGCAAAGGTGGCGAAAGTGGCTTTCGCGGCGCTTAATTGATGCACGCGTTGAAACAGTTCCGGTCGCCACATGTGTGGGTTTTTAGCGGGAGAGAAACCGTCCAGAAACCAAGCGTCGATACCGCGTTGTGGGGTGGCAAAAGCTGGGTGTGAAGACTGCTGTAGTTGCGCCAAACCGTCGCAGGCATCGGCAATGATCAACGTCAGCTGAATGCGCCCGTGATCAAACGATAAACGATGAAATCCATTGTGTAGAATTTCTGGGTATTGCTGTGAAAGCTGTTGTGCAGACTCTCCCAGCTCTGGCCACAGTAGCAGCGAGCGAACCAAGTCGGCATGACTCAGCGGATATTTCTCCACCGAGATAAAGTGCAGCTGTGCATCAGCAGGCGCGCATTCCTTCCACAGATTCCAGCTGGCCAAAAAATTAAGGCCAGTCCCAAAACCAGTTTCCCCGATGACAAAACTCTGATGAGCCTTGAGACTTGCGAAGCGCTGGCGTAACTGATTGTGTTGCAGAAAGATGTAGTCAGTTTCTTCCAAGCCATTAAGCTTGGAAAAATAGTAGTCATCAAAGGATTCTGACAGAGGCAAACCGTTTTCATCCCACAGCAAGCGCGCGCAGTGAGGCAAATCGTCGTTGGATGTGGGGGTGAATTGGTCGGACATAAAGCCCCTATTTGGGTATCTGTATTTATTCGGCGCTCAANCCAAATTCTGTGAGTATCTGAGCCACCCAGCGATCGAGGCGATCATCGGTTAACTCAAATTGGTTTTCATCATCGATGGCAAGTCCGACAAACTGTTGCTGATCCGCTGTTAAGGCTTTTGATCCCTCGTAGTCATAACCTTGATTAGGCCAGTAGCCGACCATTATGGCGCCAAGCTTAGAAAGTTTATGATGTAAAAAACCCATGGCATCGAGAAACCACTCAGGATACCCGACTTGATCGCCCAATCCATAGAGCGCCACCTTGCGCCCAGCGAAATCGATATCGTCTATCTCGTCCCAGATCTCTTCCCAGTCTTCTTGCAGTTCACCGTAATCCCAGGTTGGGATACCCATAATCACGCAGGGGTAGAGTTCGGCTTTCACCAGAGGTTCATCGGCAATATTGTGAACGTCGACGAGGGCGTCTCCCAGTCGTTGACGCAGCTTATCGGCGACAATTTCGGTGTAGCAAGTGGAGCTGCCGTAGAACAGTCCGATGGGGGCTTGTGACATTAGTATGAGAATCTTTGAGTGTGAAGAAATAGAAGCGGACAAAAACCTTGGTCTATAGGCGTTCTATTCTACGGAGAGACGGCGGCAATTGCACCCGCCGACTGCATGTTAACTCGCTTGCGCGAGCCTAGAGAACCGTTGAAAAGCAGGGTTATTTGTCATTGCGAGTCTTAGTGCCAAAAGTAGGGGCTATTAAGCCATGCAATCCAGCTGGGCAATACACCGGTTTAGGGGGGGGAACCTTGAATTGCCGCGTCGCTTCTCGCAATGACGTTTTTCACGGATGCCCTAGACCGCACCCTCAAAAGATTGCTGACGCCAAGCTTCGTACAGAATCACAGAGGTGGCATTGGAGAGGTTCATGCTGCGACTGTTGGGTTGCATGGGGATGCGCAAAATATGATCAGCCGATTGCTGTTGCAGTACATCGTCGGGCAGGCCTCGAGTCTCTGGACCAAAGACAACGTAATCGCCGCGCTGGAAACTGACATCGGTATAGAAGCGCGATCCCTTAGTGCTGATGGCGTAGAGGTTCTGCGGTTGGCAGGTTTGCATAAAATCCTCCCAACTGTCGTGCACCTGCATGTCTTTCCACTCGCCGTAATCGAGCCCAGCGCGGCGCAGGCGTTTGTCGTCCAGTTCAAAGGCGATGGGTTTGATCAGATGCAATTTGGCCCCAGTGTTNGCGGCTAGACGAATAATNTTTCCGGTGTTGGGGGGNATTTCTGGTTGAAACAAGACCAGATTCAGTAGTTCATTGTTGGGAGGCGTTTGGCTGTTGGGCATGGCAAAATGGATCTCAGGTATCCCATGGGGATGAATGTTAGAGTGATTGGAATAACAAAAGGCGGTTGAGAGCGTAAAGAGGTATCATTCCCCGGTGCTTTTTACGACACCCGCTTCCGCAACATACCATTAAAGGTTATCAGGTTCGGTCCGATTATAAGCTAGAGGAATTTGAAATTGCGTCTAAGCTCATATATAGATGCAATAATTGTTGTTTTTACGTGGACGACTTTCCAAAATACAAGCAATTTGAGTGACAAACAATCAAAAAGCGTTGAAAACAGTAAAACAAATCAACGAAATGGAACATTTTCTAACTTTGGTAATCGGTTAAGTATCTATGACGATGTGGCCTTGGAAAAAATCGATGCCTGGAATGATGGGAATTGAAGTCTCTGAGCAGGGCATTTCATTCGCGTACATTGATGATAGTGTCAATCCNGCAGATTTGCGCGTTTGTGAAATGCTGATGTCCACTGATGGCAAATTACCCAAAGAGCANTTNTGTGAACGTATTGAACAGCTGAATCTCGCTGGTACTCGTTGCAACGTCGTATTGCCGTCNGGCAGTTACAATCTTCTCTTGGTAGANCCGCCCAATGTGCCCGACGACGAGCTGCGAGAGGCGATCAAATTTCGCGTTAAAGAGATGATCTCGTTTCCGCTAGAAGAGGCCTTAATTGATGTGTTCTCCCTGCCGGCCGACAGTTCTCGCTCGGGACGCAAAATGGTTTATGCTGTCGCCACTCAGGAGTCCAAAGTTCGAGAAATTATGGCTCTCATCAGCGATGCCGGGTTGGAGTTAAATTCTGTTGATATCGCCGAACTGGTCTTGCGTAACATTACCGAGCAGCTCGATGTGGGCGAGCGAGGTGTGGCCATGGTGAGATTGTTGCAAGGTCAAGCGACTCTTGCCCTGATTCGAGACGGCAATATGTACCTCTCTCGACAATTTGATTTAGCCTACAACGCCGGGCTGTTCGATGAACTACCCGAAGATCAATTGGTGTTGGAATTACAGCGCAGCGTAGATTATTACGAGCGCCAAATGGGGCAAGTGCCGCCGGCGAATATTTTTCTCTGTGGCGATAATATCACCGCCGATAAAGTGACCGATAATCTCAATGCCAGTGTCGCCGCAGATCTATCGGTTTTGTCTCTGTCACAAGCACTGAATTCATCCGCCAATATTGATGAATCTGTCCTTCAGTTGTGTGTGTCCGCCATCGGCGGAGCGCTCAGAAAACCTCAGGCTGCATGAGTATGAATTCTGTATCTCCAAGCCCTGAGAATAGAGTCAATCCTGACTGCCATTGTGGAGGCCCTCTGTGACTCAGCGTCAAGAAGTTAACCTCTATTTGCCCAGCTTGCAGCCGAAGTTGGATTACTTGTCGGGGCCCTTGGTGTTGCGTGGGGTTCTGCTATTTGTAGCGGTGCTGGTTGTCATCACTGGTTTTGATCTAATGCAAAACTATCGTCTGCAGCAGTCTGTTGAACAGCGACAGGTTCAGGTGGATGGGTTGTCTCAACAAATCGCCGATGTGAAGGCTAAGTTACCAAAAAGCCAAGGGGCAAAGCTTGATCGTGAAATCAAGCGGTTGGGACAAGAGATTGCACGTCGACAAGCCATTAGTCGTTTGATCGATGGCGAATCCATCGGCAATACTCACGGTTTTTCAGATCAATTGATGGCGCTGTCAAAACAGTCTTCCGAGCAACTCTCTCTCACCACTTTCGCCTTGGCACGAGGTGGGCAGGTGATTTCTCTCACGGGCCATACTCGCAGCCCTGAAGCGGTGCCCAGTTATATTGATCGACTGCGGCAGTCAGAGAGTTTTAATGACAGCGTGTTTGGGCCTATGGCTATTGCTCGTCAAGACAATCATTCAGTGTTGATCTTTTCACTCAATCATACCGACTCGGAGGGCGATGAGCATGAATGAGTGGATGGTTCGCTATGAAAGTTTAACTCAAAGAGAGCGACTGTTATTGGTGGTTTCGCTACTCGTAGTGACCTATATCCTCTTTTCTTTTTTGGTCTTCGGTTCGCTCGACAGTGAGCAGAACACCCAAGAGAAGAAACTCCAGCAGTTGGATCAACAAGAAGAGCAGATGAAGTCCGAGCTGCAGCTATTTACCCGCTTGCTCAATACCGATCCCGATAAGGCCAAAAAGCAACAGGTTAGGGCTTTGGAAGCACAGATGGGAAAAATCGAGAGCTCGTTAACGCGTCTTTCCGTGGGGCTTATCCCCGCTGAAGAGCTCCCCCAATTACTCAAACGCGTATTGCAGAAGACACAGACAGTCACTCTACAGAGCATCAAAACGCTACCGGTTTCCGAGCTGTCTCTCTCCGGCGAAGTGGTTAAAGAAGCAGACAGTAGCGAACTGGCCTCGTTGAGCAATGACGATAGCGCAGGCGCATATGAGCGCGAGCTTGAGCCTGAGGTAGAAACTGCAGGAGTTTATAAACACTCGGTGGAACTCATGTTGACGGGCAGCTATTTCGATATTAAACGCTATGTCGAGGCTCTCGAAGCTCTGCCTTGGCGATTGTACTGGGATAGTTTGGAGTATTCTGTTGCCTCCTATCCCAAAGCCAGTGTTGAGCTGCGGGTTTATACTCTATCCACAGACAAGGGCGCGTTTGGCGAACAGTGAAGCTAATGCAGAAAGTGACAGATGTAATAGCAGTGATAAGTACCAGCTTGTGCAGGTTCTGCGCGCTGTTGCTGATCACCTGGGTTGCTCCGACTTGGGCGCAACAGGAGACATCGAATGCAGAGGTTCAATTACGTGATCCAACGCGACCACTGAGCTATATCGAGGGGGCGGGCGCCAATAAACCTTCGGGATGGCGTCTGGACTCTGTGCTGATTTCCTCTCAGCGAAAGCAGGCCGTGATCAATGGGAAATCGGTGAGTGAAGACAGCTGGATTCGAGGTGCTCAGGTGAAGCGGATTCAGGCAAATAAGGTCGTTATTCTAGTCAAAGGCGAAGAGCGAGTGCTTAGATTGCGTTCGGGCATTCGAAAAACAAAGGTTGAAGGTTAATGGTCAGCGAGAAATCTATCGGAAAAGTTGTTGTGGGAGTGCTATTGCCGTTGATATTAGCATCCTGTCAATCGCAACCACACACCACCAATGAGTTACTGTCAGCTGAAACGGAACTCAATGCGGCCTATGAAGCGAATCAAAAAGCCGATAAAGAGCAAGCGCAAAAAACCGATGCCGCGGTAGAGGATGCTCTGTTAGGGCGCTCATTTGCCAATCAATCTGAACAAGCGGTTGAAACCTTTGATCTGTCAGTGCAGAACATGAAAGCCCGAGAGTTCTTTATGAGCTTGGTCTCCGGTACGGGGGCCAATATTGTTGTGCACCCAGAAGTCGAAGGAGAGATCTCTCTGGAGCTCAATGATGTCTCTGTAAATCAAGTACTCAGCGTCGTTCGAGACATCTATGGCTACGAGTACAAATACACCAATTCGATTTACACCATCTATGCTCGCAAGTTACAAACGCAGATATTCTCTATCGACTATCTGGATGTTAAGCGCGTGGGTGTTTCTGATACCAGCGTGTTGATTGGTCGTATCGAATCCAACGACGACGATGAAGACTCCGGTTCCAGTGGGAGCAATACCGAGCAAACGAATTTGTTGGCGCTAGCCGGAGGCGAAGAGGCTTCCAATCAAAGTGGAAACTCGGGTATTACGCCGGGCGCGCGTATTCAAACGTTGAATAAAACCGACTTTTGGGGCGGCTTGGAGCAAACTCTCATTGCAATGGTCGGCGGCGACAGTGGCGATCGCATGGTGATGGTGAATCCACAGGCAGGCTTAGTGGTGGTCAAAGCACTGCCCCATGAGTTAAACAGTATTCGTAACTTTCTAGAGCGCTCTGAGCTGAGTGTTAAACGCCAAGTGATACTAGAAACCAAAATTCTGGAAGTGAAACTCAGTGACCAGTTCGAAGCCGGTATTAACTGGGATGAGATCAGTGGGCAGTTATTACTGGGGAAAAATGTGTCCCAGTTTGAGTCTCCGACAGATATTCTCACTGCCACGGAAGAGGTGGGGGAAATATTCTCATCGCTGATCAAAGTGAGCGATATTTCAGAATTACTATCACTGCTGGAAACTCAAGGGACAGTACAGGTCTTATCCAGCCCTCGTGTGTCGACGGTCAACAATCAGAAAGCGGTGATTCGCGTGGGCTCTGATGAGTTTTTTGTCACGGGTTTATCCAGCAATACGGTGTCGAATGCCTCTTCAACCACCAGTACTCCGGATATTGAGTTGTCGTCTTTTTTCAGTGGTATTGCTCTAGACGTGACACCACAAATTGCCGATGACGGCGATGTGATTCTTCATGTTCACCCTGTGGTTAGCAATGTTCAAGATCAGCTGAAGAACTTCACCATAGGCGATAGTGAGTTTTCAATTCCATTGGCTCTTCGAGATGTGCGCGAGTCTGACAGTATTGTTAGGGCTCGTAGCGGACAGGTCGTCGTTTTAGGCGGACTCATGCAGGAAACCAGTGTGCGACAAAAAGGCAAACGTCCTTGGCTCGGTGATGTACCTGTGGTGAATACGCTGTTTAAGACCGCTAACGATGCCACGGTGAAAACGGAGCTGGTGATCTTGATGCGCCCGATTATCGTTGATGACGCCAACGGCTTTAATGATGACATTAGTCGTAGCAATCAACGAATGAAAGCCATCGGTGATCAGCATCGAGTGAACTTTGGTCAATAAGAGTGTTGGGTTATAGCTATGGCGATGTACTTAAAGCACTTTGGTTTTAGAGCGCGGCCGTTTTCACTAACGCCGGATACGCAGTTCTTTCTGAATGAACAAAGTCATCGCGATGCCTTGAACACAATTTTGGTTTCTCTGCAGCATTCGGAAGGCTTTATAAAGATTGTTGGCGAAGTGGGTACCGGTAAGACGATTCTTTGTCGAAAACTATTGGCTTCGCTCGATCAGCGCTTTCTCAGCTCTTACATTCCGAATCCCTATTTAACCCCCGCAGAACTGAAAGGATTGGTGGCGCGCGAGATCGGTGCTGATGTGGAAGAATCTATGCCTTCCGATCAGCTGTTGATCGCGATTAACCGTCGTTTATTGTTACTTGCCAAGTCCGGTCGGCAAGTGGTTCTGATTATTGACGAAGCGCAGGCCATGCCTCGAGAGACGATAGAGGCATTGCGGTTGTTGACCAATATGGAAACCGAAAAACGTAAACTTCTACAGGTAGTGCTATTGGGGCAGCCCGAGTTAGATAGCTTGTTGGATCGATCCGATCTGCGCCAACTCAAACAAAGAATAGTCTTCTCTGAGTATTTGCGACCGTTTTCGGTCCCTGGTGCTAAAGACTACATCCGTCATCGCTTGCTTCAGGCCGGTGTCGATCGAGATGTTTTTACTTCTACAGCGCTTTGGTTGCTGGCTAAAGGCAGTGGGGGTATTCCTAGATTACTCAATGTGATGGCTCATAAATCACTGATGTTGGCCTATGGTTCTGGCGCCTATATTGTCGATTCTAAACAGGTTGCTAAGGCGATAGTCGATACTGAAGAAAGCTCACGATTGGGGCGTTTATTGGCTTTGCGTTGGCATTTGTTGTGGCCTATTCTGGGCGGTACATCGGCGGGTTTACTGATTGCGTTTAAGGGTGCGGGTGGTTGGTTATGAGTGTTGTAAATGACATGCTCAAAGATCTGGAAACACGTTGGCCTGATGCGCAGAAAAATCTAGGAGAAGGCGGCGTCGGTGGGGTGCATTCGAGACAATCACCAGCGGGAAATGATGAAATAGATATTCCTAGGGCGCTCTCTTCCAGCAAAGGCTCTGGTTATGGCCGCGGGCCTTGGGTGATGGTAATCACTGGGGTGGCAGTGTTTGCTCTAGTGGTTGCGGGCAACTATTTGTGGACTCGATGGAATATCTCTAGTGAACAGCCGGTATTGTCATCGTTGGAAAAGGTGTTGGTGGAAGGAGGTGATGAGTCGACTGTTATCGAAGTTGCTGAGTCGCAGGCCGATCCTAATCGTGTAAGCAAGGCTCTGTTACCTACCACCGTAGTTCGAGAGGGAGAGGTTTCTGCCAATCAAGTCGTGGCCTATCGTGAGCCACCCACCATTGATTTTCTGTTAGACCCAGAGCCTTTGGCTGAAAAGGGTTCTGTGGAAGAGCGAATTATTGGGTTGATGGCAGAAGGTGACGCAGCATTTCGTTTAGATCGTCTAACGACACCGAAAGAAGATAATGCCTATGATCGTTATTCGGCTGTTCTGGCGCTGCGTCCCGATCATGAAGGTGCAACTAAGGGAATAGAGCAGGTACGCAGTCGCTATCTCGAGATTGTCGAGATCGCAATTATTAAGAAGTATTACTACAAGGTTCCCGAGTTGATTCGCAAAGCTCGTGAGCTTGGGGTCTCTCAAACACAGATTGATGCGCTGATTGCTGGACTTCCCGAAAAAGACGGAAAACCTACTAAAGAAGTATTGCAGCGCATTGCCGAGTATGAAGCGTCGAGAGGCAAAACCTCTAAGGCTAGTGCTCAAGCAACACAAGTCGAAGCTGGCCGTTCAAATGATGCCTCGGTAGAGGCTGAGTTAGGAGACGGAGTTCCTGAGTTGGTGGCAGCTACTAGCCGCGGAACCGTAGTTTCAAGTAAGTCTCAGCGAGATACAAACATTGCTCAAGAAGCTCAGAAGCTTATAGCGGCCAATCAGTTGGCAGCCGCACAGTTCTTGCTGGAAAAATTTATTGAGAGCAATCCGCAATCGATATACTCCTATCGCGAAATGTTTAACCTGCGTTTGCGTCAGGGTAAGGTCGCTATGGCAGAGGCGATGATCAAAGACGCAGACCATATTCCCGGCGGAATTTTTTCCTATATGGTNGCGCAACTATTGATTTACCGAGAGGACTACGCCGGCGCATTGCGTGCACTGCAATCACAATCNCCNTTAGTGGNNGANGATCCGAGTTATCACGCACTTAAGGCCGGTGTACTTCATAAGCTTGGGCAGCATCAAGCTGCTGTTGTGGTGTACCGCGATCTGTTGCGTNGCGACCAATCGAATGCGACATATTGGTTGGGNTTGGCTGTCGCTCTGGANGCGGATAACCAAAAGGGCGCGTTAGCAGCCTTTCAGCGAGTTCAACAATTTGCCTCGGGATCGGAGTCGTTTTTACCCTACGTGCGATCTCGTATTGGACAGCTGGCTAGCAATCGTTGATATGAGGAATCATTCTTGAATAGCGCAACACCACAGAGAATTCGTATTGGCGATCTATTGATCTCTCACCAACTGATCTCGCCTGATCAGTTAGACGTCGCTCTGGCCGAACAAAAAAAGCTGGGATTAAAACTGGGTCGAACGTTGATTCAGTTAGGGTTTGTGGAAGAGAATCAGCTACTCAATCTGCTCTCACGACAATTAAATTATCCCTTTGTTGAGCTGAAGCACTTTCGTTTTGATCGTACTCTGGTCAGTAAACTGCCTGAAATGGTGGCTCGGCGCTATCGTGTGATGGTGCTCAGCGAGCAGCCGGATGGCTATCAATTGGGGATGAGTGATCCGACGGATATTTTTTGTCTGGATGAAATCTCTCGCTATTTTGATAAACCACTAAAGCCGGCGGTTATTCGCGAATCCGAATTGTTGGATATTCTCGATATCGCCTATAGCCACGCCGATGAAATCGCNTCGCTGGCGGAAGAGTTGGATGAAGAGCTAGAGGAAACAGGCGTCGATCTCGCTGATATTGTCACTGACGCGACGGATTCGGACGCGCCGGTGGTGAAGCTTCTGCAGCGAATCTTTGAAGATGCGATCAGTGCCAAGGCCTCTGATATTCACATTGAACCTGACGAAACTGTATTGCGAATACGTCAACGTATCGATGGTGTGCTCACCGAGCAAGTCATGAATGAAAAACGTATCGCGGCGGCTGTAGTGGTGCGTTTAAAATTGATGGGGGGGCTGGATATTTCGGAGAAGCGTCTGCCCCAAGACGGTCGTTTTAACTTGAAAGTGAAACGTCGTAATATTGATGTGCGTATGTCGACCATGCCGGTGCAATTTGGTGAATCGGTGGTGATGCGTTTACTCGATCATACCGAAGGCGTTCTACCGCTGGAAAAGGTCGGTATGCCGGATATCTTTATTGACCGTTTTCGCGAACTGATACACCGNCCCCATGGCCTGGTGTTAGTNACNGGTCCTACTGGTAGCGGTAAAACNACCACCTTGTATGGCGCTTTGTCAGAGCTNAATACCGCGGATAGAAAGATCATTACGGTNGAAGATCCGGTGGAATACCGTCTACCCAGGATTAGCCAGGTTCAAGTNCACGAAAAAATTGGCTTGGATTTTGGCACGGTANTGCGTGCAACTCTGCGNCAAGATCCCGATGTTCTATTGGTGGGCGAAATTCGAGACGGTGAGTCGGCAGAAATTGCGCTGCGTGCCGCCATGACCGGTCATATGGTGTTNTCTACNTTACACACCAACGATGCGGTGACNTCCGCGNTNCGCTTGATTGACATGAATGTGGACCCTTATTTGGTGGCTGCATCGCTAAAGGCTGTGATTGCNCAGCGTTTGGTGCGCCGTGTTTGTGAGAGTTGTGCGACGTCTTATACGCCGACTGCGAACGAAATGCAGNTGGTACGTCGTGTACCTCAAGAGCGTTTAAAAAGCTTGCGAAAAGGAACAGGATGTCCACATTGTTTCAACTCAGGTTACCGAGGCCGAATTGGTGTNTTNGAAATNCTTGANATCGACTACGCCATGGCNGANGCNCTCAGAGACAACAGCGTCAGAGATTTCAATGATGCCGCGCACAAAAGCATTGGCTATCAACCTCTCAGTTACAGCGCCTTAGAATATGCTCTTCAAGGTGTTACCACCTTGGAAGAAGTTGTTAGGGTATCGGCGCTGGTAGAAGACGA
>PANW01000013.1 GCA_002707785.1 Cellvibrionaceae bacterium | reverse complement strand
AGTGGAAGGCGGTCACATTCGTATTTTTAATGCCACCCAGTTGCGCAACGACGTAGAGGATTTCGGTTGGAAGCGTTATGCACGTCATTGGGCTCACGCNTTGCACTCNCCATTTTGGTGGTTGAAGTGCTGGAANTGGGGCGATGACGATGCTCTGTTGGTGCGNTGGTATCATAAGNTGCTGGTATGGGANNTGTTGAAACGCCCGTGGTTAACTCGNGGACTTGAGTGGTTGCTGAANCCAGTGATGGGAAAAAGCGTTGTGATGTATTTTGAAAGGACCTCTGACAATGGATAGTTTGCTGCTCAGCAAAGGGATTTTTCCAGAGAAATTCTTGCGCAAAACCGTCGATTACATTCTTTCCGTACAGCAATCGGATGGTTGTATTCCGTGGTTTACGGGCGGTAAAGCTGATCCATGGGATCATACTGAAGCCGCGATGGGTTT
Source organism: Cellvibrionaceae bacterium (assembly GCA_002707785.1). Lineage (GTDB taxonomy): Bacteria > Pseudomonadota > Gammaproteobacteria > Pseudomonadales > Cellvibrionaceae > Pseudomaricurvus. Next base: position 32,895 of record PANW01000013.1, on the reverse strand, counting down.
GAGTATCGCAGGCGAGTACGAAGCTGCGGAAGCCGCTTATCGCTGGTTGCACAAAGAACAATTGGAAGACGGCAGTTGGTACGCGAACTACCAAGACAGCAAACCGCTTTATTGTGACAAACGAGAAACTAACTTTGTCGCCTATGTGGCAACGGGAGTGTGGCACCACTACTTAATATCAGGCAATCGACACTTCTTGCAGACGACCTTTCCTATGGTTGAGAAAGCCATTGAATTTGTCTTGGCTCAGCAGGCGCCCACTGGAGAAATCTATTGGGCCGTCGGTGAAGATGGCGAACCTCTTAAAGATGCACTGATAACGGGTTGTTCTTCTGTCTACAAGAGTTTGGAATGCGCGATCAATATTGCCACCGCTCTGAAATTACCGAAGCCAGAATGGCGTCAGAGCTATGAGCGCTTGGGCACGACGCTCAAGCATCATCCCGAGTGTTTCGATCGTACTTGGGAGAGCAAAGAACGCTACTCCATGGATTGGTTTTATCCCATTCTTGCCGGCGTCTACAGTGGTGCAGATGCCAAGGCCAGAATACAAGAACGTTGGGATACCTTTGTTCGCCCCGAGATGGGATGCTTGTGTGTCAGTGATGAGCCTTGGGTAACCGTGGCAGAATCTTGTGAGCTNACGATGGCTCTGCTGGCCGCCGGCGAGCACGCCAAAGCCATTCGTTTGTATGGTTGGTTGCATCAATGGCGTGATGGCGAAGATGGCGGCTATTGGACGGGCTATCAATACGTTGAAGATGTTATTTGGCCGGTTGAGAAAACCGCTTGGACCGCGGGTGCTGTTTTACTAGCTGCTGATGCGATTACAGAGCATACGCCTGCGGCAAAACTGTTTTTAGAGAATAATTTGTTGCCAGATCTAGATTTGGAAGTGGAGTTGGATGTTGAGGTTTGCGAGGCCAGCGCTTCTTAATATTATTCTTGTTTGATAGGCGCTGAGCGGCTCTTTCACTCACTAAACTCAATCTGTTTTTGATGGCATCGTCAGCGGTTTATTGCTGGCGATTCCATCAAAAGAGTATTTAGCGATTGAGCTTACTTCCTACGAAACAGGCCCAGAGTATTGACGGTAGCAAGCTCTTCAAATAGGCCGGATGCCTTGGCAAGCTTCCAAATATTGTAAGGTGCTTGGCCGCCGTCTGCGGGGTTTGGGAAGATGTCATGAATGGCTAGAATGCCGCCGGGCTTAATAAAGGAAGACCAGCTGCGGTAATCGGTTTGTGCGGCTTCTTCACTGTGGCCGCCATCNATAAAAACCATGCCCAGTGGTGTTGCCCAGTGACGAGAGGCAACGGCTGATGATGATACGATGGGTACCACAGTGTCATCTAGATTGGCTTTGCGCATGGTGGTGCGGAAGGTGCGAAAGCTGTCCATGAGTTCGATNCCGCTATCATAGAGNTCAGGGTCGTGATACTCCTCGCCCAGTTGGTGCTCTTCAGAGCCGCGGTGATGATCAAGAGCATACAAAACACTGTTGTTTTGTTGGCAAGCGTGACCAAGGTATACCGTTGATTTTCCGCAGTAGCTACCGATTTCAAGGCAGGGGCCAAGTTTAGAAGCTTCTAGCGCGTGAGCATAGAGTGCAGCGCCTTCGTCGTCGGCGAGAAAACCTTTTATGGAATTTATGTCGACGGGAAGTGTTGGGTTCGGGATGTCTTGAGTCATAAAAGGTCTCATTACTTTGATCGGAAAAGGTGCACAGTAACGACAGCCTTGTGGAAAGGCAAGCCAAAAATGTGTCCTCTAAATGCGATAGGATTGCAGTCGGTTTCTGACTGCAGAATTTTCGAAAAAATAGAAATATAAAAGGAAAACTCTGTTGTGCGACGTAATCACAGTCCTTATTTCGTAAAGAAGTTGCAGGGAATGTGGAATGACTTCTTAGTCAAACACTTCTTCGAGAAAAACTTCGATCGCTTGGGTGAAAACCCAATGGTCATCAGCCCTATGAGTGCGGAAATTTTTGGCGGNAATATTACCGCTGGAAGTTACCTGCACATGATTAGCTCGAAAGACAATCCGGTGCGATTGACGGTTTGGAGCGGTAAAAATATGGATGGCAAAATCTCCATCGGTAATTACTGCCTAATGTCTCCGGGAACGACTATTACAGCAGCAGACTCTATTGAAATCGGCGACAATTGTATGTTCGCCGCCAGCTGCTATATTGCCGACAGTGATTGGCATGGTCTCTATAATCGCACTCGACCGTTTCGGTGTACGAAACCGATTGTGCTGAAGGACAACGTTTGGATTGGTCACGGAGCCAAGGTTGGCAAAGGTGTCACCATTGGCGAAAACAGTGTGGTCGCCGCCGGCGCGGTTGTGGTGAAAGATGTCCCCGATAACGTGGTGGTAGGGGGCAATCCCGCCAAAGTGATTAAAACCATCAACCCCAAGCGTAAAATGCTGAAGCGTGAAAAACTGTTTGAGCAGGGCGAGTTTTATTTGCAGAATCAGCGCGATCTTGATCGCTATGTGTTGAGCGGAAACGGCTGGTTGAACTGGTTGCGCAGTTTGTTGTTTCCAACGCGTCAGGATTGATCAAGACAGCTCTTGAAGTGGTGCTTTTTAGCGGCTATTGGAAAGCTTGGTCAAAGATTTCTTCGAAGGCCTCACTGCTTCTTTCTTTGCGGACACGATTGAAAAGCTGTTCAGCGGCAGGATAGGTTGCTCGCAGATACATCAACCATTGTTTGGTGCGATTACCCAAGTGTTTTTTCGGATAGAGTGCTTCGGTAATCTTGTGGTAGCGATAAACCTGTTCGAGTATCAACTCCCACGGCAGATCTTGATAATCATCGTTATTGGCCTCGGCCTTGATAGCCAAGGCCAAGTCGGGTCGTGCCAATAGACCTCGACCCAACATAAAATCCTCGCAGTTTGACTGCTCCTTACAGCGGCGCCAATCTTGAGGGGACCAAATTTCACCATTGGCGATGACAGGAATGTTGAGTCGTTCGTTAATGCGTCCTATATAGTCCCAGTAAGCGGGGGGTTGGTAACCGTCAGCTTTGGATCTCGCGTGCACGGTTAGTTCATTGGCGCCACCTTCTTCGGCGGCGACAGCGTTCTCCAAATAGCGACTGCGATCCTCAAAGCCAAGGCGTATTTTTGCCGTCACCGGAGTAGTACTAGGGACGCTGTCTCTGACGGCTTTAACGATATCGTAAATGCGCGATGGCGTTTTGAGGAGGCTGGCACCGCCATCGTTTTTATTGACAACTTTTGCAGGGCAACCGAAATTCAGATCTATGGCAGATGCACCGAGTTTCGCGGCTAGAGTGGCATTATAGGCCATGGTAGCGGGATGGCCTCCAAGCAATTGCAGACGTACTGAGGTTCCCGATGCGGTTTGACTGTTTTGATCCAGTTCGGGGCACAATCGCTTGAAGACTCTTTCAGGCAGACACTGGTTTTCCGTGATCCGGAGAAACTCGGTGACGCAGATGTCGATGCCACCGATGGAGGTCAGTAGCTCTCTCACGTGATGATCAACAACCCCTTCCATCGGAGCAAGAAATAGACGCATAAGGCAGTGAAGCTTGGTAACAAGGGCGGGCATTGTAACGAATGGGACCTGTTGGCCGGAAGGTTTCTTTTCGTCAAAGTTCGATTCAGGGAGCGGGTAGCGGGGTGTGGCTCCCATGGTGTTTGTGAATGGCTGTACAAAAAACACCCACAATCTTCAGGCGAACAAATGTTGCGCTTTATATAGCAGCTAGGCTTGAGGTAGAGTGGTATATCTGTGTGGCATATTTGCCGCTTTGTCTACTTTGATCCGGTGGTTAAGCGAGCGGCTGACAAAGCGGGTGTCTGCGTCTAGGCTTGTTTAGCGGTAGTTTGGGGATAATGGCTTTGGCTGTAGGCCTTTGTTGGCGCAGTATTTCGTGCACTTTGTAGTAATTAAGAAAATTTGCCTACAAGCTGCCTTCGATATACATTCCTACTCCCCGAAAAAGGGGAAGTACGTGAAGTGCCCAGTTCTATACGATATGGCCGGTCTATATCCGTTATAGAAATGCGACTATCAGTTATAGAGATGCGACTAAGAGGTGCAGGGTTTATCGACCCACTGGAATTCCTTTGGGAGTTCCGACGTATTACTGACGAGAACAGGCAAGTATCCAAGAGATACATTGCTTTCCTAGCATCGCGGCATTGACCCCGTGATCTGGAACCCTAGAAATAGGGCTATTTAGGAGGCTAGTTTTACCCATGCAACAAGACATTATGCAACAGGGCGTCGATCTGATGCTCTTCGGAATGGGATCGGTNTTCGTATTCCTGACCGTATTGGTGATTTCAACGACGATCATGTCTTCTTTCGTTCAACGCTTTCTACCGGAAGCTCCAGAACCGCAACCTGCGGCGCCCAGAGCTCCAACAGGCGTGACCGATCCGAAACTCTTGGCCATCATTAAGGCAGCGGTTGATCAACACCGCGCTAAGAACAAGTAAGCGCAATTGCTTCTGTGGATAATCCGTAGCTAGTTTCAGGCGAGAGCCTATCGCTAGATGTAAACGGTTACTCCTGACCTATTAATGAAGCATTCCAATGATCGCCAAGCCATTGAGCTAAAGAACTACTGAATTTTTCGACATTTAAGATACTAAGGGCTTTCTCATGACTGAGAACAAAAAACCATTAGGCATTACCGACGTTGTGTTGCGCGATGCGCATCAATCTCTTTTCGCCACCCGCATGCGTTTGGACGACATGCTGCCAATCGCCGCCAAATTGGACGATATTGGCTTCTGGTCTCTCGAGACTTGGGGCGGAGCGACNTTTGATGCNTGTATTCGTTATTTGGGTGAAGATCCTTGGGAACGTATTCGCGAGCTGAAAAAAGCGATGCCGAAGACGCCTATGCAGATGCTATTTCGCGGTCAGAACATTTTGGGCTACCGCCATTACGCCGATGACGTCGTAGAGAAATTTGTTGAGCGCTGTGCAACCAATGGCGTTGATGTCTTCCGTGTATTTGACGCCATGAACGATATGCGCAATATCGAAACGGCGCTGAAAGCAGTTAAAAAGCAAGGCAAGCACGCCCAGGGCACCATTGCTTACACCTTGAGTGACGTTCACACCATTGATATGTGGGTTGAGCAAGGTAAGAAAATTGAAGACATGGGTGCAGACTCCATTGCCATTAAAGATATGGCGGGTCTACTGACGCCTTACGCGGGTTTCGAGCTGGTTACTAAATTAAAAGCAGCCTGTGACATACCTATTCACATGCAGTGTCATGCCACCACCGGCCTGTCGACCGCTACCGCTTTAAAATGTGTGGAGGCCGGCATCGACAATATCGACACCGCTATTTCTTCTATGTCCATGACCTACGGTCACAGCCCCACCGAATCCGTAGTGGCTATCTTGCAAGGTCAAGAGCGTGATACCGGTTTGGATCTGGCTAAGCTGGAAGAAATCGCTAACTACTTCCGTGAAGTGCGTAAGAAGTACGCCAAGTTTGAAGGNTCTNTGCGNGGCATCGACGGCCGCATTCTGACGGCACAAGTGCCTGGTGGCATGTTGACCAACATGGAAAGCCAGTTGAAAGATCAAGGTGCTGAGGACAAATTCGGTGAAGTATTGGCTGAAATCCCTCGTGTACGTGAAGATCTGGGCTTTATTCCCCTAGTTACTCCAACCTCACAAATCGTGGGTACTCAGGCGGTCTTGAACGTATTGACCGGTGAGCGTTACAAGTCTATCTCCAAAGAGACTCAGGGCATCCTGAAAGGTGAGTACGGCGCTGCACCCGCTCCTTACAACCAAGAGCTGCAAACGCGCGTACTGGATGGCGCTGAAGCCATTACCTGTCGCCCGGCAGATNTGATCGATGCAGAAATGGACAAGCTAGCCGCTGAACTGAAGCAGCTGGCCGGTGAGAAAGGCATTACTCTGGCAGCCGGTGAGCAAGAGATTGATGATGTACTGACTTACGCTTTGTTCCCGCAGATCGGCTTGAAATTCTTAGAGAATCGCAACAACCCTGACGCCTTTGAGCCAGTACCTACCGGTAAAGAAGGTTCTACCGTCACCAATGACAAGGGTGAAGAGGTCTACACCGTTGAGGTGGAAGGCGCGTCTTACACCGTTACTGTCTCCGATGGTGGCGATTTGACCGGCATTGCTCCGGTGGGTGGCGCGACGGGCGCGGTTCCAGCTGCAGCTGGCGCACCGGTTACGGGTGGTGAGCCTTTACCGGCACCACTTGCCGGTAACATCTTTAAAGTTCATGCCACGGCAGGGCAAGCGGTACAGGAAGGGGACCTCATCATCGTACTAGAAGCGATGAAGATGGAAACCGAAGTGCGCGCGCCGAAAACTGGCACCATTGGTAGCGTTAGCGTCAAAGAGGGTGACTCTGTTGCCGTCGGCGACACTCTGCTAACCATCGCTTAAGTCCGGGGGTTATCTAAATGGAAAGCTTAATCGGACTTTGGAACGACTCTGGTCTGGCCCAGTTTACGGGTCCAGGTCAGGTCGCAATGATCTTGATTGGTATCGGTCTACTGTTTTTGGCCATCAATAAAAACTTTGAACCTTTGTTGCTGGTACCCATCGGTTTTGGCGGTATTTTGGCCAATATTCCCGGTGCAGGCTTGGCCTACTCAGCGGTAGAGAATGCTCTACTCATGGGTGGTCCAGAAGTGCTGGCAGCCATGGCTGAGGCCTTTAACGTTGGTGTCTACGAGAGTTACGAAGACATTAAGGCAGCAATACCCAATGCCACAGCAGAGCAGGTGTTTGCGGCCAATCAGGTCGCTGCTAACAGCGGTTTTGATAGCGGCATGCTCTACAAGTTCTACTCAGTCGCTATTGGTTCTACCATTGCGCCGCTGGTGATCTTCATGGGCGTGGGCGCTATGACCGATTTCGGTCCGCTATTGGCCAATCCAAAGACTATGTTCTTGGGTGCTGCCGCTCAATTCGGTATCTTCGCAACTGTACTGGGCGCGGTGGGTTTGAGCTCATTGGGCTTGATGGACTTCAGCATTGCTGATGCNGCTGCTATCGGTATTATCGGTGGTGCAGATGGCCCAACNGCTATCTACGTGTCGTCTCTGCTGGCTCCTGAGCTATTAGGTGCNATTGCNGTCGCGGCATACTCCTACATGGCGTTGGTTCCTATGATTCAACCGCCNATCATGAAAGCACTGACCACTGAAGAAGAGCGCAAAATTACCATGACGCAATTGCGTCCGGTGTCTAAGCGCGAGAAGATCGCCTTCCCAGTGATTGTCTTGATTGCTGTCGCTTTGTTCTTGCCTTCTGCAGCGCCGCTGCTAGGTATGTTCTGCTTCGGTAANTTGATGAAAGAGTGTGGTGTGGTAGATCGCTTGTCTGATACCGCTCAAAACGCTTTGATCAATGTTACTACTATCTTCTTGGGCCTCTCTGTCGGTTCAAAGCTGGCCGCTGATAAATTCCTAGATCCCAAGACTCTGGGTATTCTGGCGCTGGGTATCGTTGCTTTCGGTATCGGTACTGCTATGGGCGTCATCATGGCCAAGATCATGAACAAGTTCAGCGTACACAAAGTGAATCCATTGATTGGTTCTGCCGGAGTTTCCGCAGTACCGATGGCGGCGCGAGTGTCTAACAAGGTTGGGCTTGAAGCTAACCCTCAGAACTTCTTGTTAATGCACGCTATGGGTCCAAATGTCGCCGGTGTGATTGGCTCTGCGGTTGCTGCTGGTGTGATGATCTCCATGGTTCAGTCGATGGGGCAGTAATAGTAAAACTGCGGTTGGGCTCAATCCGATAACCACTCGGCAGCTCAACTTATTGGTCTCTTGTGATGACCTCTCAAAAAGCCTCGCTCTTTAGCGGGGCTTTTTTTATGGGCTGAACTATTATTGCTGGTGGTGTGCGCTGTTTTGCCAAAGCGTGATATAGATCAGTCACTGTTGGCGATTTGTGGTTCGGGGGCTTGCCGTGTTTCAATCTGAAATGAGACCATCAATATTCGTGTATTGGTATTTATAGGGAAGTTAGGTATGACATATCGTATCTTGGGGATTTCGTGTGCCGCATTGCTGTTGAATGGGTGTCTATCCATATCGACACACAAAAGTGAGCCCAGTGGGGATTCTGCAAAAACGGGTGAAAGCTGTGAATTGGTTGAACAGCCGGTTTGTCCTGCCGCCGAAGCCAATGCCGGTTTGGCGACCATCGGTCAAGTGGAGTATGTGGATGTATTGCCGACGGGAGTGCGCCATAAGGCCCGTATNGATACCGGCGCGGAAACGACGTCTATCGATTCGCGAGATATCGTGCTNTTCGAGCGTGATGGCAGGCAGTGGGTTCGTTTCCTGGTACTCGATCGCGTTACTAAAAAGCCCACTGAATTCAAATTACCTGTCGAGCGAACGGTCACCATTAAACGCCATGGCGCTGAAAGCGTAAAACGTCCGGTGGTGGCTCTGGAATTGGCCATCGGCTCCCTAAGAGATCGCATTGAGGTGTCTCTGGCAAACAGAGAGAAATTTACCTATCCCGTCTTGATCGGTAGAAATTTTCTGGATGGTCGCGCGCAGGTGGATGTCAGCCGCAAATTTACTGCACTTGAACACTAATAGGGAATTGACTGACTATGTCGCCGAAACTGCAGATTCGCATACTGATCCTATTGTTAACCGTTATTGGGCTCGGGGCCGCGTTCTATAAATACACCGTGTTGGGTTTTCCTCTCATCGCATCCGATAAAGAAACGATTTGGCAAATTGAAGCCAAGATTAACTTTATCGCCGATGGTGGGCCCGTTACCGTCAGTATTAATTTACCCGATGAAAATCCAAGCCGTCATGTTGTCTCGGCGGATCTAATTTCACCGGGTTTTACTTATCAAGTGGTCGAAGAAAACGGCGTGAGACTTGGGCGTTGGCAGGCTGATGAGGCCAGTGGCTTGCAAACCATCTATGCGCGCTCGGAAAGCTATTTTGTCAGTGATAAGGCAGGCTCTCTAGCGGCGATTAAATCGGTTCCTCTATTGGAGTTGTCATCGGCGCAAGCTGTAACGGCGCAAGCCTTGATTGAACAGTTAACCGAAACATCGCCTCATGAGCGCATTGTCGAGGTTCTGCAATTACTCAATCGCGTCAACGATGAGCAGGTGGATATTCTGCTACGGGATTTTTCTGGTGTTCAGTCGCGCAACCGCCTAGCCGGTGAACTGTTGCAGCTGGCGGGATTTCCTGTGCGTACCGTGAGTGGTATTTACTTAGAAGAAAAAGCCCGAAGCCAGCATACTCAGCATTTCCTTGACGTGATGATTGATGACACCCATGTGCTCTACGATACTCGAGAAGTTGCTGTAGTACCGTGGAATCGGGTGATCTTGCTGCGCACTGGTGATGAGCCTTTGTTGGAGGTGTTCGGTGGGCGCGACTCGGAGGTTTCCTATGCGACCACTAAAATGCAGCGTGCGGCGTTTACTTCAGCGGTGAAAGCAGCCGCTCACTCTCACAATCCGNTGATCGATTTTTCCATCTACAGCTTGCCCTTATCGGAGCAAAATACTTTCAAGCTGCTATTGGTGATTCCGCTGGGNGCNTTGGTGGTTGTGATACTTCGCAATCTGGTGGGTATTCGGACCTCTGGCACTTTTATGCCGGTATTGATTGCACTGACGTTTCTGCAAACCTCGCTTTTTACCGGGTTAATGTTGTTTTTAGTGGTGGTGGGTGTGGGNTTGTTNCTTCGCTCCTACCTCAGTCGGCTTAANTTATTNNTGGTNCCGCGGATCGCCTCGGTACTGGTNTTTGTCATTATCATCTACGCAGCCATCGGTATTATCAGTTCGAAAATGGGTTGGCAGGCGGGATTAAAAGTGACTTTCTTTCCGATGATTATTTTGTCTTGGACCATTGAGAGGATGTCGATTCTGTGGGACGAGGAGGGCGGTCATGAAGTTATGGTTNNANGTGGTGGTAGTTTGTTAACCGCCTCGTTGGCGTTTCTGCTGATGTCGAATACGTTTGTTGCCGATACGATCTTCTTGTACCCAGAGCTGCTGTTGGTGCTCTTGGCTGTGATTATTAGTATNGGTAGCTACAGTGGTTATCGTCTGTCAGATTTACGCCGTTTTGAGCCCATGGAGCGCTACTAATGTTTGGACTAGCATCGCCCAAAAAGTTGCGAGAAAAAGGTATCATCGGGATGAATTTGCGCAATGTGAATTACATTGCTCACAACAATCCTCGGCGCTTGTATCCCAATGTGGATGATAAATATCGGACTAAACTGCTCTGTGCTGAGCACGATATTGCGGTTCCTAAACTGCTGGGTGCTTGCCGTACTCAAGGACACGTTAATGAGCTCGAGGATTTCTTTAAGGACAAGCAGCAGTTTGTCATAAANCCGGCNAAGGGCAGTGGCGGCAAAGGTATTTTGGTTATTGTGGGGCGTGATGGCGCCGACTACCTAAAGCCTAGCGGTGCGAAAGTCACACATGAGGAACTGTGTCGCCATACCTCCAATATTCTGAGCGGGTTATTTAGTTTAGGTGGCAAGCCAGATATCGCCTTGATTGAAGGTCTCGTTCAATTTACTGATGATTTTGAGGGTTTTTCTTACGAGGGCGTACCCGATGTGCGGGTGATTGTGTATCGGGGGTTTCCCGTTATGGCCATGACCCGATTGTCCACGCGGGAGTCCGATGGAAAAGCGAATTTACATCAGGGGGCGGTTGGTGTTGGCATTGATATCGCGACGGGGCGAGCCCTGCGAGCGGTTCAGCACGATCGCCCAATCGAGCTTCACCCTGACACGGGTAAACGACTTATTGATCTGCACGTGCCTCATTGGCAGCAGCTATTGTTGCTTTCAGCTAGGGGATTTGAAGTGAGTGATATGGGTTATCTAGGCGTCGATATTGTGCTGGATCGTCAACACGGCCCTTTATTGTTAGAGCTCAACGCTCGACCGGGTTTAGCGATTCAAGTGGCCAATGGAATTGGCTTGCGCCCGCGCCTAGAATTTGTGGAAACTTGCCAGTCTGGTTTGTCAGCTCAAGAGCGCGTGGCAATGGCGATTGAGCAATTCTCGGAATAGAAAAGGTTAAGCTCCATGGCAACATCTCCAGCGGATGTGAGAATTAGCATTGCCGATTTTTCTCAACATCGCGATTGTCAGGCTTTGCGCCAGTTAATGCAGCAATACGCCACCGACCCCATGGGTGGTGGTAAACCCATCGCGGCTGCTATTTTAGCGGAGCTACCCACACAGTTATTTGGCTATGCGGGCGCCTTTACCGTCATCGCATGGCTGGGAGAGGAGCCCGTCGGGCTGGTCAATTGCTTTGCAACCCTGTCGACGTTTAAAGGCAAACCTCTAGTCAATATTCACGACGTAATTGTGAGTTCAGATCGGCGGGGATTGGGTATCACACCTAAAATGCTAGCGCGCGTGGAGGCGATTGCGCGTCAGCGACAGTGTTGCAAGCTGACGCTTGAAGTGCTGGAGGGTAATCAGCGTGCTAGAGAGGTGTATCAGGCGTTTGGCTTTGAGGGCTACGAGTTGGATGCTCAATTTGGTCAGGCGCAGTTTTGGGAAAAACCTCTGATCTGAATATTAGCCTCTAGTGATGCAATAGGCCTATCATCGTAAATAGACCAAATGTTACCGACACCAATAGGTCACTATGCAAGGTGGCGCTTAAACCAAAATTTTTGACGTTCTGTCACCGATACAGATTCTCTTCTTAGTGTATAACAGCACCTAAACAACGAGGTCTGAAATTCATGAAAATACCCCAGCGTCTATTTGATTCGAAGTGGCTTATTCTCGGCGGCGTGTTGACGATGTTTGTCCTTGCCGGCTGTGAGCAAAAACGTCCTGTGGCGGTCGAGCAAGGTGCGGACGCCGCCGGTCACAGCAGTGCCACCTCCCACACTCTTTTGGCCAATCAACGCTTAGCCGAGTCTTTGCCTTTGGAGGATGCGCGCGACTTTGAACTCGCGCAGCGCGGTTTAATTGCTGTGCAAGAGGGGCTCAGAGTTACCACGCCGGAGGGGGAGGTCACCTGGGATCAATCAGCCTACGATTTTGTTACCGGTGAGGCCCCCGAAACGGTGAATCCAAGCCTTTGGCGTCAAGCCAAGCTCAACGGTATTCATGGATTGTTTAAGGTGGCAGAAGGCATTCATCAGTTGCGTGGATTCGATTTGGCCAACATGACCTTAATTGACAGCAACAGTGGCTGGATCGTCGTAGACCCATTGACCAGCGAGGATAACGCTCGCGCGGCCATTACTTTCGCGCGTCAGCAGCTGGGCGATAAAGCGGTTAAAGCGGTGATTTTCACCCACAGTCATGTGGATCACTTTGGTGGTGTCGATGGTGTGCTGCGCGATTCCGAGCGCGAGGATTTGATGGTGATTGCGCCTTTGGGATTCATGGAAGAGTCGGTCAGTGAAAACATCATGGCGGGNATCGCCATGCAACGCCGAGCGACCTATATGTACGGTCGAAACTTACCGGTTTCTCCCCGTGGGCATGTGGATACGGGTCTTGGCAAAGAGCCCACTAAAGGTGGCATGGTGAGTATTCTTCAGCCGACTCATATTGTTGAAGAAACTGGCACCACCTTGGTGGTCGATGGCGTCGAAATCGAGTTTCAGTATGCTCCAGGCTCTGAAGCGCCCGCTGAATTTACTTTTTATCTTCCCGAGCAGAGGGCTTTCTGCGGCGCTGAAGTAATGTCTCGCAACATGCACAATGTCTACACCTTGCGCGGTGCGAAGGTGCGTGATGCGCTAGCGTGGAGCCGCTATATCGATGAGGCAATCGATTTGTTTGCCGCCAAAAGTGAGGTCTATTTTGCAAGCCATCACTGGCCGATCTGGGGGCAGGGCGATATTGTCACTTACATGAAGCAGCAGCGAGACACCTACAAATTCATTCACGATCAAACTTTGGGCATGGCCAATCGGGGAATGACATCGCGTGAGATTGCAGAGCAATTGCAGTTGCCTTCTTCTCTGCGCACCGTTTTTTCCAACCGCGGTTACTATGGAACGGTCAGCCACAATGCCAAAGCCGTGTATCAGTTGTATTTCGGCTGGTATGACGCCAACCCTGCCAATCTCAATCCGCATGCACCCACTGCCGCCGCAGAGCGCTACGTAGCATTTATGGGTGGAGCGGATCAGTTGCTGCAAAAAGCGCAGCAATCTTACGAACAGGGTGATTACCGATGGGTGGCAGAGGTCCTGAATCACTTAGTGTTTGCAGAACCCAATCACGCCCAGGCCAAGGCGCTGTTAGCCAATAGTTATGATCAGATGGCCTATCAGGCGGAATCTGGCCCTTGGAGAGATGTGTATCTCAGTGGGGCTTATGAGTTGCGTCATGGTGCTCCGGAAACGGGAGTGGATATGAGTGATGCTATTGGTATGATTCAGCAAGTGCCCACCTATATGTTCTTTGATTCCATGGCAACGAGCTTGAATGCTGAGAAAGCGGACGATGAAAACTACGTCATTAATATTCGCTTTACCGACAGCGATGAAGACTACGTTCTCTCCATTGAAAACGCCGTTCTGCACCACAAGGCGCAAGCTTGGCGCTCGGATGCCAATGCCAGTATTACCATGACCCGTGAGATGTTCTTGGGATTGATTACTCAGCAGGCGAACCTAAAAGAGACGCTGTTTTCGGATGACCTAAAAATCGAAGGCAGTAAACTCGATTTAGTCGGCTTCTTTTCACTGTTTCAGGGGCCTGTACCCAATTTTAATATCGTCACACCTTAGTTTCCCTCACTGGCACCGGCGTTAATGAAAGGGTTGAGTTCACGATGATTTAGTGTCGTGCAGCCCTTTTTGGTATTGGCCTGGAGACAGGCCTGTCCAGCTCTTAAAAGCGCGAATAAACGATGCAGTTTCGGTATAACCTACTTGTAAACCGGCTTCATTGATCGAAACCCCTTCTTGGCTGAGCCAATAGATGGCTTGATCGCGGCGCAGATCATCTTTCATCTGTTGAAAACGACTGCCTTCGGCGGTGAGTTTTCGCCGCAGTGTTCGCGATGTCATATGCAGCTGCTCAGCGATGTCCTCCAACTTTGTTGTGTGAGGGTTGTCGGCTTGTTCCAGCAGTTGCATGACTCTTTCTGTTTGGTGATCACTAAAACGCGGTTTTCGGAACCACTGCAAGGGCACCTGAGTCATGTAGCGTTTCAATTGTTCTTGTGTGCGGTGGATGGGCAGTTGCAACACCGCTTTCGGCCAGATTAAGGTGTTGCTCGCACCGTTGAATTCTCTCGGCCCAGGGTAGAGTAGGCGATATTCCTCGGCGTGATCGGGCTCTGGAAAATCAAATTGTATCTTCTTCAGCGGGATGACCTGACCAACCAGCCAAGACGGGAAGCGGTGCCATACCAGCAGTAAGTACTCAATCAATAGGTGATTGAAATCCTTGTCGGCATTCTCGCGAATGATGGTGATACGGATGTCTTCTTCGCTCTGTGTCAGCTCGAAGCGAATGCCTCGATCAATCAGGTCGTAGAAACGTTTGGTCTCCTGCATCGCCTCTAGCAAGCTATTACATAGAATCAACCGCTCGCAAAGTAACTCAAACATGCCGAGACGACAGGGGTGTGAGGCCAACCCCAGAAACTCGTCGTCGCCATCTCGCATAATCTTTAGCATCAATCTTGCTAGTTGCTTGGGGGCAATACGTGAGCCTTGCTGCTGCAACAGCACCGGCGAGAGATTGGCGTAGTTGAGTAGCGCTTGGCGCTCGAAGCCTTGCTTAACGCCGTTGTCTAGGTGACAGCGAGCAAAGTGGCTGGCTACAGTGTGTCTGACGTCGTGGTAGTCACTCATGTGTCCGCTTGTGGTAATTTGAGGCTCGGAAGCCGCTGATTTTAGCATAAAAATCTCTTTGCTATGAAAAAACATGTCCGAAAGCGCTAATTATATGGCTGCTTCTATCATTGCTCGAGCATCGGTCTAGACTGACAATATCGCCTTTTTTACCCGACCAAACTAACGAGGTTTCACCATGACCGATAACGCTGTTAACAATGAAGAGCTGGAACTGTTCCGCGATATGGTTTTGCGCTTTTTCGAGCAGGAAGTTCATCCCCATTACGAGCAGTGGGAAAAAGATCACATGGTGCCTCGTGAATTGTGGAATACCATGGGTCAAGCCGGCCTACTGTGTGTGGACATGCCAGAGAAGTTCGGCGCTGCAGAAGCTTCTTTTGAAGTCAATCAGATGATCGAGTGGGAAATGTCTCGTTTGGGCTATGGCGGTCTGGGTAGTGGTTACAACATCCACGCCAACATCGTTGCCCCTTACATCTACAATTTGGGCACCGAAGAGCAGAAAGATTATTGGTTGCCGAAGATGGTTACCGGTGAAGCGGTCGGCGCGATTGCGATGACCGAGCCTGGTGCTGGCAGCGATCTCGCGGGTATGCGNACCAGTGCGGTCCGTGACGGTGACGAGTACGTGATCAACGGCTCTAAAGTCTTTATTACCAATGGTATTCACGCAGATGTGGTTGTGGTTTGTGCCAAAACAGACCCCAAAGCAGGTTCCAAGGGAATCTCTTTGTTCTTGGTTGATGCCAGCTTGCCTGGTTTCTCTAAAGGTCAGAAAATTGAGAAAATTGGTCAACACGCCAGTGATACCGCTGAGCTGTTTTTTGAAAACTTGCGTGTGCCCGCTTCTGCGTTGTTGGGAGGAGAGGGCAAGGGCTTCGTTCATCTGATGGAAGAACTACCGCGCGAGCGACTCGGTTGTGCGACACAGGCTGTGGCACAGGCGCAAGGCGCTTTTGATCTAGCCGTAGCCTACGTGCAAGAGCGTAAGGCGTTTGGTCAACCTATCGGTCAGTTCCAAAACACTCGCTTTAAATTAGCCGATGTGAAGGCCGATATTGCCCTGAGCAAAGCGCTACTGGATCAAAACATGGCCAAGTTTGCCCGTGGTGAAATGACGGTTGATGATGCCGCCATTCTTAAGCTCACCACCACTGAAATGCAACTGCGAGCGGTCAATGAGTGCTTACAGTTGTTTGGCGGTTACGGTTATACCACCGAGTATCCGATTTCTCGTTTCTATGTGGATGCGCGTATTCAGACCATCTATGCCGGTACTTCAGAGATCATGAAAGAAGTGATTTCTCGCGGTATTTTGGGGCGTTAATCGTTTTCTTTTTAATGAGCCCACGGTTTGTGGGCCGGTTGTAATTGTTTGATTTTTGGCCCGCCTCATGTGCGGGCTTTTTTGTGTCTATACTGCAGCCACTCTCAACAATCTCGGCGTGGGGTTAAGGTGAGTTTTATAATTCAAACACATGTTCCAATTTGTCATCAATTTGACCAGTTTGGATAGTGTTCTTTGGCCGGATGATGGCGAATAATGACAACCACAGGTTCTACATAAGAGAGAGCCTCCCAGAGAATCCACTTAGAGAATTTTGGAGAGAGACATGACTGACTTAGTCACCTATGAAATCGACGGCTCTATTGCCACCATTACTATGCAAAATGGCAAGGTCAATGCGATGTCGCCTGAGCATATCGCGGCCATTAATGGCGCCTTAGATAAAGCCGAAGAGGCCGGAGCCGTGGTGATGTTGGTTGGCCAGCCGGGTATCTTCTCCGGTGGATTTGATTTGAAAGTGTTCCAGCGTGACCTTAAAGAGGGCGTTGAGATGGTCACTGCCGGCTCCAAGTTGTGTCGCCGTATGTTGGCTTTCCCAACCCCGATCATTGGCGTCTGTACTGGCCACGCGATCGCTCAAGGTTGTTTCACTCTAATGGCTTGTGATTACCGTATCGGTGTCGATGGTCCGTTCAATTTGGGGCTCAACGAAGTGCAGATTGGCATGACCATGCATCACGTCGGCATTGAGCTGGCTCGTTACAGCCTGACTCCGGCCTTTTTCCAGCGTTCAGTGATCAATGCTGAAATGTACGATCCCGCCACAGCTGTGACGGCCGGTTATTTGGACAAAATTGTACCCGCCGATGAGTTGATGGCCACAGCAAAAGCAGAAGCGACCCGAATGGCCGGTTTGGTGATGCCAGCTCATACCGCCACTAAGCTGAAAGCCCGTGCACAGTGGTTGGAAGTCTTAGATAACGCGATCGAAGTTGACCACAACGAGAAAATGGCCGAATTGGCAGCCCTCTAATACTAGAGGCTTCCTTTAAGCGGTCCACCACTGATCCGTGTTGTCGATGCGGATCAGCGGCTTCATGAATAGCTCTCCCAGTAAAACATCATTCCCGTTTATATCTCCGCATCACCCAAAAAAAGTCACTCTATGACTACGATTGTGCTTATATAGTCGCTATAACTAGAGTTCTAGACGATGATCTGGAATGACAGACAATCATCGAAATTGTCGAAATAGAAACTAAAAATCACCAAAGCTAACTGTTATCGAAACTGTAGGTATTTCAACCGGTACTTACATTAAACCGTGTAGCCACACATTGGAGAGAGATCCATGGTCGACGAGATCAAAACCCACTACCGTGCCTGTCATTTGTGCGAAGCCATCTGTGGCGTCGAAATTAAGACTCAGGGCGATCAAGTTATTTCCATCAAGGGTGACAAGAACGACCCGTTCAGTCGCGGTCACATCTGTCCTAAGGCGACCGCTTTACAAGATCTTCACACAGATCCCGATAGGCTCAAACAGCCGGTCAAGAAGGTTGACGGCGGTTGGGAAACCATCAGCTGGGAAGAGGCTTACCAAACCGTTGCCGAAAAGCTGGTAGGCGTGCAAGAGCGCCACGGTAAAGATGCCGTCGCCTTTTATGCGGGCAACCCCAATGTGCACAACTACGGCAGCATGACCCACGGCGGCCAGTTGCGCAAAGCCCTGCAGACGAAGAACCACTACTCGGCCACATCGCTGGATCAATTGCCTCACCATCTGACCTCGATGAAGATGTATGGCCATCAATTCCTGCAGCCAATCCCAGATATCGATCGCACCAAATTCATGATGATCATCGGCGGTAATCCGCTGGCCTCAAACGGCAGCATCATGACCGTGCCTGATGTGACCAAGCGTCTGAAAGACATTAAGAAACGCGGTGGTCGTTTTGTGGTGATCGACCCACGTCGAACCGAAACGGCTGAAATTGCCGACGAACACCATTTTGTTCGCCCCGGTAGTGATGCGTTTTTCTTGATGGCGATGATCAATACTCTGTTTGCTGAAGGCTTGGTGAAACTTGGCCATTTCAGCGATAAAGTGCGCGGCCTTGATGACGTACAAAAAGCCGCCGAAGGTTTTACCCCGGAGTTGGCAGAACAGCAGACGGGCATCGCCGCTGACACCATTCGTGNCTTGGCTCGTGAAATGGCCANTACCGAAGGTGCGGTTTGTTATGGCCGTATGGGTGTGTCGGTTCAAGTGTTTGGTACCTTATGTCAGTGGGCCATTCAGATCATCAATCTGCTCACCAACTCTCTCGATGTAGAGGGTGGGGCAATGGTGTGCTCACCTGCCTTTGGTTACGTTAAGCCGGGCGTGGGTGGCGCCGGTCACTTTGATTTATTCCGCAGCCGGGTCAGTAACTTGCCAGAGTTTGCTGGTGAATTACCCGTCGTGGCGATGGCCGAAGAAATTCTCACCCCAGGTGAGGGGCAGTTGCGTGGGTTGGTGACAATCGCCGGTAACCCTGTGCTGTCGACAACCAACGGCAACGAAATTGATCGCGCACTGAAAGACTTGGAGTTTATGGTTTCCATTGATTTCTACATCAATGAAACCACTTCACACGCGGACATCATTTTGCCGCCAACAGCCGCGCTAGAGCACGATCACTATGATCTCGCTTTCCATCGTTTAGCGGTTCGCAACACCACCCGTTACAACCCGGCGGTGTTCGAGCCCGAAGCCAATACTCGTCACGATTGGCAGATCTTTAATGAGCTTTCCGCCAAGGTGGCAGAGCTTAGAGGTGTTGATCTGAAGCCGTTGCCGGCACCGGATCAAGTGATCGATATGGGTATTCAACACGATCACTACAGTGCCAATGCCGGTCACGAATTGGCGTTGACCATGGACAAGATCAAAGAGTACCCACACGGTCTTGATTTGGGTCCGTTAGAAACCAATATGGCTGAGCGCTTGTGCACCGACGATAAACAGGTGCACTTGGACATTGATTTCATCTTGGCCGACGTGGAGCGCTTGCGGGATACACAATCTGCGCCGGCGAAAGATGAGCTACTGTTGATTGGTCGTCGTCATGTGCGCAGTAACAACTCATGGATGCATAACTCCAAACGTCTGGTGAAAGGCAAGCCCCGTTGGCAGCTACTGATGCACCCACAGGACTTGGCCGATCGTGGTCTGAGTGATAATACTCAAGTCAGTATTGAGTCTCGTGTGGGTAAGGTATCCACAACGGTTGTNGCCAGTGATGAAGTGATGCAAGGGGTNGTGAGCTTACCTCACGGCTGGGGTCATAAACGCAACGGCGCGCAACTGAGCATTGCCTCAGAGCAGAACGGTGTAAACTGCAACGATTTGACCGATGAGAAATTGATCGATGCGATTAGCGGCAACGCCGCGCTCAATGGCGTACCGGTCAAAGTCTCAGCGGCTTAAATAGCTCTGCCTACTTTCCCTACTGCGTCCAAGATCAAGGGCGACAGTAGGGGGGGCTGCTCCCGCCTTCATTTCTGTCTTTATCACCCTTCTACTAAGTAGAACAAGCACCCTATACTGAAGCCACTAGCCACTAGCCACTAGCCACTAGCCACTAGCCATTCATTCTTTGCTTCAGCCGTTCTACCACACCCTTGTAATCATCANTGCCAGTAATCGTACTGATGACCGCACATGAACCTGCACCGCAAGCGATCACCTGATCAATGTTGTCTTCGGTAATACCGCCAATAGCCACCAGTGGGAAGCGGGTTTTAAGTACAGTCGACCAATGGCGAAGATTGTCTAGCCCAATGGTCTTCACCTGCTTGGTGCCGGTTTTAAAGACCGAACCCATGGCGATATAGCTGGGTTGATGGCTTGCNGCCAGTAGCCATTCGAATTCACTGTGCGAACTTAGGCCCAGTCGCAATCCGCTGTTTCGAATCTGATCCAGTGATGCGTGCTCGAGATCTTCCTGACCTAAGTGAACACCATAAGCCCTGTGTTTGATCGCTAGCTGCCAGTGGTCATTAATAAACAGACGCGCTTGANAACGNTGTCCCAGTGTTATGGCATCTTTGATGAGTGTTTCTAACTCGAGAGACGGCATCTCCTTGACACGCAGCTGTAGAGTTTCGACACCTTGCTCTAACAGCTGCTCAAGCCACTGCAGTGAATCCACAATCGGGTAAAGCCCTAAAGAGTCTGTGTCACAGGAGGCAAAGGGCTTTTCGGAAAATAGATCAGAAACACGCTCGGAAAANTCTCCTTGGAGAGAGTGGTCTAGGAGTCGAGGATAGTCATCGAAATTCTCAGGCCAACCGCCGTTGCCCAGTAATCCCAGCCGTGAAGGGTCGTGAGTTTTACCCAAGGGAGTCAGTGAAAACCCCAATCCTATGCCCTGTTGAATATAGGCATTGGCAAGTACAACCGCATCGACAGTGGCCTTTCCTTGCGCCATGAAACTGGCGGCAGCGGAGGCGAGTGTGCAGCCNGTNCCGCGAGTNTTCTGTGAATGNTTTTTCTTCTGGCACANCCAGAATTGATGGCTTTCGCTNTCNAAATAGTCGATGACAAAATCGNGAGTGTGTCGATGTCCGCCTTTTAGNAGTACGGCTTTTGCNCCNAACTCACGCAGTTGTTTGGCGGCATCGACNANGTCCTGTTCAGAGGTTATCGTTCGCNCCAGCAGTTGTTCGGCTTCCGGAATATTGGGAGTGAAAAGATCGACACGAGGAAGCAACTGACGGTAGCGCTCAATGATTGCGCTCGACTCAAACGAGTGACCACTGCTGGTGCTCAATACTGGATCGACAATCAACGGACAATCCAATCCACTGAGAGATTGCTGAAGTGTTTCGATTTGTTGTGCACTCAGCAGTAAACCAGTTTTTATTGCACTGATGGAAACATCACTCAGCAAGGCATCGAGTTGGGCTCCGAAACTCTCGAAACTCACGGTTTCAACCTGCTGAACACCAGCATCGTTTTGTGCGGTAATTCCGCTCAACACACTGATGCCGTGACAGCCTAAATCCTGAATAACACGCAGATCGCATTGTTGGCCGGCATGGGCGTAACTGTCACTGGCGGATATGGCACAGACGACTTTTTTGGAGAAAGAGCTGTCGGTGCTGGTCACGTCTGATGCCAAAAAGGTTGTCCCAGTGTCGGGGTCGATGGAGAGGCGGTTTGGCTCTTGTGAATCAAACCTGCCAAGTGCGCGTCTCGCCCTGAGCGGATAGCGCCGGCAAATGCCCGGGCCATGAGAACTGGATCGTGAGCTTTGGCGACCGCAGTGTTCAGAAGAATACCATCAAACCCCATTTCCATTGCTTCCGCCGCTTGGGACGGCGCCCCTAACCCCGCGTCAATAATCAGAGGAGTATTGGGNAAGCGTTCACGCAAGGTGGCAAGGTTGTAGCGATTCAATAAGCCCTGTCCTGTGCCGATAGGGGCACCCCAAGGCATTAAGACCTCACAGCCGACGTCCAACAAGCGTTGCGCAAGCACGAGATCATCGGTGGTATAGGGCAAAACCTTGAAGCCACGTTTGATCAATTCAGCGGCGGCTTCGACCAAACCGAACGGGCAGGGTTGCAGGTTGTAGTCGTCGCCGATGACTTCCAATTTTAACCAGTCGGTGGAGAAAATTTCGCGNCTCATTTCTGCGAGATTNATGGCTTCTTTTGGAGTTNTACAACCAGCGGTATTGGGCAGTAGTCGACAGCCGGAGTCGCGGATGATGTCCCAAAAATGATCGCCGTCGTTTTGTTCTGGGTTCTGTCGTCGCAACGAGAGTGTGACCATAGCAGTCTCGGCCGCATCAATGCTGTCGCGCATAGATTGTGGTGAGGGGTAGAGCGCGGTTCCCAAAATAAAACGGCTGGATAGAGTTTCACCGTAAAGGGTAAAGTCTGTGTCAGATGAGTGTGTCATGGCTAACCTCCGCCCACGGGTTTAACAATGTCGATNTTATCGCCGTCTTGTAGTGCTGTATTTGAATAGTTACTGCGTGGGACAAATTCACCNTTTATGGCGGCGGCCGATAATGAATCGCACAGCTGCCAATGCTGCAGAGCATCACTCAAGCTCATGGGGTGGGGCAGTGATTTGGTTTCGTTGTTTAAGCTCAGTGTTAACATAGCTTGCCTCAAAGTTAGGCGTTAGACGGTAGAGATGATTTTGAAACCGCTGTGTTGCAGGAAGGTTTCACAATTTTTTCATCAAATAATTTACTGGATTTTTCGAGTATTTTTGCCACGATTGATTCCACGACAGCTGGCGCTAATAGATAACCGTGACGATAGAGNCCGTTNGCNCGAATGAGTCCNTCATCGATTTCCAAGCGGGGCAAATTATCCTGCAANGAGGGTCTTAGATTGACATCAGTGGCGGTGATTCTGGCNTCNCCAAAGGCGGGNTGCAGNGCGTAGAGAGCGCTGGATAATTCCAGATTTGATCGCAAGCTCACTGGGCTGAGATCTTCCGATTCAATTTCAGTGGCGCCGATGATGTATTGGTTGTTGGGTTTCGGTACCACATAGAGTTTGTATTTCGGATGCATAAAGCGCACGGGACGAGTCAGTTTTACTTCGTTAGTTTGCACCCAAAGCACTTCGCCGCGCACCCCTCGTAGATCGTCAATGTCATCTTTGGCGCCCACACCTCTGCAGTCAATCACCCAATCAAAGTCGTGTTTTGTGTCAGCGGTTTGTAATTGATTGGCGACAACGGAAACTATGGGCGTGTGCTCAACAAGATGTCCGCCTAGGCGTTGGATTTCCATCAGCAGTTGATCGAGCAGTGCATGGTTATCTAAGTAGGCCTCATTGTTAAGAAGCAGTGCTCGCTGGAAATGATTGAGTTCTGGCTCGTACTCGGTAATACCGTTTTGATCCAGCCATTGCCAAGGTGAGGATGTTGATTCCTCAGTCTCCAAGTGATGAGCGAGTTTAGCCGCAAACTGTGTCAGCTGCGAATGATCCTGTCGATGGGCAACCACCAGCGAGCCAGTATTGCGATAGTGCACTGGCTTCGACAGTTGTTGATTCCACTGTGGCCATAGGGACAGGCTGTGCAATCCCATGTCATAGATCAAGCGCTCACTATCGACCAGTTCTGACAGCGGAGAAATCATCGCCGCTGCCGTTCGCGCGGCACCGGCACAGTGCGCAAGTGTACCCGCTTCAAACAGGCTGACATCGACGCCTTGGCGCAGTAGCTGCCAAGCGGTTAAACGCCCTAGCAATCCTGCGCCAGCAATACCGACTGTGACTTTTTTCACTATCTGTTCCCGCGTTTAGACTTCCTGATAGATCTCGCTGCCCTGTTGTTTAAATTGTTTGGACATTTCTTCCATGCCTGTTTGGGCTTCTTTTTCAAGATTGGCCGAGTAGTCGCGAACTTCTTGGGTGATTTTCATGGAGCAAAATTTAGGACCGCACATGGAACAAAAGTGTGCCACCTTGGCGGAGTCTTTCGGCAGAGTTTCATCGTGATAGGCGCGTGCAGTATCGGGATCCAAGCTCAAATTGAACTGATCTTCCCAACGAAATTCGAACCGAGCTTTTGATAGGGCGTTGTCCCTTACTTGAGCACCGGGCATGCCTTTGGCGAGATCGCCGGCGTGGGCGGCAATCTTGTAGGCGATGATACCTTCCTTGACGTCTTCACGATTGGGCAGTCCTAAATGCTCTTTAGGTGTGACATAACACAACATGGCACAGCCGAACCAACCGATCATGGCTGCACCAATACCCGATGAAAAGTGATCGTAGCCTGGGCTAATGTCAGTAATCAATGGTCCCAAAGTATAGAAGGGGGCTTCATGGCAGTGTTTAAGTTGTTCATCCATGTTTTCCTTAACCATGTGCATGGGAACATGGCCAGGGCCTTCGATCATGACTTGCACGTCGTGTTTCCAGGCGATCTTGGTGAGCTCACCCAGAGTTCGAAGCTCAGAGAATTGCGCTTCATCATTGGCATCTTGCAGACAGCCTGGGCGCAAACCATCACCGAGAGAGAAAGACACATCGTAGGCTTTCATAATCTCACAGATTTCTTCGAAGTGAGTGTAAAGAAAGCTCTCTTTGTGGTGGGCCAAGCACCATTTCGCCATGATGGAGCCACCGCGAGAGACGATACCGGTGAGTCGTTTGGCGGTCATCGGTACGTAGCGCAACAATACGCCGGCGTGGATAGTGAAGTAGTCGACGCCTTGTTCGGCTTGTTCGATCAGTGTGTCGCGGAAAATTTCCCATGTGAGATCTTCGGCGACGCCATCGACCTTCTCCAATGCTTGGTAAATGGGAACGGTGCCAATAGGAACCGAGGCGTTGCGCAGAATCCATTCGCGGGTTTCGTGAATGTGCTTGCCGGTGGACAGATCCATAACCGTGTCAGCGCCCCAGCGAGTTCCCCAAACCAATTTTTCGACTTCTTCTTCGATGGAAGAGGTGACTGCTGAGTTGCCAATGTTGCCGTTAATTTTGATGTGGAAGTTACGACCGATAATCATCGGTTCCAATTCGGGGTGGTTAATGTTGGCAGGAATAATTGCACGACCTTCGGCCACTTCCTGACGCACAAACTCCGGTGTGATCTCATTGACAACATTAGCCCCCCAGGTTTGTCCCGGGTGCTGTTGAGTGAGTAAATCGTCGTTTTGCACATCGCTCAATTGGGCGCGCGCAATGTTTTCTCTGATGGCGATGTATTCCATCTCCGGGGTAACAATGCCTTGACGGGCGTAGTGTAACTGAGTGACGTTGCTGCCTGCTTTTGCCACTCTCGGTTGATGGGAACCGTTAAATCGCAGATTCTCTAAGGTAATGTTCTGTTCACGAATTTGAGTGTATTTGGAACTGGGATTGTCAAGAACTTCGGTGTCTTCGCGCTCGAGAATCCATGCTTGACGTGTTTTGGGCAACCCCTCGCGCACGTCAATGTTTACCTCAGGTTCGGTATAGGGGCCGGAGGTGTCATAGATGCGAACCGGAAGATTTTCTTCTTTGCTGCCGTCTTGAAGCAGAGTTGGATCGAGCGATATCTCGCGCATGGGGACTTGAATGTCGGGACGAGAACCTTCGACGTAGATCTTTTTCGAGCCGGTAAATGGCGCCGTTGAAATCTCATCAACCGTTGCGGTATCGCTGAGTTTTTGAATCGGTGTATTGGAGCTGCTCATAGGTGTCTTCCCGTCAGAAATAAGGTTTTCGTCGAGGCGACATCTGATCGGGGAATCAAGGACTTCAGAAGAGCTGTTTCACAGGCGAGGGTGGAGTTATGAAAACCACCCCGAATGCATGAATCTACATTCGATGTAACAGCGGACTTGATTCCTACGCAGGTTCTAGCCTGATCAGGTGCAGCGGGTTCCAAAGAGATATTGCTTCAGTGGTCTCAGCCCAAAACTATCCTGGGCACCCCGACAAGTGAGGGCAGATTAACTCAAGTGGTCTCGCAATATCAAGTCAATCGCAGTGTTCCGTTGGTAATGACTGACTGTTTAGATTTGGTCAGGGTAGCAAGACTAGTTTGAGGAGCGTCTTCTTTTCACGTTGGCGGTATCTTGTAATAACTCCCACAACCATTCGATAAATCGCACAACACGCTGGAAATCCTTCAACGTCGCTTGATGTGGTTTATCGTCCTCTTGCCAGTAAAGCCTCAATAACTCCCGCTGCTGAGACTTGGTCAGTGCGCCATACTCAACGAGGGTGGCGAGATCAAAGTAGGGCGAATTGTAACCGGCATATTCCCAATCGATGAAAGTGAAATGCTCGCCGTTTTGCAGGATGTTCTCAGGGATAAGATCGTTGTGGCAGAGACATTGTTCGGGGTGTCGCGCTAGCGTTAGTGCGAGGTGGGATTGCCCGACACGATATTGTTCACGGTGTCTGCGCTGGGCTTGATCCGTGAGACGTGCCCAATATCGCTCTACGTGATCGAGCAAACTAAAAGCAGGTAGTTGGACTTGTCGCCCATGAAGCTTGCGCAAATGAAGCGTGAGTGATTCAAGATGGCTAGGTGCGCGCCAGTGATGTCCCTCAACAAATCGCGTCACTATCGCCTTATCGTTTGACCAGATAAGTTCTGGGCAAAGCGGGGGTAGCTCTTCTAATAATCGAATCTCCTGCTGACGTTTCATCGCCAGCGAGCGCGCATGTTCCGATTCAATTCGAACCGCAAAAAACATCTCGTTGGAGGCGACCAAAAAGCTGGCGTGACTTCGGCCGGCGCTGAGAGTCGCTTGTATAGACGGTCGTTGTGACAGTTCGGTGCGCCATTGTTGCCAAGCGTCTAGTACTTGCTCGCACTGTTGCTGAGGTGATGACGGTGTCACTGACTGACGCTCGCTGAAACTAGGTTTGAATCTTGCTGCGTCGTTTGTGCGTGATAGTGACGTCGCCACTCGATAAAACCAAACACACAAATCACCAGATACACCACAAACAACAGAGCGGTGAGATACAGTTCCCGATCCCAGTAAAGTACGATAGAAATAGAGTCGATCACCAACCAATAGAGCCAGTTTTCCAGTACTTTTCGAGTCACCATGTAGGTCGTGACAACACTGCCCCAAGTGGTAAAAGAATCCACATAAGGCCAGGCTGCGTCGGTGTGTGTCGCCAATAAACTGCCGGAGAATACCGATAGACCAAGCACTAGGGCAATGATACTGAGGTGTCGCTGCGTGCTCCACCTATGGATCTGCAGTGATTGATTCGTTTCTTGCTTCGAACGCCATTGAACCCAGCCATAAACAGCCATGGCCAAATAGTAAATCTGCAGCGCGGACTCCATCAATAAACTGGCATCCCAGAACAGCATGATAAAGATGGCGGTGCTGATGAAGGCGGCGTACCAACACCATAGACTCTCTTTCATGGCGAGAAGCAGATAGGCAATGGCCAGTGCGACAGCAATCACCTCCCAGCCGGACATGGCTTGCCAAGCCGTGGCGAGAGAGTGCATCAGAGAGTCTAGAGTGAGGTTCATTAAGCGCGAGCCTCATAACCCGGCAAGATCTTGGTCACGAACACGCCCATGCCGTGTTTTTCCCGGTAGGCCTTAATCTCGATTTTCAGAATATCCATCACGCGATCAAAATCACCGATGACGATGGTGGAGGTCGGGAAAGTCTGAATGTCGACGTCGGTATGGTGATTGAGTTGCTCAATGAAATCCTTAATCGGCGGGATGAAATCCTGCTGGTTGGGATAAAGGCTGATGTCGATACTGACTTGCATGTGACTCTCCTGATGATTGAGATTCAATAGTCTATCGGCACGAAGCTGGCGTTAACCCGCTTCGTCCTAGTTTTTAAGCATCTCGATAGGTATTCAGAGTGTCTGCCTAAGGAGCAGGATAGTGACTGAAACTATCGGAAACTCAACCTAATCGTGATTAAAACGAATAACTGCCACTCACACCGAAGACTCTCGGTTCACCCAGCTGATGATAACCTTCCGGGCCGCGGCCGGCATTGTCAAAATAAAACCCACGAGTTTCGTAATCCTCGTCGGTTAGATTTCGACCCCAAACACTGACAGAGAATTGATCGAGTTGGTAGGCGAGATTCATGTGAACCAGCTCGTGGCTATCGGACTCATCATTGTGACTGTTGGAAAAATAGAATTCATCCTTGCCGTCGACTTCGACGGTGAGCACCAGTGTGTCGGTGATGTTAATACTGGAGCCGATATTAAACTGATAATTCGGCGCATGGGCTTGATCGCGTCCCGATTGATCGAGTTCACCGCCGGTGTCTGGGTCTTCAACCACCAAATCTCCGAGCTCACTTTCAAGCAAACCAAGGGAGCCGAACAGGGTAATGGTATCGTTGATACGCCAGTTGGCTTCGAATTCAATGCCAGCATTATAGCCATCATCGACGTTATCCAAATAGGATTTCCATTCCGCTGGAGGGAAGAGTACCGCCACACTGGCCTGCATATCTTGGCGATCCATGTAGAAGGCCGTTACCGCTAGATCTAAACTACCATCGAGGTAGCGGCCTTTAAATCCAAGTTCGTAGTTGATCAGGGTCTCAGAATCAAAGTTTGAACGAGACAGTAAGAAGACGGCTGTGTCGGCGGGTGTACTGGGATCGGATAATACCTTACCAACGGCTTGTCCGTTGACGCCGCCAATTTTGTAGCCGCGGCTGATGGTTCCGTAGAGTAAGGTGTTTTCAATTCCACTGTAGTCTAAAGACAGTTTACCGCCCCATAAGTTGTCTTTTTGAGTGGATTGAACGCCGACCGAATCCTTGTAGTCATTCTCGTAGCGTTCAAATCGAAAACCGGTGGTCAAGGTAAACTCATCGGACAAGGCGCTGCTGAGTTGGCCGTAGACGGCTTTTCGGTCGGTTTCAAAGCTGTTTTCGAAGGTTGAAATCCAAGGACCACCGCTGGAATCTTCCCAGCTGTCTTGATAATCCAATTCAACATCGCGTTTTGCTGCATAGACGCCAGCTACCCAGCTGGTGTGGCCGAAGATCTCTTGGCCAATCTTGGACAATAAGCGCAGGTCGATACTCTGGCTGTCGCGATCGCGAGCATTGTTTTCACCACCGCGTACACCGGCTGCGGCGATATTGGACCAATCCCAATCAAAGCCGTATTCGATGTCGCTCTCTTCATAGGACATTGTGGCGATGAGGTCGAAACTGTCATTGCCGGTCCACTCAAGAGAGGCCGCGGCAGCTTTGGTTTCTTGTCTATCATGGCCGGGATCGTCGGCGTCAATATCTCTATCGTTATCAATGGAAAAAGCGTTGTAGCCATTGTCGA
Organism: Cellvibrionaceae bacterium; assembly: GCA_002707785.1. Taxonomy (GTDB): domain Bacteria; phylum Pseudomonadota; class Gammaproteobacteria; order Pseudomonadales; family Cellvibrionaceae; genus Pseudomaricurvus. The sequence continues at coordinate 3,920 of PANW01000013.1, read as the reverse complement.
CGTCGGTGTAGTGCGCCACCAAGTCCAGTGTTAAATCGCTAGAAATGAGCCATTTAAGCTGGGCTTTGGCAGAACTCTCATCAATGTTGCTGGTATCGTCTTTACCTAAAAAGTCATTGTCGATAAAGCCATCGGAGCGGTTTTCGTGCACCGAGATTCGGCCCAGAAGAGCGTCACTGAGCGGACCGCTTAAGACCAGACCCGCGTCTTTTTGGCCGTAGTTACCCGCACCCAGTTTGATTTTACCTTCGCCGACTTCAGTAGGTTGAGCGGACTGAATATTGATCATGCCGGCCATAGCCGCTGATCCAAACTGTGTGCCTTGAGGACCGCGTAATACCTCAATCTGATCGGTATCGAATAGAGCAGCGGCCAATCCAATGCCGCTGTAGTCGATACCGTCGATGACCATACCCACAGAGCTATCGAGCGGATCTTTAAACTGGCTGCGCTCGCCAATACCTCGGACTTGTACAAATCGACCGCGGGATGCACCGGCTGAATAGTTAATGTTAGGGGCGGTGTTTAAGAGCTGATCAAGGTGCTTGGCTTGTCGGCGGGAAATCGCCTGAGCATCAATAACGGTAATGCTATTGGCACTTTTCAAGGCTTCGACTTCTCGGAAATCGGCGGTGACAGTGACGGTCGGCAGTGACTGAGTATTGGCGTGAAGCGTTTGGCTGGCCAGTACACAGGCCAAGGCCAATAGGCTTTTAGGGAAAGATCTCAAGGTCGGTCTCCAAAATAGAGACCCGGAGGTGCTGCGAGTGAAGGTGCAACACCATCCATGGTTTCGCTATCACCTATCCCTACGCCGGTACGATCCGGATCAGGTTCAAAGGGTCTGGCGCAGGCGGCGACATCTCAGGCCTTTCAGCCCCCCCTTAGGATGGCGCTATTGTAAGTGTTCGCTCACTGCTCCACAAGCGGGTTGGCATAAGCCCTAAAGGCTGGCACTCTTGAGCTTTATCACTATTTCTTGGAATTAGAGACATGGCGTACAAAGAGTATAAGGTTATACAGGTAGCAGAAGGGGCATTCGGTACCATTTTCTTGGGGGCTTCAGGCATGCCACTTAAGAAACTGGAGGCGACTTTAAACGAAGAGGCAGCCGATGGTTGGCAGATGGTGTTTCAGGTGATCGAACATCGTCGTTTTTGGTTGTTTTGGAGCCGAGAGTCGGTATTGCTGACCTTGGGCCGTGAATAGTCTTTCTTTTGAGTAATGCCGTATCGGAGAAGTGGCTTCTCCTTGCCGATGGGCTTAACTGTGGGTAGAGATCACTATGGATATCGATAGCGTTAAACAGCACGAAGAAATGTTGCGTCTACAGGTTAGGGAGTTAGAGGATGCTCAGCGCAAGAATTTCTACCACCAATTCAATCAGAAAATGAAAGACCCAGATACCTATGCAGTGTTGAATTATTTGTTCTTGGCAGGTTTGCATCACTTTTATCTCGGTAAGATAGCCCGAGGTTGGATCAATTTGGCCGTGTTTGCCCTTGGGTTACTGCTAATTGTGTTGGGGTTAGGTTGGTTGGGAGCCGCGGTGATCCTATTGATTTCTCTTGTCGAGTTGAAGGCATTGTTTCAGTCGGAAGCTATAGTGACCGATCACAACAATCGAATAATGGAAGAGTTGTTGTCGCAGTTACGTCCTCAATAGCAGAGTTTGTGTTCTTTGCGTGCTTTCCAGTTCACGATCAATGAATCATAAAAAAGCCGGCGCAAGGCCGGCAAGATAGGAGACGCTCGAGAGCGAGTTGAAGCAAAGGTTAGCAGCGCTAACCGAGTGTTGTTTGTGCAACACCGGTGCTTCAACATGGGTTCTATACTCCCACAAGTTTGACGCGGTGAATGTGTTGTTAATGACCGCCAATGTGTTTTTACAAAAATCATTGGTCGGGTCTCTTATAAACCTCTTGTAAATAGCATCGAAACGATTCATTGCGTAGACTGAAAAAACCGGTCACTCATACGAGTCCCGGTTTAGTGAAGTGTTATCTTTGATTGATCGCCTAGATTGGAAGACACAAAATTAGGGTGTCGCTCACGATTAGTCCCTCGGTGTTCTGTGGAGTTGGCCGGTGATTAAGTCGTAGCGGGCTCACCGGTCATGGATCGGCTTCATCCTAGACGACAGCTTTTAGTTCAACGGCAGGGCGCTGAGCACCGCGCTCTTTGTCGTACACTCGCACACCCATGACATAGGTTTCTGCGATACTGCGATCATCCCCAATAGTACCGAGCACAAACAATTCCTCTTCCAGCGTGTGGCTATGGGATTGACGATATTTCATCAGCTCCGTGCCAGCGTTATCCATAATAACGAAATCGGCTTCTTTACCCACTTCGAAGTTGCCGATCTTGTCATCAAGGTAAATCGATTTGGCACTTCCCAGTGTAGCGAAATAGAAAGATTGGAATGCAGACAATTTTTGTCCTTGCAGCTGCTGAATTTTGTAGGCCTCATTCAGCGTTTGCAATTGACTGAATGACGTACCGGCACCTACATCCGAGGCGAGACCGGCTCTGACACCATAATCCTGACAGGCTTTCTTGTTCCACAGACCAGAACCCAAAAATAAATTCGATGTGGGTGAATGAGCAATAGCGGCTCCGGTTTCGGCTAAGCGTTTGTACTCGCGTTCGGAAAGATGAATACCGTGAGCAAAAACAGAGCGAGGGCCAACCAATCCATAGCGGTCATATGCGTCAAGATAGTCCGCGGCCTCTGGCTCTAGTTCTGCAACCCAAGCGCATTCACCTTTGTTTTCTGACAGGTGCGAATGCAGGTAGAGGCCGGGAGCCGTATCCATCAGCTCTTTGGCAATGGTCATCATCTCGGGTGTACAGGTGGGCGTAAAGCGCGGGGTGACTGCGTAGAGTTGACGCCCTTTATTGTGCCAGCGATGGATAAGTTCTTCTGTTTGTCGCTTGGCCGTGTCGAGATCAGCGTCGAGCAAGTAATCAGGGGCGTTACGATCCATCAATACCTTTCCGCAAATGTTGCGCATATTGTAGGACTCTGAAACCTCAAAGAACGCATCCACCGATTCGGGGTGCACAGTACCAAACACCATGGCGGTGGTCGTACCATTTTTCAGGCATTCGCTAATGAATCGCTCGGAGACATCTGACTCGTAAGCCTTGTCAGAGAATTTACGCTCTGTGGGAAATGTATAGGTCTCGAGCCACTCAAGCAGTTGCTCGCCGTAAGCGCCAGTTATTTCAGTTTGAGGGTAGTGCATGTGAGTATCAATCATGCCTGGGATGATGAGTTTCTCGTGTCGATCTACGATAGGATAATTTGGAAAGCGTCCAATGGCCTCAACCGCTTCACCGCAGTAGGCGATCTTTCCATCTTCAATGACCAGTGCCCCGATTTTGTAGTACTCATAGGAATTCTCAGCGGCTATGTCTGGCTCATCGATGAAGTGGAGTACGCGTCCAGTAATAATGTAGGTATCGTTGTTCATGACATTTTTCCTCGATAAGCTCTTGTCTAAAAGGTGTTGCAATGGGTATAGAATACAAAAGTTAGAGGATGAGATATGTGTTGAAGAACTCGGAAAAAGTGTTGCGGATTCTCTTGAATTGAACTCCAAAAATTTGCTGCGGCGCGGAGAGTATTACTTTATCCAGAGCGGCATTACCTCTGTTCGACAAAGACTACAGACGCAAAAAGCCGAGCATCACGCACGGCCTTTCAGACGGCTGACAAACTCTGAAAATCTGTCATTGCGAGCGCAGCGCGGCAATCTCTATTCGTTAAGCCGTTGATTTATAGGGTTCTAAACGCGGAGATCGCCGCGTCACCTAACGGCTCCTCGATGTGTGGACTCCCCCTCCTAAGAGGGTAAGCTTCTAGCACCACACTGAAAACTGGAGTCCACACACATGAATAAGCATAACGTCAT
>PANW01000012.1 GCA_002707785.1 Cellvibrionaceae bacterium | reverse complement strand
TTCCCTAGAGGAAAAAGAAGCCGAACGTTCTTTGCGCTTGGTTGAGCCGGGTACCAACACCCTATTGGATCCAAGTGATCCAGACTACGGATTGACCGTCGCGGCTTATGAAATCACGACTCAAACCGAAGAGCATGAGGTTAAGGATGATTTGCGAGAAGAGCAGTGGACGCCGTCGATCAACCTAAGTTGGGATGTGAATGATGACGTGATGCTCTACAGCAGCGCGACCATCGGCTACAAAGGCGGCGGTTTCAATGAGGCCGGTGTTGATGATCCCAATGCGGGTGGCAAGCCTTTTGGTTTCGACGAAGAAAAAGCCACTTCATTTGAGATCGGTGGTAAGACCACCTTGTTGGACGGTGCCGCACGTTTGAATTTCGCCGTTTTCTATACCGAATTTGAAGATCTGCAGGTGAGCACCTTTACGTCAGATGGCTTCACTGTGGGCAATGCGGGTACCGCGATCTCTCAAGGGGTTGAGGTGGATGGTATGTGGCGCTTGAGTGAAAGCCTGACGCTCTCGGGTTCTGCCGCTTATCTCGATGCGCGCTACGATGAGTTTGCCACGGCACCCTGTACTGCTGAGCAAAACGCGCAGGCCGCGGGTTGCACTCAAGACTTGGAAGGCAAAGAGTTGGTGTTTTCTCCTGAGTGGTCAGCAAGCCTTGCGTTGGATCATGTGACAGCGCTCACCGACACACTGGAGTTGCGTTCTCGCGTGGACATGAATTTTACCGACAATCACTACTTGGCTAACGATCTCGACTCCGCCGACGAGCAATCGGCCTACAGCATTTTCAATATGCGTGTAGCCGTTGCTAACAACAGTGGCGATTGGGAAGTCGCTCTGGTGGCCAAAAACCTGACCGATGTAGAAAGCCGTAACTTCGCAGCNGATACNCCACTGATGACAGGAGCGCATATTGGTTTTTACAATGCGCCTCGTACCATTTCTCTCTCGGGCACCATCAATTTTTAGTCGTATTATAAATTGAGCGATGTCTAGTCTTGGCCCCTTCTTTTGAAGGGGCTTTTTTTTGTCTTCGAAAAAGTGCGCAACTAGGGCAATTCAGTCGGTGCACTCTAGTGGTAAAAAAATGATTTCTACGGCCACTGTAACCCCCGTTAAAGAACGACACTATGAAGCCCTATTGAGTTCTGCGAGGAAGAGACCATGAATATCGATTTTGACTCATTACAGCTGCAAAGCCCTTTTTACACCGAAGAGCACCAGCAATGGCGTGCTCAGCTGAGAAAGTTCATGGAGAAAGAGGTCATTCCCTTTATCGATGATTGGGAAGAAGCCGGCGAGTTACCGCTAGAGCTGTGGAGCAAAGCGTCCGATATCGGCTTGTTGCAACTCGGCTATCCCGAGCAGTATGGAGGCATTTCTGAAGGCATCGATATCTTTCATACCATCGTTAGCTCTGAGGAGCTGGCGCGCTGCGGTGCCACCGGAATCTCATCATCGTTGACGGTACACGGCATTGGTTTACCACCCGTGGTGAACTACGGCAGTGATGCCATGAAAGAAGAAGTGGTGCCTGCGGTATTGACCGGTGAAAAACGCATCTCGCTGGGGATTACCGAGCCGGGCGCAGGCTCAGACGTTGCCAATATCAGTTGCAGTGCCGTGCGCGAGGGCGATCACTATGTGGTGAATGGTTCCAAAACCTTTATTTCCGGTGGTATGCGCGCAGACTGGTTGACGGCTGCTGTTCGAACCGGGGATACGGGAGTTGGCGGTATTTCGCTGTTGTTGATTCCCATGGATGCCGANGGCGTATCCAGAACCAAGCTCGATAAAAAGCAGGGCTGGTGGTGTTCCGATACCGCAACCATCTATTTAGACAACGTCAAAGTACCCGTGGCCAATCTCATTGGCGAAGAAAATCAGGGGTTTCTACCCATCGTGCACAACTTCAACACNGAGCGAATTGGCATTGTNGCNCTGTCACTGGCATCCGCNAAAGTCTGTATGGAAGAAGCCGCACAGTGGGCNGCCGATCGAAAAACTTTTGGTAAACCACTGTCGAAGCATCAGGTGATTCGTCATAAGTTTGCCGAGATGTTGAAACGAATCAATGCGACGCAGGCGTGTATGGACATGTGTGCGTGGCAAATGACTCAAGGAAGCTTGCAAGTTCAGGATGTTTCTATGTTGAAAGTGCAAGCNACAGAGACCATGGAATTTTGNGCGCGTGAGGCGATGCAAATCATGGGGGGGATTTCTTACATGCGCGGCTGTAAAACGGAGCGAATTTATCGCGAGGTCAGAGTGATGGCGATCGGTGGTGGTTCGGAAGAGATTATGCGCGATCTCGCCAGTCGACAGCTGGGCTTGTAGGAGATTGATCACAGGGCTCATTGAGTTGAGCCCTGTGATGTTTACGCTTTCCACTGCCCCCGATTAAGAGTGGGTCATTTGCCTATCGGCATTTTCTTAAACTTCACTTTTCGTCGTTGCTCCCACAGAAGAGTCCGTTCGTAGGCTTGCCAAAATTTCTTTCGCGCGCAACTGCACTTCATCTTTACCCGCATTCTTCACTTGATGATCAATATTACTCTGCTGCATCTGTTCTTCGGTTTCTGACCAAGCCGCCTCACTGTCGTTGTCGTAGTTCTGAAGCCCTTGAATATGGCTGCGGGTTTGCTCCAGCTCGCTCAGTTGTTCGGGGAGATGATTGGCTTTGGCGAGATTGCTGGCGCGCAACTGCTGTGCTTTTGCCATGCGCAGCTCGCGTCTATGACGGACAGTTTCGCTCAGCGCGTTACGCAATGCCGCAGACATAGTGTCGGCTTTCGTTTGCAGTTGTCGATGCTGTTCTTCGAGAGCCGTTAACACACTCTCCTGTTGAGCGAGATCCAAGGCGATGTCTTCGACTAGTCCCTGCTGTTGAGTATCCTCCATCAAGCGGCTGGCTTGAGATCGACGCTTCTCCATCAGTTGACGAATGGCCGCAATCTCTTGCTCAACTTGCTTGCGAGCCACGATGACTTCATTCAGTACTTTTTTTCTCTGTTGAATGCTGCGTTCAACATCGACAATCTCTTGTTCAAATATGGTGACGGCATTTGCATCCAATAGTACTTGCGTGGATTGGCGAGCACTGCCGCGTATCAAGGTTGAGAGCTTTTGAAATATTGTCATGTGGGCAACCTCAGACCGATAGATCATTGATGATTTTTGACGTTCTCGCTTCACTGACTTTGTTGATCAAGCGAGATGCTTCGTGTTCGTCGCGTAGCGTTTTCGATAGGGTGATGGTGGAACTCACCAAAAACAGCGCGCTGATGGCAAAGTAGCCTTTCATCAATAAACTGCCCTCCATCAAGAACACACCTGAAGCAATCGCAATGACGGCGATGGCGAANCTGGCTTTGACGTAAAACAACCAGCCCGTCGAGTTACTCTTCAAATCGTAGTCTTCCATAGTGTAATCCTCATAGTGGTAATGTGAATAGAATGTGAGTGNACCGTGATCGTGCGAGCTTTTGAATCCCGAGTCTTTCTCTGTCCAAATGCTCGTCGTGATCGATGGCGTGGGTGTAGAGTTACTCAGCTCTGCAGGCTTCACAAGCGCCGTCAATGAAGTAGCGTGAGGCGATACTTAAAGGTGAAAACATCAATGCTATCGGTTTGTTTGTCTGCTGAGCGCATTGGCCGCTGGCGTGTTGCTAGAGTTTTAAGCCAGGGCAAGATGCGTGATTTCGAGTAGTCAGTGGCTGTAGCACTGTCTCGAAACAGGTGGCAGGGTAACGGTGATTAACGGGGCGCAATGATGCAGCCGGAAAGCGCTCTAGCGGATATTATGAACGCTTTGGAGCAGGCCCTCGCTGCAAAGCGTTCATCGTTATTTTCGGGTGTGGTCAGAGGGAAGCGACTTGGTCCTGTTTTTCCCGCAACTTCACTATCAACCGGCGACAAGCCTGAACTTGTTGCTCCATTCCCGGAATATCGTTGAGGCTGCGCTGCAACAATTCATAGGCGGGTATTAAATTGTTGTATCTGGGGTTGTCTTTGTGAAGGCCGTTAAGCAGTTGTGCGGCTTTGCGTGGATTGCCGGCATCACAGAAGCTCTGCGCCAATTGATGGCGAAGCGTGGGTTGATGCGGTTTATAGTTAGGCGTTTGGTGAGCCACCAATTGATAGGCGGTGGTGAGTTGATGATCTTTCTTCGTTTGAGTTAAGTGAAGTAGGTATTGATCGGCAACTTTTGCAAGCTCTTGTTGCGGGGTTAGTTTAGTGGTGAGTGATTTTTTTACCGTGGAGGGGGCGTCAGCGCTGTCGGACTTCAACTGCTCGTTTTTTTGATAGGCTTTTTGGTTGAGTGAAAAGGTGGCGAGCTTAAAACGAAAGTACAGGTCATTGAGTTCGTCATCCGCTTGGAAGCGTTGCATGGCACTGTTGAGTGCTTTTTCGGCGCTGCCCCAGTAGCCTTCTTTGATCAGTGCTCGACTCTTCGCCAGCAAGCGATGTTGCTCGGGGCGTACCTCCCGATCGAAGGCATGATCACTAGGCTCGACACCCAACTCGTATTGATACTGATAGATCATGTAACCCATGAGGTGAAACATCACCACGGAATAAAAGTTGGAGATCATGGCTTGCAGACTGAGAACTGGCAGAGAGTTTTCAAAGCCAATCAGCTCACTCAATAATTCTACCGACCCCATCATGATCATCAACATGGCAAGAATTAAGCCATAGGGCAAACCGATAGTCGCAATAATCGATGTCAGCTTAAGCGGGTTGAGTGCATCGACAATGTTCTCGGTCATGGCATAGGTAATAATAATTGCCGGCAGGGCGATCAATAGAAAGAAGCCCAGTAGACTCCCCAGAACTGTACTGATGTAGGCGTAAACGCTACTGACCGCGACAATGGCAATCACGAGCATCAGAAAGAGTCGGAAGATTAAAACGATACCGCCTTCATAGGCACTACTAATATCCGGTGGCGATAAGTTACCGCGAGCGGTTTCTGAAAGGCAGTTGAAGCAATACTTCATCATCACGCCGGTGGTTAACAGCGATAGCCCCAGCATCAAGGGCAATGGAAGTTGACTGGCAACCGCTCCCAGAAAGGAGACGATAGCGATAAAAATCAGTAGGGTTTTGTTGAGCGGATAGCGAAAGCTGTCGTCGATACGTCGCCAAAATGGCGTCACGTTGAGTGGTCCTTCAATAATTTCTGTCGGTTGTTCACACACGAAACAAAAGGTGTTGTCGCCGCGATGGCCTTCGTCGACGCACTCATGGCAGCAGTGTGCTTGGCATGAGGGGCAGCGAAAGTGCGCATCAGCCATAGGGTGGTATTTACAAGGCTCCATTATACCGCTCCTGTGATCAGTTGATCGGCAATGTAGGCGTAACGCTGCTGTTTGCTTTTTTCACTGGGATTAGAAAAAACCACTGAGAGCTTTCTGGCGAGAATACCCATGGCTGAATTTTGAGTGTTTTGGTCGTGAAGGCGTTCAAAAATTTCTTCGGCGAGTTGTCGATACTCGTCAACGGCAAAATTCAGAGCGAGTTTAATCGCTAGTTTTTCCGGCAGTTGAGCGTGAAGCTCAGGGTTGTCCTGCCAAGCTTTGGCTAATTTAATCAATTCGCTACTGGAATAGGAACGCAGACTCATTAACTCGGCAAAGAATACCGCCAGATGTTTGTTGTTGAGCACCTTGGCCAGATGGTACCGCAGATAGGCCAGCTCAAAATTGAGTCCGTAATCGGTAATTTGTTGGTGGACTTGTTTTAGAGCCGCGGCAAACTTCATCTCATCGAGTAATTGATAGGCTTTGGCGAGACTCAATTGTTTTGGATCGAGGTCTTGGTCTTGTTCGACGTATTCGGTGTTGATCAATTCTGGTTTTTTGTAATGAGCAATTAAGATCAACAAACCGCCGCAGACAAACCCTCCCGCGTGAGCCATAAAGGCGACATTTGAATCTTCTTCGCTAACAAAAGCCACCACTTCCTTGCCGATGTAAAAAGGCAGAAGCAGCAGCGCTGGAGCACGAAAATAACCCGCAAAGATGAATATCCAGTAGAAGAAGTCGATCTTGCGCAAGCGGAAAATAGCCAGGTACATCGCCATTACGCCGGATATGGCTCCCGATGCGCCCACCAGCGGAGTTTTACTGCTGAGATCGAGTAGGGCAAAAAACAGCCCGCCGGCGATACCCGACGCCAAGTAGAGGGCCAGAAAAAACCAAGCGCCAATCGCCGCTTCAACGGCAAAGCCGCAAATAATTAGAAACACCATATTGCCCAATAGGTGCATAAAGTCGCCATGGAGAAACTGATGGCTGAGCAAAGTGATGGGATCTAAGTCTTTGGGGATCAACCCCCAGGCGAAGTAGCTCAGCGATTCAATACGCTTGTCCAATAGATCTCGCTGGCGGCGCCAGTTATCCCAGTTGTCGCTTTCGTCGTAGAGATTAAAGGTGAGCTGTTTGCCATGTTCGTCCAAGTAGTGGATAAAATCATCATCCAGCACAATGGCGTAGATGATCTCAGCGGTGTACTGATTGGCGAACTGATCTTGCAGCTCTCGCAGATAGGGCTCCTCATCAACGGAGCGCAAGTAGTTTTGATAGGCTGACCACTCCATACGCAGAAGGCCAGAGTGCTCGTAGTGTGTCAGAGCCAAATCCAATCTATCGTCATCGCTGGATTGGTAGAGAAAGAACACCAAAATGTTAAGCGCGATAATGGAGAACAGCATGACCGGAGGGTATTTCCAGTCAAAGCGTTTCTCTGCGGGTAATACGAGCATGAGCTATCCCTGTAGGCTGTTTTGATATTCCAGAGGGTTGATTCTCATGAATTATGGAGAGCGTGTCAAAAAAGCTGTGTCGATGGTTTGCAGAGAGGAATCCTTTGGAAGGGACAACGCAGAATAAATCAGCTGAAGGTGGCAATCTCTTCTGACGACGGTGAGAGCGGCAATGCCCATTTTGGACAAGCTCGCGCCCAACCTGAGGGGCTTTTAACTGCAGTCGTTTCTCAGCGAGGCCGCTGTTTACTCCGACGACTTTTCACCTCGATCGTTTTGTTTGAGTCAATGCGTCCAACAGCGCGTCAGGGACTATGGCTGAAGCGCTGTTGGGGCAATCTCAATGACGGTTGTTACTCACTCAGTGACCACTCCATTTTCTCGGCCAATGCGGTTAGCGCTTCACGGGTGTCAGAATTGTTGGTGTCGAACTGCAGTTGCAGCAGTCCGCTTTTTAGTACGGTGAAACTCAGCGTTGTCGGAAGTTCACAATCTTGTGCGCGCAGCTGTTCCTGCGCCATGGTGGTGGCAGCCATCTCTCGCAGTGTCGGTTTGTGGATTTTACCCACAGCGGTGACCGGCATTTCTTCAATGATGAATATCTGTTTGGGGCAAGCTGGCCGCTCGTCGATATTGTTCATCACGTACTCATGCAGCTCTTGTTCGGTGATCGCTTGGTCCTGGCGAGTTGGACATAAGCCACGGGCAGCTCACCGGCGTAATCGTCGGGTTTGCCCACGGCGGCACTCATGGTGACAGCGGGATGGGCGTCGAGACAATTTTCGATCAGTGCGGGATCAATATTGTGACCACTGCGGATGATCAGATCTTTGGCTCGACCGGTAATAAATAAGTAGCCGTTGTCGATGTGACCCAAATCGCCCGTATGCAGCCAGCCCTCGTCGTCAACGGGCTTGTCATCAATGCCTAAATATCCGGGAAAGACATTGTCGCCTTTCAGACAGATTTCCCCTCGCTCATCCACTTTGACATCGACACCGGGCACCAGGTGTCCAGCCGCGCCGGGGATAGCGGGAGCATCGAGATTGGGCATGGTGGCAGAACCTGCAGATTCGGTCATGCCGTAGATTTGATGCAAGTGCAATTGCAGTTTTTCTTTCACTTTGTGTACCAGCGGTGCGGGTACGGGGGAGCCTCCGGAGACCATGAAACGCAGCGAAGAAAGGTCGCTGTTGCCAACCTCCACTTCCATCATGGAGGCAACGGATGTGGGAATACCGCCGGAGAGCGTGATGCCGTAGTGTTCGACCAAACGCCAATGGTTGGCAATGATGTCGGGGTTGCGAAAGCCCTGTGCGGTGGGCAGGATTTGTTCGCTGCCCGAAACCAATCCACCCAGTCCCATCACCATCGCACCGGCGACGTGAAAGAGCGGTAAGCCGTTCATGCTGATGTCAGTCTTGCCCTGATAGATGGCGCTGTAAAACGCGCGAGCGGTGGTGATTTGGTTGCGGTGCGTGTGCATGGCGAGCTTGGGCAAGCCGGTGGTGCCGCCTGTGTGAAAGTAAGCGGCGATATCCGACTCGGTCGGCAGGTCGGCCTCATCCAAAGGGCGATCATCGTAACCTGCCACCAATTCATCGTAGAAATAATCCCCCGACGGCAACATCATTGATACGCACTTAGGCTGATTGGGAAGACGCTGAGCCACGGCCGTGGCTTTCTGCCAAATATCTGAAGCTGGGTTTTCACCCAGAGCAACGATGACATCGGTGTTAGCCGCTTCCATCAAACCGACTAAGGCGTCTTCGTTGAGCAGCGGATTGAGTGGGTTGGCGATGCCAATGGATTCCGCGGCCCACAAGAGAATGTGGTTTTGTGGAATATTTGGGGCAAGGATCGACACCACGCCGCGCTTGCCGCCCATCAGCTCTTGCAGAAAACGCGCGGTCTGATTAATTTTTTTGAACAGTTGTTGATAGGTGAGAGTTTGATCGATGAGTTCAGGTTTGACTTGCTGAATAAATCGAATGGCGTTTTGCTCGCCAAAGCGTTCGGCTGATTCTCTTGCCGCTTCATAGACCGTGGTGATGGTCGCTGACAGTTGTGACATCGATGGCTCCTATCTCTCTGTATTTATCGTTATGGTGTGGTTATAAGGTGTTTATCGGCTTGCCGCTATGGGGTTTCGATGAGTGGTCTTGGGGCCACCCTATCAGTTTGGCCAAGCCCCAGTGTGCGATGAATTGCTTGCCTGTGCATTAGCAATTGTTAAGAAGGGCAGAATTGGAGATTCAAGATTCAAGATTCAAGATTCGAGATTCAAGATTCGAGATGCTAGCAGCGGGCTGCGGGCTGCGGGCTATGAGATAAACACCGAAGGTTCATTCGCGTTAGGTGCTGAGCAGTCTTAGCACCAGTTCGCTGCGCAGGTTGGCTTGCTGTTGCAGTGCGATGCCCGCTTCGAGCAGTATGTCGTTTCGAGTTTTTTCGGTTACTTCGCGGGCGATGTCGGCGTCTTGAATCTGTGAGCGATAGGCCGCTGCGTTGACGTTGGAGGTTTGCAGTTGGGCAATGGTGTTGTCGAGTCGATTGGCGATGGCGCCCAAGCGACTGGCGTCGGCGTTGATGACGTCTTGGCTTTGATCGAGCACACCTATTGCGCTCTGCGCGGCCGATGCGCTGCTGAGATTGATGTCGTTAAAGCCCAAATCATCAAACTGTTGTCTTAGGTTCGGGGTATCAATGGCAATGGTTTCACCGCTGTTGGCGCCCACTTGTAGATCAATACTGCTGTCCTGATTCAATAGCCGCACTTGATTAAAGCTGGTGCTATTGATGATGCGATTAATCTCTTCTTTTAACTGCACTGCTTCGGCATTCAATGCCGCGCGATCGCGATCATTGAGGGTGCCATTACCGGCTTGAATCGCCAACTCCCTAAAGCGCTGCATATTGTCGGTAATGGATCCCAAGCTGCCATCGGCGGTCTGTATGAGAGAGACGCCATCATTGGCGTTGCGAACGGCCTGCTGTGTACCGAGTATTTGACTGCTAAAACGATTGCTAATGGTGAGGCCGGCAGCATCGTCTGCCGCGCTGTTGATGCGCAAGCCTGAGCCTATGCGCTGGGCACTGGTGGCGCTGGCCTGCTGGGCGCGATTGCCCGCAGTGGAGCTGACGTCATTATTGAGCGTGATCGCCATAGCAACCTCTCGGTGTATTGACCATCTATTTAGTCTACGCCGAGGGAATTCGCGGGTTAACAATCAATAAGTTATAACGTGGAGCAGTCAAAACACACTCAGTTATGACGGCGAGCAGTGAGTGACGCAGGTAGCAGGCCATCACCAGCTCTCGACATCGCGGCAACGCCATCGTCTGAGAGGGGGCTAGAAGAGAGCCCTAAAACTGCTGAAAGTAGGGATTATTAGCACGGCGCTCAATCACGATGAAACCGTGTTGTGTGGCTTGGTGGCATTTATTGCAACTGTCGATCAGCGCATTCATCGCCGCGGAGCTCTGTGGCCAATTGTTGTCCTTGATTTGATCTTCCAAGGTTTCAAAACTGGGCTCTAAGATAGCGGTGACAAAACTGGCAATGGGCTGGTTGTGATAGCTCTCGACTTCTTCCAGCTCCTCGATCAGCTCTTCTAACTCGTGGGCGTAAAAGGCCGCCAACTCTGGGTTTTCAGCATCAACGGCCAGCGTTGTTTTGTGAGTGAAGTACTGCAGAGCGCTCATGATTTTAACCAGTTCAATATCACTGGCGTGAGTTGTCGTCATTAAGCCGCTGGTGAGCAGACCGACCAGTGCGAGCGCGCGTAACTTCATCATGGCGTCCTAAGTAATGTCCTAAGTTTGGGGCGTTGAGTCGTGCCCAGAAAAGTCGCGGCAGTCTACACCAAAATTGACTGTTGGGCAGTGCTTGGTCAGCAAATGTGTTTCAGCGCTTGACGAAAACCCCGATCGCCAATCACTATATTGAGCCAGTGTCTGATCGAACGTTATCGACTGAATCGCTCGTGGGCACACCTGTTGATTACTTATAATAAGAACACTGCATGAATTCATTACTCATCGCCGCTCTGGCTTTTTCCCTGTCGCAGATCTTATTGAGCGTCGTGTTGTTCATGCGCATTAAAGGCGCCTGGTCGATCCAGCAAGGCTTGTACGGTGTGTTCTTAATGGCCGTTACCGCTTATTTGCTGACGCCTCTGGCCGAGTCGCCCTGGTTAGTCGTCGTCATGGGAGGTCTACAAACGTTAGTGCCCGGTACCTTTTGGCTGTTTACCGCCAGCCTGTTCGAAGATCATTTTAAGCTTCGGTTTCATCATTACGCGCTAGTGGGGATCACCGTGCTCGCGCCTATGTTGGGCAGTGCGTTGTCGGTACTGCTGGGGGATATGCCTCGCTGGTTGTTTTGGACCTTGCCGCAAACATTGGAATTCATATTGATCGGTTTGGCTCTTTGGTCGGCGATTCGTTTTTGGCGCGATGATCTGGTGGAGTCACGGCGGGATCTTCGATTGTGGTTTTCTGGTTTGATTGGCTTGTATATCGTCACCTTGCTGTTGCTGCGAGAACTGCTGTTCCCGGGCGCTGCCTGGTTGTCGGTTTGGCAATACGTGCCTGTCTGTGGGGTACTGCTGCTGACCAATGGATTGTTGTTGGAGCACAAGACGGGTTTATTCCGCCCACCGACGACACGGCCGTCGATTTTTCCCGCGCCGGCGGTTGATTCAGCGAGTGAGGATCATCGNCTCGTCCCCATGAGTGGCTCGGACGAAACGTCAGACACTGCAAACACGGCAGACAGCGAATCGCCCATGGCNGNGACTCCAACANCGAGCTCAGAGTCAGANGTTGATCCGAGCGTATCCGAGACNGCGAGTGAGAACAGTGANCCGGTTCCTGAAGCGCTGTTGCAGCAATTGACCGAATTGATGGAAGAAGAGCGGGTCTACCGCGAAATGGGATTGACCATTGGCCAGTTGGCGGTGCGNCTAGAGCTGCCGGAGTACCGCCTAAGACGTATCATNAATGCCGGNTTGGGCTATCGTAATTTNAATGATTTTCTCAATACCTATCGTATTCGCGAGGCCAGTCAGCGNTTGATAGACCCCGCCGAAATCGACGAGGCGGTACTGAATATTGCGCTAGATGCCGGTTTTCGCTCTTTGAGCTCCTTCAATAAAGCCTTCAAGCAAGCCTTCGCAAAAACCCCCACCGAATATCGTGCGGCACAGCTGTCCGTGGAAGCCAGCGCTGGCTGACGGTTTTTTGATCGAATTGGCGCTCAGNCTGCGCTAATTTTNGAAATAACACAGCGGCGAGCGACTAAATCTCGTTTTTCGACGACGAATTTTGAAATTGATAAGCCTCAGCNGGCTGAATTCGCGATCATGGNCACCATCCTAATAACATTAAGACGGTGCCATTCATGGTCAAACTGAACGCGAGATACCCCCAGCGCNACACATTAAAGCGGTCAGCTTGGCTCAANCTTGTGCTTGTGATGGGCAGTGTATTGATGGTNCTCAGCGCGAACCTTGCCGCTGAGGATGAGGTTAGCACTCAGACGTCTAATTCTCTGGCTCTAAAGCCCAAGGCGCTCTTTCAAGCCCAGTGCGCAAGTTGTCATGGCGACAAGGCTGAGGGCACGGTTTTGGCGCCCTCATTGGCGGGACAGCAGTCGGCCTATCTTGAGCGTCAGCTAACCCACTTTAAAAATGGCCTGCGTGGCGAGCACAGCAGNGACAGTTANGGCGCGCAAATGGTGGCCATTGCGGCAGGGTTAGAGTCCAGNGCGATCGCTCCGTTGGCGGCCTATCTGGCTGAGCTCACCGCTCACCAAAGCNCCACACCCACANCGGCATCAATAGCACCAGCGGATCTGCGCAAAGGCTATACCTACTACCACTCGACCTGTGGCGGTTGTCATGGCGGTCAGGCTGAAGGTAATCCGCTGTTGAATGCCCCCCGTTTAGATACCTTGTCGACAGACTATTTACACCGCCAGCTCGACTATTTTGCCAAGGGCGTGCGAGGTGCACACCAGCAGGATCGATTTGGGCGGCAGATGGCGATGATGAGCAAAAGTTTGGATCAAAAGACCTTGGCGGACGTGATCACCTTTATTGCCACACAACCTCAGTAAGATAGGTGAGTCGTAACATGAAAATAATGAATAGCGCTCAGCACTTACTCCTATTGATCGTCGGATCTGCAGTCTCCATCGCCGGCATTGTGCAATCGGTGGAGCTGGCCCACGCCTTAAGCGAGCCTGCCCAAGTAGTCGCCGCATCGCCATTCGCTTCATCCGAGGTGAGCAATCAACAACGCCAAGCCTCAAATGTGAAAACGGCCGATCGGTTTGTGCTGTCGGATCAATGCCCGCCTGGCTTTGAGTTGGTCGAGAATACCGCTTGCGAGCTGCGCACCATTTATCAATTTTACGACTCCACTCAAAACCGCGGCGTTGGTGGTACTCAGACCGGCTTGCCTCCGCATCGCGATGGCTTCTCCCCACAGCAGATTGATTTGGGGCGTTTTCTTTTCTTTGATCCGGCCCTATCTGGCGATGGCAGTTTGTCTTGTGCCAGTTGCCACGAGCCGGACAAAGGTTTCGCCGATGGCTTGGCGCTGTCAGTGGGAGCCCAGGGGCGCAAAACCTCTCGTTCATCGCCAACGCTGTGGAACTCGGCGTTTTTAAGCAGCTTCTTTTGGGATGCACGTTCCAACAGTTTAGAAGATCAAGCGCAAGGCCCACTCTATGCCGCGGCCGAGATGGACAACACCCCGCAGCAATTGTTGGCGACGCTCAATGGCAACGACAGCTATCGCGAGCTGTTTCAACAAGCCTTTAAACGTGACGGCGATGACGAAATCACCTTGCCGCAGATTTACNCGGCATTGACTGCGTTTCAAACTTCACTGATTTCCCTCAACAGTCGCTATGACCAATACGCGCACGGNAACCATCAAGCCTTGAATGANACNGAGATNGCCGGACTCAATGTGTTTCGGTCCTTNGTGGCACGCTGCTCCGAGTGTCATACGCCGCCGCTGTTTACCAACAATCAAATTGCCGTCATTGGCACCCCGGAGCCTGAAGGCATGCCGTTGGATATCGGTGCCGAAGAAACCTTTAAGGCGGCCAAACTGAAAGGTGGGTTCAAGGTGCCCACCTTGCGCAATATTGATCTGACCGCGCCTTACATGCATTCGGGCGTGTTCGACAACNTAAGAGACGCGACCGAGTTTTACACCAAAGGCCGGGGCCACGCGGTCCCCGAAGGTGTCGATATGCAATTGCATTGGCACATATGGGAGCCTGATCTGACCGACGACGAATTGGATCTTATCGTCGCGTTCATGAAGACCCTCACCGATGAAACCTTTAAGCCGGCAACGCCTTCACGTGTGCCATCGGGGCTGACGCCGATCAATCATTCCGCCGGTGTGAATAGCCTGCAAGCAATTGAGCACCAGAACTCAACTAACACGGTTGAAAAAACGGTCCATCAACGCAACAGCGATGATTCCAGCAACACGGTGCTGATCGCCACATCCACCGTATCTACAACAAACTCTAAAGTATCTATTACAAATTCTAAAACAGCCTCTGCTGTTGCTACATCTAAGCCTCAAACCTCAGGAGAATAACAATGAGTGCAGCAAAATTATTAGGCGCGGTACTGGTCGCAGGCGCATTCGCCGGCGGTTTGTATCTCGGAAAGGGCAGCACCTCTGCGCCAGTGATTACCTCTTCAGGCGCTAGTTTTGACGGCGGCTATCAACAAGCCGACGACAAAACACTCGCCGCAGGCAGCGCCATTGCCGCCGACACCTATAACGGTGAGACCATTGTCGTCAATGAGGGCGAGTCGATTCAAACGGCGGTGACCAATGCTCAGCCTGGCGATACCATTCAAGTAATGCCCGGCACCTATCACGAAACGGTTTACATCGATAAAGACAGCATCCGTTTAGTGGGGGTGATTGATAAGGGCCGGCGAGCCACCTTGCACGGAGAGAGCCGTTTGAATGACGCGGTCTTGTATTCCGGCAACAACATCGTGGTGGAGAACTTTCTCATCACCAAATACAAAGGCAACGCCATCATGGGGCAGGCGGGTAACAATTTTGAAATCCGCAATAACATTATCGAAGACACGGGCGTCTACGGCATCTTTCCGCAGTTGGGTAAGAATGGGGTCGTAGAGCACAACGTGATTTCTGGGATTGAAGACGCGGCTATCTATGTGGGCATGAGCGATAACATTCACGTCGCTCACAACGAAGTGTTCGACAGTGTGGCCGGCATCGAAATTGAAAACAGCCGTCACGCGATTGTTGAAAACAATTACGTGCACAACAACACCGGCGGTATCCTGGCTTTTATTACTCCGGGGCTGCCGATCAAAACCACCTTTGATGTCATCATTCGCAATAACTTTGTGGTCGACAACAATCACCACAACTTTGGTGCCCCAGGTTCCACCGTTGCTGGAATTCCGCCGGGTACTGGCGTGCTGATCATGGCGGCCGACGAAGTCATTGTTGAAGGCAATATCATCAGCAACAATAAAACCGCCGGCATAATGATTACCGATCACCACAATGCTCCCAATACCACTATCGACCCAGGCTCCGAGCCCAATCCCGATAAGGTGGCTATCTTAGATAATCTGATGATCAATAACGGCTATGAGACCATCGATGAAGTTAAAGCGTTGATGCTGACCGAACTGAAAACCGGTAACCCAGATATCGTGCATGTGGGTGGCGGCAAAGACAGCTGTATCATCAATCAGCATCGCTATGAAACCGTGGGTCTAGGAGGTTTTAGTACCTGTGACTTCACCAATACCGACGCCATTGATACCTACCTGTTGGACACACCTGTCCCTCCTCGCGACATTGATCCCGCCGATCGCGGTAAGGTCGCCTACTTAGGTATTTGCATGGGCTGTCACAGTTATACAGGGCGTATCATCGGGCCACCGATACAAATGATTCAAGCACTGTACATGGATAACCCTCAGGGCTTGGCCGACTATATTGCTGCGCCGATTAAAAAGCGCCCAGACTATCCGGAAATGCCATCGCAATCATACCTCGATGCCGAAACACGATTGGCTGTAGCGGAGTACTTGTTAAGTCGTACCAACTGATAGAAACCTAATTCGAGTACTTCTAAAAGCCCGGCAGAGCCCCACTGCTGTCCCACAGTTTGTGATAAATAAGAAAGCCTGAATCTCTGTTGTTACAATGGATCTGCGAAGAAA
>PANW01000011.1 GCA_002707785.1 Cellvibrionaceae bacterium | reverse complement strand
AAACCAACAAAACCTTTAAAAAACCAATGTTTCCATTGAAGAGCTATGTGCTTATGCTGGTTAGAACCTTCATGAATGCCATTTCAAGGGAGTATGTTCATGCCGAGCACTGGCACAACACTATTGTCGTCAATACAGGTACGATGTCATCAGTAGATTTCAATATGTCATCCGATCAAAAACAGATGTTATATGACTCAGGTTATCTAACAGCACTGGAATACATCCCTAAGAAAATACAACAATGCTCTGCCCATGAGGCCCTTTTAAGACATGCGTAAATCCATTATAGCCCTGGCAATGGGCCTTCTGTCACCCTATGTCTTTGCCCAATCGACGGTAGATGAATTCTACGAAGACGCCAATCGGCTNACTCANGAAAAAGCCTATGCAGCCGCTATCATTCAACTAAANAACGCNNTACAGCTAAATCCCGANCACNTGCCTTCACTNGTGCTCAGCGCAGAAACTTACATCGCCCAAGACAATTATCCCGCAGCCGAGGAAGCNTTAATAAAAGCGAGAGTTCTCGGGGCTGATCGCAAGTATATCAATCTNACTCTCGCNAAGATCTACAAGCACCAAGGAAANTACCGCAGTATTATCGATGAAATTTCCACCAGAAACCTCCCACCAGGGATAGTCGCTGATCTTTTAGGCTACAAGGCCATGGCCTGGCTCAGCCTGGGAAAGGCCACCAAGGCGCAGGAGNTAATTGAGCAATCCCAACAACTGAAAACAAGTAGTTTACAAACCCTGGTCGCGAAAGCACTGATGGCTATCAACCAAGGAGAACTTGTTCAAGCTATCGAGATTGGCAAACAATCGACCCTCCACTTTCCGAACAGTCCCGANGCTTGGAACGTCTACGCAGCGGCTTTGCATGGTAATGGCCAACTGCAGTCGGCACTGGACGCCTACCAAACAACTCTGCGCTACGACGCGCGTCATGTCGATGCTCGAGTATCAAAATCGGCTTTAGCCTTAGATCTCGGATTGCTCGACGATGCAGACAAGAACCTGAGCTATTTGCGCACGAACTTTCCTTACGAGCCAAGAGCCGCCTACCTGCGCGCCCTGCTCTACACCAAACAATCTAAAGGCAGTGGCGAACTGTCAGCGAAGACTCGACAAGAACTCAGAATTTGTGTCGAAATTATTGCTCGACTACCCACAGAGCGCGTTGGCAACGACAAGCAATTGCCCATGTTTGCGGCTCAAGCTCACTACGCTCTGTCTGAATTTGAGGCCAGCAAAGCCTACCTAAGCGCGTACCTGAAAAAAAACAACCGAGACCCCGGCGCGAACCGGCTAATGGGTGACATCCTCGTGCGGCTGAACGACCCTGTGGCCGCCATCAAGTATTTGAAGCCCGTTTATCGCGCTTACCCCAATGATGCCAAATTAGTGAGCCTTCTAGCAGAAGCCTATTCTCAATCAGGGCGCTACGATAAGGCCACCGAACTACTCGCCACCCTTAAAGACAGCCAAGAGTCCCCTGATGGAATCAATGGTCGACTGGCGATCAGTCTTATGCAAGCGGGTCATAGCCGCAGTGGTATTGAGGGACTCGCATTGGTCTTTAGCGAGAGNCGAGGCGAAGATAGGAGTGGATTTTCTCTGGTGATTGCACTGCTCCAGAAAAGACAATTCGACCAAGCACTAAAATACGCCGAACAACTCTCAAACAAAGAACCCGATAACATTGCCTACCTCAACCTACTCGGCGTCGCCCAGCAGGGTGCTGGCCAAATTGAGCAGGCCAGACATTCATTTCAGACTATTCTTTCTCAAGCCCCTAACAATATTAGCGCCATGGTTAATCTGGCCAAGCTTGAATCACTTAACAACCAACCCGATGANGCAAATTCGATACTGCGTAAGGCCTTGGCACAAGCCCCGGACTCCAGTCGCGTTAAGCTTGCTTTAGCTCATCTAGAGGAAGATCGTGGTGAATTACAAAACGCCATTAACCTGGCAGAAAAAGCACGTATTGAAGACCCCAATAACCTAGATATCCGCCTCGCGTTGCTCGAGTGGTATATACGAGCCGGCCGTAACGACGACGCCGAGGCCTTAGCTCTCGATACAAACATACTCGACAACGACAGNTTTGAATCCACGATTACGCTTGCCAATGTCTACCAACATATTGGTAAACCCCGCAAAGCTCTGTCACTNTACAAACTTCTCGCCAAAGAGGCGGGTTTTCATAGCGAGCGNCTATATCTTATCGCCATGAAGATGATTGAACTTCAAGCTCTAAAAGACGCAAGACACACGCTGTTCAAAGCCATAGAAGGCAATCCCAACGATCTCGCAGCCCTATCAAGCTACATCTCAATCCAAATAACGCTGCAAGAGTACGAGGATGCCTATCAGCGGGCACTTGAACTCGTGAATCGCCATCCTGAAGAGCCGATCAGCTATCTGATGCTGGCCAATTGTCTCGAGCAATTAGATCGTTTCGAAGAAGCGATCTCTCAATATCAACAAGGTCTAGATCAATCATTTATGCCAGGTTTAACCCTGGGGCTGGCCAAAACTTACTTGGCAATGGGGAATACGGTAGCGGCTCGAAAAACGCTAGAAGCTCACTGGCAGGAGCATCCCAGCGTTGGTTCCGCCTACAGTGTTTTTCTGATAAACAATAAGAAGTGGCAAGAAGCCAAAAGCATTCTAGCGGCGTTGTTAGAAATCAATGATCAGCAGCCCATTCATCTCAACAACATGGCCTACGTGCTTGATCAACTCAATGACGACAAAGCCATCGAATACGCTCAGCGTGCCCATGAGATTTCACCGAAAAACCCCTATGTGAATGATACTTTTGGCTGGTTATTGGTGAAAGCAGGAAACCCAGATAAGGGATTGAAATACCTCCGCCAAGCGGTCGCACGTGCCAGCAGCCTCCCCGAGATTCGCTACCACTTAGGCAAAGCCCTATTCGCTCTAGGGCGTCATGCAGAGGCCAAAAGAGAATTACAATTTGCCTTACAAAGTGGAACAAAGTTTGATGGGTATCAAGACGCAAAAGATCTACTAGAANCGCTCTCCCAACGCTCAAAAGAAATGAANGGTGCGACACAACCGATGACTGTCAGCTATTTTTACAAAGCAGATGTCTGACAGAAAGGNAGCACTGATAAGCCTTTGAATTAGAANCAGTTATCAACAATGGTCTTAAACTTGCAGGTACGGGTCAACGTGTTGATTTCGAAGACAAAGCCCACACGAGAAAATGAAGATTGAGATGTCCACGTCCGACCACAGACTGAAATNCCAGTCGCCGGGAAAGGACGACAGCCAACAGCGAGAATCACCGAAAGCGATCTTAGAGACAACGCCAAGAAGAAGGCAAAATACTCAGGTGGTTCAAATAGGCAAAGGCTTAGGGCTAGATAACCATAAGGGAAATTGGAAAGCCAAATCAATTAAGGCTATCCACTGCTGGAGATGTTTGTAATGGCCCATGCCGTCAGCCCAAGAACTGTAAAAGGATTTCTGTCCATAGCAGCATCCGTTTCGCTGTTGATAGCCCCGACGATATACGCAGCTGTTGATGTCACCTGGGGACTAAAGGGACAAGATGTCAGTGGAAGTAACTCCATCTACGCCTCAACCGCAACAGGTGGNACCTACACCTATACAGGAAATGACGGTGATACCAACGCCAGCAACAATGTATCGGTGAAAATATCTGGTTGGGCACAACACTATGACGATCGGATATACAACCACAACAGTCAGCTAATCCACTATGGTAGCGGACTTGGCCTATATCATCAGTACAACGATGGCGATCATGAAATTGATAACGCCGGCTACCAAGAGTTTATCGTCTTCCATTTTGACGAGCCAGTATCTTTATCCACATACAGCTTTGGCTGGGTCGATACAGATGCCGACTCCACAGTACTTGCCTATGACCCCAATGGAGATGGGCTTCATACCGGATCTGAAACCAACTCAGATTTGGGTCTTACCTCCTCTGACAGTGTCTCCGACCTACTCACCAACGGCTGGGATGCTATCGGTCACTACGAAGGCAACAGCTCAGCACCGCAAAGCATAGATATCAGCTCGGACACGGCTGATATCTTTTCTAGCTACTGGATTATCGGTGCGTATCTAAGCGATATCACTCCACTATTATCAGGTGGAAGCTACAAGAAGGATGCATTCAAGTTGGCGTCTCTTGGTGTGATGCGGGAACCCACTGATACCCCTGATGGTGAGACTCCTGCCCCTAGCTCCGCCTACCTACTTCTCATTGGTTTAGCCGTCTTTGCTAGAAGGAAATACTTACACGTTAGGTAATGTGAGACTTAGCGCAACTAGGGAAGAGCATAAGAGGCTCCGCACTTCTCCGAGCACACCTTTTTCAACGAACTCGCGGTAATAGCTGCCGTCATCAATAAGCCCCTGCAACTGTTCTGTTCGAATTTTACCGATCACTAGTCTCGAGTCACCGTGTATTGGCCTGCTCTTCTAATATCTGAAGTATCCCTGCATCTCCCGACAGCTTTTTCTTCCGCTGAAAACTCTCTAATAGGGGTAAAAAGGCTTTATACAGCAAATGAGGAATCAATAGGTTTATTGGCATCCTCAAGAAATGACTGCGAATATACAAGAAATAGCGCGCTATCGTATTTAACGTCCCAGTCGTAGTTGGATGGAGAGGCAGTAAAGCCTCTGAGAACAAATACCGCATCCATCTGTCGCGAAGCCCTCTAAGTTTTGCAGCCTTTTTTAGTTGACAGAGAACCGATTCAGGGACCTCAACGCCGAACCAGTCTCGGCTAAAAATGAGCGCATAAAAGCAAGGATGGGACAATCCTAGTTCAACAGCTCGACTCACTAAATCACTCCACGACTTATCAGATTCCGTAAAATCCAACAGCAGTGATCGAATGTCATCAAGATCCCGAAAGCCGCGTTTAAACTCTCCATCAAAGAAAAGATGCGACATACTGTGCAGCAGCATATCTTCATCAGACAGTCGAAATACTGTTTGCTCTGGATTGACCGGAACGATTCTTTGAAATAGTAGATTACTATCGGTTTTCACTCGCGCAGACAATGGCAGTATCGCATGATGAACATCTAGCTCGGTTTGACGAAGACCGTGCTTTAGTGGAGGAATTTCATGCATCCAAGTACGATAATAGGATTGATCATAATCACTCAGATGCGTTGCCAACCAACCGTTCATCTCCAGCAGCTTTTCCGCTTTTCCGATATCCTCTCTTTTTAATAGAATATCGATGTCACTAAACAACCTTCCATCAATCGAATCTATCTCGCAATAGCTATAGGCCGCCCCTTTCAACAATACAATCGGCCCAGAAATNGATTTCAACACATGACCGATTTCATCGACTTCGAAGCGCACTAACTCGGCATGACGCTTGGTTACAATCCCCCCCCATCTCAGGTGTTTGGCGACCGCAACCGGAATGCTACCGATCAGCGCTCTTTTAGAGAGTATGGCATTCAATCGCCCAAGTAATCCCGCCGATCGCGCTTGTCGGACAACGAGATCCCAATCAGACAGAGTTAAGCGTTTGGCTGTAGTATCCGGCACAGTGAGTAGCATTAATAGATCTGCGACCGATTCCGGTAATTTAAGGGCTGTATTACTCACCACGCTTCACCTGAGAAGAGAGGGTATTTAGGCAATCTATGGCTTCATCCAAATTACTGTATTCAAAATCGTAACAGTAACATTGGTCAACTACCCCTCTTAACACATTGAAACCAGACTCACCCAGCACATGAAAGTTAAAAGACTGTCTGGCAATCTCAAAATAGGTTTCAGCCTTTGAACGCGGCATTAAAGATGTACTGCTAGTTGAACCATAACGGGGAAATACGATCCATTGAGGAGCCGAAAAGACAGACATTTTTTCGACGCTCTCTTCAGGCGCCAACATATGGGCAACATCTCCCTTACTTGTATCCCTGCAAATAGGCCCAAACTCTGCTTGAGGATACTTTTGCTTGATAATATCTATTGAACGATTTTTTAGGCATACAGGCCGACAAAGCGGAACAATAAGGTGGCCATCATCCAAACAGATCAACGCTAACTCGTCAGACAACAATCGCCAACCGTCACAAACCAAAGCCGCACACAAGGTGCTCTTCCCCGCCCCAGGGGGGGCAGGAAGAATCATGGATAGGCCGTTTTTTTCAATGACAGCGGCGTGAACAATCAGATATTCATGACAGTGATTGGTAATGCACCAATTCAACCCCCATTCAAATAGCGCCAAGCCTTGATCATTCGGTAACGGCTTGAACGGTAGAAACCCATCAATTGTGAAATTGATCTGGGGGCGAAACCAGCGACGCAGGCCCCTGGGTCTCGTCATATCTATTCTGAAATCTGAAAAGTCCCCAGCATTTAAGGGAAAGTAACGGTAGAGCGCCATGATGGAAGCCTGAAGATCCGCTTGATCACAGCTGATGGATACAGAGAAAGGGCCAATATTGATAGTATTCTTCGAAGCTTCCAACCCCTCGTTGGCTTGATGCCCCAGTATTGTCTTTTCAGCTACCTGCATTCAGACACCAAATGCAACGTTTGCAGTTGAAACAACTGCCGACTTAACAGGTGTGGGTCTTGATCCTGACAAATCAAAGCTTCAAGCGTTTTGGCTAACTCGCAAAAGCTCAACGATCTCTCCATCAACGCCTGTACGATACTGAGACTCAAACCAGACAAAACGTGAAGATCACCAAGACCAACAATATAGGCTACAGCGTCTCCTTCTTTCCAGTCGGCTAAACGTAGATCTCTATTTACACACCAAGTACTACTCTCGCGAAGCGTCAAAAAAAACCCCTAAAAGACCAAACCTCGAAATAAAAAACGTGGCTATTGATGATTAACCGACAATAGACCTGAACGGAAAGAGCAATGAAAAAGAACTGGAGAAAGACGGTTTCCCAAGTTAGGGCTCGCGGTGCACATTAGAATCCCACTCAGTCATTTTAATGCATTGCCCTGAATTCATATCAAAACGCCAGCCGTCTCGACAGCTTGGAATACACTGACCTTCATGCTCAACGTATCCCGGAGCGCATTGTCCGTGTGCGTTTAGAAAGCATGTNCCNGCTTCGTTCATTCGTACAAACAGATCAAAGACCTCCTGACGAGTGACCTGGTAACCTTTATAGGCCAGCCCCAACTCTACACATCTAGCGAGCTCAATGATCTCGTCAACCGTCGTACCGTAAATAAAGGGTGCTTTGGCAGCATTTAATAGGGCTGCGACTAAGTGGTTTTCATAGGTTCCTTCGCCACCTGACTGCTCATGATTGAGCATTACATCCAATAGCGTCATCGGTGAGGGATCTACTACCGCAATCGCTGGCGCGAACCCAAAAATGTCCTGAAATGTCGTCGCTCCCGTCGTGCTCCACTCTTTACATTTTCCATTGCGCCACCGAACGCATACGCCGGGAGAGTATCCCGTCCCCTGCCATGCAAGTAAGTTGTTTTTCCAAAAACCTGGCGTACAACCATTGCCATCACAATCTTGTTGATGTCGACCAGAAGCATTTCCAGAAGCGAGTGAAGATGGAGAACAAGCCCCGCTGCCGCCCGCCCATACTGGCCGACTAAAGAGAGACATTACTACAGGTGCAGCGACCCCTACCTTCGTGAATCCGCGCCTAGAGAGCGTCTTATCGTCAGGTTGGATAGCTCCATTATCCGTTTCAAGCGACTGCTTTGAGTCAGCATCATCTTTCATAAATTCATTCCACGTGAACTATTTCTTCGGTTCCTTCCCGTCGGTCTAATTGACCATCTCTCTACTCGGACATTGATTCAACAGTAATAAAATGCAAGTTTCACGCCTTTATCATAAGCCACTGAATTTAAAGCCTATTTCACCAATCAATAGCGCCTAATTCATCTACCCTGTAAATAAAGCTGACACAGTGAAATGTCACTTCAACCCTATAGTCGCCAATAACTGATTCCCGCGGCNGAGAGTTCTTTGCGATCTAGAATCGATTTTACATCTACCATTATAGCCTCGTCTGACATGAACGCTTTGTAATCTTCCAATGGTAAATCCCGATAGAGCGCATGGGGAACCGCTAGTATAACCGCATCAGATTCGGGCATATCATGCCACTCCGACAACTCGATACCGTACTCGCTTTGCGCTTCTTCTCGCGAGGCCAAGGGGTCATGCACAAATATTTCACATTGGTACTCTTTGAGTTCCTCAACGATATCGATTACATGTGAATTTCTCAGATCAGGACAATCTTCTTTAAAGGTGAGACCTAACACTGAGACTCTAGCGCCGTTAATCGAACGGTTGGATTTCGACAGGCATTTGATCACTTGTTCTGCAATGAATTTCCCCATGCCATCATTAATATGACGCCCAGCGAGAATGACCTGGGGATGATGGCCTGCGGCCTCAGCCTTATAAGTCAGATAGTATGGGTCGACCCCGATACAATGCCCCCCGACCAGCCCAGGTCTGAAGGGCAAAAAATTCCATTTAGTGCCAGCAGCTTCAAGTACATCCGCAGTATCAATATCCAAGCGATGAAAAATCAAAGACAACTCATTCATCAAGGCGATGTTCAAATCTCGCTGCGTGTTTTCGATGACCTTTGCAGCCTCTGCGACCTTAATAGTGCTTGCTTCAAAGACACCTGCGCTGACGATAGNNCCATAGAGCTTAGCTAAACGCTNCAAAGTTTCAGGGGTGTCACCTGAAACTACTTTGGTGATGGTTTCNAGCCTGTGCTCTTTGTCGCCTGGATTAATTCGTTCAGGGGAGTAACCGACATAGAAGCCCTCTTTCGAAGCGTCGCTACTGCNATTGCGNCCNAGCCAACTCAAGCCNGAAATATCCTCCAAAATGGGAACACAGTATTCTTCTGTGCACCCCGGATATACCGTNGACTCAAACACAACGATNGCACCTGGTTTCATGTTTTTCGCAACCGCCTTACAGGCCCCTTCGATNGGCGAAAGATCAGGCCTTCTAGCGTGATCGATTGGCGTTGGAACCACGACGATAACAACGTCTGCTAAAGCCAATTGGGTCGAATCACTAGAGAATTCCAACCGAGTTGCAGCAGAAAGCTGGCCTTTATCAACCTCACCGCTGGGGTCGATACCAGCCCGGTAGGCCTCAAGCTTGGACTCATTGAGATCCAAACCAATAGTCTTTGTTACCGCACCAAACGCAACCGCAAGAGGCAACCCCACGTAACCCAAACCAACGACAGCAACAGTTTCCATCTAAAACGTCCATTTAATGAGTGTATAAATCCACTTAATATCCATCCCGCGCCAGCCATCCTTCTCCCACTTTTTCAAACGGGATTGAGGGATTCACTATCAACGCGATGCTCAAAAAACCAATCAATGGTTTCAATGAGTCCTTGCTTCACGCCATGGCTCGGCACATAACCTAAACGAGTAGTTGCCTTGGTTATGTCCGCCATGGAATGTCGGACGTCTCCATCACGAAAATCTCGATACTCAGGTGCATTTACTAACGCCTCTGGCATCTTTTCTTGCACCAAACTGCGAATATACCCGTGCAATTCATTGAGCGTTGTACGAGAACCAAAAGCCACATTGAAAACTTGATTAATCGCCTTTTCGTTCGTAGTTGTCGCTGCAAGTAAATTCGCTTGAACGGTATTTGAAATATACGAGAAATCTCGAGAGGTTTCGCCATCCCCGTTTATAAAACATGGAGATAATGAAAGCATAGCCTCAAACCATTTCGGAATAACAGCAGCATAGGCACCTTTAGGATCCTGCCTTGGACCAAAAACGTTGAAGTATCGTAATCCAATACACTCGATGCCATAGGTCTTGGAAAACACGTCAGCATATAACTCGTTGACGTATTTAGTCACTGCATAGGGTGATAAGGGCTTGCCAATCTTATCTTCCACCTTGGGAAGATCCGGGTGATCACCGTAGGTTGACGATGAAGCGGCATAGACAAAACGCTTAACATTCGCCTTACATGAAGACACCAGCATATTAAGAAAACCATCGATATTACTCGCGTTAGTGACGATTGGGTTTTCAATAGACCTAGGAACACTGCCTAGTGCTGCTTGGTGGAGAACATAGTCGACTCCATTTACAGCGTTATGACAGGTATCAACATCTCTGATATCACCTTCGATAAAATCAAAGAGCTCCCACTGAGATTTAGTCAGCCGATCCTTGACTTGCATCAGATTGTGACGGTGGCCGGTAGAAAAGTTGTCGAGCCCAACCACCCGTTGATTAAGGCCAAGCAGCGTCTCCACCAGATGCGAACCGATAAACCCTGCCGCCCCCGTAACTAACCATCGATGGGTGCTCGCTGACAATTCTTCCTTAAGGCTGAAATACGACATTGTGCAAATTCCATCTGCAGTAATTTAAATATAAAGTTAACCCACTATTTTTATCTACACTATAGATGAGTTACACGAAAATGTGACGCCTAATTCCCTGTCACATTGCTATAAACGAAGGTAGTCTATATTACAAAAATTCAGCGAACTTAATAGTGAATTACACGCCAACTTACACGGATAGTTGTAATGGATTTTGATCTAGTCTTTTTCAGCTACTTTAGCGTCTTCTGTCTGTCGATGGTGACGCTGGCTTTTCTAGTCATTGAAAAAAATTACACCTTCACTCAAAATCCGGTTATCTTTTTCTTAGTAATCAATATCTTGTGGTCACTAGGACATACTTATGATGCGTTAGTACCATCCACCAACATCCTATTCATATTGGAAAGCCTCCGTTACGCTACATGGTGGCTACTGCTACTCTTGCTCCTTCCTAACGAGAACAGAAAGTCATCTACCACTCTAGTACTCGCAAGCGTAGTCGTTACGTTACTTATACTCATTGCGTACCCTAGCGGGTCACTAGAGCGAAATCCTGGACATATAGCGCCAGAGCTACAAGGAAGTCTAAAACTATATGCTATCGTGCTTATCAACATTACGGGCCTTGCAGCTATAGAACAAATCATCAGACACGCCGGTGAACAAGATCGTTGGAGGCTAAAGTACCTGCTACTATCCTCGGGATCTCTACTTATATTTGATTTTTTTGTATTCAGTGATGCTCTGCTGTTCGGCAACATCAACGACGAATTTTGGCTTGCTAGGGGATACATCAACGCAATCACCGTACCCGTAATTGGTCTTGGAATATCTCGTATCGGAAACTCATCATTTCACATCAGGATATCGAGAAACATACTCTTCCACTCAGCTTCCATTATTGCCATGTCGTGCTACCTCATAGTGATGGCAATTGCTGGCTATTATGTGCGTTATATTGATGAATCTCTGGGCGGACTGTACCTTCTCATTTTTTTGTTTGGCAGCGTTGTTTTTCTGGCGTCACTGGTTCTGTCGGACAAACTACGACAAACCATACGAGTTATGGTGAGTAAACATTTCTACGGACTAAAACATGATTACCGAAAACAATGGTCAGTATTCACCAAGAATCTAGCGAGTAACCAAGGGGAAGTCCCTACCAGAGTCTGTCAGTCCATGGCTCAACTGATCGAGTCTAGCGGCGCTCTACTTTGGAGTCGAGGTAGCAGAGATTCTTACGAGCTTGCTGCTAACTGGCACATACCTAGACCCCGCAACGAGTCTTTTGAAGATTTATCTTCATTAATTAGTTTCTTATCTGAAACCGAATGGGTCGTTGATATCGACGAATACAACGAAAAACCTGATTTTTACGAAAATTTAGTTCTTCCAAAATGGATGACTTCAATAAACAAGGCATGGTTGATTGTTCCACTATTCTATCAAGAAGAAGTACTTGGCCTAGTACTGTTAAGGCGATCAGATATGAGTTCGGAGGTCAATTGGGAGGATCGTGACTTACTCAAACTTGCCGGAAAACAAGCCGCGATTCACCTATCACAGTACCATTCTGAGAATGCTCTCATCGAGGCACGCCAATTTGAGGCCTATCATCGCCTATCAACCTACGTGATGCACGATTTAAAAAATATACTCGCGCAACAGTCTCTAATAGTCTCAAATGCGCAAAAGCACAGAGACAACCCTCAGTTTATTGACGACGTTATCACCACTATTGAAAACTCCGTCGAGCGTATGCAACGCCTTCTTAAACAAATGAAGTCTGGAGATCGCGTCAACTCCGTGAAACCCACGTCAATAAAGAATGCACTCGAACACTCACTCAAGAATCGGGAAAAGTCACTTCCAATACCAAATCTTGAAAGCTGTATCGAGGACCCATTGATCAATGCAGATACCCATCAGCTAACCACGATATTTGAGCACCTGATACAAAATGCTCAGGAGGCCACCGACGCCGATGGAAAAATAACAATATCCTTAACCTGTAAGAAAGCAGAAACAACTATCGATATTTCTGATACGGGTTCAGGCATGTCCTCCAGCTTTATACGAGATAGGTTATTTAAACCTTTTGACACAACAAAAGGATTAGCCGGTATGGGGATAGGCGTTTTCGAAAGCCGCCAATATCTTACATCGATAAACGGCACGCTACACGCCACTAGCGAAGAAGGCTACGGATCGACATTCACGATCACACTCCCCTCCTATTTGAAAAGTGAAGTTAGCCCTATGACTCATAGTGAAATACAATCCGATTATAATGAGATAGCAAAGGAAGCATGATGACACAAGGAGAGAGAAACCTACTGATTATTGAAGACGACCCTGGGCTTCAAAGTCAGCTTAGATGGTGTTTTGACGAATACAAAGTAGAAGTTTACGGCGATAGAGCAAGCGGTGTTGCNGCNGTAAGNCGTAATCCACCCGGNGTCATACTACTNGACTTGGGCCTGCCACCAGANCCNGGNGGTATTAGCGAAGGNATCNCCGCNATAAAAGANATACTCAGCCTTTCGCCCTCAAGTCGAATCATTGTCGTTACCGGTGACCATGAACGTAAAAATGCAGTTAATGCTATAGCCGAGGGCGCTTATGACTTTTATCAGAAGCCGGTCGACCCCGACATACTCAAGTTAATCGTCAATAGAGCCTATCAGGTCTTTGAACTGGAAGAAGAAAATAGAAGGCTGCAACAGTCGGCAAAACCGGATGTCCTACAAGGGGTTATCGGAGCCAGCCCTAGGCTATTGAAAGTCTGCCGAATGGTGGAGAAAGTAGCACCCAGTGACATTACGACACTTCTGCTTGGCGCCAGCGGGACAGGCAAAGAAGTCTTCGCCAAAGCCTTACATGACCTCAGCCCGAGAGCACACAATCGAATGGTCGCCATCAATTGTGCTGCCATACCTGAGAACCTTCTTGAAAGCGAGCTCTTCGGTTATGAAAAGGGTGCATTCACTGGAGCCGCAAAACAGACACAAGGAAAGATCGAGTATGCCCACGGGGGCACGTTATTTCTCGACGAAATTGGAGACCTGCCCCTAGAGTTACAAGCAAAACTGCTGCGTTTCATACAAGAACGAGTGATCGAAAGAGTCGGAGGCAGACAAGAGATTCCGGTAGATGTTCGAATCATCTGTGCAACCCATCAAGATTTGGCCACACAGATTCAGGAGGGACGATTCAGAGAAGATCTATTCTATCGAGTCAGCGAAATTACAATTAATATACCACCATTGTGCGAACGCGACGGGGACCAAGTACTTCTTGCGCGGGCTTTTTTGGATCGCTTTAATAAGCAGTACAACAAGAACATCAAGGGATTTTCAGAAGCTGCGCTGCAGGCCATAGAAAACTATGACTGGCCCGGTAACGTTCGTGAGCTGGAAAGCCGCATAAAACGATCGGTCATCATGGCTGACAACGGAAAAATTGATCTGGAAGACTTAGAAATCGCTGCCTACAATTCGGAGTCAGGTCCAATCAACCTAAAACAAGTCCGAGAGGAAGCTGAACGAAATGCGATACTACGAGCCCTCAGCCGAGCAAACGATAATATATCGGAAACCGCTAAGTCACTGGGCGTGACCCGCCCCACTCTCTACAATATGCTGGAAAAATATGGACTGAAAGCCTAGTAGAGCTCAGAAAAAGAAGGGAAATTAACGCGCTCCCTTCTTAAACAAAACAACCTCAGCAGTCTGAAGTAAGATAAACAAATCCAAAAAGAAGCCATGATTTTTTACATAGTATAAATCGTACTTAAGCTTCTCTATGGAATCGTCTGTAGAGGCCCCATAAGGATAACAAAGCTGCGCCCACCCCGTTAGCCCAGGTGCCAAACGATGACGCTCCCGGTACAGATCATTCATCTGCTCTAACGTATCGACGAACTCCGGCCTTTCAGGTCTAGGTCCAACTAGACTCATATCACCTACGATAACATTCCAGAGTTGCGGAGTTTCATCAAGGCGGTACTTTCTTATCACTCGCCCCACTTTCGTCACTCTCTGATCATTGCAGCTCGCCCATTGAGCCTTACCACTGATTTCCGCATCGGAACACATACTTCGGAACTTGAAGATGGTAAATGGCCTCCCCCCCCTTCCCACACGAACTTGACGATAGAAAACGGGGGCACGCCACCCGCATTCCAATTTGATAGCCAAAGCCGTAAGCACCATAAAGGGCATCAATAAAATTGTAAGAATTAACGCCCCAGGTACATCCAACAGTCTTTTCTCAAGATGCCGATAGTAGCTATTGGAAAAACCTCTAGTATTGATCAGCCAACTGGACTTAATGAGATCGAGCTGAATAAGTCCCGACTCTCTTTCGAAGAAATCCAAATCTTCCGTTACAGACATACCGCTCATTCTGCAATCCAGAAGCTCTTCGGTGGGAAGTCCGTGACGACGATCGTCCAACGCCATGACAATTTCATCTACATTGTTCGCCAGAGCATATTCACAAACATCCTTGACATCTAGGATCTTATCGGCATTGACATAGCAGTGTTGGCAGCCCATAGATGGCACAAACCCCAACAACTTAAAACCTCTTTGGTCAGACTTTCGACGCAGCATCTCTATTGCTCTCGCCCGTTTTCCAGTCCCTAAGACCAATATTCTTTTGCGTAACACACATCCATCAACATAACGTTCGAAGATGGCCCTATCAATAGAAATCAAAGAAACAAGAGACAGCAACACCAAAGCGATAAAGACCGGGGTTGCAGACGACACTATGCCGACATGAGCTGCTGCAACTATTATGGCCCCACTGAAGACACAGGCAACAATAATACGAGTAAAAACGCCCAGATAGCGATTGCGCTGGCGGTTGTCATAAAGGCCCATGGCCGCCATTGAAGCAACGCCAAATAGTGAACATATGAGAGCATTCGACGCACTGTATATAACCTCGGTGCTCCAGCTCATGCCAAACCACCAAACAGAGAACATGAGAAGATACTCAAAGAGCATCAGCCATATATATTCAACGTGCATGAAATTTCCCGCAATTCGTACATTGCCCTTTAACGAGTGTGAATTCGAAAAAGTAGATCTCGTACGCTTCTTATATATGGGAGAACTGGAATCCTGAGAAAATGAAGTAATAGATTCCATTCTATTGTCGTGACTAATAATGCTTTTATCCGTGTCTACCTTTAACTGCGCCATTGGCTAGATCCCCAATTCAGTATTGCTCCATGTTCCGTTTATTCATCCTATACAGCACTATCGAAAACTACTTCCATCCTATTCTCGCTCTTTTGTCTACCAGCTCACAGACTTCTAGGAATGTGGTATTCGACGTCAATCAGTAGCTATAACTATAGTTAAGTCAGATACTTTTACAACAGCATCAACTCATCAATTATCTATTACAAATACAATTGTGCAACACTATTATTCATATGGAATGATTTGTCATTCATATAGGTGAATCACGAAACTGACTCTCTAGTAAATCCTCGTTTGGCTCCATAAAAAATTTAATGATTTTATTGCCGTAATCAAGAATACCTTGCGATTTTTTTAGTTCTAACACTTGGCGAACGTCCTCTTCACGTACCCTAGCTGTTTTTGCAATCTGAGCAGGGCCGACTTTAATAGAACGCATGCCTTTATTGGTCTTGTCGGCAATGGCTGAACGCCAGAGTTCTTTCAGCGCAAAATCGACGCGGGCAGTCTGGTGCGCAAAGGCCTGAACCATCGCCATATTCCCTGAATCCCTAACCAGCGTGGCAAAATGACGAAGAAGTTGCTCCATGTTCTCCGGGCGTTGTTTCAGTATTTCGTAGAGATGGGAGCGTTCGATAGCAATCAATTCTGTATTTGCCAACGCTACGGCCTTGGCGGAACGAGTTTCGCCATCGAAAACAGCGACTTCGCCGAAGAGTGCTCCGCGGGAAAGATTAGCCAACACCATCTCATTACCTTCCGGATCTTCTCTAGAAATCGCTATCCAACCTTCATCAACTGCGTAGGTGTAATTGGCTTTGTCATGCTGATTAAACAGTATTTCTCCTGGTGACAGTAAGATTCTCTCAAACTGACCACAAAAATTGTCCAACCAGAACTTATCAATTGTTTCTGATAGCTCATCGAATGACCATTCAAATATCTTATTAAAGGGGGCAGAGATCGGCAGTATATGATCGCCCACATGCTCCATCCATTGGCTTTCAGCTAAGGCGGTAAAACCCAAGCGCCCGTACATTGAGAATGTTTCCTCACTAATAGCACAGATCACGTGAGTCACATCCCAACTGTATACTACTCCTGTTGCGGCTTTAAATAGAGAAAATATGACGCTACGACGATTTCGCCACTGTTGATCTACAGCGAGCATGCTGCAACTTGCGAAAGTAGGATCAATCGAAAGCAGTTCTTTCTTGGCAAGCTCTCGGGCATCGGCGAAGTCGAAGTACTGCTCCGCCGGCAAACCTATTTCAGAGTCTTTATTAACGCGAATGGCGCCTAATGCTTGTCCATTTGAATAGGCGATTATATTCACTACACCGGGGATGGCATCAAAATGATCCATAACTCTTGGATTGTTGATGGCAGTTGCTCCGAACTTCCCTCGCTCTTCTACAAATACCTTATGCCGCAATTGATAGATATCATCTAGCTCTTTAGCCGTTCTAGCTATTTTTATAGTAATTGCCATAGGTCATACACTAAGTCATTTATTAGTTCTTTCCTTCTATTTCCCTTAGTAGACTTTCCGCTTCCTGTCGTTCACCGAATTCAACTTCTGACTCCAACAAACTAATCAGTTCGACTCTTGCCTCTTCTTTATCACCCAAGTGATTAAGTATTATCGCCCTATGGAGTGCTATAGACTTATTATTGGAATCTAGCTCTCTAGCCTTGTCCGAAAAGTATTTGGCTTTACTAAGATCTCCCGAAGACAGTAACGCCATTGCGTAGGTGTCCTTTACCGTTCCGGAATTGGGCGCTAAAGCTACTGCTCTAGCGGCATATTCAACCGATTGTTTCGGCTCACTACTGCGCATGAGCCATGCCAGGTTATTCAATACGATGACGTTGTCTGGGTCTGCTTCAACCACCGATTTAAAAAGTTGAATCGACTTTTCGTCATCTCCATTCATCAGATATCGGTTAGCTAGATCGAAGGCAATAACATTGTCATCAGGATGATTACCTAACCAGTCCTCCATCAGCGCGATCGAATCACTATGTTCCCCGAGCTTCCAAAGTGCACTGGATAGCTTCACTAATGCAATATTGTTATTGTCGAGAGAAAACGAATTTCGATAGTTAGAAACCGCTTCTCCAAAATTTGATTTAGCGGCCGATAGATCTCCCCTCAGCGCAAAGACATCAGAGCGATCTCCAACCTTCGAGTACAGACGCTCAATACTATTAGCGGCAGCGTTATAATCTCTATCAAAAATCTGTATTTTAACCAGCTCTTTGATAACGTTGGGGTGGGCCAGCTCATTCTTAGATAGCTCTTCGATCGATTTCCTATACTCTTCTGACTCCCCCAAGCGATAATTGACCATGGCCAGGGAATAACGAGCTTTCAAGTCATTCGGATACTTATCTAGAAAGCTGACAAGAAGGGTTTTAGCGGATTCGTTGTCTCCCAACACCATCTTGGCGTCAATCAACAAACTGTCACCTAGCGGATCGGAGGCCGCGAAAGGACTTGATAACACCCTATCAACTGACTCGTATTGGTGATACAGGCGATAAAAAACTACCAATTTCATTCTTGCGGACATGTTTTCGGGATAATATTCCAATGCTGATTTCAGATGACTCTCAGCCTCATCACGTTTTCCCAAATAATCTTCTACAATCGCCAAATTGAATAGTATTTGAAGGTCTTTTGGGTAGTGCTTTAAAGAGTCTTCGTAGTAGTCCTCTGCAACACCAAAACTCCCCTCCTTCATTGCGATAGCTGCAAGCCCCGATGACGCAGGAGGGTTTCCTTTTTCCAACGACAGTGTTTTATTAAAATACTCTTTTGCCCGTTGATAATTACCACTTTCAAAATATACTGCTGCACTCATCAAATTGGCATTGATAGATTCTGGCGCAGACTCAAGCATTTCATTGGCATGCTTACTGGCATTGGCAATATCACCAACTTTTAGGTATGCCTTCACCAGCATAGCCTTATCCATTTCAGAGCTTTCGCCATGATCGACTACATCTAGCAATGCCAAAATTGAGTTTTCATCATCTCCAGTCTTGGCATAGGCATCAGCCAAGTTACGATAAGATTCAATATCCTCCGAATCTACGTTGACAACCGTTTTTCGGATTTTAAGGTTCTCTTTGTGCATACCTTTACGGTTGTATATTACGCCAAGCGTATTCAGAGAAAAAACATCATCCGCTTGCTCGTCCAAAACTTCTAGAATCAGATCTTCTGCATCATCAGGATTTCCAGATCGTAGGAGACTTGAAGCTAAAATTCTCTTTGCTGAGGTACTGTCTGGATATCGTAAAAGGAATTTATTTAGTAGCTGAGAAGACACTTCAGTTTCACCAAGCTGATAGTGTGCTAGTGCAGAGTAATAAATCGCCGGATAGTTCTCTTCTCCGTACAGGAGCACTTGGTCCAATGATTCTGCAGCGGTCCTGAAATCACCAGATGCAAAACTCACCATCCCTCTTGAATAAACCGAGTAGATATTATCGCGCCCGTAATACTTTTCAAGCTTTGAGACGTCAGACTTGGACTCTGCAACGCGGTCTAGTTTGATCAATACAAGAGAGCGTCGATACAGAGCCATTAGATGATTGGGCTCGAGCAATAACACTTGGCTAAAACGCTCGTAAGCAGAGCTATAGTCTTCGCTATTCGTGCGCTGCTCACCCGCAAGTAACAATGCCTCAACCGAACTTGGATCTCGTTCGAGGATTGCTTCAACACGAGCTTGGGCCTGTTCTATATCGCCCTCTAAGGCATCTATTCTTGCCAACCCCAATTCTGCAAGTACAGATGACGGGGACAGCTGCTTGGCTTCTGAAAACTCTTCCTTAGCAATAAGAGAAAATTGCCCTGACAGAGCATTCATGCCTCGAAAAACTCTGGTTTTTGATAGAAGCTCTGTATTCGTAAATTGATCAAGATCTATCTGGAAAAGCTCATCACCCTTAGCCTGAAGATAATAGGATTCAGCTAACAATACCGCTGAGCTCTCGGGCATTTCACTGACAGATCGATCATGGAGAAGAACTGCCTCAGCCGAAGCACCGTCATTCAACTGCAAATAGATTATCGCCAGGAGCTCTCGAGCTTGTGGGTTTTGGGGTTGGCTTTGGAGTAGAGTTTTTAGATCAGTAATGGATGAACGGAAATTCTCGCTTTCGAAGCTGCTATGAGCTCGTTCAAATAGCTCTTCATCGGACAGTTTTACCTCGCCACATCCAATCAGAACAACACCTAGAATACACGATAGAAAGAATCCCTTTTTCATCATTCCCCTCCATGAGGACAGTAGAACACTACAACACTCACAAATGACACCCCTACGCTCTATCATCAAGCGCGAAAGCCGCTCTGTAATAGAGCGGCTCTGGTCTAACAAACAGCTTTAGCTAATGAACAGCTAACTATGTATTTTCCGGCGACGGAAAAGTCCTACTCCGAGTAGCCCTACCCCAAGAAGTGCAATGGATGCTGGTTCGGGAATACGGTTATAGGAAGCATCAACAAACACATTCTGTGCAATTGTAAGTTGATAAGATTCGCCCGCGAGTAGGGAGATCGCGAGTCGATTATCCGCGCCGCCAATCATACCGCTGGTGTCTGTAAAGTCAGCGGAACCCGTTTTAATAACCTCCTCCCCCTCTTGATCCGCAGAACGTGTTCCCGCCATTCCGTTAAACTCGTTGCCTTGAAAAGAGAATATTGGAATCTGAGTAGACTCTTGAATCAATGAAATGTTATAGCTTGCGGTCGCCTGTGCAAAACCCTCTTCATCACCAACCCACGCACGAAGAAACAATTCCGCCTCAAAACTCAGGTACACAGTTGCATCCGCTATAGCGGTAAACACTAAAGTACCCGTGGAACCAACGTTGTTGCCAGTAGCCTCCCCTACCGAGTTAGACGATAGAGATGCCTCCGCTAGTGTTTGCGCTAGTGCACCAGCGCCTGGATCAGGTGGAAAAGGAATTGCAGGATCAGTACCAGGAATCGCGGTGCCAGAAAAATCTAGACTTGCACCGGACAAATCAGCATCACCCACAGCATAAGTAGATGTAGCGCTAGTACCAGCTCCGACATAAGAATAGGAGTTTTCTACGTAAGCACAGGCACCAACACACGAATGTGTTACAGGAAGACCTAACCCAGCAGCATCAATATTGTCGTTAGACATACTAACAGCCACCGGACTGGTAAATTGTGCATTCGTATTGCCCACGTTTTGAACCGCAGATACGTTTATCTGACGTGATGTATCACCTGGAGTCGCTGAGGCAGTAACTTTCGAACCGTCCAAATTGGTAAGCTTAAAGTCCGAAACCTCCAGATACGCGGTGGCAACAACATCAGCCAGCGCCAGCTGAGAAGCGCACGTCAGGCTTATAGCCGCAACGGTAGCCCCTAAATATTTACGAATTTTCATATCGTCCTTCCCTTCGTTAAACCTTGATCGATTTGAATGGTATGCAAATCGTGTTCGTTAGATTCTCATTCCTTTAGAATACAGCAGAAAACTAGTGTTGATTTAACTGCCAATTTCCAGATTCTGTACCTAGACACAAAGGAAGAATTCGATCCATTTACTAACGATTACTTCCTGTGCCGTTACACTGCATAGGACATGCCATCTTTTAAAACTCCTTATAAAACATCTAGTTAAAAAAGATAGACTCCTGAGAAAGGCCAATGAAAACAACGGTTGTAAAAGTTTCTGACAACGTCCACACAAAACGCCTGTATCGGCTGGAGTCCATCTAGATACCGTATCGACCTGGGGACAAGATCCCTTCGGGATCAACCAATCCCTTTACGCTTCTCATCAAATTCATATAATTAGTTTCATCATTTTTCACTAACCCCATTGAGGCTAAGCTGAGACGATATGGGTAGTAGCCTGATTCAGTCAGGCACTGTAATAGCTCGTCATGACAAGCAATTGCTCGCTCATCCTCACCTTCTACAGAGCGATCGAAGGCGATATTGATAACACAGTCCATCGCACGCTCTGTTAACAACGTGATCGATACACTCGGTTCAAAGCCATGTTTTATCAGTGTCGTCTTAACAATTTCCCAAAGTTCTCTTGCATAAACACCCCCGGTGGGCGCAATAGGAGCAACCCAGATCAAACCGCAACCGTCAGCATCGGGATCCGCATCATCTGGTGCTGGCGCAGCGGTTTTTTTGCGCCAGTAAGTGCTTGGTAGAAATTCATTGGTTGGCACCCCTTTCGTCAATCCCATGACCGGGCGCAGTACCTTGAGCATTTCATCAAGATTGATGCCCGTTACCCATTGATAGGGTTTTTTGATCTTCTCCGCTATAGCGACCAAACCTTCGCTGAGGAACCTCAAGCTCTTGACCTTGCCATGCAGTTGCCGACGAACCGCCTTTCGGGCATTTTTGACTTCCGCCTTAGTCCCATATAGAGCCCCGGACACATTCCACGCACCAAAATCCCATTTCTCCGATAGGCGATCCATCACCTCTCTGGAAAGAGGCGTCTCGCCTGAAGTTTCATCCCACGGGTACTGCTGCATCGATCCAAAGACTTTGTAGTCGTTGCCAATATGCATAGCACTGCGAAGAGTGCCGTTGAGGCGCAGCGGCCTCAGAAGATCAATGAGTTCGGGTAACTGCTCCTCGCGCTCTACGCTGAAAAAGAACTTTTCGTAACATTGTGGCGCAGGCATCAACCAGAGAGTAACCTGTGTGATTACCCCTAAATTAGATTGCGTAAAAAGGCCATCAATGTACGGGCCAAGCCCCCAGCGATAGATACCCTGAGCTTTGGCATTGTCAAAGCGGCCAAGTCCTGTCTGTACAATCTCTCCAGTTGGAAGCACGACCTGCATACCTCCTACGCTGCCAAAATGATCCGCCATAATGGTATGGCCAAAGCCACGATCAGCGATATTTCCGATGAGACTGTGAGAAGTAAAAGACCCGGTTGCATCCATCCATAAATTGGACTTCTGGTCTTTCAAAAATTGGAATAGTTGCTCTTGAGTAACGCCAGGTTCAACGGTCACATAGCCCAGATCTTCATTGAAATCTATTATGCTGTCCATG
Organism: Cellvibrionaceae bacterium; assembly: GCA_002707785.1. Taxonomy (GTDB): domain Bacteria; phylum Pseudomonadota; class Gammaproteobacteria; order Pseudomonadales; family Cellvibrionaceae; genus Pseudomaricurvus. The sequence continues at coordinate 10,961 of PANW01000011.1, read as the reverse complement.
CGACTCAATTCCATCACTACAGCGTTATCGCAGCTAGGAACTCTTGATCCATAACCTACATTTTTACCCGTGCTGATCGTATAGATAGGAATCTTATGAGTCGTTGCGATTCGTAAACATGCCTGTATCTCATTAGTCGAACCGGGCTTAACAACTGCAGGAATTTTTCGCTCTGTCTTGAAAGTTGCCGTTTCATAGGTCTTCAAAGTGAGTGGGTCGATTAGCACATTCTCAGTACCTAGGCACTGTTGAAACTCATTCAGTGCTGCATCGACTTCACCTGTCATCATAGACATTGTTGTTCGTTCCATGGCCTGAAAGTTGATTAACTTCGGCGAGTTAGTGAATGAAATCTAATTCCTTAAACTCATCATAAATTAAATGATATAGGTCTTTTAGGTCACCTTTCAGTCCCCTAGCAGCCGCGTCTGCCGTGATAAAATATGGAGCCCTGATGCCGTGGTAATCCACATCGCGTCCGGCTCTTTGTACCACGATTCCCGAACGTGATAAAAGCCGTGGGAGAAAAGGCTCCGTCATCATAAAAACACTCGTTCGCGAAGTGAGATTGGTCAGCGCCGTAGAGGCCAAAAAAGCTGACACGGCAATCAAGGGAAAGGTGCGGCGCTCCTCTTCGGTACTTTGGAACTCTTCGGTGATACCACAACGATTGGATTTTTCACCCGCTCTCTTTCGAAACTGACCGTCCACCGCGAGTCGAGAAATCTCACACATATGCTCGCGAGGCGACGACAATTGATCCAAGAACTCACGATCCAAACTGTCGGCGCAGTACTTTTCAAACGGTAGAGGGTCTCTCACTTCACTGGCGTAGGTAGGTACCATTCTTACGCATCCCGCAGGTCTACCGCTAGGTTTATGGGTAATCAAGCAATGGGTCGATTGTGGATCATACTCATCAAACTCAATTTGATCGGGAAACTCCTCGACCGACTCAAATCCGAACTCGTCGCAATAGACTCTGTAACGGATTGAAAAGACATCATTCTTTTGAGCTTGAGTAGAAGCTACGCTGACATCGAAATACTTATTAAATGTCTCTGCGACGGATTGCTGCTCCATTTTTTTCGCTCCTGTCGGTCACATACTTAGTTAGTACTTTCCAGTGTAGACAGAAAATGGGGTTGTAGCTGACTCATTCAGAAATGATGCACTGGCTGATAAACAGAAGTGGGAGCTATCATCCCAATAGTTAAGCCCTTATAGAGGAATGAACGGAGCAGAAGAGATTCAAATATTCAGTAGAGAGAACTTAATGGACATCTAACGGCGATACGAACTATCCCAGATTTACGAGTTCTGAATACACTGGAAAAAACCATTAATTCAGAAAAGTGTCATATGTTCTTGGAGTTTATCGCTGGATAGAAAACGAAAAGGACGCCAATGCGCCCCAGTTTAATGATAAAAACCGTCATCAAGGAGCCATTAGGTGGCGCGGCGATCTCCGCGTATAGAACCCTATAAATCAACGGGTTAACGGATAAAGATTGCCGCGCTGCGCTCGCAATGACTGACTTTCAGAGTTTGTCAGCAGTCTGGAACGCCAATCTACCCTTTTCATTTGTCTGTTGTAAGCTTTCGTTAACAAAACCTACACAGCGCCTAAGGCCTTTAGCTCTGCTATTGCTTCGGCTTCCAGTCCTAAGCTATCCAGTACTTCATCGGTGTGCTCGCCCAGGGTTGGACAGATACCAATTTCGGGTTCATAACCACTGAGTTTCGGCGCGGGTGACGGCTGCAAATTGCCGTTGATTTTCTGGAAGGTTTTACGTGCCACATTGTGTGGATGCTGTTGTGCCTCGGTGAAACTCAATACTGGAGCAAAACACGCATCGGTGCCTTCCAGTAGTTCACACCACTGATCTCGAGTTCTGCCGGCAAAGATCTCGGCCATAGCTTGCTTGGCTTCGGGCCAGCGGGCCACATCCCATTGATTGGCGAACAGTTCGTTATCGGCTATCTCAAGCTTTTCGAGTAACAGAGCATAAAACTGTGGCTCGAGTGCGCAGACAGAGATGAATTTGCCATCCGAGGTAGGATAGGTATCACTCCATGGAGATCCGCCGTCGGCCCAACCACTACCGCGCTGATCTTGGATTTGGCCGGTGTTGTGCATCATCATCAACAAGCTTGAAATATAAGCTGAGCCGTCAGTAATCGCCGCATCGACGACTTGTCCCTTACCTGTTTTCTGCGCTTCGATCACGGCACAGAGAATGCCCCAAGCAAGAATCATGGTGCCGCCACCAAGATCCCCTACCAGCGTCAACGGTGCCGTAGGTGCGGTGTCTTTGGTGCCACCGTGATAGAGCGCGCCAGTCAGAGCGATGTAATTGGGATCATGGCCAGCAGCGTGAGACAGAGGGCCGGTTTGTCCCCATCCGGTCATACGGCCATACACCAGCTTTTCATTGCGCGCGTGGCAGACTTCAGGGCCTAAGCCTAAACGCTCCATGACGCCAGGGCGGAACCCCTCGATCAGTACATCTGCGGTTTCGATTAACTTAAGGACGGCTTCGATCCCTTCCGATTTCTTGAGGTTCACTGCGATCGACTTCTTACCGCGATTGAAGAAGGTGATCTGACTGCCGTCTGCCCCAGCGCCTAAATCGGCGGCATTGGCGTTAGCCACCTTGCGATCGACCAAGATCACTTCGGCGCCCATATCGGCTAACATCATGCCGGCACAGGGGCCCGGGCCAATGCCCGCAATCTCTACTACTTTGATACCTGATAAAGGTCCTGCTGTCACAGTGTCATCCTCTTTGTTGATACTGAAATTCTATGCGTCTAACCCTAGTACCGATTCTGTCGGAAGCGAGAGTGCAGAACAATGGCAGCAATTATCTTGAAAATTGTCATAATCTCTCACCGTTTCCCTCCCAACACACAATACTGCCAGCGACGACACACTCTACTGGTCTCGTGATCGGTCATCGCCACCGGCATCGTCTTAGTGTTGCATCCCATTGTCAGCCCTTGTCGGAATCCGTCAGAAGGGGCTGATGAGGCGTATTTGCCGCGCTTTGCCTAGCAAACCACCAACTGTAGATCACAGGTATCAGCAGCAGTGTCATTACCATCGATGACAAAATCCCCCCACCATAGGCGCGGCGATTCGCTGCATGACCTCGCTGCCCGTCCCATCCAACACCAATGCCGGCATCAGTCCTAAGAGAATGGTCAGCACCGTCATGGGAATGATCAAACCTAACCGTGCCTTAGCGCGCTCTAAATATTGGTATTGGCCACTCCATTGATAGGAATAGCCATTCGGCAGGACAAACGAAGTCTGTAATACTCGCTCCGCTTCGGCAATAAACTGTTGCATATCGCGATCTTGGACATCGATCAATATGCGAGCCGACGGACGCGTGTTTTCAGTGCGAATACTACTCGGACCTGACTCCACATAAACCTCAGCCACCTCCATCAATGCGATGTTGTGCCCCGCAGGCGTTTTGATGGCCAAATTTCTCAGGGCTTTAAGACTGTCGCGGTGACGGCGTTGGTAGCGCAAGTTAACCGGGTAACGCTCCAACCCTTCTAAGGTTTGCGTCACATCCTCACCTCCGATTGCCACAGCGGCTACCTTGTGAACATCAGCGATACTCAACCCGTAACGAGCGATTTTGGTTCGATCAATATCAACCCGAATGTAACGACTGGCCGCCACCCGCTCTGCGTATACCGATGCCGCTCCGGGCAATGGTGAGAGCAAACTTTCAATGGAAATTGCTAGTGTTTGCAGGCTCTCCAAGCTATCGCCGGTGAGCACGAGCCCCAAAGGCGTTTTGATACCGGTGGCCAACATGTCGATCCTCGTGCGAATCGGCATTACCCAACTGTTGCTCACTCCCGGCAACTGTAAACGCTGATCCAGTTCGCGGACGATATCTTCACGGCTTATCCCAGCGCGCCATTGATGCTTAGGTTTAAATTGGATGACGGTTTCAATCATGTTGAGAGGAGCAGGATCGGTGGCCGTTTCAGCGCGACCAATCTTGCCAAAAACAGAAGCCACTTCCGGCTGACTCTTAATGAGCTTGTCCGTCGTTTGCAACAGACGCCGAGCTTCGCCGATGGAGATACTGGGTTGAGTGGTGGGCATGTACATCAAATCCCCCTCATCCAGCGGCGACATGAATTCAGTACCCAGACGCGACAATGGCCATAAACTCACCAGTAGAAATACCAAACAAAAAGTGATGACCATTCGACGATGCGAGAGGCACCACAGAAGTATGGGTCGATAAATATGAATCAGTTGTCGATTGATTGGGTTCTCTCTCTCGGGCTTGATCTTTCCTCTCAAGCAATAGCCCATTAAAACAGGCACCAGAGTAATGGTGAGGCCTGCCGCCACCACCATGGCATAAGATTTGGTGAAGGCTAGTGGAGAAAACAAACGCCCTTCTTGAGCTTGAAGACTGAGTACCGGCAAAAAGCTCACCGCCTCAATCAACATTGATAAAAACAGTGCCGGACCAACGGCGATGGAGGATTGCTGAATCAACGACCAACGCTGGGAATTGCTCACTGGTCGACCAGATTTTTGCTGAAAGCGATCAATGGTCTTATGTGCGTTTTCCAACATCACAATGGCTCCATCGACCATAGAGCCGATTGCCACCGCGATCCCCCCCAGCGACATGATATTGGCGTTGAGCCCCTGCCAGGACATGAGTACAAATGCCCCTAAAACCCCGAGCGGTAAACTCACTAACACCACCAATGACGAGCGAAAATGCCAGAGAAACAGCGCACAAATAGCGACAACGATGGACAACTGAAGAGCCAAAGTAGTGGTCAGTGTTGCCACTGAGTTTTTCACCAATTGAGACCGATCATAGGTAATCTCGATCGACACCCCTGGCGGCAATCCTTGTTGGAGATCGTCGAGTTTTCGTTTGACCTGAGAGATCACTTCAGCCGCATTTTCACCATAGCGCATCACGACGATGGCACCAGCAACCTCTCCCTCGCCATTCAGCTCCGCGATACCGCGACGCATGGCGGGGCCAAATCTCACCTCTGCAACACTCGACAAGAGAACCGGATACCCCTCAGCGGTGACTTTGATCGGTATGTTTCTGAGGTCCTCCAGTGAAGCGATGTAACCGCTCAAACGCACTATATATTCGGCTTCCGCCAACTCGACCACACTGGCGCCAGACTCTCGATTTGCATCGACCAACAACTTCCGCAATTGTGGCACGGTGATGTCGTAGGCTCGCAACTTGTCTGGATCAATCATCACTTGATACTGTCGCACCATACCGCCGAGAGAGGCGACTTCACTGACACCGTCGACGGACTGCAGCTGAGGCTTTAAGTACCAATCTTGCAGGCTGCGCAGTTGGGCCAAATCGTGCTTGCCTGTACGATCCACCAAAGCGTAGTTAAACACCCAACCTACGCCAGTGGCGTCGGGACCGAGCTGCGGTTTGGCCGCTGGCGGTAGACGACTCTGAATTTGACTGAGGTATTCCAAGACACGGGAACGCGCCCAGTAGATGTCAGTATCGTCCTCAAATAGGACATAGACATAAGAGGTACCAAACATCGAGATACCCCGCACATCCGTCGCCTTAGGCACCGCCATAAGTGCACTGGTTAGCGGGTAGGTCACTTGGTCTTCAATCACCTGTGGGGCCTGCCCAGCAAAGTCCGTTTTTACAATTACCTGTACATCAGAGAGGTCGGGCAAGGCATCAACAGGGGTATTTACCGTCACCCAACTGCCCCAAACCAACAGCGCCAACGCCGCCAACAATACGACCGCTCGGCTTTCGATCGAGGCGCGAATAATATGCTTAATCATTGACCGCCTCCATACGCTGAAGACTGGCTCTTAAGTTGGATTCCGAATCCAGCAGGAATTGCCCGCTGGTCACCACCCGATCCCCCTCTTGCAGGCCCGAAAGAACCACCACTTGATCCCCGACCTGCCACCCCAGCTCTACCCCCGCAGATTGAAATCGCCCCTGCCCCAGCGCAACAACCACTCGGTTTTCACGCTCGGTTCGAATCACGGCTTGAGCCGGCACGGTCAGCGCCTGAAAGCGCCCAGTTTGCACACTCACAGACGCATACATGTTCGGTTTTAGCCGATGATCTGGATTATCGAAGCGCAAGCGTATTCGCTGACTTCGAGTTTGCATCGATAGTGTTGGGTAGATGTACTCAACCACTCCCTGCCATCGCTCACCGGGGAAATAGGTCAACTCCATGAGCGCTTGTTGCCCTACTTGCAGATGTTTGAGATCACTCTCGTAAACTTCAGCGATCAACCATACGCTTTCAGTGGAAACAATTTCCAAAACAACCGTTGAAGGGTCGATAAAACTCCCCTCTCGAACGCCCAAAGCGGCCACATGGCCATCGCTTGGTGCATAAAACGGGAGCGTTCTGAAATCAGCGGATAAACCCGCAGAGGGCTGCAGTTGATCGAGCCTCCGAATACGAGATTCGGGTATCGCTAGGGCTCGCATACGCCCCAACGCCCCCTGAATAAGCCGTGGATTTTTCGCCACTAAGGCGCTGAGATAATTCTCCTGGGCGTGGAGTAACTCGGGAGAATAGAAATGAAACAGAACCTCACCTTTGGCTACCTGCTCTCCTTGATCGAACACCTGCAACTGTTCGATCCAACCTTCTGCCCGCATGGCCACATGAATTCGACTGTCTTCATTGTGCGCGATCACCCCGTATGAGGTGATCCTAGGTTCTAGAGTTTCCACCTCAGTAAGATGCGTGCTTACGCCTAGGTTGTTCACCACTGCCGCACTGATGTGAAATTCACCAACATTGTCCGTTTGAGCACCCGTCGCGTACACCGGCACTAATGCCATGCCCATTGGCGATAGCCCCGGCTGATCCCTTTGATAATTGGAGTCCATGGGGGCAACCCAATAGAGCACCTCCTTCTCTTTGGTGGCGACCATTGAATCAACGTCTGAAATCGTTCCAGCGGTCTGTGGCTGTTTTGTAAAAAGAGACTTAACGGAGGATGTGACCTGCAGTATTGCAGATCTCCCTACCTCGGAAACGTAGAGGAACAGGAGTACACAAACCATAGTCGTGACTACCACGGCCAACGTTTGGGTTTGCCAACAGGAAATTCCAGCGCCGTTATTCTGGGCTGACGCAGCATCAAGCTCAGACGCTGCTTGAGATGTTAGGGATGATTCGTTTTGTCGATTTTTCATGACACAATCCTTCAAATACAGAAAAATCTACCGATGCGTAACCGGCAGATAGAATTTGCAAAGAAGTCAGGTGTTATTCGAGGAAGGAGGAAATCAGTAGATAGATAGGCCGAGTCAATCCCGACCAGAGGGTTTAGCGGTAACGCCAGTAGCGAGCGACCGCATCGTCAAACCAGTCATGAAGTGCGAGGTCAACGGACGCCTCTGATGCATCACCATTGTTGTCTAGGCCCGAACGCGAATCGGACAGCAGTTCATCCAAGCAACTATCGCACTCATCATTAGCCGAACTGGCCTCCGAGGGACAACCGCCGTGGACTTGCTCAACAGACGACTCCAAGCGTTCAATACCAACGCCCATAGAGACCTGACACCATTGCCCCCAGATCAACACGCTAGCGACTAAGAATGTCATCCACAGCCGAACACTGCGATTGAAAACAGCCTTCTGGTTAAGCAAATTATGTGGAGGGTTCAGTGGCAAAGGATTCATATCCAGATTATTCATCTCTGACGGAAGTTAACTATATACCTTCCCCCTAGAGCAAGGTCAAGAAGCTAAAAAAGTCTCTTTGTACAACTCGGAAAAGGCCAATCATTGACTTCAATCATCGGCTAGAGGTGGTCCCACTATAGCGCTCAAGGCATCTGCTAGAGAGGGATATTGAAACGAATAACCCGCGTCTAGAAGACGCTCAGGAATAACCCTCTGCCCCGTCAGCAGTATTTCATCGGCCATTTCACCGACGATGAGGCTGAGTAGCTTGGCGGGCATTCTGAGTTTCAACGGTGCGCGAATAAATTGACGAAGTACATCGGTAAATGTCACTGCTGTAACGGGCGTCTCTGCCGTGCCATTGAAGGCTCCAGACAAGTGTTTGTTTCTCACCAAGAAAAGTATCATGGCGATGAGATCATCTCGATGAATCCATGACATCCATTGCTTACCGCTGCCCAGTGTGAGCGCACAGCCCCAATCAAAGGAACTCCTCAATTCCTTCAGCGGGCCGCCATCACGCCCCAGAACAATACCGATACGCAGGCAACACACGCGCACCCCTAGAGACTCAAATTCCATTGCGGCGTTTTCCCAGCGCTGACACAATTGATGCGAAAAGCTATCCGATACCGCCCCACTCTCGTTGAGCAGTTCGTCGTCATGTGGACCGTAATAGCCGATCGCCGATCCATTGATCAACACTTCGGGTTTGTGCTCCAATCGTCGCACTAACTGAAAGATCGCCCGAGTCACGGCCTCTCGACTTTGAATAAAACGACTTTTGCTCTGAGGTGTCCATCGCTCCTTCGCTAGAGGCTCCCCAGCCAAGTTAATAATGACATCGAATACCGCCTTGTTACCGAGCAGGGAGAGGTCTGAGATTAGATAGGTTCTGTCATCGACGAGTGTGCGAGCTGTGGCCTTGTCGCGCACTAGCAACGTCACCCGATGGTTAAGGTGATGCAGCACGGCAATCAAGCGGGTACCGATAAACCCCGTTCCTCCCGTCACTAGAATCCGTAAACTGTGATGCTCGGTGGAGATGACATCGCCTTGAGTCTCTGATTTTGGCTCAAACTTTGCCATCGACTCACTACCGCTGCTGACTCTCATAAACTCACCCTGCTCGTTATCTACTGCCCCCCCTCCCACCAGCCCATTAATAGCTGCCGGCAATCGAAAATAACAACACTCCCCTCTGAGCGAGAGGACACTCAGAAAGCCAATTTTACCGTTGTTTTAGAGATACGCAGGTACAACAGAAATAGACCAATCAGAAATGCACTGCAATGCCCATACGAAAAAGCGCTGACAGATTGATAATTATTGTACTGAGTTAGGTCTCAACAACAGCAACGGTGGCAAAATTGCGCAAAGTGCCACCAGATTTGCGATCAAATGCACGTATATTCCTTGAGAAAGAGACAAGGCCGTGTCCATGGTAAACCAGATAAAAACAGCGATAAGAATGTACCACTTAATGAGCGGATAACCGTGGTGGCGATAGAAATGAACTGCCAGCGCGAACAACAACCCCCAACTAGCAATCGTTGGCCCTAAAAACTGCAAGGTCGTGCGTAGCATTAAATCCACGCCAGCGGCGGGTTCAACCTGAAACGCCTCGTATAGCGCCCCCATATAGGGGGCCATCAACGGTGTAAAGGCTAGCAACACAAAAACGCAACCCAATATCGCGTGCCCAACACCAACGCAGATCAGCCAATAATAGTAAACTTTTTGCATGGATTACCTTCTCTAAATTCCTTTTCTCTCGATGAGGCGCAGCACGCGAGCCCAAGGACTAAACGCTATCAATTCCCAGCGTCACTGATAGAAGCCTTTCGACACAACAAATTCCATCACGCGTCCAAAGGTGGTGTACGCACTCGAATGGTTTTTAGCTTGCTCCCGAATAACCAATAAATCTTCGCGGTCTAAGTATTGCCCCATTTTTATCACCGCCTGTGGAGCCCTGAGACGACTGAGGTCTTTCAAGGGGTCTTCCATTACCACCACTAAGTCAGCGATTTTTCCGACTTCGATACTGCCGTAGTCCGCGTCCACATTCAGTGCGCGAGCGGCATTCATGGTAGCGGCGCGCAGAATCATGTCCGAGGATAAACCTGACTCGGACAACAGCATCAACTCTTGATGAGTGGCAAGGCCGGGGATGGTATAAATCGCCCCCCAATCGGTGCCCACCAGCAACTCTACGTCGTGACGCGATAGCTCAGCAACAATATCCCGCTGAAAACGATTAACCTTTTGGTTGTATTGCGCTTGTTTTTGGCTGGCAACCATCCATCGATTGCCATCAAACTGATCCATTACCCAGCGATGAAATGGATTCATGTATTCGAATGGAATATCACGCTTAAACGATTGTTTATGAGTACTGAGCTGCGTTAGATGATCGAACACCGTCAATGTCGGTGTGACCGCAACTCCCATGATCTTCAGTTGCTGGGCGATGGAGGTGAGTTTTTGATAATCAAATCTGTCGTTCAAGGGTCCATCGAAAAGCTCTTCAACATGCTCGATGGAGGTCAACGCAGCTGCCGCTTCGTAGTTCTGTTTGATGGCGTCATAGGGCACATGCCCTGCAATGAGCATCCCTCGCGCTAACGCCTCGTCCACAATGGCGGCGTACACATCCGCCCCCAGTCCTTCATAGACTTTAATTAAATCCCAGCCCTGCGCCTGATAGCGAGCCACCAGTTCCCGTGCGTGATCAGGGTCAGTAACCCGCTGCTGAGTAAAGGGATCAAAATAGACGTCTCCATTCAGAATAGGAGAACTGACAAATAAATTACTGCCCAACCACTGCCCTTCTTGCAACTGCTTTTTCCAACGCAAGTGCACAGGATAGCCGCCCATGTTACGCACGCTGGTCACCCCGTAACTCAAACTCAACGCCAGATACTGAGGATCCAACGCGTGCACATGCATATCAAATAGCCCAGGAATCACATAAGCACCCTTGGCATCGACAACTTGGTAGCCAGACGGTCTTACAACATCAGCAACACCAATGTGTTCGATACGACCATTGCGAATGACCAGTTGCTGATTCATTTGCCATTGCCGCCCATCCTTGGAAAGCAAATGAACATTATTGAGCAGCAGCGGTTTGGTCTCGGTAATTTTCGGCAGGTGACCTATGGATTCATAGACGGATGCAGGAACGCTGCCCAATGCTGCGAGTATCAGTACACCGACGAGTATCG
>PANW01000010.1 GCA_002707785.1 Cellvibrionaceae bacterium | reverse complement strand
TTACCGACGTTGATCTGCGCAAAACAATCCAGGCAGCGACCTGTAAGAGCGAAGAGTTCAATGAGTTTGCCCGGTGGTTGTTTTTTGCTAATGGCGGGAAAATTCCTGCAAACTTGAGACACGAACAAAGCAAAATCGTTAAATACAATCATTTGCTGGCCAACTTCGCGATCTTATACAACGTAAACGCGATGACCGAAGTGTTCAATCAATTGAAGTCGGAAGGGTACAATATTACCCGCGACATTATGGCCGAATTCTCACCGTATCATACCGAGCATTTGGGGCGGCTAGGAAGTTTTGAGCTGGATCTAACCAAGCAGGTTAAGCCCATGACTTTTGAACTGCTGGTTGATTAATTCATAATATTCAATCGGTTACGTTAGAAGTGGCTAAATTCAACGCTTTTACCGGCCGGACCTCTAGATCGAATCGATAGAATCGACTCGTTAACAACCGAGCTAAGAGAGTAGATCGCCATGGAGTCGGCAGACGAGCATTGCGCACCCAAATCCAAAATCTTGATACTGATCGCGCTTGTTCAGGGCTTGATGTTGTTGTTGCTCCACGACTCGATAGAGCTGCAATTTTGGCCCTATCAGCAGCCTCAGTGGCTGTTTGCCCTGTATAGCGTCGCCATCGCCGCGCCGCTCATGTTGCTTTTGGGTTTGACCGATAACTGGCGGGTTATGGGCCGCTGGGTGGCGGCTTATGCCGTCGTACTGTTCGGGCTGGGGTATTATGTGGGCGGCCAAGCGATGCCGATTGAGCACATTGGTCTTGAGGCGCTCTTGTTTCCCTTGGTCGCTACTTTATGTGTGGCGACTTTTAAGGCGCTGATGTACACACAGCATTTTTCGGGCAATAAGCCTCTAAGCTACAGCCGCTTGTTTTTACTTTCTTGGCGCAATTTTCTAACCCTAGGATTATCGCTGTTGTTTATGCTGTGTGCCTGGGGAGTACTAATGCTGTGGGCGGGCTTGTTTAAGGCTATAAAAGTTCACTTCTTCTACGATCTATTTACGCAACGCTGGTTTTATTATCCGGTGTTAGCATTGGCACATGGCTTTGGCGTGATTATATTCCGGGCGCAGTCAGGGGTGATTGATACGATTACTCGCATTCAACAGGCTCTGATGAAGTTCTTGTTGGTCATGTTAGCTTTTGTTTCTGTCATGTTCCTCTTCGCATTGCCGTTTACTGGGCTTGATCCTTTGTGGGAAACCGGCGGAAGCAATCTCATTCTGTGGATGCAGGCGCTGATNCTGTTTTTCATCAATGCTGTGCATCAAGATGAACCCGACGCTCAGCCGTATCAACGCTGGGTGCATCGATTTGTTTATTCTGCGGTGGCTTTGCTTCCGATCTACAGCTTAATCAGTTTCTACGGATTGTCTTTACGAATAGACCAATACGGTTGGTCCGTCGCTCGTTGCTGGGCGTTCTTACTTTGGTCGGTATTTGCGGGTTTTTCTTTTAGTTATTTATGGGGAATTGTGCGTCTTAAAGATCGTTGGCTAGAACAACTAAGCAGCGTGAATATTCGCATGGGGGTAGTCGTCTTGTGTTTGATGCTATTGGTTAATTCTCCAGTTTTGGATTTTCGAAAAATCACTGTCAATAGCCAACTGTCGCGCTTAGATAACGCAGAGACATCTCTGAATGACTTTGATTATCGCTATTTTCGCCGCCAGTTGGCCGGACCTGGATATCTTGCGCTGCAAGAGCTTAAGCGCGAAGTGCGAGACGATCACCCGGAAATCGCACTGCGAATCGAAAGTTTTTATGTTGATATACATGACCTAGATTCGGCAATTGATCGTGCAGATTTCGTCGCTTCGATAGTCGGTGTTGATAGCAATACACCGCAAGCGCTTGTGGATACGCTGTACGAAGATCTATCTAACAATCATTGGCGCATGCAGGAGAACCAAACCTATCGGCTGGTGGCAGTTGATCTGAACACGGACGGCTTTACTGAATACGTATTGGTAGAAGTCCGCTCGAGTCACATTAATTTCACGCTTTATCACCAGGTCTCTGGGAATTGGGAGAATCGGTCGTTGAATCCTGTGGGTCAACAGAAATTCAATTCTCGCCAGCAAAGAGATGCACTGCTCAAAGCGTTAGAAAGAACTAATTACGAAGCCATTGATAGCCCATGGAAAAACCTAAAAGTAGGCGGCCAGACGTTTCAAGTGAACTAGCTTAGGGGACATAGGGGTTGGGCGTCACTCAGGCGTGACTAGCAAGTAGGGCCGTGATGGCATGGAGTAATGGATACTCGATATACGCATCAATCTGCAATTTAACATAATATACATTATACGAAATTTGTACTCACTTCAGCATATGATGCTTTTCTCTAGATCACGGTTAAATAAACAACTCAACCTGACTACCGTCCACCAACGCATCCATTTGTTCGATTGATCGATAATCTTTGAGTATCTGCTGTGCTTGTTGCTCTTGGGTGGTCCGCACGATATCTACGTGAGTATCTGCATTCTTATAGGCAGCACTGAGATCCTTCACGGTATTGGATTCAAGTTTGCCGCCAATTACCGTTTTGTCTTTTTGAATGTGTTGTTGGCTGCGCTGCTCGTCAATCGCGATTAGCTTGTTGGTGTCTTCAAAGCTGAGACTTCGATCAATCGATGCTGATTTGATGTCGGTTCTGTAGAGATAGGATTGCCCGCCGTTAGCTTCTGGGTCGAGATTGGCGTGCTCTACGCTGTCTCCACCAACCCCCAAATGTTGACTGACTCTCGATTGATATTCGCTGCGCTGGTTGATGTCGGTGTAGCTGTGATTCTGATCACGATGACGGCTGATCTCTGTGATCTGCGCAATATCGAGCGACATGGTGGAAACTTCAGACTGCTGATATTCATTGGGTCTGAATATCGGCGTGTTAAATGAGGCTTCAAAGTCGGCTAAGCCACTGCTAAAGCTGTCTAGTAGTTGTTGGTTGCCGGAGTTCATGCGGTCTAGACCGCCGAGCTCTTCTACAGAATCTTGAGCTGAAAAGCGCTGATCGATTGCATCTTTTTCATCTTCGTCAACATCGAAGATGGCATCCATACCTTGTACAAAAAAGGACGCGGCTTTGCTAGAGCTGACACCGCCAGCGTCTTCGCCTTGCTTGTAGGAGTATGCCGTGTCACGAATCAGCTGTTGATACTGCAAATACTGTTGGTTGTTAGCGACATTTTCATCGAGTTTTAAGCCGTCAATATCAACGCGGATATCGAAGTTATAGCCATTGAGATCACTGCTGATGGTTCTTTCGCCCGAGTTCACATCCACCTTGTAATCAAGGCTAAAGCTGTTTCCATCGACTCCCAACACATTGAGATTAAAGCCTGATAACTCTTCGTGACTGAAGGCGCTAAAGTCGCCAATTTGGGCCCAATCTTCCTTGCGGTATGTATCCGCAAGTCCTGCGAGTTTATCCGTGAGTTCCGTCAGCGCCTCGAATTCCGCTGCGTCTAGCTCGCCATCAATTTTAACCGATACCGAGGTTTCGCTGTAGCTGTAACCCCCCTCTGCGAGTTTACCTTCGGTGCCGTGTGTTTTGCTGATCTCGATTTCAACTCGATCACCATCAGCAGTGGTCACCATGAGTGAAAAGAGTTTACCTTTGTCGGCTGCAGTGTTGTCGATTTGCGGGATGGCAAACTGCCCCGCGGCGCCCTCTTCTCTATGGGTGCCTTTGAAGCTTGTGGCGTTATCCATGTGATCTCTTAGTTGGCTGAGGCTGCCACGGATATCTGATAAATCAAGCTGCTGCGCTGACAGGGATTTTTCCAGGTGGGCGTAGGTTTGAGGTTTCCCGTCGCTATTGGCCTCATCCTTTCGAGTGGAAAGAGTTGAGCTTACAGAGTCTTCTTGGGGAGTGTCGCTGGATTTCAGCCGTTGGTCGGACAGGGCTCTGTTCGATTGGCTGCCCTCTTCCTTTGCGACGGCGGTTCTGGATTGAATTGTGTTGTGGAGGTTTCCCACCGAATGTAGTGAATGAATGCTACTCACCAGCCCACTCCTTGCGCGGTCGTTTGGTATTACGCGATAAAAAGGTGTCGGCCGAACAGCGCTTAACTTGAGTTGTTTTTGTGTTTAGACGACTGCTAAGCGCCCAGTTAATTCCCACTGATTACTCTGCTTATTTGTATCGATACGAGCACCGAATATTCTGTAGTGACAGGCGCTTTTCGAGCGGGCTTAGGCACTCCTCTCAGCTATGTTGTCGCGGGGGGGGCGCGCAAAATACGGCACAACTCTTGCTTGGATATGGCGTATTGCTTCAATACACCCAATTAGACGAGTTTTTGACGTGAACATAATCACAAGTAATAGCAATCAAGCCTATTCTGGTAGTACGGATACTGCGAAAACCACATCTTCAGCCCCTGTCTTGAATAGCGAAAGTTCGACAAAAAACGAACCCCAAAGAACCACTGACAGTGTTGAGATCTCCACTCGATCGCAAAAAATACAGAAGCTGAGCCAAGAGTTTTTCCCGGGCGGTGCTCAGGAAATTAGAATTACTCCCGCCTTCATTTCTCGCTTGCAGGAATATGAGCTTATCAGTGCGTCGGAGGCTGCATCCTTAAACGCTTCCAAGGGGATTGCTGACGAAGAGACTGCAGACAGCCTGGGTGAGCTGGCTGATTTTGTCGACAGCTTTAGCGAAAAGCTTGAGAAACAAGAATCCGACACTTCATTGATCGCGACGCTTAATCAAGCGAGCCTTGTTCTGAACTCATGGGAAGACAACAATCGCGCCAATAGCGATGCACTCAATAACGTTGTGCAAGAGCTATCACTTGTCACCGCTTCAGAAGAGTTTGAAGCTTTCTCTGTCGAGGAAAGGAAGTCTTTGTTGGAGCTTGAGCTCGCTATGAATGTTGCCCAAAGGCTTAGCCCTGAGAGCAATGTTTCGGAAAAAGTTAATCAATACTTGAGTGTTTTAAGCGGCGGCTGAAAGCTCGAGTATTCCTGATGTGCGCCAGGTGCATCCAAGCTACCCGGTTCAAGCGTGCATTATCCCCTCTTTGTATTTTCTATGACGGTCGCGTTGCAATCTCATTAAGTCTGGATAAGGACGAGCTGTACTTGCTGCCGTCGCCATTCTCAATAGGCCCCAGTGTCGTTGTTTGAAGATACCTAATCATGTGCACCAAGGTGTATAATCTTCGCTCTATTGAGGATTGGCTGATGATTGCATCTATCGAGCGAACGAAAACCCTATGACTAAATGTATAAAGCTGTTGGTGGCCGTGTGTGGGTTGTTGGCAGTCGAGCTTGCGCTGGCCGGCAATGTAACGAATGTAGCGGTTGCTTCAAATTTCTCGGCGCCGATGAAAGAACTGGTCGCAGAGTTTGAGAAGCAACACTCCGGACGAGTGAGGGTTTCTTACGCCTCGTCGGGCAAGCTGTTTGCGCAGATCAATCATGGTGCCCCTTTCGATATTATGCTGTCGGCGGACGAGAAAATCCCCCAACAGCTAGTGGCAAAAGGACTGGCTGATGAAGCTTCACGCTTTACTTACGCGGTTGGAGCCATAGTGTTATGGGCGCCCAACAATGAATCCTCCATAACAGCGGCGCAGCAGTTGCTCGCCACCGAGTTTGGCAAGCTGGCCTTGGCCAACCCTAAACATGCTCCCTATGGTCGAGCCGCGCTGGAAACACTGGAGCGGTTAAATCTTGTTGACAGCACAAAAACAAAATGGGTGACGGGTGAAAATATCGCGCAGACCTATCATTTTGTTAGCACAGGGAATGCTGACATTGGATTCGTCGCTCGCTCTCAGCTGTCGGCGCTCGAACTTGCTGCACGCGAAAGTGCCTGGTTGGTGCCCGTAGATTACTACGCTGCTATCAAGCAGGATGCCGTTCTGTTGCGCAGAGGCAAGCACAACAAGCTCGCTCTGGAGTTCTTGGCGTTCATGCAATCTGCCCCAGCACTCGAGATTATTCGCAAGTACGGCTACGATGTCATAGAGACTAAGCCAGACGCTAATGGAAATGCATAGGTAATGTTCAACGCGCTCGAATTTGAGGCCATCTGGCTAACGCTGCGATTAGCGGCAACAGTGACGCTTTTGTTGCTGCTTATCTCTACGCCTATCGCTTGGTGGTTGGCTCGTACGAACTCTGTATTTAAGGCTCCAGTGGCAGCATTGGTGGCGCTTCCCCTAGTGCTACCACCCACCGTGCTGGGTTTTTACTTGCTGTTAGCCATGGGGCCTGAAGGCCCCGTCGGTAGGTTGACGGAGTCGCTGGGGATCGGGTTGTTGCCATTTAGTTTTTGGGGCTTGGTGATTGGCTCCATGTTCTATTCTTTGCCATTTGTCGTGCAACCTATTCAAAATGCGATGGAAGCCATTGGCGATCGACCACTCGAGGTTGCCGCTACTTTGCGAGCCAGTGCCTGGGATCGTTTCTTTACGGTGGTTTTGCCTTTGTCGAAGCCCGGTTTCGTAACCGCAGCTGTTTTGGGCTTCGCCCATACGGTCGGCGAGTTTGGATTGGTACTGATGATTGGGGGCAACATCGCAGGAGAAACCCGAGTGGTTTCTGTCGCCATCTATGATCATGTAGAAGCGATGGAGTATGCGCAGGCTCACGGACTATCAGCAGTCATGGTGCTGTTTTCATTTGTCGTTCTGTTGGCTTTGTATGTATTTCAGCGCAACAGAAATTCAGCGGGCTTGACCTATGGCCGTTGAAAATGACTCTGCTAACAATGACACCACTTCCATCTCGGTACAGCTTGCGTGGAGCCCGAAGGGCTGGCCGAGCAACGACGCGTTACTTGATGTCTCAGCGGCCATTTCTGGCCGTGGCGTAACCGCTATCTACGGCTCTTCCGGTTCGGGCAAAACGACATTGTTGCGATGTATTGCCGGACTGGAACGAGCGCAGGAAGGTTATGTCTCGGTTAAAGGGGAGCTCTGGCAGGATTCAAACTGTTTTCGACCAGTCCACAAGCGACCCATTGGTTATGTGTTTCAGGAAGCGAGTTTGTTTTCTCACCTCACTGCCGAACAGAACTTAAACTACGCGATTAGACGATCGGACAAACCGGTTAGCGACGACTACTTTTTGCGTGTTATCAGCACGTTGGAAATTGAATCGATTTTACCTCAATACCCTCATCAACTTTCAGGCGGCGAGCGCCAGCGGATTGCGATAGCGAGAGCGCTTTTGATTCAACCGAGCTTGTTGTTGATGGATGAGCCGTTGGCGTCACTGGATGAATCTAGGAAGGACGACATACTGCCCTACCTTGAAAAGCTCAGCGCGGACTTTGAGCTGCCAATTTTGTACGTTAGCCATTCGCTCAAAGAAGTGTCGCGTCTAGCCGATTATGTATTGGTGCTGGAGGGTGGCCGTATCATTGATGAAGGCACTGTCAAAGACGTATTCTCAAAAATGGGTACCGCTCTGGTCCCCGAAAGTGAGCAGGGAGTGATACTCGAGGGCGAGCTTGTCGAACGTGATGAAAAATGGAATTTGGTTCGCTTTCAGTCTTCTGGCGGCAGCTTGTGGATTGGTGATCAAGGCCACCGTCTTGGTGCCCAGGTGCGCATTAGAATACTGGCGCGGGATGTGAGCCTATCGTTGGTGGACAATGTCGACAGCAGCATTCTTAACCGATTGCCGGTGACAGTGAGCGCAATATCACTTCCTGATAATGCCTCACAAGCAACTATCCAATTAAAGTTTGGGGAAGATCACTTGCTTGCCCAAATCACTACTCGCTCACTGGAGCACTTAGCGCTCATTCCTGTCAAAGCCCTTTGGGCGCAAATTAAATCTGTCGCGGTAGTACGTTAAGGCGTCCGTACGCTATCGCTTTTTGCGCAAAGAGTGCCGCGATGCAAAGGAGCTGAGTAAAAACTCAACTCTTTTATTAACATCTCTATCTAGGGCTTAAAGCTTGACCAGATAGCGACCGAGCGCGTGGCCATTGATGATTTGGTTGAGATACTGTGGCGTCTGCTCTAGGGTAATTTCTTCCGCCATGGAACCCAGCTGGTCCGGCTTAAAGTTGTCGGCTAACTGATTCCAAACCTTGCGTTTTTCCTCAATCGGCAGCTCGACACTGTCTACGCCTAAGAGATTGACGTTGCGAATAATAAAGGGATAAACGTTAGCCTTAAAGTTGGGCGCAGACGCTAGACCGCAAGCTGCGACGCTACCGCCATACTGCAGAGATTTAACCAGGGTGAACAGGTAATCACCGCCCAAGGTATCGACCGCATGCGCCCACTGAGGTTTGGCCATTGGTTTAGCGGCAAGATCATCAAGACTGGCTCTATCAATAACTTTTGATGCACCCAAGCCAGTCAAGGTTTCATTGGCTTCCAACTTCCCGGTAATAGCCGCAACTTTAAATCCAAGCTTTGCGAGCATCGCAATAGCCATAGTGCCCACGCCGCCCGTAGCCCCACTAACCGCAACGTCGCCGTCTTCAGGCTTTGCGCCAGCCATCAGTAATTTATTGACACAAAGGACTGCAGTAAGACCCGCCGTTCCGTAGATCATGGACTCTCGAGCTGAGAGCTGTTGCGGACAGGCAATTACCCAGTCGGCGGGAACGCGGATGTACTGTGCGAGTCCGCCGGAGGTGTTCATGCCCAAGTCATAGCCAGTAACGATTACCGAGTCGCCTTTTTTGAACGTACCGGAGCTGTCTTCTTCAACAAGTCCTGCGGCATCGATTCCCGGTGTATGTGGAAAGGATTTAGTGACACCTCGATTGCCCGTCGCGGAAAGCGCATCTTTAAAGTTGAGAGACGAGTACTCAACTCTAATCAGCACATCATTAGCGGGTAAATCACTGATGGATTTATTGACTACGTTTTGCTCAAAAGAATTATCGCTGGTTTCTGTCACCAACAGTGCTGCAAATTTATCGGTCATGGTGGGTATCTCTGCTAGGTCTATGCTATCGGTCATTCACGAATATGGCTCTTCGCTCAGGAAAAAAAACGGCTAGACTGTAATCGTGTTAACCACGTAATTATTAATCGATCGGCGGCGCCTTGAACGGCCATGCCAAGCTTCTCTTGGATGGTCTTTCTGTGTACGTATTCAACCTCGAAGACATCGGCATCTTGCACTCGATTGGCGATATATTCGTCGCTAGTCATCAATTCATCGATGAGGTTATTGTCTAAAGCACGCTTACCGAACCAAACGTCGCCGTTGGCAACTTCGGAGATATTGATCGCTGGTCTATGTTCAGTGACAAAATCTTTGAAAAGCTCGTGCGTATCTTCAAGGTCTTCAACAAACTTTTCGCGATCCTTATCCGTATTTTCACCAAACATTGTCAGTGTTCGCTTGTGTTCACCGGCGGTGAGCATTTCAAAATCAATATCGTTTTTTTGGAGCAAGCGGTGGAAGTTTGGCAGCTGAGCTACGACGCCAATGGAGCCCATTATAGCAAAAGGCGCCGCCAGTACTTTATCTGCAACACACGCCATCATGTAGCCGCCACTGGCGGCCACCTTATCAACACAGACGGTGAGGGGGATTTGCTTTTTCTTAATCCGATCAAGTTGGCTAGAGGCAAGGCCGTAGCTATGCACCATGCCTCCCCCGCTCTCCAGTTTGACTACGATTTCATCTTCTGAGGTGGCAACCCCCAAAATACTGGTAATCTCCTCGCGCATATTTTCCACAGCAGACGCTTTAATGTCACCGTCAAACTGAACAACGAATACCCGCGATTTTTTATCTGTGGGGGTTTCGTCTCCAGCCTGTTTTTTACTCGCTTTCTTTTTGGCTTTAGCGTCGGCCTTCTCTTGTTTATGCTCGGCTTTCAGCTCTACTTTTCGCTGCTCGTCGTCGGTGATGACGTCCTTTAAGGCCTCTATGTTGGCTCGGAATTTATCGTTGAGACGAGTGATCTCTATGTGTCCCTTTTCGTCGCCCTTGTGCTTCTGTCCCATTGCGACGACGAAACCGACCACTACAAGAATGGTCACCAATACAGTTACGGACTTTGCCAGGAAAAGGCCGTATTCAGTTAAAAACTCCAACATACTCTCCAATGGTTTAGGTGCTGTTATTGCCAGCGTTTGACAGCCTCTTGGGCTCGCTCGTTTAAGGGGCGAGTCAATAGACCGCTGTGTGAAAGGTTTATTTCGTAGAGGGCGCCATCGCTCATGGGAACAAAGGTCGCACTTCCGTACAAGGCATCGAGCCAAGGGATATTGCCGTCGATTGATTTAAACCAAGACCATAAGTCCACTCGTGTTTGGCTTGGGTTAAGCGAGTGAACGGTTCGCTCGGCGTGACGTTCTTTTTCTAGAGAGTAGTAACGCCCGGAAAGGCGGTCTAGGCGATAGCCAGGCTTGAGGCCCAACTTCGCCACGCTTCTGCTCCACTTAAATATTCGAGCATCTAGCTGCCACTGATCCCCTTTCAATTCGTAGCGCTGCTCATTGCCGTTGGCGCCAACGAGAATTGCCTGATAGCGCTGCTCTCCCAGCTTTTCAAAGCTGATGGTGGCTACCGAGGTTTCTTCTAGCAGCTCGTTGTAGCTGTAGATGTCCCATGCCAGAAGCCCTGCGACCATCGATACACTGATTAGCAATAGGCCGAAACATCCTTTTATCCAGCCCAGTAGCCAGCCTCTTCGAAATAGAGATTTGGCTGCGAAAAATAAGACCAGTGTACCAATTGCCGCAAACGCCAGAGCGATACCATCGTATAGCATTCAATTATCCTTAATGTTGTGAATCTGCGTGCCTGTCTACAATATGTTGAATCAGCTCACCCGCCAAAGCCGTGCGTGGTGGCACCATTGGCAGGTCGTCATAGCGATACCAATTGGCCTCTTCAATTTCTATTCCGTCGACTTCAATCTCACCACTTTCGTATTCTGCGATGAAGCCGATCATCAACTGGCCGGGAAACGGCCATGACTGGCTACCGTAGTACTCAATTTTACCCACGGTAATACCCACCTCTTCTTTGACTTCTCTACGCAACGCCGATTCTATGGACTCTCCTGCTTCAATAAAGCCTGCTAAGGCACTGTAGAATCGGGCTGGGAAGGTCGGGTTGTGAGCCAGTAGCATTTCTTCGCCGCGGGTTATAACCGTGATGATGCAGGGTGACAACCGCGGGTAAAACTGCAGGTTACACGGCTCGCATTGCTTGGCCATGTCGTGCTCGTGTTGGGTCGTTGCGCTGCCACAGCGACCACAGAACTGATGGTCTTTATCCCAGTTTATAACCTGCAGAGATCTGGCCGCCACTTCATAGTGTGTCGGGTCGAGTAAGCTAAATAACTGTCGCAAGTCTTGCCAGTGGTGATCGTGTACCCCTGGACGCCCTTGTATGTCGACCGTGTAACAGTCTTTTTCGAAGTATTCACCAATGAAGTGCGTTGGTGCGTCGATATCAGGGTTAGCAAAACGCCACAGGCTTGCGTCGATTGGCGCCCATGGGCCTTGATCTGAACAAAGCAGCTGGCCATGGGATACAGGTACGTAGCAACGTGGGCGATCTTTGTTGTTGGGCTTGTGATTTGGGGTAAACATTGGTTAAAGCACCACTCGGTGACCGAGTGCTTGAAGGCTTTCCTCGGCGATGGACAAGACAGAGTCGTCTGAGTTGCGGTCATTTTTAAGGGCTTCGAGGTAGTATTCGAGGCCTATGACAGCGTCGGCGAAAGTTTCAAGCAACTGCTGTATGGCTACGGGCTGATCGTTCACCAAGAGAGTCTCATCGATGAACTAAACACAGGCGGCTATTACAGCAGCCGCGCGGTGGAGGTTCAGCAGACTCATACCTCCGCGAATGGAATTGAGTGTCGCGCCAACATTTCGAATGTGTCCGTGATCATAATTGGATTCCGCAAATGAATTGAGGGCCCGCTTGACCAGTGCCAATCCAGCCTCCGACTCTGATAAAACCACATTTTCGGCTTCCGCCAACTGAGACGAGGCTATCACCTCTTTGCGGGCCAAACTGTTGGCTTGCGATAACTTCTCGTCGGACAAATTGAGCGTTTCAAGCCCGGAGACTGTGCTCTCTACATAGAGTAGCGAGTCGGCGACGTCGATTAGATCTTTGGCATCTGCGGGCTCGCCGGAATGGGTCCAGCCGTCGATGCGCTCAATCTCTTCTTTGAGGGTGTTGCTGGCCGAGACCAATCCCACAACCGCGAGTATATCGGCCACTTTTTCCAAATGAGCGGACAGTTCGGTGTATTCGGAGAGGCCTCGGTCGGTTGCCTGAGAGGCATTTTCCAAGATTTCTTTGATCGCCCGAATTTCGTCCGTAATCACTGCGGCTACGGAAGAAACGGTATTGATGCTCGGTCCTTTTAGGGCTTCTCGCTCGCTGCGCAGTTCTTGGTCTGAGTAACCCAATGGACTTACGGAAAAGGCATTGAGAATGGCTTTGGCTTTGTCCGTAGGCTTGTGTGCGAGCGCCAAGATAAACAGTAGTTGCTTGACCAAGGCGTCTGGTGCCTGCTCATCGAAGCCCTGTATTCCTTTGGTGAGTAGGCCTTTGATCTGGCGATCGAGCATGGTTAACAACATTTTTCGGGACTTGCTGAGCTCCATGTTATTGGTTCGGAGGACTTCAATTGCCGCCGAGCTCACCCACCAGAGCTTAGTCTTAGGGCGGTCTCCAGAGACTATTTCCAGTCGCTCCAGCGCTCTTTGCATGATGCCTAGCGCTGATCTGGTTTGTTTTCCCTGCAGTGTGTTGAGTAGCCCTACCTGAAACATGTGTCTCAGGCGACGTATTAGTGCAGATAAATCATCTGCTTCAATCGCGGTGGCGCTGGCCTTTGGGCGGAAACTATAACTGGTGTCGGCAGCGAAGAACTCGCACTCGGGAATCTGCGGTTGTTTTCGCATTTGCCGAAGCTCATTGATGTAGGGAATAAGCAGTGCAGGCATTCCCCGACGTGTTTGCTGGGTGTATTCGAGATAGCGAGGCAAGATAAAGAAAGATCCAGTCAGTACGCTCAGGGTCTCCTCGTTCACCTGTTCACTATCTTTAGCGATACCTTGTGCGACGCAGAGTATTTCTTCCGCCAGCGTGACAGCCCCATGGAGCTGTATTAGCTTGAGAGTGCCACTGATTTGCTCGATTCCCTCGATACACGACGTCAGTAATTGGCTATTCTGAGGATCGGATACGAACTGCTCTAGCTTGGCGGCCGATTGCTCAATGGTGGCAACCAGTTCATCGCTGACTAGATTCAAAGACGTAATATTCACTTGATCGCTTTGCACTACGCGCACTTCCTTAATATCAACAAGGTCAATGCTGGGTGCAACCGCGTTGTTAAACGCATTATCCCAACATCTTCCTATATCGTATGACTGCACCCTATTGGACCGTGTGAAACGCGGATATGGGTTTAAATTATCGTCAACGCTACGACAAATAATAGGCAGAGCATACTTGGGGTCGTCTATAATCTCAAAAAAATCATTAAAATACAGTCAGATCTTATTGAAATACTTGAATTTTTTCACGATAACGGTACTTTCTCCAAGCGGATTGGTGGTGCTTATTCCAGAGAGAGGGAATTTGCGCCATGAAAAACCAGTTTTCTGGACAGCGGCCGCTAAGCACATTAGAACTTTACTATTAAAATGCATTTGACCGGTAATTCAACGGTTAGGGATGAGAAACATGGCTCAAACAATGGCACAGGCATTTGGCAAGAATTTTCTTGGTCAAGCGCCCAACTGGTACAAACAGACGATTCTGTTCTTCCTTGTACTTAATCCGATACTGATGGTCACAGCAGGCCCCTTTGTCACTGGCTGGCTGCTCATTGGCGAGTTTATCTTCACCCTGGCGATGGCACTAAAATGCTACCCGTTGCAGCCTGGCGGATTGCTGGCCATTGAAGCCGCAATTCTGGGTATGACAAGCCCTGAAACTATCTACCATGAAGTTCAAAGTAACCTCGAAGTGATTTTACTGCTGGTGTTTATGGTTGCCGGTATTTACTTCATGAAGAATCTTCTGTTGTTTGTCTTTACGAAGATCCTCATTGGGGTGCGCTCTAAGACGATACTGTCTTTGCTATTTTCTCTGACAGCGGCAGTTCTATCGGCGTTTCTAGATGCATTAACGGTAACGGCGGTGTTAATTACCGTGGCCGTCGGCTTTTATTCGGTCTATCACAAGGTCGCCTCTGGCAAAAAGATCCATCACGCCGATCACGACCATTCAGACGATGACGGCGTCAATCATTATCATCGAGAAGATCTAGACTCCTTTCGCTCCTTTCTGCGCAGTCTTATTATGCACGGGGCCGTCGGTACGGCGCTGGGTGGTGTTTGTACCCTCGTCGGTGAGCCGCAAAACCTATTGATTGCCGAGAAAGCAGGCTGGAACTTCTTAGAATTCTTCTTAGTCATGGCGCCAATCACCATGCCGGTATTGGTTGCCGGTGTCATTACCTGTGTATTGCTCGAAAAGACCAAAATCATGGGATATGGCGAACAGCTCCCTGAGGCTGTGCGAACAGTGCTGGAAGACTACGCCGCCGCCCAAGATTCAAAGCGCACCAAGAGAGAGTCTGTTGAGCTGATTATGCAAGGCGTAGTGGCCCTTGTTCTGGTCGTGTCCTTGGCAACGCATGTGGCCGCAGTAGGCCTAATTGGCTTGATGATCATTGTTTTGTTGACGGCTTTTAACGGCATTATCGAAGAGCATCAAATTGGACACGCTTTTGAAGAGGCCCTGCCCTTTACCGCATTGTTGGTTGTCTTTTTCGCGGTGGTCGCCGTGATTCATGAGCAGCATTTGTTCACCCCAATCATCGACTATGTATTAGCAATGGATGAGGCCGTACAGCCCTCTATGTTCTTCATCGCTAACGGCGTCTTGTCGATGATCAGTGATAACGTATTTGTTGCAACGGTCTACATCAACGAAGTGCGCGAAGCACTAGACTCGGGCGCCATCAGCCGTGAACAATTTGAAAAACTGGCTATCGCGATTAACACGGGTACCAACTTACCCAGCGTGGCAACTCCGAACGGTCAGGCAGCGTTTCTGTTTTTGCTGACGTCGGCTCTAGCTCCTTTGATCAGATTGTCTTACGGTAAAATGGTTGTTATGGCCCTGCCCTATACCATCGTACTGGGCGTGGTAGGTCTTGTGATGGTAAATATTACCCTCTAGGGCAGCCACCTACTCAAGAAAAAGGCCGGTAACTATTCAGTTGCCGGCCTTTTTTTGTGTCGCGATTTTAACGGGCGATGTCAGAATCATTTATTCCAGAGGCAGTCTTCACCGAGCTCTGCAAGCTTCGCCTGGTGCAGGCCTAACTCGACCTCATTAACCCCAATCACGGGCAGTGGCGCACGCCCTGCTGCTATACGCCGTACACCCGTTACCGTATCTCCATCCGAGCCATCACTGTTTTCCGCGCCGAGCAGGAGATTGGTCTGGCCACCTGTCATGAACAGATAAACGTCTGCGAGAATCTCGGCATCAAGCAGCGCACCATGAAGATCACGCTGAGAGTTGTCCACGCCATATCGTTTGCACAGCGCATCGAGATTGTTCTTCTGGCCAGGGTGCTTCTGGCGAGCCATCACTAGAGTATCGACGATACTGCAATGCTCGGTGGTGGGCGCGATAACTGGCTTAAGCATAGCGAATTCGTGATCCATGAAGCCCACGTCAAATGGCGCGTTATGGATAACCAGTTGAGCGCCGGCGATAAATTCAAGAAATTCGCCGGCGATCTGTGAAAACACTGGCTTATCTTTCAAAAACTCGTCGGTGATGCCGTGGACTTCCATAGCGCCTTCGTCCACCAGGCGGTTGGGCTGTATGTACTGATGGTAGTGACGGCCGGTTAATTTCCGATCAACCAACTCTACGCACCCGATCTCAATGATGCGGTGTCCCTGGGACGGCTCAAGGCCGGTTGTTTCAGTATCTAGAACAATTTGTCTCATGGTATTAGGTCTGAGTTCTCAATAATTTTATGATTGTTTTTTGCGTAGCGTTTCTATGCCCTTATTGGCTAAGCGATCGGCTATTTCGTTCTCACGATGACCGCTATGGCCCTTCACCCAAAACCAGCGGACTGAATGGCGGGCAACCTGCTCATCAAGCCTTTTCCATAGATCTACATTCTTTACGGGTTTCTTTGCGGCGGTTTTCCAACCGTTCTTTTTCCAGCCTTGTAGCCAAGAGGTAATTCCCTGCCGAACGTACTGAGAGTCGGTAGTGAGCTTAACCTCGCAGGGCTCGGTCAGTGCTTTTAGCCCTTCAATGGCCGCCATTAACTCCATGCGATTGTTGGTTGTGTCTCGCTCGCCGCCGCAGAGCTCCTTCTCTTGTTTACCGTATCTTAACAGAGCGCCCCAGCCACCGGGGCCAGGATTACCTTTACAGGCCCCATCGGTAAACACTTCTATCGATTTTCTCACTCCTGCCCTCTAACGACTGATTTTGCCGGTTTAACGGTATGTTTAGTGGGTTCCGGCATTCGACCTGCTGGCTTGCCAAGGCTTAGGCCTGCTATTGGATTGATCCCCTTCCAGCTAGGTTTGATGGGCTTCATCGACACTCGATCTTTGGTCGCTACAATAATGTAATAGCCGCCAAATGGGAGCTTTAGTTTTCTGCATAATGTCTCCCAAAACTGGAAGCGCCCCAGTGTACTGTCGTGGTTCACCGGCATTCGGTAAAAACCTCGCTCTATCTGTATTGGTGTGCAATCTAGCAGGTGTAGCCAGTCGATTACTCGTCCCGATCGCAAAGAATGCCGTCGCCAAAAATCCCCTCGGCCCAACCATTGTGCAATTATTTTGTGAAGGCCTTGGAGGCTCCAAGGATTAAAGCCCACAATAATTAAGTGTCCGCGAGCTATTAATGCGCGATTGGCCTCTCTTAAAACTTGATGCGGGTGCGGTGAGTAGTCCAACACATGGTGGAGTAGAACTACGTCGAGACACTCACTCGCAAGGGGTAATTCTTCAGGGCTGGCAAGTGCCGCTATATGATCAGACTGAGTCGGCGACAGACGGAATCGGTGATTAATGCGGCTGCCACTGCTGAGACTGACGGTATCGAAACAGCTGAGTTCAAGTAGATGATAGCCAAATAGCCCAGAGAGTATTTCGTCTATCTGATCGCGCTGCTCTCCGATCAGGGTCCTACCTAGAGCGGTCTTGTCCCAATGTGACAATCCCCTGATAGTCTCGTGCAATGGGCGCGGGCCGTGCCTGCGCTCGGCCCATCGAGTCAATTGATTAAATACGTCGAGCAATCCCATCTACAAATCTACTCTCAGGCTACTGGAATTCGCTAATAATCGAGTTTTTCGCCTCGATAGTTGGCAAAATCACCGCTTGGTTCTGGAAAAACTACTGGTGTCGCGTATTATGCCGAGAAGCGGGCAAAAGCACCACAAGCCCAACACTGAGTCACTTTACTCGATGGTGACAAATTAGGGTTTCAAGATCATGTTGACAGTTATTGCGGTACCCGCCTTCCAAGACAACTACCTCTGGCTACTTGTGCCCGATGATGGTCGCAACTGCTACGCCGTCGATCCGGGGGATGCAGCCGCTATTGAGGCGGCGCTGAAGACACACGACTTAGTGCTAGCGGGCATTCTATTGACTCATCATCACTGGGATCACACCGGTGGTGTAGACGATTTGCTCAAGCAGCGCTCGATTCCGGTGTATGGACCAAAATCAGAACAGATCCCTCAAGTCACCAATGCCCTCAGTGAGGGAGACAGTATCGAACTGGCTGAAGCTGCGCGTTTGAGCGTTATTGAGGTGCCAGGTCACACGTTGGATCATATCGCCTATTTTGATTCCGCTAGTCAGAGCCTGTTTTGCGGGGATGCGCTATTTGCCGGGGGCTGCGGTCGAATGTTTGAAGGCAACCCACGACAGATGCAGGCATCACTCGAGAAGCTAGCTGGCTTGCCGGCTGAAACTCAGGTGTACTGCGCTCACGAATACACCGCAGCCAATCTTCGATTTGCCCAAGCGGTCGAACCGAATAATCAAACGCTCAGCCAGAGAGTTAAAGATGTCGCGAGCCTGCGCGAGGATGGCAAGTCTACTGTACCTAGCCTGCTCTCCGATGAATGGGCCACTAATCCATTTCTGCGCTGCAGCCAAGTCGAGGTTCAGAGCGCAGCCAGTAACTTCGCCAAGCAATCACTGACCTCTGTCGATGGGGTTTTTGCGGCACTGCGCCGCTGGAAGGACAATTTCTAAGCGAATTGGCGCTAACAACGAAAACACCCACAAACAAAAAACGATTCAACAAAAAGACCTCATACTTCCATGCTTAACCGAATAAAACTCATCATCCTTGGCGCCACCATTAGCTTGGTTGGCTGCAATCAAACCCTGCCGACAAAACAGTTACAGCAAACGCCCGTTGAAACAGATCCATTGGCTGCGATCGATTGGCAAGAGGCCGATCAGCTCTGCACCAACCTGCGCAGCAATAACTACGACGGCCCAGAATACAGTGATTTATGGAACCGCCTGCGGGCGGGCTATCGAATCCCCCCCAACTCTCACGATCGAGTGCAAAAACATCTGGCTTGGTATGCGAAGCATCCAACCTACATCAAGCGGGTAACAGAGAGAGGCGAACTCTATCTGCATCACATCGTCGAAGAGTTAGAAAAACGTAACATGCCCACCGAGCTGGCGCTCCTGCCTATTGTCGAGAGCGCATTTGATCCATTCGCCTACTCTCATGGTCGCGCTTCGGGTATGTGGCAATTTGTGCCAGCTACCGGGCGACACTACGGTTTGAAACAGAACTGGTGGTACGACGGTCGCCGCGATGCACTGGCGTCAACACAAGCCGCCATCAATTACCTTGAGGCTCTCAATCGACGATTTAAAGGCGACTGGTTGCTAGCGTTAGCCGCCTATAATGCTGGCGAAGGTAATGTTGGCAAAGCCATTCGACGCAACAAAAAGCTGGGTAAGCCCACCGATTTTTGGTCGTTAAAGCTGCCGAGGGAGACAAAAGCGTACGTCCCTCAATTACTCGCCTTAAGCCAACTGGTGATGAATCCAGAGCAATATAACGCCGTCCTCAACCCCATTGGTAACAAGCCCTACTTTAGCGTTGTTGAGGTGGGCTCGCAGATAGATCTTGCACAGGCGGCAAGCCTGGCCGACATTTCTCTCAATGATCTCTACAAGTTGAACGCTGGATTCAACCGCTGGGCTACAGACCCAAAGGGCCCCCACAGGCTTCTAGTGCCGGTGGCAAAAGCCGATGGCTTCCGTCAAGCTTTGGGTGGGCTAGATGTGGATTCTCGTATCTCCTGGGAACGCTACAAGGTTAAATCGGGCGACTCCCTGTTGGCCATTGCGAAACACTTCAATACCACTGTTGAGGTCCTCAAAGACCAGAATAATATTCGCGGCAGTATGATTCGCCAAGGNCAAATGATGCTGATTCCAAAAGCCAGTCAGCCGGTCACNCAGTATGTTCANAGTGAAAATCAGCGTATCAAGCGCACCCAGGCTCGCTCCAAAGGAAAGTCCGGCACACGCAAGGTTCGATATAGCGTAAAAGCTGGCGACTCACTGTGGAGCATTGCGCGAACCTACAAGGTAAAAGTGAGCCAGCTGGCCAAATGGAATGGAATGGCGCCAAAAGACACCTTGAGAGAAAGCCAGAAACTGGTTATTTGGGCGCCGGAAGAGCGGGCTAAGTTAGTGCGCAGCAGCCAGAAAAGCGGCAATGAAATTATTCGCAAAGTAGCGTATCAAGTTCGCAAAGGCGATTCTTTGGCTAGAATCGCTGGCAAGTTCAACCTGTCAGTAAATGATATCGTGCGCTGGAATCCCTTGAAGAACAGCAAGTACATTCATCCTGGCCAATCACTGACTCTATTTGTTGATGTCACACGCACCAATTGACCGGCAACTCAATGTAGATGGCTGCCCTATGCCAGCCATCTGCTGTTATTATTTTCCTTTTTCTGCAATCATTTTTAGGCTCATTTGAGTTTGCAGCATAAAGTGACTAAAGCTCTGGAACTGATCTTCTCGCAGGTTGCCACCAACATTCCAGCGATCTGCATAAAACAAGGCAATACATCGCGGCCCTAGGTAAATTCCGGAGACAAAAGCGGGATAACATCCAATCACTTTGGCGACCTGCTCGTNGTACATGGCTGAGTTTTCTCCGACCAATTCCTTACTCAACCACAAGGGTTCTTCCTTGCGAATGGCAACTCGGAACAAGTTTCGAGCAGAGGCACCTATTGGAAACTGAAAATTGGATCTCCAAGATTCGGTACCCTCTCCCAGCACAAACTTAGCGGTGACCTCTTCTTTCGATACAAACGCCAATACCACCCGCTCAAGCCCAATGCCTCGGTGGAGACCTTCTAAGACCATTTGTAATATACTGTTAACGTCCAGCTTCTCCATGACCGCATTTGATAAATCTCTTAGGACATTGAGTTGAAGCTCATGGTTCGCTTGAAGGGGTTCGGGTTTCGAGGCGGAAGCGCTCGCTGCCTCCTTCTGTTGTTGGTGCTTGGTCGGAATTAGAGGGCAAACTTTGGCCGCACCGAAGGTCAAGGCAACACTGGCGGCCTCCTCAGTGCCATCTTCCGCGATTTTCTTAGCATCCACAAAACTCATGCCACTAAAACGCGAAACCTTATAAAGTGCCTCTTCCATCTCCGGTGAATCCCAGCCTTTCAGCGCAGCTTGGCTAATCTCCTCGCCCAAACATACAGCTTGCACTTTGGCTGACGGCTGGCTTGGCGGATAGAGAGATTGCTCCAGCGTCTCGCCTAAATTCCACGCGCTTGCGAGCGATTTACTGATTGCTTTGAAGCTGCAGCCGAGAACCTCTTTCGAGGCTTCATCAATACTCCTGTTGCCACGATCGAGCAAAGTGTCCAGCTCATCGATGGTTTCGCCTCCCGCACTCCAGAACGCCATTTGTCCTAGGTGATACAGCAGCCCAGCAATGAACACCTCTTCTTTGTCGTTTTCATCGATCTTTGCTATCAAGCGGCTGGCTTGAGTGGCGGCATGAAAAGCTTTTGCCATCTGCTCAAGCAACCGCCGCTTAGGGTTTTTCCCTAACAGCGTTTCAATAACCATGACGCTGATACAGATGGCCCGAACCCCCGTAAAACCGATTAGAATGATCGCGCGACTGATGGTGTTGATGGGGTGATTCGACGGATTGTATTGTACGCTATTGGCGATCTTCAAGACTTGAGAGGTCAAGTTCGCGTCTTTCAGGATGACTTCTGCGAGTTGGTTTATCTCTGCATCGTCGTCACCAGTCAGAGCATTAAGCTCAGTGACAACGCCCCCCAGTACAGGCATTTCCCGTCTGCCCAATCGATCTGCCCATGCTTCCAAGCCCTTGGTTGCCATATTACCTGCTTTTAAAAGTGTGAATTTTGTAAGTGTAGACCAGCGTGGAGTGGTTATAAGTGATTCTCATGCCGTATCCGGTTTGTTTTTAGGAGAAAAATACGTACCCTAGGGTCATATAACTATCGGCGATCATCACAAAATGGTGAGAAGTAGTTTCGTTCGATGTTAAGTCTTCAGGGAGTCGTTGATGAGTTTCGAATTTTTCCTCAAAAGCCCATTGGTCAAAATGGGTTTGATAGTATCCGCCTTATTTAGTCTTTTCCAATCAGTTCAAGCGCAAGATAGCTCCAAGGTACATGCTATTGCCATGTACGGCGAACCCAAATACGCAGTAGATTTTGAGCGCTTTGATTACACCTCAGACAAAGCGGTTAAGGGTGGCGAGATAAAACTGTACAGCCAAGGCACGTTCGATACGCTTAATGGCTTTGTTGCTAAGGGCAATCCCGCAGCCAAGCTTTACCTCACCTACGACACATTGACGGTAAGCTCGTCGGATGAACCTTTCACCCACTACGGCCTAGTTGCCGAGAGCATGGAGTACCCAGAGGATCGCTCATGGATTATCTACCATTTGGATAAGACCGCAAAATTCCATGACGGCCACCCGATCACCGCAGAAGATGTTGTCTACTCATTTCAGTTACTCATAGACCAAGGCAACCCTTTCTATGAGTTTTACTACGCAGACGTGGCTGAAGTAGTTGCACTGGATCCTCACCGGGTGAAATTCAAATTTAAAGACAATGTGAGTAGAGAAACCCTCCTCATTACCGGTCAGCTAGCCGTACTACCGAAACATTATTGGGAGAATCGAAATTTTGCCGAATCTACCCTGGATATCCCCGTAGGCAGCGGCCCCTATAAGATAGCCAGCGTGGATGCCGGGCGTCAGATCGTCTATCAGCGGGTTGACAATTACTGGGCAGAAAGCCACCCAACTCGCCGAGGGATGTACAATTTCGACCAAATAATCGTCGACTACTATCGCGATAATGTTGTTGCACTTGAAGCGTTTAAATCCGGAGAATACGATTTTCGCCGTGAGAACACATCAAAGCTATGGGCCACCGCTTATTCTGGCAACAATATCGACAGTGGCGCGATGGTACGAGAAGAGATTCCACACCAAAACCCTTCAGGCATGCAGGCCTATATCTTTAATCTTCGCAATCCAATTTTTCAAGATATCGAATTGCGAAAGGCCATCGGCTATGTATTCGATTTTGAGTGGACCAATAAGAATTTGTTTTATAGTGCCTACGAGCGGACCCAGAGCTATTTTGAAAACTCCGAGCTAGCATCGTCCGGATTGCCCAGCCCGGCTGAACTTAAATTACTTGAACCTTATAGAGATCAGCTGCCAGGGAGCGTGTTCACCGAAACCTACCAAGCTCCGGCCTCTGCAGGCGACAGCCGAAACCGACAGAACATGCGTACTGCTAAAGGCATACTTGATAATGCTGGCTACTCGGTAAAATCCGGACAGCTCTATAGCCCGCAAGGCTTGGCTGTTGAATTTGAACTTTTGATGTTTAACCCAACCTTCGAGCGTATTGCCAATCCGTTTGTGAAGTCGCTAAAACGACTTGGCATTAAAGCCAGTATTCGTGTTGTTGATACATCACAGTACATCAATCGTTTACGCAGTTTTGATTTTGACATGACCAATATCGTGATATCCCAATCTCTTAGTCCAGGCAACGAGCAGCGAGACTTCTGGCACTCATCCGCCGCTAGCCAGCCAGGTAGCCGAAACCGAATCGGTATAAACCATCCCGTGGTAGATGCTCTTGTGGAAGAAGTCATTCGAGCCCAAGATAGAGAATCCTTACGAACAGCCACGCACGCACTGGATAGAGTGCTTTTACACTTGCACTTAGTCGTTCCTCACTGGCACTCCAAATCCCACCGGTTAGCTTACTGGAATAAATTTGAACGACCGGAAACATCGGCCACCTATGATGTAGGCTATACCATCGGCTTGATGACGTGGTGGGCAAAAAAGCTAGAGAGCACACATTAAGCAATGGGCGTCTATATTCTGCGTCGTCTACTGTTGATGATTCCAACTCTGCTTGGAATTTTGTTGATTAATTTTATGATTGTTCAGTCGGCACCAGGCGGGCCGGTAGAGCAGATGATATTTAAACTGGAGGGTCACGAAGGGGGTGGCGCCCTATCGCGAATAGCCGGAGGGGATTCGGGGGTTAGCTCCTCTCAGGTATCGGGACAAGATTACAGAGGCTCACAAGGGCTTTCCGAAGAGACCATCAAAAAAATCGAAGCGCTCTATGGCTTTGACAAACCAGCACCTGAACGNTTTTTNGACATGATTGTAAGCTATGTCAGTTTTGACTTCGGCGACAGTTTTTTTCGCAACGATAGCGTGATTGACCTAATCGCTGAAAAAATGCCCGTTTCCATTTCGCTTGGGCTTTGGAGCACCCTGCTCATCTACCTAGTGTCTATCCCGCTTGGCATTCGTAAAGCGGTTAGCCATGGATCTCGATTTGACGTATGGACCAGTACAGCAATCGCGATTGGCTATGCTATCCCTGGTTTTCTATTTGCGATTTTGTTGATCGTGCTTTTTGCTGGCGGCAGTTACTGGGATTGGTTTCCGCTGCGCGGGCTTACCTCGAATAACTTTGACGACCTCTCCACTACCGAAAAAGTTATTGACTACTTTTGGCATTTGGCACTGCCTCTACTGGCTTATACCATTGGTGGTTTTGCGACGCTTACGATGTTAACAAAGAACTCATTTCTTGATGAAATCAACAAGCAATATGTTCAGACGGCTAGAGCTAAAGGATTGTCCCAGCGCAAGGTTTTGTACGGGCATGTGTTCCGTAACGCGATGCTGATTGTTATCTCGGGTT
Organism: Cellvibrionaceae bacterium; assembly: GCA_002707785.1. Lineage (GTDB taxonomy): Bacteria > Pseudomonadota > Gammaproteobacteria > Pseudomonadales > Cellvibrionaceae > Pseudomaricurvus. The sequence continues at coordinate 66,351 of PANW01000010.1, read as the reverse complement.
TTCCTGCAGCCTTCATCAGCATCTTTTTTACTGGCTCACTGCTTATTGAAGTGATTTTCTCTCTCGACGGATTAGGCTTGCTGGGCTTTGAGGCCATTCAGAGTCGAGATTTTCCAATCATATTCGGCACACTGTATATTTTTACGCTCATCGGCATGTTGGTAAAACTCCTGTCTGACTTAGTCTACGTTGCAGTTGATCCTCGGATCTCATTTGATAGTCAGGGGCACTAAGTTGTGGCATTTTTAAGTCCTCTAAATCAACGCCGACTGTTGAGTTTTCAAAAAAATACGCGCGCCCGATGGAGCTTGCGAATATTCCTCGCGGTTTTTAGCGTATCGCTATTCGCTGAGTTTATTGCCAACGATAAGCCGCTACTCGTCTATTATGACAAGCAGCTGTATGTTCCGGTGTTGGCGATTTATCCTGAGACCACGTTTGGCGGAGATTTCGATACCGAAACCGATTATCTCGACGAGTTCATGCAAGAGCTCATTGAAGACAATGGATGGATGCTCTGGCCTTTAGTGCCCTTTAGCTACGATACTCACATTCAAGATTTACCACTACCTGCCCCCTCTCCTCCGACATCGGAGAATTGGCTTGGTACCGACGATCAGGCACGGGATGTGGTTGCTAGGGTTATCTACGGCTTCCGTGTTTCCATTCTCTTTGCGTTAGCGTTAACCCTAGGCAGTTGTGCCATCGGTGTAGCCGTTGGTGCACTTCAGGGGTACTTCGGTGGCAAAGTGGATCTTATCGGTCAGCGAGTGCTCGAGGTTTGGGGTGGGTTACCAGTGCTGTTTTTACTTATCATTATGGCCAATATTGTAACGCCAAACTTTTGGTGGTTGTTGGGAATTATGTTGCTGTTTAGCTGGACGGCATTGGTGGACGTAGTTCGGGCTGAATTCTTGCGCGGCAGGAACCTTGAATATGTTAGAGCAGCCAAGGCAATGGGTGTGAGTGATTTAAACATTATGGTCCGGCATATCTTGCCAAATGCCATGGTCGCAACCATCACCATGGCGCCATTTATTATTACTGGAGCCATTACTACCCTAACCTCTCTGGACTTTCTCGGCTTTGGTATGCCTGTCGGCTCGCCTTCATTGGGTGAATTGGTCGCTCAAGGAAAGGGTAACCTTCAGGCCCCTTGGCTGGCAATGACCGCATTCTCGGTGTTGGCTTCCATGTTGACGCTGCTGGTGTTTATTGGTGAAGGCGTACGTGATGCCTTCGATCCTCGTCTTATTGAGAAAGCGTAGTATCTGATGACCCAGCCTATTCTTTGTGTAGAAGATCTCTCTGTTGGCTTTAGGCAAGAATCTAACGCCACTGAAGTGGTTAAGAATGTCTCCTTTGAGCTGAGCGCGGGTCGCACTTTGGCTTTAGTTGGAGAATCCGGTTCAGGTAAGTCCATCACTGCCCATTCCATTATGGGGCTTTTGCCTTACCCTATGGCTTTTCACTCTAGTGGCAAGGTTTTGCTCGACGACGAAGATATTCTGGAGGCGGACGAGTCTGTCATGCAGCGTATTCGTGGCAATCGTATCGGCATGATATTTCAAGAACCGATGACGGCACTCAACCCGTTACACAAAATTGAAAAACAGATTGCTGAAGTGGTTTGTCAGCATCGCGGACTTCGTCAACGAGAAGCAAAAGCCATCGTTGCAGAGCTCTTGCAGCGGGTACAAATCCCTCGCGTCGAGGCCATCATGGCAAGCTATCCGCATGAACTTTCTGGCGGCCAACGCCAGCGCATCATGATTGCGATGGCACTGGCCAATGAGCCGAACATACTGATTGCCGATGAGCCAACCACGGCGCTTGATGTCACCGTTCAGAGGGAGGTGCTGGAGCTGCTAAATGAACTTCGAAGCACTCACAATCTGGCGCTGTTACTTATTACACATGACCTAGGCGTCGTCCGTCATATGGCCAATGACGTATTAGTAATGCACAAAGGTAAGATAGTAGAGCGTGGCAATGTGGAAACTATTTTTACCAATCCACAGCACGAATACACACAGACTCTTCTGCAGAGCTCACCCAAGGGAGAACCTTCACCACTGCCGCAAGGCAACGCTAAACCGTTGTTACGAGTCGCTGATTTAAAAGTGTCATTTACCACAAAGAAGTCGCTGTTTGGCAGAGTGTTATCTGAGTTCACTGCTGTTAAAGGAATAAGCTTCGATGTCAGCCCCGGGGAGACGCTGGGTGTCGTCGGCGAAAGTGGCTCAGGGAAATCCACACTCGCTTTTGCGGTGTTGCGCCTAGTCAACAGTCGGGGCGATATTGTTTTTGATGGAGCTGAAATTTCAGCCTTATCACAACGCGCCCTGCGTCCTCTGAGACACAAAATCCAGGTTGTTTTTCAGGACCCCTTCGCAAGCCTTAGCCCAAGAATGACGGTCGCAGAAATTATCACTGAAGGCCTTAGTGTCCACACTGAATTGACTGCCTCGGAAAAAGAAGATCGACTGCTTAAGGTGATGGCAGAAGTTGGTCTAGATGAAACTACTAGAAATCGATATCCCCATGAATTCTCAGGGGGGCAGCGCCAACGCATTGCGATCGCGCGGGCAATTATTCTTGAGCCGAAATTACTGATTTTGGATGAGCCAACATCGGCACTTGATCGCGCCGTACAGGTTCAGGTGCTTGAGCTATTGAAGGCACTACAAGTGCGGCGACAGCTGAGCTATCTGTTTATTAGTCATGATTTGAGCGTGATAAAAGCGCTGAGTCATCGGGTGATGGTTATCAAGGATGGCGAGGTGGTGGAGATGGGACCTGCTGCGCAAGTTTTAGAGCAGCCGCGAGAAAGCTATACGCAAGATTTACTGGAGGCGAGTTTTTAATCCTCACTTGCCACAGAGAATTGCTGTTTGGGTAGGAAAATATTTTGCGGAAAATAAAAAGCCCCGACCATTTGATCAGGGCTTCTTAGTGTAACGCACTAGCTCGAGTGTTTTAGTAGATCTCAACACTCGCTTTATCATTGAGCATACTCTGATAGATTGCCAACTCACTATTCGCTAGCTCTTGTGCCAAACGCTGGCTGATCGCACGTTTCTGCGCATCGTCCATTGGCGGCAGCGTGCCGGCTTTAACGACCGTTAGCTGCGCCACTAGGACATCACCGTTAGCCACTGGTAACACAGTATTGACCGCTGAGGCACCAACAGGCTTAGGCAATTCAAAGATTCGAGTCATAAGCTCTCGATTGACTTGCCCCTGGCCACGCGGGGTGTCGGCTGATACCTGCCATTCAAGACCCTCGGCTTCTGCAGTTGCTTGCAGTGACTGACCGGACTCAAGTTTTTTAACAATTTCCTGTGCTCGCAAGGTTAATTGCTCAGTGACTTTAATCTTAGTCAGATCCAAAACAACTTCATCTCTCACATCCTCTAGCGGCATGAGCGCAGATGGCATGTGTTTGTTGAGTTTTACTACAACCACATGATTGTCTGAAAGCTCAATCACTTCGCTGGCCAGACCTTCTTCTAGCACTTCGCCACTGAACGCTGCGGCGATTACTTGGTTATTAGAGAGGATTCCGGCGCCGCCAATGCGACTGAAAGGTTGGGACGTGATCGCTTCCAATCCAAGACTGTCAGCAACATCCATCAAATTTTCTGCGTTGTAAGCCGCTTCCGGTAGCTCTTCCAATAACTCAATAAAGACAGACTCTGCAGCAGCTTGCGCTAAACTCTCTTGAATACGAGATTGAGCACTTTCAAAGCTGGGAGGTTGCGCCTCTTCTTTCGCCAAAAGCTTGATGATGTGCGTACCAGCGTCGGTTTCAACCGGGGCAGAAACTTGATCAACCTCCAGCTGAGCCAGCGCAGTTTCGAATGCCTCGGGAAAGGTGTTGCCATCGGTCATGCCGAGGTCACCACCCAACTCGCTTGAACCCAAATCGTCAGACAATTCAGCCGCGACCGCTTCAAAAACTTCGCCTTCTGCCAAGCGCTGCTGAGCTTGGGCTAATTTATCTTCGGCGCCATCGCCATACTCAATCAGTATGTGTGCCGCTTGGCGCTGAATTGCTGATTCAAAGTTGGCAACTTCTTGTTGGTATTGTGCTCTGACCGCTTCAGGGTCAACATCGGTGGTTTCGGCGATACCGTCCAGACTCAGCTCAATATAGTCCAGAGACACTTGCTCTGTGGTTCTGAAACTATCGCTGTTGTCGCTGTAGTAGGCAGTGATCTCATCTTCACTCACAGCGACGTTGTTGGCCGCTGAACCATAAGGCAGTGTTAGATAGTAGAAGCTGCGAGTCTGTTGCGTCAGCGCAGAGAGGCTGTCAATGTCCCCAGCCGTGGCAAATGCACTATTACTCAGTCCGGTGGCGTGCTGATTAACGAGTAAATCCTGAGTTAATAGCTTTTTGTAGGTAACCGGCGAATATCCCATGTTTCTCAGCAGTTGTAAGTAGAGGTCGGCATTGAAGCGTCCATCCTGCTGAAACTGTGGGGTATTTTTAATCAGTTGATCTAGAGAGGCGTCACTGACGGCCATGCTGCCGTTTTCAGCGGCCTGGCGCAGTAATTCTCGCTGTAGCAGACGAGTCAATACAGGGCCTCGCAATTGCTCATCACTTAGGAGATCCGCTGGCGCTTGATCACCTAAACGCTCCAACAGCTGCTGCTTTTGAACTCGAATAGCCCGGGTTAAATCCGTTTCCGCAATGGCAACTCCGTTGACGTCAGCAGCTTTGCCTGCACTATTGTCCTGCAAGAACAAAGAGTCTACGCCAAAAAGTGCAAACGGAACGATCATCAGGCCGACAATGATAATCGCCATTGTGCCTTTGAGGTTGTCTCGAAATGCCTGAAGCATGAAAGACCTCTAGTTTGTTATTGATTTCTGAATACTAACCGCTGAATAAGTTCCGCGGCGGTAATAAAAAAGGCGCATCATTGATGCGCCTTTCTCGATCTGCTTCATTCTTTCGCCGAAGGCTGCTGAAGAAGCGACCTGAGCGTTCGACGCGTTAACTTAGTTAACAGCGTCTTTCAAAGCCTTACCTGCTTTGAAGCTTGGAATCTTCGCTGCAGCAATTTCAATTGGTTCACCAGTCTGAGGGTTACGACCGGTGCGAGCTGCACGATCTTTCACAGAAAATGTACCGAAACCGACCAACACAACCTGGTCATCAGCTTGCAGAGCACCTGTAACAGCTTCGACCATTGCATCGACGGCGCGGCCTGCTGCAGCTTTTGGAATGTCAGCAGAAGCGGCAACCGCTTCAATCAGTTCAGATTTGTTCACACTAAACCCCTTATTATTCGGATTGATTCAAGATATTTGTTCGGGAAGAAAAATGGAAAGGAAGTAATCCTTTTGCTTGCCCCCATAGCCTGCGTACTGCAAGGAATGACGATTTATACCAACTGCTTTGGAGNGGGTCAAGGTAAGTTTTCAACAATTCGTAAGCTTTGCCGAAGGCTGCTCAGATTACAGCCAACCCGTATGATAACCGCGCCAGAGCTGGGCTCGGCGCGGTTATCAGTTGTCGTTAGTGGGTGCTAATGCGAGTCCGAGAAACCTCTCCGTCGCGCGCCTTAGCTTCGAGTTTTTCGTACTCTTCATCAGTAAAAGATGTCGGCATATGCTGCAAAGCAACCTCCAGAACTTGATCAATCCATTTAACCGGAATGATCTTCAGATCGGCTTTGATGTTGTCGGGTATTTCTCGTAGGTCACGTTCGTTGTCATTAGGGATAAGAACCGTCTTGATTCCACCCCGGTGAGCCGCCAGTAACTTTTCTTTCAAGCCACCTATTTTCAGCACCTCGCCACGCAGCGTGATTTCTCCGGTCATCGCCACATCGGCCTTCACCGGTATACCCGTCAAAACTGATACCAAGGTGGTGCACATGGCAATACCCGCACTAGGCCCGTCTTTTGGTGTAGCTCCCTCAGGTACATGGATATGCACATCATGGTTGTCGATGAAGTCCGGCGTAATGCCCAAAATTTGCGATCTTGAGCGCACAACAGTGAGCGCCGCCTGGATTGACTCCTGCATTACATCGCCTAAGGATCCTGTCTTCACGATACGACCCTTGCCTTTGACGGCAGAGGATTCGATAGTCAGCAGTTCCCCGCCAACCTGAGTCCATGCGAGCCCTGTGACTTGACCGACCTGATTTTCTTCCTCGGCAACGCCATAGTCGAACTTACGCACTCCGAGAAACTCCTCGAGCATTTCAGCAGTAAAACGATCGGTACTCATGTCTTTGTCTTTGACGTGTCGAGTTACTACTTTGCGGCAAAGTTTGGCGATTTCGCGATCCAACCCACGAACGCCCGCCTCGCGGGTGTAGTAGCGAACAATGTCGCGTATTGCCTCTTCGTCGACTTCGAGCTCAGTGGTCTTAAGGCCATTGTTTTTCATCTGCTTAGGAAGTAGGTAGCGGATGGCAATATTGAGCTTCTCGTCCTCGGTGTATCCGGGAATGCGGATGACTTCCATGCGATCGAGCAACGGGCCGGGTATGTTCATGGAGTTTGAGGTGCAGATGAACATCACATCGGATAGATCGTAATCCACTTCGAGGTAGTGGTCGTTAAAAGTATTGTTTTGCTCGGGATCCAAAACCTCCAGCAGCGCAGACGCTGGATCTCCTCGATTGTCCATTCCCATTTTGTCAATTTCATCGAGCAAAAACAGCGGGTTCTTGACGCCCGCTTTCGCCATTTTTTGTACCAACTTACCGGGCAACGAGCCAATGTAAGTGCGGCGATGCCCCCGAATCTCAGCCTCGTCTCTAACGCCACCTAGTGCCATGCGGATGAATTCTCGGTTAGTGGCACGAGCAATAGATTCTCCCAGAGATGTTTTACCAACACCTGGAGGGCCAACCAAGCATAGAACTGGGCCTTTGATTTTTTTCACGCGTTTCTGCACGGCGAGATACTCAAGAATGCGCTCTTTGACTTCATCCAGCCCGTAGTGATCCTGCTCCAGTACTTTTTCAGCACGCTTGAGGTCGTGTTTCACTTTGCTGCGCTTGGACCATGGAACGCTTATCATCCAATCAATGTAGGCTCGGACGACGGACGCTTCTGCCGACATCGGAGACATCATTTTTAGTTTGTTGAGCTCGGCCCGAGTCTTCTTTTCCGCCTCTTCGGGCATCTTGGCCTCGGCAACCTTTTGCTCGAGCTCCTCCATTTCATTAGGCTCTTCACCAATCTCGCCCAACTCTTTCTGAATGGCTTTCATTTGTTCGTTGAGATAGTACTCGCGCTGGCTCTTTTCCATCTGCTTTTTGACACGGCCGCGAATACGCTTCTCAACTTGGAAAAGGTCAATTTCTGCCTCCATCAAGCCAAGCAAATGCTCCAAACGTTCGCGGATGTCGAACATCTCAAGGATTTCTTGTTTCTGCTCTAGATCGAGGCTCATGTGGGCCGCAACGGTATCAGCCAGCCTGCCTGGCTCGTCGATCCCAGATAGCGAGGTCATAACCTCGGACGGTACTTTTTTGCTGAGATTGACGTATTGCTCGAACTGCCCCATGGCTGAGCGTAATAGAGCATCAGATTCAGCGGATNGGATTTCTGAGGCCGGGAGCGCCTCAGTTTCAGCTCGAAAATAGCTGCCTTCGTCGTGGATATTATTCACGCGAGCTCGCTCACCNCCTTCTACCAATACTTTGACAGTACCATCTGGAAGTTTGAGCAGCTGCAAGATGCTCGATATGGTGCCNATNCCATACAAATCATCTTTCGTGGGGTCGTCATCCGATGCGTTCTTTTGCGCCAGTAGCAACACCTGCTTATCGGTTGCCATAGCTTGTTCGAGCGCCTCGATGGATTTTTCCCGCCCTACAAACAAGGGGATTACCATATGGGGATAAACCACTACATCTCGCAGTGGTAAAAGAGGAAGGTCGGAATTGGTCATATCGGTCTGCTTGGTTTCGTCCATCGTTTTGTCTCTTGTATCGATCTCGTGGTCGAGCAATGACTAAAAGAATGGGGGCTAATAGCGGGAAATACAACTTTAGAGCCGGCAAAAAACCAAAAAAAAGGACCCTTAAGGTCCTTTTGGTCAAGCTTTGCGCTTATCGAGCGGCAAATATGCTATCTCTGAATGGGGGGCGCTGCCCTATTCGTCCGGCGCCGCTTTTTGCTGCTCGATCTCCTCGGGCTCACTCTCTGTTTCGCTGGATTCGTAAACCAGTAGCGGCTCTGACTCACCTTTAATAACTGACTCATCGACAACCACTTTGCTAACGCCCTCTTCTGAGGGGATCTTATACATGGTATCGAGCAACACTGACTCCATGATGGATCTCAGTCCGCGTGCGCCGGTCTTGCGCTCCATCGCCTTATTGGCCACTGCATCGAGCGCGTCCTTACGAAAATCGACTTCGACGCCTTCCATCTCAAATAGCTTGCCGTACTGTTTGGTCAGAGAGTTTTTAGGCTCAGTCAAGATCTGTACCAAGGCAGCTAGATCTAGCTCCTCCAGCGTCGCGATAACGGGTAAGCGACCCACAAACTCTGGAATAAGGCCGTAGCGAACCAAATCTTCAGGCTCCAGCTCTTTGAAGGTCTCGCCCACGTCTTTGCTATCATCCTTACTCTTAACTTCGGCACCAAAACCGATACCGCCCTTCTCCGACCGGTCTCGAATCACTTTATCCAGTCCGGCAAATGCGCCGCCGCAGATAAACAGGATGTTAGAGGTATCTACCTGCAAAAACTCTTGCTGCGGATGCTTACGACCACCTTGTGGGGGTACCGATGCGACCGTACCTTCAATTAGCTTAAGTAGCGCTTGCTGGACACCTTCGCCTGACACGTCACGCGTGATGGAAGGATTGTCTGACTTGCGGGAAATCTTATCGATTTCATCAATATAGACAATGCCTTGCTGAGCCTTCTCGACGTCATAGTCGCACTTCTGCAGCAGCTTCTGAATGATGTTTTCGACATCTTCACCCACGTAACCTGCTTCTGTCAGCGTAGTGGCATCTGCGATAGTGAAGGGTACATTGAGCAGCCGGGCTAGAGTTTCCGCCAGCAGTGTTTTACCGCTACCAGTAGGCCCAACCATCAGAATGTTGCTCTTGCCGAGCTCTACATCCTCTTTGTCTTTCTTCTTATCACCGACTCTCAGACGCTTGTAGTGGTTGTATACCGCTACGGCCAGTACTTTTTTGGCGCGTTTTTGCCCAATAACATAACCATCAAGAATTTCAGAGATTTCTTGTGGTGTCGGTAGCTTATCGCTGGAGCCTTCAGAGGCAGCCTCTTGAATCTCTTCACGAATGATATCGTTGCATAAATCTACGCACTCGTCGCAAATAAAGACCGAGGGGCCCGCGATCAGCTTGCGAACTTCATGCTGACTTTTGCCGCAGAATGAGCAATACAGCAGCTTGCCGTTGTCATCCCCAGTTTCAGTGGTGTCGGTCATTAAACCTCTCCGTCAAATCTTTTCTATAAACCCATCTCGGGTAACAATGCGTCCTGCGGCGTTATTTTTCAAGGGTAAACCCCAGATGTTTTACGAAGCAAAGGACAAATACAGTAATAAGTTACTGCTTTCTTATTCAATATTGGATCCAATAATGCGTGAGGTGCGAGCTTCATTGGGCGATAGGCCTACCTGGTGTAAGCCTACCATCTAGTCTAGACGACCGAGAAAACTTGTCCTGTCGGGGCTCTTTCGGTCGACGTGACTTATTCCGAACCGTTGCGACGTACCAGCACCTCATCGATAAGGCCGTACTCTTTTGACTCCTCGGCACTCATAAAGTTGTCGCGCTCTGTGTCTTCGGCGATTCGCTCAATGTCTTGACCGCTGTGCTGCGCCATAATTTGATTCAGTCGCTCACGAGTTTTGAGGATCTCCTGGGCTTGGATATGGATGTCCGTCGCTTGACCTTGCGCCCCACCACTTGGTTGGTGAATCATGGTGCGAGCATTAGGCAGCGCATAGCGCTTTCCTTTAGCCCCGGCATTTAGCAGGAACGCGCCCATGCTGCAGGCTTGACCAATGCACATGGTGCTAACGTCTGGCTTGATGAACTGCATGGTGTCATAGATAGACATGCCCGCTGTTACTGAGCCACCAGGGGAGTTGATGTAAAGGTGAATATCCTTGTCTGGATTTTCCGCCTCTAAAAACAGTAATTGAGCCACTACCAAGTTAGCCATGTGGTCTTCCACCTGACCAACCATAAATATGACACGCTCTTTTAGTAAGCGAGAGTAAATATCAAAAGAGCGCTCGCCTCGGGCTGTTTGTTCAATCACCATCGGCACTAAGCCGGAATTCATGATTTCAGGTGCCTGAGAATTAAAATCGTATTTCGCCATGGGGTTTATTTTTTCCTTGTCGACAAACACACAGTCACTATATCGGCACTAGGGGCGCAAAATAGAGTTCTGACTGAGCTTAAACCTTGCTGAAAAGATATTCCACCATGAGTGGTGAAAAGTAGGAAAGTTTGCCGCGATACGGGCGTATCGCGGCGAATTCTGGTCAACTAATGTACAGTTGTTGCAGAATTACTCGGCACCTTGTGCCGGCTTGATCACGTCTTCGTAGGTGCTTTCGGTTTCGGTAATGTTAGCACCTTCGATGATATGGTCGACAACTTGGTCTTCCAGAACTACAGACTCAACGCTCGCCAGCATTTGCTGATTGCTGTAGTAGTAGTTGATAACCTCTTCGGGATCTTGGTAGGTAGAAGCCATTTCTTCAACCATCTCGCGAACTCGATCGGCATCAACTTTGATCTCGGCCTTTTTGACGACTTCGCCAACGATCAGACCGAGAGATACACGGCGCTCTGCCTGCTCAGTGAACATGTCATCGGGAAGCAAAGACTTGAGATCCATGTTTGGCTGCGCGCCACCGAATTGCTGCATCATTTGATTGCGCAGAGCTTCGATTTCGCCCTCAACCAAAGCCTGGGGTAGCTCAACCTCGTGCGCTTCAACAAGCTTGTCCATAACCTGGTTTTTCAGCTTGCTCTTGGCCGCGTTCTTCAGCTCACGTTCCATATTCTTGCGAACGTCATCACGAAACTGCTGCTCGTCGTCGCTTTCAACGCCGTACTTGCTGAAGAATTCTTTGTTTAACTCAGGAAGCTCTTGCTCAGAAACAGTATTCACCTTAACGGCGAACTCTACCGCAGCGCCCTTCAGCTCTTCTGCGTGATAATCTTCAGGAAAGCTCAACGCTAAAACCTTCTCGTCGCCAGCTTTCATGCCAACAATACCGTCTTCAAAGCCCGGGATCATTGAACCTGAGCCCAACACTAGGTCTTGGCCTTCGCCTTTACCGCCGTCAAACTCTTCACCATCTTTGGTGCCAGTGAAATCGATATTTACCTGATCGTCAGTAGCCGCTGCGCGATCAGCTTCAGCCCATGAGGCTTGCTGCTTGCGCAATACATCGATCATGTTGTCAACGTCGGCGTCTTGAACGTCTGCAGTGAGTTTTTCAATGTCATAACCGGTGGTATCACCAAGAGCGATTTCAGGATAAACCTCAAAGGTTGCAATGAACTCGACGTCTTTGCCTTCGCTCATTTCTTTAGGTTCGATCGCTGGCTGACCTGCTGGTTTTACGTCTTCTTGCTGAACCGCTTCGTAGAAAGAGCGGCTCATGGCCTCGCCAATCACTTCTTGGCGAACACCAGCGCCAAAACGCTGCTTAACCACTTTCAGAGGAACTTTACCTTTACGAAATCCATTCAGACGTACAGTCTTTGCAGCTTGCTGCAGGCGTTTTGTAACTTCAGTTTCTACTTGGTCAGCTGGAATGCCTACGGTCATGCGACGTTCTAGACCAGTGGTTGTCTCAATTGAAACCTGCATGGTGTTCCTCGTGAAAATCAGGTCGATACCGAAACGGTATTTAGGATGGTTTACCTAGCCTTGCGCTCGGTAGTGAGGCATCAAGGCCAAGATTAAAAGTGGTGCGGACGGAGAGACTTGAACTCTCACACCTTGCGATACTAGAACCTAAATCTAGCGCGTCTACCAATTCCGCCACGTCCGCATATTCTGTCAGGCATATGAGTAACTTGTACTCGCTTTGCCGGCAAGCCTTTGATTTTATAAGAGTTATTTGAACTCTTAGTGAGGCTGCTCATTCAAGGGATGCAAATTCTGCCACACTCATTTGGCAGGTTCAACCGTTATCAGGGATTATTTTTCCTGTTTCCGCTTCTGGGGCGAATATGTTGCCCGTATTTACCTGTTTCACCTCAAAACCCTGCGACAAGAATCGCTGCTTTAGGCCATCGCTACCGATAACATGCCCTGCTCCGACCACCACAAAAATGGTTTTCCCTTGCTCTAAGTAAGGTGTTAGTCGTTCATGCATGCGAGCATTCCTATCGACGAATATCCGCTGATATAGATCTCGAGAGCCAGGCCCTTCAAAGGCATCAACGATAAGGGATTCGAGCGCCCTTTCGTCTCCCACCTGCCACGCGGTCATAATCGACGCAAGCATGTCTTGCGAGGAAGTCAGCTCTTCGAGCGTTTGTGTTAAGAATTCCAGCTGCTGGTCGTGACTGAGCATTGAAAACAAGGAGGTCTGCTCTGAAAACGTCTCTAACTCAACAACAGGCTTAGGCGCTGCCGGGTGACTTGCCAAGGTCAAAAAATGTCGATCAATACCAAAGCCTTCGCTAAAACCATTGCGGCGAACCTGGGCTGCGGTCAGCTGGACGGCTATGAGCCACGGCTGCATGCGCTCTAGTGCCTCGATGGGCAGATTAAGTTGATCGCTCGTTTGTTGTAGTCTGACCCAAAGTTGCGGCTCCAAAGAATCCCCAATGGTCTCACCGGGTGGCAGCCTTCCATTTAGGCGCAGCACTCTCGCCGCCTCGCTAGCATCAATGGCTGACAGATCAATTTCCACCGCAAGTGCATCGCTATCATTGAACGCTTCTGCAACCACCTCCGGCAGCGGGTATAAACGCTCAGAACCAAAATGTATTGAGCCAAATAAATACAGCTTGCCGGGAGAGTTTGAGTCACTGACCTGCCACAGGATGGGCCGGGCCTGCGATACTGCAGCAACCAATGCTAGTGAAAAGGCAATCAACCAATGCGCCAGTGATGCTAGATATCTAGGGTTTATCAAAGTGGTGTCCTGTGGGCAGAAGCTGCTGCTTTTTCGTTGAGGCGATCAGTGAGGCTTCGACAGAAGAAACACGCTAGCAGTAGAGCTGGTGTTTCTCGCGATTATTGCATCACTGATAGCGGGAATGAGAACGGCCTTTTCGGCCCCAAGAGCTTTTCCATTTAGCTCCACGCCTCCTTTTACGCCTATTACTAGCGCGTACTGATCTCCGCTATGGAGCTGCACCTCCGAGCCGGGCTGCAGAGTCACGCGCTCGACCTGAAAGTCTGAAAAATTCACCACAGTCTCTTTCGTTGCGCCAACCCCGAGGTCTATAGATAAAAATTCCTCTAGAGAAAAGCCCTCAAGCGACATGTTTTGACTGGCGCTTTCTGTATCCCAATGATCCTGCGTTAGTACCTTCTGCGCAAAAGAGAGTATTTGGCGCTCATAGACAGGCGTCTGAAACTCAATGGTTCGCACACCATGCATCAATGAGTGAGGCGTGAAACAGGGAACCTTAAGAACATCCCCAACCTTGAGTGAGACCTCGCCCTTAAAGCGATCCATTTGTTCGCGCAGATGAAGTTCCCGATCTATGAGTTCTGGTTCGACAGTTTGGAGCCAACTCTTGGTCCTGCCAGCGGAAACAGGCTCATCTAAAGCGACTCCTTCTTTCTGTCGACACTCGTCTAGCTTGGCATCAATTGTGCGCCGGACAAGTTCGTAATTTTTGACCGCATCATTGAAAGCTTCAACAAATTTCTCATCGGGCTGCAGCTTGTCTCTCTCCGCTTGATCAAAACCAATCTTTATCTTACCTGCACCGCTGGGCCACGCGGACTCGTCAACATGCGTAACGACATAGACTTCTTGCTTTTCTGCATGCAATTCAAAATACAAATCGCCAAATACCGGCTCAGGCAAAGGGTCAAGTATCTTCAACAAATTTAGTTTTGGGTGTTTTTGCGAGGTAAAGGCTAAGGGAGCGATGGCCAACAGCCAAGGCAGTGGCGTTGAATAGACTCCGTCGCCGACAAAAGATTGCCCTCTTTTTTCGATGCCGGTATACCAGAGTTCTTGCCCCCAAGGCTTGGCAATGGCTATAGGCTCAAGAGCAACCGGTTGATTGCAGTCGATAATAGGCCACTCAAATTTTGATGCCAGCGCCTCAAACGAAGCGCCATCTACTGGCTCACTAGAGTCATTTTGCGCGATGCCCACGGCGACGCGTTTTAGCTTCTTGTCGGCAATTTCGACAAGTGCTTGCAGTGTTATGTTGGGCTTGCCGTCTAGATAGCACTGCTCAAATTCAAACTGAATTGAGAAGTATTGACTCAGCATTTCAGCCGACGCCTCAATGCGTTTATTGATTTCGGCTTCTGGATCCAGCATGCAAACCGGCAAGGAATGACTCCTGATTGAGCGTTATCGGACTGAGAAAACTATCGGCTGTTGATTTGAGCAGAGCCGGCTTGAACATCAGCGGGAATAGTTATCCCACTGTTCAACCTGACTTGCCCTACGAAAGACTACAGCTATAGAGGGTTGCGATTTTAACAGAATACCTTTGTTCGGCAAATACGCTATCGCCACAGCTTACAATCCATTTACGGAGAGCAAAAAAAAGGCCGAGCAAGCTCGGCCTTTTCTCTTTTCGGGTCTGAGCGACTTAGTTAAGTCTTTCGATCACCGTGGAGATACCTTGCCCCAAGCCAATGCACATGGTTGAGATACCTACATTAAGGTCGCGATCTTCCATGACAGTCAGCAGCGAACCACTAATGCGGACGCCGGAACAGCCAAACGGGTGACCGAGAGCGATTGCGCCACCGTGAACATTGACCTTATCTTCCATGGTATCAAGCAATTCTAGGTCTTTCAGTACGGGCAAAGCCTGAGCGGCAAATGCCTCATTAAGCTCAACATAGTCGATGTCTTTTATATCCATACCCATACGCTTCAATGCTTTTTGCGTTGACGGCACAGGCCCGTAACCCATAATTGATGGATCGACACCGGCAAGGGTCGCGGCACTGATTTTAGCGATCGGCTTCAGACCGAGAGATTGCGCTCGCTCTGCTGACATAATCAGCATGGCGGAGGCACCGTCAGTAATCTGAGAAGAAGAGCCGGCTGTAACTGTACCGCCTTTCGGATTGAAAGCGGGACGCAACTGCGACAAGCCTTCAGTGGTAGTTTCAGGGCGGATGGTCTCATCCTGATTCACCATGAAAGGTACGCCGTTTTCATCGTGCCCCATAATAGGAATGATCTCGCGATTGAACTTTCCTTCCGCTCGCGCTTTTGCCGCCAATCGATGGGAGCGCGCAGAAAATTCATCCATTTGCTCGCGCTGTATGCCGTGCATGAGAGACAGCATCTCAGCCGTCATACCCATGCTGCCAGCAGCTTTTGCAACACTCAGACCCATTTGTGGGTTGGGGTCGTTGGCCTGCATCATGTTGATGTGACCCATGTGCTCAACACCACCGACCAAATAGACATCACCCAGACCTGCCATAACGTTGGCCGCGGCAGTGTGCATGGCTGACATAGATGATCCACACAGACGATTAACCGTTTGTGCTGGCACAGTGTGTGGCAAGCCGGCGCGCAATAGAACCATACGCGCGATATTCATGCCCTGCTCTTCACGCTGCATGACACAGCCCCAGATCAAATCGTCAATGCTGGCGGCATCAACACCAGGGTTGCGAGCCATCAGGCCTTTAATCACTTCAGCACTAATGTCGTCGGCTCGAACATTGCGGAAACACCCATTCTTTGAGCGGCCCATCGCACTGCGAGCAAAATCTACGATGACTGCATCTCTTGGATTCAAGCTCATCTTTTTATCTCCTAATTCGTTTTTTGGACCGCCACTTAGGCGTAGTATTTTTTGCCGCTAGCAGCCATTTCACGTTGGGCGTCTGTGGCTACATAAAGGTTGCCGAGATGCTTGTATTTATCACAAAGCTCAACAAACTTCTCGATACCAATGCTGTCCACCCAACGGAAGGCACCGCCACGGAATGGAGGGAAGCCCACCCCGTAAATCAAAGCCATATCCGCTTCGGCAGCTGAATCAACCACTCCCTCTTCTAAGCAGCGAGCCAGTTCAGTGGCCATTGGAATCATCATGCGGGCAATGATTTCTTCCTCTTCAAACTCTTTGCTTTCAGCACACACCGGCGCAATAAGATTGTAGGCTTCTTCAGTGGCAACTTTCTTCGGCTTACCGCGCTTGTCAGCTTCGTAGTTGTAGAAACCTTTGCCGTTCTTTTGCCCGTAGCGGTTATTTTCAAACATAACATCGGCGGAGGTTTTGTAGTCTTTTGCCATGCGGTCTGGGAAACCTTCTGCCATCACTTCCTCGGCGTGAGAACCGGTATCCATCCCCACGACATCGAGCAGGTATGCTGGGCCCATCGGCCAACCCCAACGCTCCATAATCTTGTCGACTTTTTGGAAGTCGGCGCCGTCACGAACTAGACCAGCGAAGCCTGCGAAGTATGGGAACAACACACGATTAACCAAGAAACCCGGACAGTCATTGACGACTACCGCCTTTTTACCCATCGCATTTGCGTAGGCAACTGTGCGCGCAACCGCAGCGTCTGAAGTTTTTTCTCCGCGGATAACTTCAACCAAAGGCATGGCATGCACAGGGTTGAAGAAATGCATTCCGCAGAAATTCTCCGGGCGCTGCATTGCTTGTGCAAGATAAGTGATTGAAATGGTCGACGTGTTAGAGGCAATAACCGCATCTTCACTGACTTGTTTTTCTACGTCGGCAAGAACCGCTTTTTTCACGTTCGGATTTTCTACGACAGCCTCAACAACGACATCGATGTCATCGAAGTTATCATAGGATAAGGTTGGCTCAATGCTCGCCAGAATCTTACCCATCTTGTCGGCACCCATACGGCCGCGCTTAACCTGCTTACTTAAAAGCTTGTTGGCTTCGTTCATGCCCAGATCAATACCGGCTTGAGCGATGTCCTTCATTTTGATTGGCGTGCCTTTCAGGGCGGACTGATAAGCAATGCCCCCACCCATGATGCCAGCACCTAGCACGGCCGCGCGCTCGACTTTTTTGTCCGCTTTCTTTTCCCAGCCCTTTGCTTTTTTGGCGATCAGTTGATCACTCAAAAACAATCCAACCAGCGACTGCGCTGTGTCGGTTGCAGCAACTTTAACGAAACCGTCTTTTTCGACTTGTAGCGCTTCATCACGATTCATTGAGGCAGCCTTCTGCATGCCTTTAACCGCAACTACCGGTGCCGGATAATTCGGACCGGCTTGGCCTGCTACAAATGCTTTGGAGGTTTCGAACGCCATCATTGATTCGATGTCATTGAGCTGCAGGGGCCCTTTCTTCTGCTCACGGCGGGCACTGATATCGAGTTTTCCATCGATGCATTGCTGCAAAACATTCAGCGCCGCGTCGCGCAATGCCTCAGGGGCAACTACGCCATCTACAACACCGGCCTTCAATGCGGCTTCAGGCTTTTGATCTTTACCTGATGCGATCCACTCAATAGCGGTGTCACACCCTGCCAAGCGAGGCAGACGAACGGTGCCGCCCCAGCCAGGAATCAACCCCAATTTAACTTCGGGCAGACCGACTTTTGCAGCCGTGCTGGCAATACGGTAATCACACGCGAGGCAGAACTCCAATCCACCACCCAAAGCAAAACCATTGATGGCTACGACAACAGGTACACTGAGATCTTCAATACGGTTGAGGTTTTGGGTGTTTTTACCAAGATGCTCGCCTGCTGCTTCCGGGCCCGCGGCAAACAGCGGGACAAATTCGCTAATATCGGCGCCGACGACAAATACACCCTTCCCACTTGTGGCAAGAACGCCGCGCAAGTCACTCACGGACTCTATCGCGGTAATGGCTTGATCCAGCTCTGCGACAGTCTGGCTATCAAATTTATTGACCGATTCACCTTGTAAATCGAAATTGAGTTCCGCGATGCCGTTATCCAGCATCTGCACCGTAACGGCATTACCTTTAAAAATCATGTTCGACCTCTTGAGTTGGTTCTGGCGCGGCTGCCAAGTCTGGCGTGGCGCGAAAAACCCTTGTCGTTAGTTGTAGCGCACATGCCGAGCGTTCGGCCATGCGGTGCGCGAGTATAGCGCTTTAAAACGTGCGTTTGAACTATTAGCTGTATGAAGCCAAATTGGCGCTGAAAAACCATTCATGGCGTATAAAAAGTAGCCGAAGCCGTGCTCGCTGGCCAGCCTAGAGAGCGGATTAACGATTAGAAGCGATGACTAGCCAATGCGCCTCGGCACTATCGGCTTCTACTTGATAGGGGATGTGCGCTGTTAACTCAATTTGCTGTCCGGCCTTGAGTATCTGTTGCCCGTTTAGTGTGCTGTAGCGGGCACTGCCAGTGGTAATGATGAGCAGCGATGCTGTAGATGGAATTTGGTGCTCACTGCCCTCGCCTTGCGCTGCTTGATGATAGCTGACCTGGATCAGTGCGCATCGAGCATCTGGCATGAGGGCTGGTGCAGGCCGTGACGCCAAGAGGGTTGGCTCGCTGGGCGATAGGGATGCGTCGACGGCAAAAAATTGTTGAATGGTAAGGGGAAACCCCCTAAGGACCTTTTCCAATGAAAGAATCGAGGGACTGACGGAGCCGTGCTCGATCACCGAGATTGCGCTGTTGGGAACCCCTGCTCTCTTGGCAAGCTCACGCTGTGACCAGCCGTAATACTCCCTCAATGCCTTCAGCGTTATTCCTATCACCTCTCCCATGGCCCATCTCCCTGCGACTTAAGCAGCCATGCTAACAACCCGCCCTAGGTATGACCAGAAGCTCTCCCCTTAAATCATGTCAGCATAGCGATTTTCAGTTTGGAAGGTGATCTTTTTGTCCACCCCTGGAATCTCAATGCCGTCGCCGGAGAGCGCCATGGCCTGATCATCGATCAAGCCTTCGCCGAAGTTGTAGACAATATTGAAATTACCGCGCGTCGCCTGCTGGTCATAACTATTGGCCGCGGCCTCTACGGTTGTCAGCTTTTCCTCGTAAGCTTTGATTTCAGCGCTTGAGTGTCTTTTCGCAAGCATCCTTTCTACGGCAGAAGGCGAGAGAACGACACCAGTGGCGTTGTTTCCGCCGAAGCCTTTGGTATTGATAAAGGCAACCTCGAGATCGTCACGCTTGGTGTCTTCCGTGGAAATATTCAAGTTTTTCTGGTGGACATCATCCGCCACTTTATCGATGGTCTTGATACCTGGAACCAAACCGTACTTGAAAGTGCCGAGTGCTGAAATAAGCTGATCACCACTGGCAGGGCCAATCGAGTGGCCAACAAACGATTTCACCGCACTCACCGGCCAGTCGGTAATGCCGAACGCCTCAGCCACGCGGTCAAACAATTCCGACTCACTGACGCGATTAGCCGGAGTGCTCGAACCGTGCGCATGAACCATACTTTGCGCTTGTATTGCCGATTCACCAAGTAGATCACGGGCGGCAGCGACCGCTTTGGCTAAGGTGATGTAGTTTCCGGGGCCTGGCGCGGAAATGGATTTTTTGAACCCGTCAGCGTTAATGAACACGTCTGTCACCGCTCCGTGGATTTGCGCGCCAAGCTCAAGGGTCAGCTCATCGTCCATCAGAATGACAAACTGGCTGGCCTCAGCAATGGTGAAGCCACAATTGTCTCCAAAAGGTCGGCTAGACTTACGCAGATCTGGCGCATCTTCGCCGGTAATCTTCTTAAGTCCGTCTAGTGTTCCCAAGGCACTCATGGCACCAAAGCCATCGATGATTTCTTGCGTAACCGGAGCTTCGCTATTGCCGACCACGACGACCCGTGATTTACCTGACTGGATAGCCTCAATGCCCATTTTTAGATTATAGAGAAAGGTAGCGCATGCTCCCGTCGCACAGCCGGTGGTACCTAAACTTCCCAAGATATAGGCATTAATGAAGTCAGCGGGCATAGTGTTGAGCCCTAGCGGCAACTGCTTGGCGGTAACGCGATTGCCTTTCAGTCGCGCCTGCATGACGCCACCAAAACCAAATTCATCCACCTGACTGAGCACGCTGCCTGCGTATACAGCAATTTCATCCGGCTTTACTGCGGTAGCGATCCGCTGCCAAGGGATTCCCACGGAATGCAGGGCGTCACTCATTCCAACGATGGTCATTTGCAGCCCGCGCGGATGAAAGCGTGACTTGTACAGCTCTCCTGGCTCAAAACCAGTGGGCAGTTGACCTGCCACCTTAATATTCATGTCCCTTGTGGAATCTACCTTAACCTCAACATTATCAGCTAGAGTAACTTTCGCGTGAGAATCACTCTGTTCCTCCACAACCCAGGTAGCGGGACAAGGCGATGGTATATGCCTCTTAGAAAGAAGGAATGAGGTACTGCCATTATCCGGGGCCACGGTTACCGATTGCTGCCAAGGCGCCGCATCTACGTCAAAGTGGCTCTTTTCGATTCGGCGAATAAGGGTTGCAGCAAGAATCTTCTCGCCGAGCTGCTCTTCGATCTCTTGCAGTGACAGCTCTAGCCCGTCGTGGGTATAGAATCCGCTTTCATTGGCCTTAATGATTTTGGTCATCACGCCTAAGCCTGCCAGGGTTTCCTGCCTTGATTCCTTGTCGATACTCTCGATGACCATGCGCTTGAAGCCATGATGAAACGAACTGCGACCGGCGGCGTTGTAGCCACCAAAACCGACAATAATAGGCAAACGTGACATGGTACATCCTTCCTGACTGGCCGTTGATTACTAAGACCACCATTTTAGGGGGAGGCTTTTAAGCCAGTTACGGGTATAATGGACAGAAATCTCGGCAATTCAGCCAGAGGGCGCGGAGGGCGGGATGTTGCCGTTATCGAGCATCCTCTTTGTTGCTAATTACTACACCACGAGCTTGGCAGATGAAAAAACACATAGGCGCAACGTTTCTAGTTATCGAAGACATGTTGGCTACCAGCATTACATTGCCCATCGAAATGATGAATGCCGCAGAGAGTGCGGCCAGAGGTAAGAATCGACAAGCTCAGAGGCTCAATATTGCGACTGCCGGAATACACACAGCCGCCACACAAACTCGATCTGGCTTTGCCTTGGCCGCAGAGCTTGAGATTGGCAGTATAAATACGACCGATATGGTCATTATCCCTTCTCTCTGGCGCAATCCCCGCCCGATCATTCGTCGAAACCCGGAAATCATCGCCTGGCTAAGAAAGCTCAATGAACAAGGTACGATTTTTATTGCCGTTGGCACTGGGGTGTGCTTTTTAGCCGAGGCGGGATTGCTCAATGGGAAGGCTGCCACCACCCACTGGCATTACTTTGAGCAATTCCAGCGCAGCTATCCAGAAGTTGATTTAAAGCGCCAATATTTCATTACTCAGTCTGGCAACTTCTATTGCGCCGCGAGTGTTAATGCCGTCGCTGATCTAACGGTTCATTTTATTCATCGCACTTATGGTCAGGAAATTGCCAGCCATGTACAGCGAAATTTCTCTCACGAAATCCGCAGGGCCTACGAGTCAACCAGTTACTACGACGACAAGCACCGCTACCACCCTGATGAAGATATTGTACAGGCACAAATTTGGCTTCAGGATCACTGCCAAAAGGAAATTTTATTAAAAAGCGTGGCCGAACGGTTTGATATGAGTGTGCGTACTTTTAATCGACGCTTTAAGAGCGCAACAGGCAAGACGCCACTGCAGTACCTACAGGAAATTCGAATTGATATGGCAAAGGACTTACTGCAAACCAGCAATTTGTCAGTGAGTGAAGTTGCCTACAAAGTTGGCTATCAAGACATGGGGCACTTTTCTAGCTTGTTTAAGAAGCTCCTCTCCACGACGCCGAGTGAGTATCGCGCAACCGTTCGGGCGAAGCTATTTACGGCAGAGTCATAGAGGTTTTTTCAACAGCACGACATCTGCACCATGAGAGCTAAGTGAAGCGCCCCATTTTTCCGACAGCCACTGAAAAGTCTTCGAATGAAAAAAGACGATATGGGTTTGATCATTTTTATAATGCCAAGCGGAAAATGCTTCTTGAGTCGTCACCTGCTTGGTCATAATTCCCAGAGTTCCTCCAGGCTTTAGCAGCGACCAAAGTTGCGCCAGCACTTCATTAGGTTGGCGCAAGTGCTCAACCACTTCTGTCGCTGTGATAAAGTCATAGGTTTGCAGCAGAGCATCTTGATTGTCCGCATAAAACTTGTCATAAAGCGTCATTTCATAACCTGATTGTTCGAGCATTTTTGCTAGAACCGGTCCCGGTCCGCAGCCAAACTCAAGACCTTCCGAGCCGGCGGGAAGAGTCGCTATAATTGGCTCAGCCATACGCGCCAAAAACCCTCGATAACCTTCGTCATCAAAACTGTTTTGGTGTTTGTCATACTCAGCCTTTTCGTCTTCGTCAGACAGATGATAGCAAGCGGCGGCGTGCACTAAGTGACACAGCTTGCAGACGTAATACGGCCTCCGTTTGTCTCGGTGAAAGAAGTTTGTCGTGCTGCCGCATAATGGGCAGACTTTGGCTTGTTCGGGGGTCATTCAGAGCTCACTGCTCAGTGGTAAATTACTGAGCAGTGCTCAAAGATAGGCTATAAAGAACTAGGCGACGTGCTGGTTGGCAGCTTCTGCCCTCTGCAGTTTATTGGCCTGATCAGGCTCGCCGGACTCTATGGTAATGGTTCGGGGTTTCATTGCCTCAGGAACTTCCCTGACAAGCTGTACATTGAGCATTCCATTCTCAAGCTTGGCACCCTGCACTCGCACGTGGTCAGCCAGTTGAAAGCGGCGCTCAAAGTTTCTGGCGGCGATACCTTGGTGCAGAAATTTGCGTTCGTTTGCGGCTGCTGACTTAGTGCCGGTAATCGTTAGCGTGTTCTGCTCACTCTCAATGTTTAACTCAGACGAAGAGAAGCCTGCAATCGCCATGGTAATCAGGTATTCATTGTCGTCGATCAGTTCGATATTGTATGGCGGATAACCGCCCTGCTGCTGATCGTTTCGGTTTATATTATCTAGAATCGAAGCCATACGATCAAAGCCGATGGCAGTTCTGTAAAGTGGTGAAAAGTCGGTGTTTCTCATAAGATTCATACCCTTAAAAGTAAGCAATATGGTGCGGTGATCCATCATTCGATCGGATCGTTAGTCGGCAGCTCTGCTGCTTGCAGATGCCACCATAAACCCCTCTTCGAGCGAGCCTGATAAAGATATGGGTATTGCTGCGTTAACTTTCAAGGGCATTCATTCAAAACTCAGAACATTCGGCCGCTCACAAAAAAGCCCCACCTTTTCAGGTAGGGCTTTTCAGGTAGGGCTTTTCAGGTAGGGCTTTTCAGGAACTTTTAGAGATTCAAATATCAGATATTTTCGAGAAGAGCCTTTTTATACATTACTAGGCGCGGGCGTGATGGACGCTTCGCATCAAAGATAAATACGTATGCTTGACCATTGTCTGCAGCGGGAATGGTACGACGGAACTTGTGCTTTCCTATTTGGAAAATTTGGCGCCCAGTAACCACTTCTGTTTCGACACGGTATTGATTTTGGCCTAAGAATTCAAAAGCCTTAGATTCAATCTTGTTACCGCCTAACGTTAGGCGTTTGAAGGTTGGCCGCCCAGGCTTACCATCACTTAACAAATTCTCCAGTCTAGCGACCTCTTTTTGGGCGTAGCGTAATGCTTCTTTGTCGAGTTCCGAAAGCTCCATTTTCTCTTCAGTACTAACCACCTCTGTTTCTATCTTTTGCTGCGCTATTGCCCTCGCCTCTTCCGCTAAACGGGCCTGCTCAGCTTCGATAGCAGCCAGGCGCTCCTTTTGGTCCTGCTCTGCTTGTATGCGTTTCGCCGCGTCTTTTTTGGCTCTTTGAGCAGCAGCCAGAAGACTCTTAGCTTCCTTCTCGGCTCGTTGCTTTGTGCTCGCCAAAGTGGACTCTTGCTGCTCAATGCGCGACTGATCGGCTGCAATTTGCGATTCTAATCGATTTTTTTCTGCCAACAGCTCCGCGTGATTGTTCTGAGTTCTTTCATAGCGCTTAGTTCTGGTTCTAACGCCTCGCTCAGCCATACTCAAGGCATGATCAGCCAGCTTAAGCGCTCTAGTATTCTCTTGAGAGGCGTCGCCGACCAGCGCAATTTTTGCCGATGCCTGCTCTTTCTGAGCGTTTGCAAGTTCTTTTGTAGCAGTATCTAGATCGGTCTGCGCGCGAGTGAGTTTATTTTGATAGCCGAACAATTGATTCTCTACATCCTCAAGTTGAGAACTTCGGTTCTCATAAGCCTGATAGTAGCGATCCAGCTTGTCCTGGGCTTGCGATACAGCATCCGCAAATGCAAATGGTGTTGTGCTCATTAAAAGAGCAGTTAAGACTAGATTTCTTATTCTCATGGTTCTATACATCTTGTATTGCATATTTGCCTATGGTGGGCGTGACTGCCTGTTCACGCAAAAATCCGTCTATTCAAACGAACGATCCCCATAGAACGCGGATTTCGGGTCACCAACTCTACCTATCTGGAGCCCTCTTTTCAAGGTCAAGGCCGTTTCCTGAGCGGCAGACATACGCTCCAATACAGTGCGAAAATTGGCCCTGAGCCTCGATCTTAGCTAAGGTTTGGCATGCACTGAAAGGCCTATCATTAAAGTGAGGTAAGCATGAATCGATACAACTCTATCTTGTGCGCGGTAGACTTAACCGACAACACCTACACAGTGCTTCGCGCTGCCTTAGAGCTGACAGATATTGAGAACATTAGGCTTCTGCATGTATGCGAGCACCCCATCACCGGGTACGGAGAAGCAACAGGAGGTAATCACCAGGTCACCGAGAGCCAGATCAGGCAAAAGGTATTTCCTGAACTAAAGGACTTACTAACGGAGACCGGCATCGATAGTGGGCAGCTGCAAATACGCTTTGGAGGCCTTGCCGATCAAATAGCAAGTTACGCGATTGAGGTTGGTAGCGATCTCATCATGGTGGGAAGCCATGAAAAGCATGGCTTAAGAGCGTTGCTAGGCTCTACCTCTGGGCAAGTCGTAAAAACCTCGCCCTGTGATGTGCTGGCAGTGCGAGTATAAATGTACTGCTTTAACAGAGGCTCCTGAGCCAAACAACCCAACTCACCCATTCACAACCTTCAATATCTTCCAGTAAAGAAATGAAATCGTAACATTATTTCAAAAAACCACTTGAATTATCTGCGGAGAGAGGCAATATAAACCCATAGGTGGCCACCTTCTTTAAGTAATCTACGAAGACTTTCCCATTGAGGTAAAGGAGCTACTTACTATGCAAATTCAGAACAACGTCGTCTACCGTGATCTAGATGCGTCTCAAGCATTGAACAGCACCATCGAAAAAAAGCTTCAGAAACTTAACCGCATCTCCAGTCAGATCAATAGTAGTCGGGTTGTGCTCGACTCCCCGCATCAGCACAAGAACAAAGGCAAATTATTCCGAGCAAAAATCGAGCTAGGTGTCAAAGGTGATTCGATCGCCCTTCAGCAAGACAGCTCCTCCATTCACGTTGCCGTTAGAGATGTTTTCAAGGCCGCCGAGCGAAAGCTCAAGCAGGTATCGGAAAAACGCAGCTATGGTAAACACAGTAAGCTAACAGAAATTAACGCACCTCTTGTGGTGGAAGTCGAAGAGGATATGGAGCAGCACTAACAGCGCCTGGTGACTGTCCCTCCCCTTTGCGAAGCCTCCGGCCAGCTGCCGAGAGGCTTCATTCATTTACCTACTCCCAACCCGGTATTGCCGAGGCGAACACCCCTCCCAACGCTTGAAAGCACTCGAAAAATTGCTCTGATCAACAAAGCCCAGCTTTGCGCTAATCTCAGAGATACTATCCTCTCCGCCCGTCAGATAACTACAGGCTAGCTTATGCCTTATATTGCCAAGTAGCTTCACAAACGATGTGTCTTCTTGCGCCAACTTCCTTTGTAGCTGACGCGTGCTCAAATGCAGCCTCCGCGCAACTTCGTTTTGCCTAGGCTCTCCCCCCCTCCAATAAGCGCACAAGCTCAGCTTCAACTCGAAGTGAGATGCTTGCTGTTTTCATCCGCTGGAGGTAGTCCATTGCGATTCTTTCTCCAGCCATAGCAACCGCTGGATTGGCCGTCGTTACCGGCGCATCGAGGGCTCCGCCGTTAAAAACTATTTGATTCTCTGCGGTGGAAAATACCACGGGCACCTGAAACGAGCGTTCCCAAAGGGAGGGGTCTTTTGGTTCTTCCCGCATCATTCTAATATTTTTAATGCTATTTTTAGGCAGATTAAGCACCCAAGACAACATAAAGGCATCAATAGCTTGATCGGTGATCTCATTGAGCGCCTCAGCTTCCATTAGCCAGCGCATGACAACATCCCCATCAGGCTGTTCCACAGAGCGTATATCCGCCGCATCGCTGACCATGTGGCTGATTTTTTCGACCCGCTGAAGCGCTTCCCTTAGGCTACTGCTCGCCTCTAACGCTATGCCAACGCTGTGGAATGTTAAGCTGGAGCAGTGGGCAGGCACCAATAAGCCGAAAGCTTCGTTGCCAGTTTCTGCAACGCTATCGCGCCAAATTTGCGACATAGCGGAGACTGACACCCGTGCATCTGCCTCACATAATTGTTCAAACTCTAGGTTTTGTTTTGCAAACACCCGCCGCGGGTCAACACCGGAACTCTCAAGCGTGTTCCATATAGCTGCAGCCCAAGTTGCAAGAGTAGTATTATTCATCAGAATTGTTTCGATCGATTTATGAGCGCCGAAATCCACAACATGGAGATAGGCACTGCGATAACTGGAGCAACCAAACTAAAGGCGCATATTGTAGTCTTAGTGAGACGCTGACAAGGTTTACGATGGTTTATTTAGCCGACCATTATTTGTCTGCCGCCTACAGGGCGCCGCGATTTGGCTGCTCAGGTTAATAACGAGCTCCCAACCTACAAAAGAGACGATGAAAAAAAAGAAAACACCAACAAGACTCCCCAAAATCATACTGGTAGGCGGCGGACATGCTCACGCTCTTTTTTTACTCTATTGGTCAAAGCTCTCGGAGAAGCCAGCAGCAGTCACACTGATCTCTTTGAGCGATTATGCACCCTATTCCGGTATGCTGCCTGGGCTTGTGGCCGGACACTTTGGTCACGACGAGACTCACATTGATTTGCGAGAACTATGTCGGCACGCTGGCGCCACGTTTATTCAAGGTCGTGCCGATGCTGTCGACCCAAGCCGTCAGCAGGTTATGATGTCAAACGATACCAGTTTGAACTACGACATCCTTTCCATTAATGCTGGAGCTGGCCCCAATCTGGCGACAACAGGGGCTGATAATCTCACTATTCCGGTCAAACCTATTTCAGACTTTTACCAAGTGTGGATGGAATTATTGAGTCAAATCCAAACGCCCAAGCAGTTCAACGCCCCCCTATCGATAGCGGTGGTAGGTGGCGGCGCGAGTGGCGTCGAATTGATACAAGCAATGCATCATCGCCTGCAGAGAGAGGCCGCCAGCGGCGCAAGCTACAACCTTTCTCTGGTTCAGCGCGGGCGAGGACAGCCTGAAAATTACCCTAAAGGCCTTCAACAAAAATTCGCCACTAGACTTGCTCGTCAAGGCATTGCAGTACACGAGAAATTTTCGGTGAACAGAGTTGAAAAAAATACAGAAAGCTCTCTCCTGCATGCATCAGATGGAAGGAAGTTGGCGGCCAACTATATTATTTGGTGCACCCAAGCAATCGGCGCCCCTTGGTTGAAACGCACCCAACTCCCCCTAGATGGAGATGGCTTCATCGAGATTGAAGACACTTTACAGGCAGTGGGACATCCACTGATTTTTGCCTGTGGCGATTGCGCCAGCATGGTTAACCACAAAATCCCAAAGGCCGGTGTCTACGCGGTTAGGCAAGCAGAGACGCTTACGCACAATATCCTGGCGCTACTCAATAAAGAGTCATTGAGAGTTTTTAAACCACAGAGGAGCTACCTGAGCATCGTCACCGGCGGTGACCAATGGGCATTGGCTGCCCGAGGAGGGCTTTCCCTTCCTATCTGCTCACCAAGACTAGTGTGGCAATGGAAGCGGCACATCGATAAGAGGTTTATGGCGCAGTTTCAGTTCTAATTCAAGCGACCCAGCACAACGTGTCGAACAATGCCTGCGCTACTTTTTTGAGGGTTACGGCCTCTGGCGCAAGCAAAGGCAAGAACGCAGGCGGCAGTCACAGTTAAAACAGGTCCACATCGTCCGATGCTGTAAGAGGCTGAATATGGCCACTTTTGATTAAAGCACTGTAGCTGGCCACCTGATTTCTGCCTTCACGCTTGGCAAAGTAGAGTGCCTGATCAGCATGACCAAACACCTCTGACGAGCTGCTATCGAGGGCAATAGGCGCAAAGCCGATACTGATAGTCACTTGATTAACTTGCGGGAAGCCAAAGGTGGCAACGGTTTCGCAAAAACGCTTAAACGCCGAGCTTGCTCCGGCCTCGTCGGTTGGCTCTAGCAACACGACGAACTCTTCACCACCGAAACGAAACAGCAAGTCTGCTCGTCGAAAAAATAGCTGCATCCGCTGGGATAACAACAGGAGTATTTCGTCACCATAGAGATGACCAAATTTATCGTTTATCGCCTTGAAATGGTCGATATCTATTATTCCCAACCAAGAATGGGCCGCTTCTTTTTTGGTTCGTTTTTGATCTCGTACTGTCGCCTGCTGTCCAGCGTGGCGTCGCTGTTGCGAAATCAGCGCCTGAAACTTTCCATCAAAGGTTCTTCGGTTCAACAATCCCGTTAATTTGTCGCTCTCACTTTCTTTGAGTACAGCCAGATAGTTTGCGTAAATTTTTAGTAGAGCATCAACCACTTTCAAGTGGGGTTCCAGATTGCGACGGGACTCTACGGTTAAGGATGCCACTACGTTCTGGGTATCAGTCAAGGGAAAGAAATAGTGGTATCCGGCATCTGTGCGATCAACGCTGGCCTCGCCGCCAAGGGCTTTTCTCAGTGGCGGCAACATCTCGTGAGCAAGCTCATCAAGATTCCACCCCTGATGAAGATCATCATTGAATCGACTGCGATTAAGCGCCACAAACTCGCGCAAGGCATCTCTGTCATCAAAGGGCTTCGGAACTACGGCGGCTCGCAAGCAAGGAATGTTCGTTACTAGTGCCACCACTAAGGCACGCTCGATAGCCTGACGATCGGGTGAGCAGGTAATATCGACAATTGACTCAAGTAGCTTCTGATGATCGAGTATGTCGGTGTCTATTGTCGGATCCCCGTGTCTGATCGTCATAGCGGCACAATTGCGATATTGAGCAAAAAATCAAAGCCTCTCATGCAGTGCCGTCTTCCTAGGGCTCAAAGTAAATTAGCCTGAGAGACCTAGACATCTGCCCGACTGAGCGTGAAGCCTTTATTGGAGGCGAAATCGAGCACCCAGAGGCATCTCAAGAAATTATAAGGCAAGGCTAGAGTTGAAAGAATAATCAAGCTGAAATAAAAAAGGCCTCCATCTGGAGGCCTCTAAATATGGGGTGGACGATGGGACTTGAACCCACGACGACCGGAATCACAATCCGGGGCTCTACCAACTGAGCTACGCCCACCATTGTTTGGTTTGTTACATTTGCCTGCGTGTATGGCACGCCCGGCAGGATTCGAACCTGCGGCCATCCGCTTAGAAGGCGGATGCTCTATCCAACTGAGCTACGGGCGCACTGTTTATTGCCGATCGGCAACTGGGTGAGCCTCAAGACGCTAAGCCTTCCTAGGCTCGAACTCAAAATAGTGGTCGGAGTGGAGGGATTCGAACCCCCGACCCTCTGGTCCCAAACCAGATGCGCTACCAAGCTGCGCTACACTCCGACTGAACTTTAGTGGCTGTGCCTCTGAAGTGGTGCGCATATTACCCACGCTCCCCTGCTCCGTCAACGGCTTTTTTAAAAATTTCTAACGTTTGCAGTAACTTAGCGTAAACGCTCGAAATTCAGAGCTGACCGTAGGATCTTCAAAATCAGTATAGCTGGGTTATCGCCTCAGAGAAGTTGGAATATAGAGGCATTTTGTCGCTCTCGGTTGGCGCAAGACTCCGGCTTATGGGAGAATAGCGGCCGTTTTTACTACTCAACTAATGGGAATCATCCATGTCTGCACTGGTATTAGATGGCAAGGCACTTGCCCAAAAAACTGAACAAGAGCTTTCCACTCGCGTCGCCGCTATGAAAGAGAAAAGCAATGGTCAAACGCCAATACTAGCGACCATCCTAGTGGGGGGCGATCCAGCCTCAGCCACCTATGTCAAAATGAAAGGCAATGCCTGCACCCGCATCGGCATGGATTCTCTCAAGGTCGAAATGGGCGAAGACACCACGACCGAGCAATTGCTAGCCAAAATCGATGAGCTTAACGGCAACCCAAACGTGCACGGCATTCTTCTTCAGCACCCGGTCCCCGAGCAAATCGATGAACGAGCTTGCTTCGACGCCATCGCACTGGAGAAAGATGTTGATGGTGTNACCTGTCTTGGCTTTGGACGCATGAGCATGGGCGAAGAGGCTTATGGCTGCGCCACACCAAAGGGCATTATGCGCCTGCTGGAGGCCTACGAGATAGACCTCAATGGTAAACACGCCGTGGTTGTCGGCCGTAGCCCAATCTTGGGTAAGCCAATGGCAATGATGATGCTGGGAGCCAATGCCACCGTCACCATTTGCCATTCTAGAACTCAAAATCTAGCGGAACATATCAAGCAAGCTGACGTAATCGTTGGTGCCGTTGGCAAACCCGAATTCATTAAAGCGGAGTGGATCAAAGATGGCGCAGTGGTGGTTGATGCCGGATATCATCCGGGCGGCGTCGGTGACATAGAGCTTGAGCCCCTGAAAGACCGCGTTGCAGCTTACACGCCGGTGCCTGGAGGCGTTGGCCCCATGACCATCAACACCTTGATCTATCAATCTGTTGATTCCGGCGAGAAAAAGATAGGCTGATTCATCTCTCCCCGCTCCCCTGTGGGCGGGCTAAGCCCCACTCTCGCCGCCCTTCCTCTACTCGCTCGCCTGGTCTTAGTGCGTGTCAATGACTGTGGCGGACAATGGAATCAGATGTAATGAGCGCTCTGTGAGCCTACCCATACTCTTTCAAGACGACGTTATAGTCGCGGTCAATAAGCCCTCGGGTCTATTGGTGCATCGTAGCGAGATCGATCGTCACGAGACACGCTTTGCTCTACAGCTGGTGAGAGATCAAATCGGGCAGCGTGTCTACCCCGTACATCGACTCGACAAGCCCACCTCTGGTGTGCTGTTGTTCGCCCTCGATTCAGACACTGCACGACGGCTATCCGAGTCTTTCGCCGAGCGTCAGGCATGCAAAAGCTATATTGCAGTTTGTCGTGGCTTCGCTCCCGAATCCGTCTATGTGGATTACGCTTTGAAGGAAGAACTCGATAAATACACGGATAAAAAGGCGCGGAGAGATCGACCACCGCAAGAAGCCCAAACCCACTTTTCAAGGCTGGCGACGACCGAATTAGATGTAGAGATAGAAGGCTACCCGCAAAGCCGATATTCCTTGATAGAGTGCAGGCCTGAGACCGGACGGAAACACCAAATCCGACGGCATCTGAAGCACCTTAGCCACCCAATTATCGGCGATGCCAAGCATGGTCGGGGTCGCCACAATCGGTACTTTAAGCATCAGCTGGGCATAGATCGCCTATTGTTGCACGCCAGCCGACTGCAAATTACTCATCCCGACAGCGGAGCGCCTCTTGAGTTGGCTGCGCCTCTCGATGACCGCTTTCTCATTCTGATGAAACGATTTGGGTGGGAGCAGGCGCTACCCGCCTACCTCCAGCCCTCACCAACCCCTTGATAGCAGGCCACATTATTTACCTGTTGGCAGCCTTGGACGGTACAATAAAACCGCTAGATCAACCATGAGAATGGTGCGCATTTATAATGCCACGAATAACCCAGCAAAAAACCTACGCTAACAATCAGTGACATACGTATCAATGAGACTCGACAAGTACATTAGCCAAATTAGTGATCTATCCAGAAAGGAAGTGAAGCGAATTCTGAAAACCGGGTTAGTAACGGTGAACGAAGAGGTTTGTAAGGATCCTTCACGACATATTTCAGACGCCGATACCGTTTGTGCGGAGGGGGAGCGCCTAGAGCCACCGTGCGCGCGCTATTTTATGCTGCATAAACCAGCGGGCTATGTTTGTGTGACAAAAGATAAAGATCACCCTACGGTACTGGAGCTGCTGGACGAACCCAACCTAGACAAACTTCAAATTGCTGGTCGCCTAGACATTGACACCACCGGGCTGGTACTCATTACTGATGATGGAAAATGGAATCATGCGGTAACCAGCCCAAAACGTGATTGCAAGAAAACCTATCTGGTTACCACCTTAAGAGATATCGAGCCGGAAACCATCAACAAATTCTCTGCCGGAGTAATGCTAGACGGAGAATTTAAACCGACACTGCCTGCCGAACTCGAGATCCTGTTCGCCAACGAAGCGAAATTGACCATCTCTGAAGGCAAGTACCACCAAGTCAAGCGCATGTTTGCCGCCGTGGGCAACAAGGTGGAAGAGCTGCATCGAAACCAAGTGGGTGAAATTGTTCTGGATGAAGATTTAGAGCTTGGAGATTACCGTGAACTCAGCGCGGATGAAGTATCAAGCGTTAAGGTGTGATGGCGCCCCACCGCTAGAGGACAAATAATGAACGACTCTGTTTCAAGCCTACTGTTAAACTTCTTGCAGAACAATGACGAGCAAACACTGTGGATTGCCGACGAGAACGCTCTGGGCACAGCCGCTACCGTATCGCCTCGCCCCTCGCTTGTCATTGTTTCAAACCGGTTTGATATTTATACGCAGGCCATTGAGCAAGGGCACAATGCTCAGTTTAGCGATTACGATTTTAGCGCTATCGAAGATGAATCCCTAGACGCCATTGCGTATCGCGTTTCCAAAGAGCGGGCCGTGGTTCATCACGTCGCCAACGAGGCCCGGCGAACCCTAAAGCCGGGAGGCATACTTCGCCTGGTGGGTGAAAAATACGATGGGATCAAAGGCTACACCGATAAAATCAGCAAGTTACTTGGGGTTAAATCACCGGCCAAGAAATACGGCAACAGTTATGTCGCCGAGCTCAAAAAAAGTGAACAAACCCGTGCCGACACATCCGATAAAGTACTTGATGACAAACAGTACGCCGAACTCCGACAAATAGATCAGCTGATCAGCAATCAAGGTTCTGAGCTGGCCTGGTGGAGCAAGCCGGGACAGTTTGGCTGGAACAAAACAGATCAAGGCAGCGCCTTACTGATTCAGCAGGCTGAGGTGCTGTTCGCACAAACCCGCTACCCCTCTCGCGTAATGGATCTGGGATGCGGCTACGGCTATTTGACATTAATGACAACAGATTGGCCGCATACATTGCGTTTCGCAACCGATAACAACGCCGCAGCAATCGCTTCCGCTAAGAGAAATTTTGAAGCGGCAGGTTTGAATGTAACCCTGGTAGCCGACGATTGTGGCAGCTCAATTCAAGAAGAGTTTGATTGCCTACTGTGCAACCCGCCGTTTCACCAGGGCTTTGCCCATGACTCGAGTCTTACGCAAAAATTTCTAGCCAATGCGGCGCGACTGACTGCCACTCAAGGCGTCGCACTTTTTGTTGTCAATCAATTTATCCCGCTGGAAAAAATGGCCGCAAAATATTTCAGAAATATCGACAAGTTGGTCGACGACGGACACTTTAAGGTCGTTGCCCTAAAACATTGATGTCAGCATTGAAAATGAACGGTTTTAAGATTGTCAGCTTCCTTTAGCCAGAGTGTCGAGAGGGCAAATTATTGCGTCTGCCTTTCGATTGCTTCAACATAGTATTCAATAAGCCAAAGGAGTTCGCCTAATGTTGCTGTCTGTACTCGATCAATCTCCCGTTCGCCAAGGCGGTTCCGCTGAGCAGGCACTACAAGAAACCATTGAACTGGCTCGCCTTACTGAACAACTGGGCTACCACCGCTTTTGGGTGTCAGAACATCACAGCACCGATGCCTTGGCGGGTAGCGCACCTGAAGTGCTATTAGCAGCACTGGGACAAGCAACACAATCAATACGCATTGGCAGTGGCGGCATTATGCTGCCCCACTACGCTCCATTTAAGGTGGCAGAGGTCGCCTCACTGCTCGCGAGCCTATTTCCTGGACGAATCGATCTTGGCCTGGGGCGCGCTCCCGGAACAGATATGGTATCGGCGAGAGCACTTTCAGTGGACGGTAAAACCCGCTTTGAAGAATTTCCACAGCAGGTCTCCGAACTAATGACCATGTTGTTTGATGAGAGTTTCAAACCGAAGGTGAATCCACAGCCTCGTCAACCGGCCAGCCCTTGGATGCTCGGCTCCAGCCCGGACAGCGCCATACTCGCCGGCCAACAAGGTCTGCCGTACAACTTTGCCCTGTTCATCAACCCGCACATGGACACTCGCATACTCGACTACTACCGCCAACAATTTCAGCCTAGCGAACATCTAGAAAAGCCCTATACCAGTCTCACCGTTAACGTCGTGTGTGCAGAAACTGAAGAAGAAGCTAAGGCCCTGGCTTTGAGTCGACAGATTTCATTTCTACGCTTCGCTACCGGGCGTGGAGACAGTCGAATTTGTACGCCCGAAGAGGCACAGTCCGTAACCTTAAGCGCCGATGAACGGGCGTTCATCGATCAGCGCTCTGCCCATGCTGCAATAGGAAATCCTGAGCAAGTGCGCGAGAAGCTATTTCAATTAGCCGATAGTTTTGCCGCCGATGAACTCATGACCGTGACCATAACCTACGACTTTGAAGCTCGAAAACGATCTTATGAATTGTTGGCTCACGCTTTCAAGCTGACACAATAGCGGCTCTATCGCCTATCCTCCGCGATCGCAACTTGATCGCGGTAAGTTCCACTGCAGCCGATTAACCCATTATCTTCTCTCGGTACGGTCACTCCCCATTGACGAAAGAGACAGCAATCATGGCGTTAGTTTTCTAAGACTGAAGCTCAACTTACAGTCTGCACGACGCTGATCAAGCGCTTTGAATTCACGCAAGTTTTCTTTGAAGCGCCGGCTGAGATTATTGCTTTCCTGTCCGGTCCAGACACCAACGGAGTTCGAATAGAGCTTAGTGGAAAGCTCAAAACTACTGCGCCAGCGTTTTATAACCTCTGCCGACCTTCTTTGTTGCCACCAATAGCTTGTTTGGCGGGCGCGAGGCGTATCGAAATTCATCACCAGGGTTCCATCTGGCTGAAGGTGACGAGAAAGCAGCTGGCACCACTGCCGATCAGCTGCAACAGCACGGCTGGGTTCCCCATCCACCTCCCCAAACAGGTCGTCAATGATGATGTCGAATTTCTCGCCGCCGTATTGCTCCAACCAAGTTATAGCGTTTGCTTGAATAAGCTCCAAATTCTTGGCGCGTACGGCAAAGAATCGTTTAGCAATATAGAGATGCGTAGCATTGAGCTCTACACCTACTATTTCTGGTGGAGACAGAAAGTGATTGATTTGATTAATGACTGCGCCGCCGCCAACTCCCAACACCAAGACGCGTTGAACCGTATTCATCGGATGAAAGAACACCGGCAACAGCAACAGATCCCAAACCGACCCGGTAACCGGCCTGCTGTGATTATACTGACTATGGAAGACGCCATCGGTATACAGTCGTCGAGTGCGCCCGGCACTGCGCACTTCGTAATTGATGCCCTGTTTTTGGGTTTGCCAAAGTATCGCCATGAAACACCTGTCGTTATTCTATCTTTCGGTTCGATGAAAACAGCGCTTTAGTGTCTCATAGGCATCATTGATGTCGGAGAGTTGAGTAGCGTCGCCCCCTCGATCTGGATGATGCTCCATGGCCAGCTGGCGATAACGTTTTTTGATGGCGGCGAAGTCACTGCTGCCTTCGAGGTCTAGCACAGCCAATGCCGCCTGTTTGTCGTCTTGTGCGATATAGCGCCGCCAAAAACTGCTCAATAGATCTTCGACTGACGCTTGGCTGGCTCCGTTAAAGTTTTCGAAGTCTAGATAGTAGTCGCTCAAAGATCGGTCACTGAGCTCTACTTCATTTGCGCTTTTTGAGTTTTCAACCATCGGAAGCCACTGAACTCTCAAAGCCGTTATCTCCAACTGTCGCCCTTTGTTTTGAGCCGTCTGCTGTAGGCTGTAGAGTGCGTTCATGACCAAAAAATGTGCCTGAAATAACGCCAGTGAGTCGCGCCCATAGTCGGCACTTAAAAGCCCCTGCTCAACCAGAATGCCGAGAAGTTGGTGCTCAGACCAAGGACCCGCAGCGCTGAGCACTTGCTCCAACGGGGTTAGAAAGGGGTTCTCCAAAACTGCAATCCTCTTTTGCTCTAGCGATCATTCAAAATCCGCCCATAGTAACATGCTGAACGGGCTCAGATTGCACAGACATTCTCCTCTCAGTGTTATTGCTGCAGTCTCAGTAGAGCCCTATAATTGCGCCCCAACAATCTATCGGACCCATGAGGCATATCATGTTTAAAACCAACGAGTACTTTGACGGCAAGGTTAAGTCCATTGCATTTCAAACCGAGACATTACCAGCAACCGTTGGCGTTATGGCCGCAGGTGAATACGAATTCGGCACTTCACAAAAAGAGTATATGACAGTAACCAGCGGTGCTTTGACCGTTAAGCTACCAGACGCCACAGAATGGGTGACCTTCAACCAAGGAGAGACTTTCATTGTCGAAGCCAATAAGAGCTTCCAGGTAAAAACCGAAGTGCAAACCGCCTACTTGTGCCTTTACGAATAAGTAGCAGTGGTCGTAGCGCTATTTGCCGCTGCGCTTACTGACAGTACACCATCGCGCTGCAAGGACCAGTCGCCGCCTTTTTCCTGCAAATGGGCGGCGCTCTTCAAACTACTCACAGACTCATCGTTTAGGCCAACTTAACTCCTCCGGATTTTGCCACTGCGATAGCGCCAATTCATAACCCTCCCCCGCAAATAACAATCCGGACTCAGGCGGCGAGCGATAGGATAGTCGTTCATTTCGCCACTCAAAAGCCAACTGCCATGCATGAAGATACATACGATCCTCTAATTCGCCGGCAGAGCCATAGCGAATATCACCCAATATGGGCGCGCCGATGGATTTTAATGCTACTCTCAGCTGGTGTGTTTTGCCCGTTTTCGGCCGGAGTAGAAAAATCCTTTTGCCAGGCAGAAGCGATAGACTAAAAAACTGCGTGAGAGCGGGGTTTTTGTGGGTTTTTAGTAGCTTCCAACTTCCCCGCCGAGATTTCTCCATATCCCCCGATATAGCTCCCTGCTTCTTTTTAGGCTTATGGTCGCTAATGGCTAAGTAGTGCTTTTGCACAAGATGTTTGGCAAACATTCCCGACAGTAATCTATTGGCCTCTTCGGTAATGGCCATAATCACCAGTCCTGATGTTGCTTTATCCAAGCGGTGTACTGGATACAGCTTAGGGTAGCCTAACGCCGCGGCAGCCAGCTCAAGCAGCCCAGGGCTATCTCCGTCTCGCTGAACGGTGATTCCCGGGTGCTTGTTGACGATGACAAAATCATCGTTATGATCAACTAATGTGTACGCCAATGACGATTTCTCATTTTGTTTGAACTAAATCAATGGATTGGTAGCGCCAGCGGCTATGATAGAGACCCAACTAACATTCATTGCGTCTCTGTTCAGGCTCGCGACAACGCCTTATTCTAGAGACTACAATCTTACAACTTGCACAAAGGACATGACATGCAATACGACAAATTTACCGAGTTACATGAGCTTTTCCCGTCAGGGCGCTACGAATTAAACAGTTTTCAGCTGCGCGACTTGCTAGGACATGATGGGTGTAAGGGGATTGCCGTAAGAGTCCTGCATGTCGGTACCGTCCAGTTGAATTCAGCCGACGTCGACGAGCGACTGAAAGCGGAGAATCATCCTCGCCTAGACGGCATTAAGATCACCTGCCTAGATGGCGAAATCATTATCGATGAGCCCTCTCACGGTCACTGAATCACCCAGTACTGACGCCTCCACTGAGACAATATTTGACGAGGGACAGCGGTATTTCGATGCCTTAGTTGAGGCAATCAAACGCGCTCGAACGGCAGTTTATTTGGAAGTCTATATCTTTGATGAAGATGCTGTCGGTCAGCGTGTTTGCCGCGCACTGATCGATGCGGTGCAACGTGGTGTCATCGTTCGCGTAGTCATGGATGCGGTCGGCTCCTTCGGCAGCATCTCCAGTGTTAGCGACCAGCTGGAAAATGGCGGAGTTAGTGTCAGAGTCTTTCACCCGTTGCCCTGGCAACTCCGGCTGTACCCCAAATCCATCAAGCGAGGAAACTACCTCAACAAATCGCTGTATTTTCTCCGTAAGATCAATCGCCGCGACCATCGAAAACTCTGTGTGATTGATCATCAATTGATGTTCACTGGTAGCTTTAATCTGTCAGCCAGTCATTTAGCTGAGTATTTAGGTGGCGGTGGCTGGCGCGATCTCGGCATCCAAATTGAGGGCCCTCGAGCGGTGGTAGCGGCTAGCCAGTTTGATGCGGTCTGGGATCGCCAGGAACTCTCGATCACGGGACGGCATTACGCTCCGATTTTCAGTAATCTCACTAGCTGGGCAAGACACCGGAAGAATCTTGCGTTTGAGAATCTCATAACTGAGGCCAATCATAGAATCTGGATTACCAGCGCGTATTTTGCGCCATCGGCACGAGTTATACGAGCCCTCAAGCAAGCGGTGGCGAAAGAAGTGGACGTAAGAATCATTGTTCCGGCCAGATCGGACATCCATTTATTTCCATTTCTGACAGCAACCTATTATGAAGATCTTTTGGGTGCAGGAATTAAAGTCTACGAGTATCTACCAAGCGTATTGCACACCAAATGCCTAATAGCGGATGACCATTGTGTTATTGGCAGTACGAACTTTAACCACCGGAGTTTTCTTCACGATCTGGAGCTCGATATTGTGCTGACTCGTGCAGAAACCCTGACTAGGGTGGAACACATATTTAGGACTGACATAAGCAACTCCCGGCATTTAGATGAGGGTGCCAGCAATTCTTCGTCTAAAAACTGGCTGCTTAAACTACTGTCTCGGACACTTCGATATTGGATGTAAGCGCCATGACACTGAACAGAACCCCGCTATCCTGTCTAACTTATAACATCCACAAAGGAATGAGCGCCAACAATAGAGAGTATTTGTTGCCGAGAATGCGCGATGCCATTCGTGCCACTGACGCTGACATAGTTGCGATTCAAGAAATTGTGGGTG
Source organism: Cellvibrionaceae bacterium (assembly GCA_002707785.1). Taxonomy (GTDB): domain Bacteria; phylum Pseudomonadota; class Gammaproteobacteria; order Pseudomonadales; family Cellvibrionaceae; genus Pseudomaricurvus. Next base: position 26,830 of record PANW01000010.1, on the reverse strand, counting down.
AGCATAGCGGGCTCTCAAAAAAACACCAAGACTGGCACACTCAAGCACATTTTGAGTATCTTGCAGACAGCGTTTGGTGCGAGTTCGCCTACGGCAAGAACGCTATCTATCAACAAGGGCATCATGGTAATGCACTGTTATCAAAGTACCCATTTCTAAGCCAGGCCAATCATGACATTACCCAGTGGCGTTTCTCCCAGCGCGGGCTGTTGCATGGAGTAATACACCTTGAAGGCACGACTCACAAACGCGTCCATGTCGCCTGCATTCACTTAGGTTTTTTACCTTTTGAGCAGTGGCGCCAAATACGAAAAGTTGTTCATTGGCTAAAGCAACAGCCTCAGGATGATCCACTGATTTTGATGGGAGATTTTAACGACTGGCACCTGCGCATTCACAAGCACTTAACCCTTGACGTCGGGTTGCAAGAGGTCAGTCAATACATGGGACGCCATCCCTTTTCCACCTTCCCGGCAAATTCGCCGACGCTGCCTCTGGATAGAATTTATTATCGAGGCTTAAAATTAGACCATAGCGAGGTATTGGCTGGGGAAGATTGGTCTCAATTGTCCGACCACCGGCCCATTTTTGCAAAATTTTTGCTAGAAATTTAACTTCGCTTTACAGCGTACTTGACCTGCTATACTTGCTTCAGGTGTCCGCGTTATCTGCCCCGTAAGGGTCACCCTATGAGTACTTCATAAAGTGCTCGCTGCTAAAGAGTGGCATCGGCTATCAAACACTGATCCGAATGCTCAGAAAGCTCAATAGTAGATGTCTTATAACTGGCTGAGATGCGGACGCCACCCTCCTCTGCTACCATCAAGTGCGTTTGCACCTTCTTTCATTGACCGTTAAGACTTAAATTCATGGATCTATATCGTCAGCAGCATAAGCGTCGTTTAAGCTTTATGCCGTGGCTCTATTATCAGCTCAAAGCAAAGCATATCAGTTGGGCAAAACCGTGGCAGCAAGAGATTCAATCGTATTTGCGCCAGATGGAAACCATCTCCTTTGGAGAAGATTGCTTCGTCGCCCCAGAAGCTAATCTATTTGCGGAACCGGGTAGAGCGATAAAGGTGGGTGCTAGATCTCAGATCGCTGCAAACTGTTTTTTGCACGGGCCTATCACGCTGGGCAATCACGTCAGCATCAATCACGGAGCTTCTCTCGATGGTGGCAGTGCGGGTATTCATGTTGGCAATAACACACGCATAGCGGCAAGAACCTGTATCTACGCCTTTAATCACGGAATGAATCCACAACAACTTGTGCGAGACCAGAATGTGACCTCCTCTGGCGTCCATATCGGTGACGATGTTTGGATTGGCGCCAATGTATCGATTGTCGATGGCGTCACTATTGGTGATGGCGCAGTGATTGGAATGGGGAGTGTTGTCACTAAGGATGTTGAGGCTTACACAAAGGTAGCCGGCAGCCCCGCGCGGGTTATTGGAGTCAGAGAATAAACGCAGATTGACAGGCCCTGCAGCCATTTCTGTAGATTGGGCATGCAAGCACAACGGCTGGCAGTTCTTGCATGGCAGCGTCGACTCTTCTGCTCACGCGAAATGGGTAATCTCAGAAAAAAAGCGGCTTGCGCCGCTTTTTCATTAGAGAAATTCCCTCATGGGTTTTCTCTATGCCCACTACTTACCGAACAGCGACTTGAGTTCGTTGAGCTTTTTGGCCCCATCTTCACCAAGTTTTTCATTCAGCTTTTCATTGATTTTCTCTTCAGCTTTTTCTTTTGCGAGCGCTTCAATGCGTTTTTGTGCGGCCTTCTTGGCTTGTGCCAATAGCGGTTTAACCACTGCATTCGCTAACTCTTCCGGAGTTAGACCTTTGTCTTTAGTTCCTAGATCGGTGAGCTTAATGGACGGCAGAGTCAAGCTGTGCTCGCCAAACTGCTCGGACACTAATTTCATATTGCTGTCGGCAAAGGTGAATTTTTCGACCGCAAGAAGAACATCCGATCCAGATGCGTCGCTAGTTTGATCTGGCTCAGTTGATGAAGAAGCTGACTTTGAGCCAGACTGAATATTATCAAGTAGAGCTTGCAGATTGGTATCCTTCAAGCCTTTCTGTTCAGCTAGCAGATTGGCGCCTTTGATGGTGATTTCGTTGATCACAATAACATCGCCACCTAGGCTACTGGTATCAATATCCAATACCGTTTGCCCAAGGCTGAAAATGTTTGCTGGACTGTATCCTTCTGGGTTGGCAACCGTGAGACCGCGAAGCTCACCCCTACCTTCAGTAATATCAATGTGCACTTCGCTGAGAAGAACCTCGGTGCCCAACACCTCTGGCCCCACTTTCTCTACCGCAGTCTTAACAATTTTGTCGAGATTCTGTACGCCGATAACCACCACAATCGCCGCAACAGCGACAACGGCAACAACTAAGCCCAGTACAATTTTTAAAGCTTTCATGTGATATCCCTTCTAAGTTAACAAGTCAGTAGTAAGACGTTCAAATTCGTTCTGTTCCATCAGGTGACTCCAACAGTGCTTCGGAATGCTTCTGACGCTGTCCTTTGTCGGACGAATTTTCTCGCGCCCGTTTAAGCTCTTTTTCAACCGTATTCACCAATGATTCCCAACCACTCAAAAGCGCATCATTCGCATCTTTCACCATGCCATCAATGCCGTCGGCATTGACTCGTCCAAGCTCTTGCTGAACCAACGCCATTTGTTCGCTCATTTGAGTCAGCTGGGCATTCAAACGCAACATTTGTTGTTGTGAGGCCAACAGCTTGCGTTGGGTGTCATAATGCATCCAACCACTGATGATTAGAAAAACGACAAGTAAAACACTCATGACTTTGTTCATACTCTCCTCCCTGCTGATTGAGCCACTAATTTTATCCGCTACATTGATTGATTTAGCTCGGTATTTAGTCGGTTGTTTCAATCAGTTTTTGCATGTGCTTTATGAGTCTGAGTTTTAGCGGCCCAGGGATATTAGTGATGGTCAGGCTATCGCTGTCTTTATCATAGACAATTGACTCACCTAAGCAATCTGCGGCAAAGCTCATACTGAGTAATTCGTTGCGCCCACTGATGCGAACATATTGTTTCAGTTGGCGTCTATCCGGAATCAATTGCGGTGGAGCTTCACTTTGTTTGTTTTCTACGAACTGTACAAAACGTTCAGGCTCATCACCACTCACATGCTCGGACAGGTCTCTAATCACAACCGGCTCGCCCTTCTTGTCTTGATCTAGACAATAGTCGATGACCTTGTTGCGATAAACATTGGCGTCCTCCTCCTGAAGCGTATCACTGTAGGCAGAAACAACATCGAGAAAGGCAGTCGTCTCGGCGGCAATATCTCGCTGATCGGCAAATCCAATCCACTTCCAGAATTGATCCGTCAGATCCTTATCACCTCTGGCCCTTAGAACGCTCAGAAAGCTGCTGTCTTCTTCCGTCAACCAGGCGGTTATATCGACCTTAGCGGCCACCACGACGCCTTTTACATCCAAATAGCGTGAGGTTTGTAAGTTCAGCTCTCCATCCAGATAGATACCTTCGTTGTGTAGAACCAGAAACACATAGAGCGAATCGGCATCTGCGAGGGATTCCAAAGCAAAGATGAGATGCCCATCAACAACGATATCGGTCTCGGTGAGCATGGATTGCAGATGCTCCGCTGATTTATGAGTGAATCGTTCGAAACTCATCTTTTCATCGCGAAATTCTCGCAACCACTGAGCCACAAGAGAATTTGATAAATCGTCATCAAATTGACCGTATTGCTTGCCCGCTTTACCGACGTACGCGTGCTTCAGCTCTCTCACCAGCTCTTCGAGATATCCGGTTGCAGCCAACTCGTGATCACGCAAGGACAGGTCAACGGGAGATTCAGTGCCTGTACGCCTGAGTCCGTGTGCAATGCAATGAGTGAGGGCCATTACTACTCCTAATATCAGTGTCTGTTTTAAGCGCCCCATTATAAGGCTGATATTGGGAATGCCCACCGCTTTCTAAGTTGGTTATAATTGCCTTGATTTAACCCTAGTGGATCGTCTCTAAATGCATCATATTGTTTGTATATTACTCACATTGCTAAGTTTTACCGTTGCCGCCAACCCTTTTGGTGAAGATAAACCCAAAGTTATCGTCGATGACCTTAACTGGTTTGATAAGCGGCACCTAGAAGATCAGATTGAAAAGGTAGACGAGCTCGCAAGGATTTCTCTAGGACTGCAAATTCGAGGGGATAAACGCGACCTTGAGGTGCTTCAACGCATCATACACCGCGGTTTGGTTAAGCAAGATGACGTAGTGATGCAACAGGCATTGGGAGCGGTGCTTGGTGACGTGATGGTCAATGAATTCGGCGTCGAATGGAAGCATTACGTGGACCAATACGGTCGCAGTCGGGCGACTTGCGCCCCAGGTTCCAAGGAGTGCTTATTCCCCGTTACCATGCTCTCGCGCAGAATGTCGGTGGGGTTGATGCCCGATGTTGATAAAGTCTACCAAGACGCGCATGAACTTATCGTACATCTACTGCCCAAATCACCCTATCAAGTTGACTGAACGGCCTTCATTTAAACTCGAAAATCTCGAGACATTAGGGTGAAACACTCAAGGTTCTAATAATTATTAGGACGACTGTTTGGCGCTGCTCTGATGACTACGACCACTCGAGAGGTAGTGCCCTAGGTCTCGACTAAGGTATTCTCTCGCTACGCTCAAATTGCTCCGCAAACCTTCAGCAACGGCGCCGGTTCTAGGATCTATGTCCCTTCGTTCAGAAGAGACATCGAGCAAATAGATACTCAAGTTCTTATCCAGAGCAACGCTCTCGCCAAACAAAATCGCCACCCAGCCGTTAATGCACTCAACATAATCAGACTGCTCCAACTCGAGCATTGGGATGAACGCGTTATAGATACCAGTGAGAGTTTTCTCCCCTGGAGCCCGTAAGTTCTCAGGTACCATCCCAGTTTGTATAAATTTGAGTGGGGACATGAGTAACCCGGTCAAATATACCGCCAGTCCCCAAATAGCCAGCAGCGGCCAGAATCCGACCAATAGTAAAATCTGCAGCGCATAGCGCCAGCGACTACTGGACCACTGAATCGAATCCAAAAGCTCTGGCCATAGGATGCGGTGCACTGCAAAGATTTTGCGGACTAACGCTCGGCGGCGAAGCTTTTTGGCGAATTCATAACAGCGAAATTCCTGATCTGTCAGCAAGACACCTTGTTTTCCAATGACTTTGATCAAAGGAGAAATTCCTTGTTAAGTGTTCTGTTATAGCTCTAGAGAGAGCCTACCTCAATGGCCGTAGCAAGCATGTAATGACACTCACAAAGACCATACAGTTTTTGCTGCCCTAGAAACCAGCTTAGTATAAAAAATACGCAAAGTATCTATCTGGCAGGGTCTAGACTCAACCATAAATGTTCAAAATAGCGGGTTATTGATGTACGTCATTACCGCCTGAAAGGCAGATTCAGACCACTCAAAGTCGTCTTTGGCCTATATGGCATCTGACTTTTTGCAATAAAAACAGTAGGATAAAGCCACTTCATTATCGCAGGGATTAAGACCTTGATCATCAAGCACAGCGACAAAATACGCTCTCCCGAAGAAATACGTAAAAACTTTGAAAAACTGGGTTATATCTGTAGCGACGCCATCGCCACCGCTGTCTATCTTGCTTGCCAGCTGCAAAAACCGATATTGATCGAGGGGCCTCCGGGCGTTGGAAAAACCGAACTCGCGAAAAAGACGTCGGAGTATCTGTCTGCTCCACTGATACGCATGCAGTGCTATGAAGGCCTCGATGAAGCCAAAGCCCTGTACGAGTGGAAATACGGAAAGCAACTGTTGTACACCCAGCTGCTGAAAGATCAATTGGGCGATGTCATGCGTGGGGCCAAAGGGCTAGATGAATCCGTCGATCGGCTGCACCAGTTTGGCGATATCTTCTATTCTGAGGAGTTTCTAGAAACTCGGCCCCTACTTCAAGCACTGAAGGAACCTGAGGGTGCAATATTACTCATTGATGAAATCGACAAAGCAGATCAAGAGTTTGAAGCCTTTTTGTTGGAGTTACTGTCAGACTATCAGGTTTCAATCCCGGAGATCGGCACAGTAAAGGCTACTTCTCGCCCCATTGTAATGTTGACCAGCAACAATACTCGAGAGCTTGGTGACGCCCTTAAACGCCGATGCTTGCACCTGTACATCCCGTTTCCAGAGCCAAAGTTAGAACAAAAAATTATCGCCTCGCAAGTACCCGAGTTAGGTGGTGAGCTCCGTGATCAACTGGTGGGTTTTGTCAAAGAGCTCAGAATGATGGCTCTAAAAAAGGTACCTGCCGTCAGTGAGAGTATCGACTGGGCTCGTGCGCTACTTCTACTTAATGTTGAAGAACTGGATCGCGAGTGGGTAGAGAACACTCTCAACTTATTGCTAAAGTTTCAGGAAGATGTGGAGATTGTCGAGCCTGAGATCAATCAGTTATTGAGCAATCTACGCAAGTCCGGCAGAAATTAGTAACCGAAACGGGTTGGGACTCTAGCTGGAGATAGTTGAGGCACATCTATGCGAACCGATAGCTACTGAGCGCTAATTTCACATCAACCCACCAATTACAGGCGGATTTATCTCGCACGATGCAGGTGTAAACTCAAACCTACTGGTCGCGATTTAATCCACCACCCTTGCGACAAGAATAAGAGCAGGCCAAGCCATATGCAAAAAGTCATTGGAGATTTTATCCACGCACTACGCCATCACGGCCTGCCTGTTTCCCCTGCTGAAACTCTGGACGCTTTACAGGCCACCGAATTAGTAGGGCTAGACAACCCTCTGCGCCTAAAGACGACATTATCATTAACACTGGCCAAAAACCTTCAGCATCGAGCTCAGCTGGAAGTGCTGTTTGATCAATTCTTCCAACTGTCAGAAGAAGAGACAGAAGCGTCCACCACTGACGCAGAAAACAGCGAGAAAGGTGACAACGAGCCCGCCACCGAAACAAGCGCCAGCAATCAAACTGAAGACTCCGGCGCAAATGAGCAGCAAGCTCAACAAAATAATCCTGATTCTTCTGGCCCACAAGTATCATCGCCACTTGCCCAACAGCTGCTCTCCAATGATCAATCTTCGCTGCAGGTGACTATTGCCAGCGCCGGAAAATCGGAAGGCGCCACCGAGATGCAGCTATTTACACAAAAGTCACAGGTCAGCTATCGCATCATGCAGCAGCTGGGTGATCGCGAACTGAATCAGGAGCTTGCCGAGCTCTCAGAGCAGCCAGAGAATCTTGCCCTGGTCGAGCGATTACAACAGGCAAGGCAACAACTGCGAGAACAAGTCAGTGACTATGTGGAACAGCAGTATCTACTGTTTACCCAAAAATCAGGCGAGCAACTGCGAGAAAACAATCTCAAAAAAATAAAGCTTACCAACGTGGATCATAGTCACTACCACCAAATGTCTCGGTTAGTACAAAAATCAGCTAAGCGTCTAGCGTCTATGCATAGCCGCAGGAAGAGAGTCACAAAGCACGGACAACTCGATACTCGAAAGACAATCGCGGCAAACGCTGCCTATGATGGCTTTCTGTTCCACACAAAATGGAAATCTACAAAAGTTGATCGCCCCAAAGTCATGGTACTGTGTGACGTAAGTGGCTCAGTGAGTCGTGTCGCCCGCTTTCTGCTGTTGTTTCTTTATAGCCTTCAAGATGTCTTACCGCGAGTGCGTTCGTTTGTCTTTGCCTCAGACTTAGGGGAAGTGACCGATAGTTTTGACAAGGATACTATCGATGTAGCAATCACCAAGATTATGGATGAATGGGCCAACCGCCCTACTGATTACGGCATCGCCCTGCAGGATTTTAGGTCGCTGGCATTAAAGGATATTGATAAGAAAACTACGGTAATCATGCTCGGCGATGCTCGCAATAATAATGCCGACCCTAAATCAGAGATCTGGGAAGAAGTTTACAAGCGCAGTCAACGTGTTCTATGGCTCAATCCAGAGGGTCGATATAGCTGGAATACCGGCGATTCTGTCATGAGAGAATATGCCCCGCACTGCTCACTTGTAGAGCCATGCAACTCCCTTCGTGATATTACACGCATACTTGGCACACTCCTTCAGCGCTCTTAGCATACACAAGCGCCTCGTGCCGCAGCCTTTCTTTTGAGTTGCTAGCAACTCATTCATGAGGCAATCCCTAGGGGATTGTTGTGCCCTGCAAACCATCAATGCAGGCCCTCTACATTTGACCACAGTCTAACCCCGTCTTCATTCGCCGTTACTAAAGTAGGCATTTGTTAAGTTAACTTTTCTGCTAGAATTTACCCTTAAAGCCCCAATTCTCCTGTATCGGCAGTGAGACTAACAGACGAGTTGAATTTCAGTAGTTATCGAGGATTCCATGGAAGAAAATTTGCAGCAAGAGCTAGAACAAGCGTCGGCCATCTACGCCATGATCGTGGAGTTCTTCGTAAACTACAGTTTCCAAATACTGGGGGCTGTGGTGATACTCATTATCGGGCTCTTAGTTGCTCGAAAAATTGGAAATTTAGTCCTTAATCTCTGCCATAAGAAAAACCTAGATATCACGCTAAGTCGATTTATTGCCTCCACTGCAAAAATACTTGTTGTGGTCATGGTGGCAATCATTGCTCTTGGCAAGCTTGGCATCAGTGTCACACCCTTTCTCGCGGCGGTCGGCGCCCTTTCTCTTGGCGCGGGTTTAGCTGTTCAAGGGCTGGTATCCAACTATGGAGCAGGTTTGAACATTATCCTAACTCGGCCCTTCATTGTCGGGGATACCATCTCAGTACAAGGTGTATCAGGGCGGGTCAAAGAAGTGCACTTAGCCTACACCATACTGACCAACGAAGACGAAACAGAGATCAATATTCCCAACAAGCACATCGTCGGCGAGATAATCCACAATTCGTTTAAAAATACTCTGGCTGAAATCACCATTGGCATCGCCTATCACGAGGATCCTGACGTGGCGATAGCGCATATCAACAGAGCATTGCAGAAGATCACGGAGCTTAGTGAGTCCAAGCCGCCGCAAGTGGGAATTGAAGCCTTTGGAGACAGCGCTGTAGAACTGGGCATTAGAGTTTGGCTACCAACAGAAAAGTACTACAGCCTGCTTCATAGCGTAAACGCCACCATCTATCAGGCGTTGAAAACCAACGGAGTTGATATCCCCTTCCCTCAGCGCCACGTCACGCTACTGAAAGAAAGCCAAGCGCAATAACCTTTGACTGTCACTTTTTAACGCTTCAGATGTCGGCTTTGGCTCTTGTGAAGAGCGCTGGAGCCGGCCACACTGAGGCATACAATAATAACGATCAAGGTTCATCCTATGCCTCTTATCAGTGCCGATCAGGCTCCCCCCGCCAACCCCGCTTCCACTGTAATCTTACTGCGCCCGGCTAATAACGGTTTCGAAGTATTGTTGCTGTTACGCGCGAAAGCCATCAAGTTTGCCGGTGGCGCGTGGGTATTCCCGGGTGGTCGAATTGATCCAGAGGACGGTGAAAATGCCGGCACCGACAATTTGGATAGTTATGCTGCGGCGAGTATAGCGGCCGCGCGCGAAAGCGAGGAAGAAGCTGGATTGACGCTAGACCCAGAATCCTTTGTCGAATACTCACATTGGACCACACCACTTGCCGAGAAAAAGCGTTTTTCCACATGGTTTTTACTGGGTGATGTAGACAGCAGTTGTACGGTCACCGTCGATGATGGAGAAATCGTTGAGTACCAATGGTTAACCCCGCAGCAAGCTATTGATGAACATCGAAGCAAGACCCTTAAGATACTCCCGCCGACCTATTTGACGCTACTAGAGCTGGCTCAATTCGAGGATATCGCCGAAGTACGCAACTTTGCCGCTGAGCGATCCGCACCACGGTTTTTCCCCAACATGGTCTTTCATGACAAGACCGTCAGCGTGCTGTATCAGGATGATCCAGGCTACAAGGATGGCAATGCCCATGCAGAAGGCGATCAACATCGTATGACCATGATCGACGATTGCTGGCACTATATCCAGCCCCGCTAAAGAACGAGCGCTAGCGTATTTGTCCTTGAATCTGTTTCAAGCCAGACGCTAGCCCATCGGTTAAAGTCCTACGACTTTCCTTCTAATAGCGATCTTTGATCAGTTGCTTTAATTCGCGTATCTCTTCTCTCAGTTCAACCAATGTAGGTTCACCTGCCGCGGCCGCCTCTTCGCTGGCCACACGCTGATGCTCCTCTTCAAGCACGTTAACAACAATGCCAATCACCATGTTTAAGAACGCAAATGCGGTAAAAAAGATAAACGACAGATAGAAAAACCAACTGAGAGGATAGATAGCCATAGTTTCGTACATAACATCAGTCCAATCTTCAAATGTCATTACACGAAACAACGTCAGTAAACTGAGTGCGATATCGCCCCACAGATCTTCATTGATAGGGGCAAAAAAGGTACTGCCGATGGCGGCGTAGATGTAGAAGATAATGAACATCATCAGCATCACATAGCCCAATTGTGGCAGTGCTTTCATGAGAGAATTAAGCAACATACGCAGCTCGGGTATGATGGACACCATTCTCAGCACCCTAAATATCCTCACTAGTCGACCTATAAGCGCCATATCACTGTTCTCAATAGGCACCAAACTGACGACCACAATTAGCGTGTCAAATACGTTCCATGGACTGTGAAAGAAACGCTTTTTATTCGGCTCGCCTAAGAAACGCACAACGATTTCCACCAAAAAGATGAAAGTGATGAGCCAGTCCATAACCGTGATTGCACGCAACAGACCATCGGGCAACGGATACGTCTTAACGCCGATAACCAGCGCCGAAAAGATGATAATAGTGATGACAAAAAGTTCAAACGCCTTGTTTGATCTAAGGCGATAAAAGGCGTCTTGAAGGGATTGTGAATCCATAGTGAGTTAACCTGTTTTGGGGTAGCTGTTAAAGAGCTACTCTACCTCTTCTAAAAAATCTAACGATGCTTGCTGGCGAATGGTGCGACGATGATTGGCCATTAACTGAGCAATTTTTTCTTTGTCGCATTGCTGTCGGTCTACGAGCACGCGTGTATTGAGTTCGCCTACGGCTTGAGTCGTTGGAACTTTACTGAATACAAACTGGTTGCTAATCAGATCCATAAAGGGTCCCGATTTGCTTGACGGCATAATGAACATCAACTGCAAACCCAAGCTTTCGGTTAAATAGTTAATAACTTCTTTAGATCGATGTTCGTCCATTTTAGAGAAGGCCTCATCTACCAGCACCATACGCAGGTGAGATTTACCTTCGCCGAAGCGAAATGCCGAAGTAATAGCGGCGCTGCGAATAATATAAGCCGGAGTTTCCAGCTGACCACCTGAGCCTGTTCCATATTGGCTTAGCGCTATAGGCTCTTTGCCCTCAGGGATCTTATAGATCTCATAGTGGCGATAATTTCTGTAGTCCGCTATACGAGCCAGCTCTCGAAGAGCTTTGGTCTCGTCTTCGTCGAGCAACATGCCCATCAACCGCTCTCGCACTTGAGCATGTTTGGCTGATAACTTCATTTCAAACAAAGTCTCACCGTCACCCAGCGCGGGATTATCAATAACTGCTTTAAAAAACTGCCAATACTCTTTGTACTCAGCAACCCAATCCCAACCGAATTCGAAACTCTCTTTGTCGGCGCCAAAGCGATGATGTTGAAGCTCATCGTTGAGTGCCTTAAGTACTTTGTCGCCGTCGTTGATAGCCTGATAAATAGAATGGCAGAGATTGGTGACAAATGCGTTATTGAAGCTCTCGCGCAGACTCGATAGTTCTTCATGTCGCTTAGCGAGAATGTTGTTCTTGTAGCGATTATAAAGGCTGTCGAGCTGGCGCTGAAGATCACACACAGATTTAAAGTTGCCCTGCCCTAGCGCGTCCCCAAAATCCAAATCGAACGCCACTGCGTCGGCGCCATTGCAATGTTGATTGTGGTCGACAACCTTATTCTTTAATCCATGTAAATATGTATTCAGCTCACCGGCGAGAGTGGCGTCGCTGGCCTCAAAGTACTGAAGATTATGCATGGCTACATTTTTATCGGCTTGCTCCAACTCCTTATCTGCATCGAATTCAGCCCAGATATCTTTCAATTTGCGCAAATGAAGTTCTGCCGCGTCCACTTGGTCGAGATAGGATTCTTGTTCAGTAGATAAGCGTTCGCACAACCGATCCAGCCCCTTCAGGTCAGCCCTTAACGACACCTGTTCGTTGTCCAGCTGAGTTAGTCTCTTACTCTGATCAAGGCGATCGCCTTTTACGGCTTCGAGTTGTGTTTCAACTTCATCAAAGTCCGATAAATCCAGATCTTTTAGGCTGCGTTCGGCATTGGTCAGCTTTCGCTGTACCGACAACATACTGGCTAATTGATCTGCATAATCGACAAGTTTAAGGGTATCCACGCTCTGCAACAGAAGATGACATTCATTGGCGTAATCTGAAGCAAGCTGCCACTCTCTTAAGGTTTCATCCAGTTGTTGCTGGGTAGCAAAAAGTGCTTTCTCTCTAGCAGCTTTACCAAACACCAATTCGCTATCACTAATGTCACAGCGAAACATGGCGTAGTTGCCAGACCCCATACAGTCTTGGGTGACACCTCGACGGGTGGATTTAAGATCGTGTGCGGAATCGACTCTCAGGACTTGACCGTAACTGGCTGTTAAATAAGCTTCTGCCGTGGCATGACCGAATGTCATGGCGTGAATAATTGAGTCCTGCGCAAGGCTGCTCATACGTTCACTATCTCTACGGGCCTTATAGCCCTGAATAACACGCGCTTTACTATTGCTTGAGCGATGACGTAATAGACTGATCGCGTCGGCCTCATATTGTTCATCAACAATAATGCCAAACCTAGCCCCGCCGATATAGCCTTCAATGGCCGATTGCCACCGAGGTTCATGCACCTCGACGTAATCACATAGTACGCGCGCGTCGGCTTCTGGAAGCTCTTTCGACAACAGTTCTAGGGCAGACTTCACGTAGGCGGGATACACCGAACGACTTTGACTGAGCAACTGAATTTCAGCTTCTCTCTGTTTGCTCAGCTTTTTTAGACGCTCGGAATACTGGCGACGTTTATCTCGTTCCTGAGCTAGCTGATCGCGGAGCGAATCGTGTTGCTCTTTTGAGCTGTGCCACAGTTCGACAAAATGATTGTGTTGCTGCTGCTGAGCCAGGGCATCGTCGAGATGAGACTCCAATGGTGATATATCAATCCAATCGCGATTAAATAACGATTGGAAATCCATGTCTGACTGTTGCTGGGCGATAGATTGAGTCACTTTGTGCAGATTCTTGTCTGCCAGTGCGACCACATTGAGGCTCAACGAGGTTTGTTGAACGGTTTTCGCAATGGTCTTGGCCGCCTGTTGGTTCTTCTGCAGCTGTTGATCTTGACTCAATAATCGTGGCACGGCTAAGCGCAGCTCTTCACCCAGCTGTGCCACCTGTTGTTCCAGTTGATCCTTATCCCTCAACGCAGGCACTTGCAATCTTGCGAGCTCAAGCTCTAACAAACGCTGCTGTAACTCTTCTGTTCTGGCGTTGCACAGCTCCCGATCGCGCTCATTACCTTGTAACTGATCGCGCATATCCTGTTGATGTTGTTTTTGAGCAAGATAGCGGTTTTGTCCGTCGCAATAGCGGCGCTGGGCAAAACTATAGGCAACCAACTGCTTGTCTATCCACTGGGAAATGTAGTGATTCGCTTGGTCCCGCCCCGCCTGTAGACGGCCTGTTGCGTCGCGGAGCTTTTGCGCATCGCTTTCCATGGTGTGGATACGTTTGAGCATGGCAGAGACATCTCGAATGGCGTCTCCCAGATCTCTTGGCTCTAGTACCTCAGATGCGACAAATTCATCAATCCCCTTGATCGGCTTATAGGCCATGAACCGAGAAAAAGCACGCGCGGCATTCATGGCTTCACGCTCAGCAACGGCATCCGATTTTCCCCTAAGTGCACCGTACAAACGGCACAAATAGGCCTTCTTCTTTTCATAGCGCTCTACTTGTTGAGCGCCGAATTGCTGCTTGAGTGTATTAAAGGCCCTATCGGTGGGGACCACATAACGCCCTCCAGCATCTTCTTTGACAAGATCCGCTAAGGCCAGTGCTACGTTGGGTAAGATGTAGAACTGACTATCATTGAGACGGGCAATCTTTTGTTTACCGTTGCTTTCAACGTAAGCACTCATTGCCATGATCGCGGTAAACCCGTCGCTGTCCTCGCCGGGTGTCGGCGCAAATACAGCCGCTAAATAACCATGGCACGAGTCAGGTCGCGCGTAGGCACCGTCATCACAGCCGAGTACGTACGATGCCAAGGTTCTAACCTGCTTGCCGCCTCTACCGCGTTGGGTCGATTCATCTTGGCCCGGATTAAAGTGAAACAGGCTGTCATGCGCTGCCGTCATTATGGTTTGAATCGCATCGGCCGCTGTCGTTTTTCCTGAACCATTGCCTCCAGAAAACAAATTAATCGGCCCAAACTCAAACTCTGCGTAAGGGATGTTGCCCCAGTTAACGTAGATGAATTTTTTCAGGTACATGTCAATCTTCCTCTAGACGGGAAAACATCGACTTATCGTCGGCGCGGTCATAACTTAGCCGAGTGCTAGCCTCACTTTCATTTTCAACGACGCCTTCTTCTATGCTCGTCTCTAGAAGATGTGTTTCATTGGGTAAGTTACTGAGCAAGTCGTGAATGACGCTACTATCCACAAGGTGCAAAATCATGGGGTGTATCTTCAGCCAACAGTCGGCATCAAACAGGTCAGCGTCTGAGCTTAGCTTGATCACTCGCAACTGGCGCAGGCGCTTAAACAGTTGTTTTCGCTCTTGCTGGTTTTCGGGTAGATTTCTGCTCAGGAGATTCTTCAACCCTAGAACCAGAGCCTCAAGCGAAAGGCTAATATAGCCTTTCTCGTCAACTTTCCCCTCTCTCAGGGCTTTGTCATACTCGGTTCGAAGCGTCAGCAGCACACAAACCTCAGCTTGTGTCAGTCGAGTTCGAACTCCGCCATTGAAAGGTTCATCCTGCTCATCATCAACCCCAGGAATTCGAGCACCTGGAGGGATCAGTCGAACATATTGGCAGCTCGAATCGTGAAAAGTACGCAGACCGAGCAAACCCAAATAATCGTCAACGAGGGTTTCTATGCGGACAAATCGATCGTAAAGATCTGCCTCCACTTGGCTCTCATCGCGACAGATAACACCGTAATCCATTAAGCGGGCAAGCAGTTCCTGCCAATCTGCCTCGCGGAGATTTTCTTTCTCTAGTTCGTCGGCTACCAAGGCGCGAAGCTCAGACATGTTCGTTACTCGTGTTGTTATCAATTAGCTCAATGACAAATTCATCGCGCTGTACAAAGTAATCTCCATCGGTGCAGGCCGCATCGGCCGATAGCCACTGGCGACCGTCACTATCAAGGCTAACGGGTGTTACTGAAAAGCGGTATTCGGACGACAGGTTCTCAGAGGCGCCCACCTGAATCGCGTGGGCAACGGCAAGAAGTTCTCGAGCATCATTTATCGGTAGGTGCCGGCTATTAACTCGCCCCGTATTGTTCAGTGATTTCATCAGGTATTGCTGAATGTCGCCGGACTGAATGCCGAAAGCGCTGTCCAACACTTGCCGTATATACAGTTCTCGTCTCGCATCCGCGTCGATCGATTGCTCTTCTTCAATTCTAGACTGCATTACTCGACGATTAGCCCTATTGCGATAAACTACTTGGGATGGGTCTAGGTAACCGGCTTCTACGGTAGCTAGTTGTTGGCCTAGAGTCCCGAGTAGTTCGTCCTGCTGATCAGAGGGCAATTGGGCAAGTTGGCTGCAGGCTTCGAGTAAACCATCATCACCCCGAGCGTGAATATAGCTAAGCTGACGCATGATGATGTCTGCTCGTTGTGTAAAACTATTCAACGACCTACGTAGCGCTGGCAACATACCTTCACAAGCACTCCTGAGTCTTTCCTCAATAGCGACCAGTAAATTCTCCAGTATGGATTGGCCCTCAATCACATTGCCCGGCATTAACTTGCGCAGCCGCAATTCCATGACGGCACGCCAATCGCGATCGGCATCGTCGCCCTCTCCACCATAACGCCGCTTTCGTCGTATTTGTTTAATAAGGTGAGCGATCTGATCTCGGTATTTTTCAACGCTGTCGGCCGACAATCTCACTTCGAGATCTGGCTTAAACGTGGTTTCCATGAATTCAAAGAATTCGTCGGTCGCCTGCTCGACTAGCTGACGTGCCTCGACCTCCTTGACCAGTTGCCGCTTACGCTCTTCAAGCTCGGAAATAACGTCAGTGAAATCGCTAATAATACGCTCGGAATATTCGTACGCATCCAATAGGTCATGCACCTCACCTTGCTCGAAGAACGCTTGAAGGCTGTTTCTGGTATTTCGAGTATTTCGGTTGCGCGTTCGATAACGAGAACTGTCGCTTTCAATAAATGGCTGAGTAAACAGGCGCCCTACTTTCGAAAACGCGTAGGAGCTCTGTAGCGTAGCTTCATCAACCTGCTTTTCAAGCCATCCGTACTCAAGCAATAGATTCAGCAGAAACCCTGCGGTTTCTCGCTGATTTTTGAAGCGACCTTCATCTTCAGAGTCTTGATTGTCACTGTCTAATAAAGGCGCTCTAGTAATGGCTTCACGAAAGATATCAACGATTTGATCGCGATTGCGCATATGACCAAAATCGGTCAGATCGGTGTATAGACGCTGATAAAGCAGACGCAGGCACTCTACTGCCAGCTCTCGGTATTTACCCGTGAGTGGTCGAAAAAAGTGTCGTCGGTTGTCAGAAAAAAACATAGTTTACAGAAACGCCTATAGGTTATATCCGTCTTCCTTGACGCTTGAGCTTTAGATACGAGCGCTAATGATGGCTACTCGTAGAGGCAAGAACTAGCAAATAGGCGAGTTTCGCTATCGGTCCAAGCTAAGTTTGGCTTTTCCACCATACTTTCACACCAAGCTTCATCAGCGTCTATAAGCGGAATGGAAGTATTTTCTGGGGTGTGACTGACTAGAGTCAAACCAATCATAACAATCAGCAACCCGACCAACAGCAACAAAAGTAGAACAAGGTATTTATTCATTCAGCCATCAATCTACTTAAACACACAGTGTTTGGTAAAATCCTTAACTTCATTGGCAGTCCAGTCGCCTTTGGGCTTCTCTTTAAGCTGCTCACACCACGCCTCACTGCCGACTTCCGGTGAACATGCCGACAGTGCGGCGGCCAAAGTAATGAGTGTTCCTATATAAAGTGCTTTCATAATTCACCTCTTTTTTTCAGCGGGAAATCAAGTATTAGGATGCTGACAGCCATTCAGCAAGCTGCTCTGCATAGTAGGTAATAATCAGGTCACAGCCCGCACGTCGAAACGCCATCATTGTTTCTAAAACAATCGCTTGTTCATCAATTACATTTGCGGCGGCTGCCGCCTTGATCATAGCGTACTCACCACTCACATGGTAAACCGCCAATGGTCGTTGACTGTGTTGACGAATATTGGCAATCACATCCAAATACGCCAAACCCGGCTTCACCATGAGAATGTCAGCGCCTTCAAGTTCATCCTGCATGGATTCAGCCAACGCCTCACGACCGTTCGCTGGATCCATCTGGTAAGTTGATCGCGTGCCTTTAAACGTGCTATCAACCGCATCGCGAAACGGGCCGTAAAAGGCCGATGCAAACTTAGTGGAGTAGGACATGATCGGAATGTGTTGAAAACCTGCTGAATCTAGTCCCTCACGAATAGCGGCTACCATACCGTCGATCATTGTGGATGGCGCAATCATATCCACACCAGCCTGCGCCGCTACCACTGCTTGCTTTTGAAGGTTTGCCAGTGTCAGATCATTATCGACATCTAAGCCTTCGTGCGAACCCTCGCACAAGACGCCACAGTGGCCGTGTTCGGTGTATTCACAAAAACAATTGTCGCTGATCACTAACATGTCGGGGCAAGCTGATTTCGCGGTTTTTATACAGCGCGCCATCAAGCCTTGGTCAGACCAAGTATCGGAACCCACATCATCTTTATGAGTTGAAACACCAAACAACAAAATCGCTCGAATTCCTTTGCCATAAGCCCTCAGAACAACCTCTTCGAGCTGGGACTCGGGATAGCGCACAACGCCGGGCATACTCGGAATGTCGACCGTGGCGGTGATGTCTTCTTCGATAAATAACGGCAGAATGAAATCGCTAGCGCGCAGCTGATTCTCGCGAACCAGTTCACGCAGAGTCGAGGTTCGGCGAAGGCGTCGAAAACGAAAGTCTGGAGTGATAGTCATATCAGTCTTCCCAGTTATCGACGATTTCACGAGCCGCTCGCATGGCTTCTAAGGCCGCAGGGAAACCACAGTAGGCGGTTGCTTGCATAATCACTGCGCGAATCTCTTCTTTGGTTGCGCCATTGCGCAACGCTCCGCGGACATGGCCTTTCAATTCATTGGGCGCCTTTAAGGCAATGAGCATAGCGATGGTGATCAAGCTGCGTGTGCTGCGTGGAAGATCATCACGAGTCCAAGGCCCGCCCCAGGCGTTCGCCATAACCAAGTCTTGTAACGGTTGATCGAAGTCGTTGGCGTTTGCTAGCGCTCGATCCACAAATTCATCGCTCATTACTTCGCGGCGCACGGCTTCACCGGCTTTTTGATCTTCAATACTCATATTGCTATGTTTTCCTTTGGTCTAGGTGCGGCATCTACCGACGACTCTACAGATCGACTGCCCGAGCCTTGGCTTATCCGATAACTACTCGTACTAAATTGGGAGCAAGCTTACTCGCGCTTCCACTTTGTGCCTTCGCGTGAGTCTTCGAGCACTACGCCTTTTTCTTTCAATTCTTTACGTATTTCATCGGCTCGAGCGTAGTCTTTATCCAGCTTCGCTTGAACGCGAGCTTGAATCATAGATTCGATCTCTTCGGCAGAGATACTCTCTTCACCAATACCATCGGTAAACCAACTCTCAGGATCTTGCTGGAGCAAACCCATCAACTTAGCAGCGTTGAGAATCACGGCCTTCAGTCGAGACTTTTCCTCGGCCTCAGCTTTGTTCATAGCCTTTGCCATCTGGTGAAGTTCACTGATAGCAATCGGTGTATTGAGGTCATCCAATAGAGCCGCGTAGATTGGCTGATCTTTAATGGATGCTGTAGAACTAGCCTCCACATCTTTTGCCTCACGCAAAAAACCGTATAGGGAATCAAGACTGGCTTTTGATTGGTTCAATAAATCGACGGAAAAATCCAGCTCAGAGCGATACTGTGCAGACAACAAAGCAAAACGAATGACTTCGCCCTTGTATTGCGTTAACAGCTCACGAACCGTGCGAAAATTGCCCAGAGACTTGGACATTTTCTCACCACCAATATTGATGTAGCCGTTGTGCATCCAGTAGCGCACGTATTCTTTACCGTCATGGGCACAGCAGCTTTGTGCTACTTCGTTTTCATGGTGAGGAAACACCAGATCGCGACCGCCACCGTGAATATCAATGGTGTCGCCAAGGTGAGCCTCAATCATTGCCGAGCACTCCAAATGCCAGCCGGGGCGTCCGAATCCCCATGGACTTTCCCAGCCTGGCTCACCCTCGGAAGATGGCTTCCAGAGCACAAAATCACCGGCATATTTCTTATAGGGTGCAACTTCAACACGCGCGCCGTCGAGCATATCCTCTAAAGAACGATTGGATAGCTTTCCATAATCTTCCATCGACTGCACCGCGAACAATACATGACCTTCTGCTGCATAGGCATGGCCTTTATCCACTAAGCGCTGAATCATATCGATCATTTGCGGCAGATGGTCGGTTGCGTACGGCACGATGGTTGGCTGAAGGTTGTTCAGCTCCGCCATGTCTTGTTCAAACTCAGCCGCATAGCGAGCAGCCAAGGCGGAAATGGCTTCGCCGTTTTCAGCCGCAGCTTTCATGATTTTATCGTCGATATCGGTAATGTTGCGTGCGTAGATAACCTCTTTGAATTCGCTCTGCAATACACGAAACAAGGTATCAAAGACCACGACAGGCCGAGCGTTACCGATGTGCACCAAGTTATAAACCGTAGGACCGCATACGTACATCTTTACCTGATCTTCGGTGATCGGTGTAAAGACTTCTTTTTGTCGGGTTTGGGTGTTGTAAACGTGTAATGTCATGATATTTCCGAGTAGCAAAATAGAGTTTCACTCGTGCTACTTTTTCCTATGATCGTGTATCGTCGCTATTGAGAGGCGCGGCTACGAATGAGTTGTGGTCGTAACAGCTCTCTTGAAGTTAGCCTTAAACTTTCTTAGCCCAGTTGTCTTTCAAACCAATTGTACGGTTGAACACGGGCTTTTCAGTGGTTGAGTATTTGCTATCGAGACAAAAATAACCTTCACGCTCAAATTGATAGCTTTGCTCAGCGCTGGCATTGGCCAATCCCACTTCGGCTTTACAGCCTTGTACAATCGTTAATGACTCTGAATTAAGTGCGTCGAGGAAGTTCTTATCACCTGAGTCTGGCGCTTCGTCGCTGAACAACCGATCATAAAGTCGCACTTCACAGTCGATGCTATCGGTGGCTGACACCCAATGAATCACGCCGCGAGGACGGATGCCTTCGGGAGGGTTTTCGCCAACGGTGCCGTCGATCAAGCTTGCCTTGATTTCAATCAAGTTGCCGCTATCGTCTTTGACGGCTTCATCCGCTTTAATGACATAAGCGCCGCGTAAACGAACGTACTCCCCTAGCACTAGACGTTTGAATTTCTTGCGAGACAAGGTGGTGTCTTCGGTGAAATCCGCACGATCAATATACAACTCTTGAGTAAATGGCAGTTGACGCTCACCAAATTTCTCTTTGTTGGGGTGTACCGGCTGCACCATCGTCTCAGTACCTTTTGAATTGGTGATGGTCACCTTCACCGGATCCAGTACACACATAGCGCGGGGCGCATTGTCATTGAGATCATTGCGCACACAGAATTCAAGCTGACCCACATCGATAGTGCTACCAGACTTAGTAACTCCTATCATTTCGCAGAAGTTACGCAGAGAGGCTGGCGTGTAACCTCGACGGCGCATGCCTGAAATGGTCGGCATACGCGGGTCATTCCAAGCATCGACATGGCCTTCATCAACGAGCTGCTTGAGTTTGCGCTTAGATGTAACTGTGTAATTGAGCTCCAAACGCGCAAATTCGTACTGAGTTGGCTCAGCAGGAACTGGCAGCTGCTCAATAAACCACTCGTAGAGTGGGCGATGATCAGCAAATTCCAAAGTACAGATAGAGTGAGTGACTCCCTCGATGGCGTCCTCTTGTCCGTGAGCAAAATCGTAGGTCGGATAGATACACCATTTGTCACCGGTCTGATGGTGGCTTTGCTTGCGAATGCGGTAGAGCATCGGATCGCGCATATTCATGTTCGGGCTCGCCATGTCGATCTTGGCCCGCAACACACAATCACCTTCTGCGTACTCGCCGGCGCGCATCTTTTCAAATTCTGCTAGGTTTTCCTCGACGCTGCGGTCGCGATAGGGGCTATCTTTACCTGGCTTTGTCGCCCAGCCCCTATATTCACGGGTTTCGTCGGCGTTCAGATGGCACACATACGCTTTGCCTTCTTTAATAAGCAACAATGCCCATTGATAGAATTGATCAAAGTAGCTGGAGGCATAGCGCACTTCACCAGACCACTCAAATCCGAGCCAACGCACGTCATCCATGATGGATTCTACGTATTCAAGATCCTCTTTGGCGGGATTAGTGTCATCAAAACGAAGATTACACTCACCACCGAAACGCTGGGCAAGACCGAAGTTCAGGCAGATGGATTTGGCATGCCCGATATGCAAGTACCCATTGGGTTCCGGCGGAAAACGGGTAACAACCTTTTGGGTCTTACCTGACTCCAGATCCTGGGTAACAATTTGTTCGAGAAAATTCAATGGCTTGCTGGTGGCTTCGCTCATGCTGCTTGGTCTATCCCCTACTGACGATGAATTCATATCCAGTCTCGACTATAGAGAGGATACGACTGATATTTGACGCTCTAATCTATCCCGCGCCGAATCAGGAAATCGTGTATTATAGCCGCCTCAGCGTGCTCTAAGCACCTATCAAATAAAGATTTTTTGTCGGCAGCCCTCCAATCAGGGAGTATCGACAGGTGATCTTCCGCTACATTGATCAAAGAACCATTCTATAGGAGCCTATGATGATCACTTTGCACACAAATTTCGGTGATATAACGATTGAGCTGGATTTCGAAAATGCCCCAAATACTGCTCAAAACTTCCAGCAATACGCAGAGAGCGGCTTCTACGAAGGCACCATATTTCACCGAGTCATCAACAACTTCATGATCCAAGGCGGTGGTTTCACGGCCGATATGGAACAAAAGGAAGTCAACGACCCAATTGAGAATGAAGCAGACAATGGCCTGAAGAACGACTGCTACACTCTCGCTATGGCCCGCACCATGGACCCACACAGTGCTACTGCTCAGTTTTTCATCAACGTCAAAGACAATGACTTCCTCAACCATTCTGGCAAGAATGCTCAAGGCTGGGGCTACTGCGTATTTGGCAAGGTCGTTGAAGGCACTGATGTCGTCGATCAGATTAAGGGCATGAAAACCACCATGGCAGCTGGACACCAAGACGTACCGGCAGAGGCCGTTACCATCGAAAAGGTTACTGCAGCCTAAGGTATAAACTTAGCTCAGGCGCCAGCCGAATGAGCGTGTCTGGGGGATGCTAATGCTACCCCAGATAACCCCCACTCTCATACTTGCCATCTCTCATGACCACATTATTTATTTCTGACCTACACCTCGACCAAAGCCGGCCCATAGTGACTGCTGCGTTTGAGCGCTTTATGGAGATAATGGCTCCAAATTGCGACGCCCTCTATATACTCGGTGACTTCTTTGAAGTTTGGATCGGAGACGATGACGATTGCCCTTTCAATGCTCGTATCGTCAAACTACTGCAGCAGTTCACCAACAGCGGCGGATTGCTTTATTTCATGGTTGGTAATCGAGACTTTCTCATTGGAGACGATTTCGCCAGCCGCAGTGGTGCAACCCTACTTGAAGACCCGACGGTGATAGATCTCAACGGCACACCCACTTTATTGATGCATGGGGACAGCCTATGCACGGATGATACCGACTATATGTCATTCCGATTGCAGGCCAGATCACCACTATGGCAGGAACAATTACTGAGCCAACCGCTAGCCGCTAGACGCGAGATTGCCCGTCAGCTGCGCGAACAGAGCCAAAGCATGAACAGCCTTAAAGCAGATGACATCATGGATGTTAATCACAGCGAGGTGGCTCGAGTTATGAGCGAGGCCAATGTGTCGCGACTGATTCATGGACACACCCATCGTCCAGAGGTTCACCGTCTAGAAGGCGAGAAAGAGCGTATGGTTTTGGGGGATTGGCACGACAACCTATGGTGGATTCAGGCTTCCGCCAACGGCGACCTAACCCTCAATAAGCGCTCTATCAACGATGATTTAAGCAACCTAAACGCTACGCGATAACTTACACGCTGATGAACTCCGACGCAGAAAACCTCAGTTTAAAAATTATCGGCTCGGTTGTCAGTCCGTACGAGGAAAAGTTTGCCATCCCTCGTCAACCGGGATTAGTTTCCGCGGCGAAATCCTCGATACTTTTGCGCAAAGAATTTAATCGTGAGGAGCTACTGCGCGGACTCAATGATTTCAGTCATATCTGGATTGTATTTTTGTTTCACGAATCGATTCGTGATCAATGGAAACCCATGGTGAGACCCCCTCGCTTAGGGGGCAATCAAAAGATTGGAGTCTTCGCCAGTCGCAGCCCGTTTCGCCCAAACCCTATCGGCTTATCTGTGGTCAAGATAGATAAAATAGCCAAGATCAACGACCAGTGGCGGATAGATTTTGTGGGCGGCGACCTTCTCAATAACACCCCGGTTATCGACATCAAGCCCTACATCCCTTACGCAGATTCGATCGAGGACGCCAAGGGAGCCTACGCCAATTGCGCGCCCACCATTGACGTGAAAATTGGCTTCTCCTCTCTCGCCCAGTCGCAACTGCGCAAGCATCAACAAAAACACCCGGATTTACAGCGGCTGATCGAACAGGTTCTGGCGCAACAGCCCCAACCGGCGTACAAAAAGCAGCATTCTGAAAGTTATGGCATGANGCTGTACGACCTCAATATTCGCTGGAGTACAGACGAAGGGTTAATCCAGGTGGAATCGATTGATAGCGCAGAGGTGTAAACCGCCCNNAATTTCGAAGCAATTNTTGACTACTTTCTTNTACANCCCNTGAACTACGGCAAAGCACANCTCTAACNAGCGCGCCACGTAGCCATGCCNCCACCACACACGCTAGAATAGTTTGACCNTANTGAGCGGCAACCNAAATGGCCAANGCCATCGTATAGCGNACAACCACCTCGTCGCCCNTNTTAACATTCTCGAGCCCTTCTACACTGTCNTCGACAGGCANCTTNCGATTAATATTGTCGGGGCCTCGCANGATTACTGTTCTCGCNTCAAGATCCACGTCCAGCACCTTGGCTACNATATGGACGGTATCGGTTGCCAGCAAGCCCGGNTTATCNCCTTGCTCGGTTAGATTTAAAGTCCCCGACTCTGAAATAGACGGGATATCATCACCCGACTTTTGCACGTAGACAGCGATTGACTCAAGATAATCAACTTCAAGTTGGTCGCCAACTTTGGTGTTTTCAAAATTAGTAACCCCTTCATCGACGTGCAATCGAACGGATTGGCCGGCTTCACCGAGCAGCGTCACAAATCGGTTGTCATAGTCAATTTCGATAACCTGAGCTTTGATGACTGTAATAGAGCGAGCAGACAGTGACGGCTTTAGTGACTCACCCTCGGAGCCTGTTGAACTGCAGCCGACGACACCTAGCAAAGTACTGAATAGCAAGATAGCAGTGAGAATTCCCCCTTTATTATTTGGCATGATGTGCCCCTTATGATTCGTAGTTTCCATGTGGGTTAAGATTTAAAAATTCTTTTCATTGTGAGTGAGCCAGCTTTAGTCAAAGCTAAACCGGGTCATCAACTGAAGTCGATTGGCTCTTCCTTTTTCACCGTTATTGTTCGTCCGCACGCCATAAAGATATTCGACACCCGTCGTTACGCGATGGGTGACATCCCAAACTAAGTTGGCGGAGCTATAAGATGATTTGTGGTAAGCGTGAGGTCCTTGTTCATCTTCATTTTCCACTACTACCTGAGAGTAAACCAAGGTTGAGCTCCAGTTGGGCTGCCACCAATGCTGCCACGCAATTTGGCCGGCTAGCGTCTCCAACTCTTCCACCCCACGACCTTCGTCAACCAAAACTGCGTTACCAGCAACATCGTCCGCCGCCAAGTCGGCAATCAGGTGCCCCATCCCTCGCACCCAGGTGTATTGATATTGCAGTTGATCACTGTCGCCGAAAAGGTGACGGCCACCAAAAACGACACCGCGACCATCGACATCGTAAGTTCTATCAAATACTGATGAGCCGTCATCGATAGTGGCATCGATCTCTAACTGCGACCATGCAAGTGCGAGGTGGAGAAAATTAGCTCCGTCATCAAACATTAGATTACTAATCACATCTGGATAGACGTTGCTGAAATCATTGGCGTCACAGTTAACTAGGCCACAGCTTTCGGCATCGACATTACCGGGTTCATAGTTTGAATCTTCAAGTGCAAAATCCCACGCCCAGTTATCGGCCATGGAAAATCGGTAGCGAATCTGTTCGTTTCTAGAAGGCATTTGAGAGCTCGGCCCCTCAAAATCTAAGGTGTTTGGAAGTGTCTTCAGTGAGCCAAAGTTGGACCATGTTTTTCCAACAAGCCAGCCGCCAAGCTCGCCATAGGCGTGCCGAATTCTAAAGTTTGAGTTGGAACCAAAAAAATCCCCCTCAAATCTCGTCCTGAACAAACCGACCGGCGTATCTCCACTGGCCTCAATACCAAACCGCGTCTGCCTTGCATGCATATTGGTTTGCTTGCCGCTTGTGAATGGGGAACTGTCTACCCCGATATGATACTGATCGTCACCGCCGTTAGACGATTTCCACTTCACCGGAATAAGAGCCGTGACAAATGAGTCATCGTCCCCCGTGCGTTCATTGTCGTAGATCACATCAGTCCTTACGTAGCCATTTAATTTCACGGTGATATCGTCCCGTGAAAAACCGAGAAGGAAGCTAGATTCGGGGGACGACCGGGCCGCTGTGTTGCCGTCTGTAGAATCTGACCGATCAATATGTTGTGTTTGCACACCTTGCTTTAACAAGTCTAACTCGCTCGTAACAGAGCGCAGCTCCGAATTGACATTGACCAGCATTGCTCGCAATTCGTCTATCTGCGCCTGCAAATCCTGCTCGCTACTCAAAGCCTGTAAGCTGAAAAGTGAAAGAAGAACCAGCGCAGCTGGGATACGAAATGTTGTGGTCATAGAAAGTTGCTCAAAACAGTAGAATCAAGCTGCCCGCGATGGTGAGTATCACGTTAGCAAAAGCATAAGCCCCGGTATAACCGAGAGAAGGAACCGGGCTATTTGCTGCCTTAGTTACGACGCTCAGCGATGCTCCAGTGGTCATTGAGCTGGTAATCCCTCCGAGCAATAACACGGGGTTTAACTTAAGAACGAGGCGGCCATAAATATAACCAACCACCACGGGCACGGTGGTAACCATC
>PANW01000009.1 GCA_002707785.1 Cellvibrionaceae bacterium | reverse complement strand
TGTTGGTCTTATCGTTGTGGTGGTACAAATTGCACTAGGCGGTTGGACAAGTTCGAACTACGCCGCCTTAGCTTGCATTGATTTCCCCACGTGCCATGGTGAGCTATTGCCAGAGGCGGATTTCGCACAAGGCTTCAACATTACTCAAAGTGTCGGCCCTAATTATTTGGGTGGCTTAATGGATAATGACGCGCGCACAGCCATTCATCTATCCCATCGGTTGGGCGCCTTAGTTGTCTGTGTGATTTCCCTACTACTGGCGGCGTTACTATGGCGTACTGGGACGAGAGCAAAAAAATCTCTGGCTTTGGTGTTAGTGGCTGTGCTGGTATTGCAAGTGGTGTTGGGTATCACCAATATTTTGGCTGCCTTACCTCTTGCCGTTGCCGTGATCCATAACGGTGTAGGCGCGGTGTTGCTGCTGGTAATGGTGACAATTAATTACCACCTGCAAAGCCAGCGTGTTGAATCGAGAAGTATCGTTGAAAACAATAATAACTATCAGAAACCAACAACTTCAGTGAGTGCTGAATTGTCTTAGGAGTGTGATCATGGGAAATGCAGTAGCGGGTTCAGTGCAACAAACCAGTGTTCAAGATAATTCTGCCAAGTGGTCGGACTATCTCGAACTCTGTAAGCCGAAAGTGGTTGCTTTAATGATACTGACCTCGGTGATCGGCATGCTATTGGCCGTACCGGGAATGGTGCCACTCGATGTGCTCATCTTGGGCAATTTGGGTATTGCCCTATGTGCGGGATCAGCGGCAACAGTCAATCACTTGGTTGATCGTCAAATCGATCAAAAAATGCTGCGCACCTTCAACCGACCTGTAGCAACAGGGCGGGTTGAGCCGGTCAAAGCTGCATGGTTTGCAGCACTGACCGGTGTTCTGGGGATGGCCATCTTATTGGTGTTTATCAACGCACTAACCGCTTGGTTAACACTGGCATCACTGTTGGGGTATGCGGTGGTCTACACGCTCTTTCTTAAGCGCGCGACGCCTCAAAATATTGTTATCGGGGGCATTGCTGGCGCGGCACCGCCGCTGTTGGGGTGGACGGCCGTTACCAATGAACTTGGCGGTTATGGTTTGCTGTTAGTGCTCATTATTTTTGCCTGGACACCGCCCCATTTTTGGGCGCTGGCGGTACACCGCAAAGAAGAATACGCCAATGCAGATATTCCAATGCTGCCGGTGACGCACGGTGAACACTACACCAAAATCCATATCTTNCTTTACACTTTGATTCTCTTNGCNGTAAGTCTTCTGCCTTACGCGACAGGCATGCTCAATTGGTTGTATTTACTCGGAGCGGTGGTTCTAGGTGCTGGATTCTTGTACTGGTCTGTGCGTCTGTTGTTGAGTGATGATGCGTCTTTGGGAATGGATACTTTCAAGTATTCCATCATCTATTTAATGGCGTTATTTGTGGTGATGTTGGCCGATCATTATCTACTTCCGCCAAATCCTCTATTAGGCATGCAGTAACAGGAGTTTTTATGAATACTGCGACGGTTGAACCCACACCAATGAACCCACAACAAAAGCGAGGCGTCACCATTACCTTAGTGGCCATCGCCGTTTTTGTGGTGGTAGTTATGGGGCTGTTTCTGAATAAAATCACCACGCCACGGGTGTTGTCACCTATTGAGTTNCGGGTGAATGGCACCTTTGTGTTTGATCAGCCACGTATCTTCAAAGANTTTTCTCTGCAAAATCATCGNGGCGAAGCATTTACATTAGAGCAGCTCAAAGGCAAGTGGTCACTGGTGTTTTTCGGTTTTACTGCTTGTCCCGACGTGTGCCCCGCGACGCTATCAATGATGAAAACGGTGAAGTCGCAATTGGATGAAGACATCGCCGAACAGGTTCAATTCGTTTTGGTGAGTGTTGATCCTGCCAGAGACACGGTGGAAAAACTGTCTGAGTATATGCCTTACTTCGATCCGGAATTTATTGGCTTAACGGGGGAGTTTCTTGAANTTAAGCGCCTCGCTAATCAAATGAATATGGCGTTCGTTAAGGTATCCCAGGGGGATAGCTACACCATTGACCATACTGCCAACATCGCCTTGGTTAATCCCTATGGGCACTATCATGGTTTTATCAAACCGCCGCTGGATAACACCCGTATCAAGCTGACGCTGCAATCGATAGTNAGCCGCTTTGAGCCCTAGTAGAGATGTTGAATAGCCAAAACCGCTTACACTGAGGGCTGTTTAAATAGGCTTAANGCAAACACAATACTGGCNCAGAGTACGGCACTGGGCCCGGCCGGAGTATCCCAATAGAAGGAGCTGGCCAAACCTCCGGCAATGGCTAGCATGCCGATGNCACTCGCGCTGACAGCCATTTGCTCAGGAGTATTCACCAAGCGGCGGCTGGCGGCTGACGGAATGATCAGCAATGCGGTGATCAANAATACGCCCACCACTTTCATCGCCACGGCAATTAGCAGAGCCATCATCAGCATCAGCGCCGTGCGCACCCAGGTAACTGGTACGCCTTCTACCTGAGCCAATTCCTCATGCACGGTAATGGAAATCAACGGGCGCCATAACCAAACGATCATCGGCAAGACAATGGCTGCTGTGATACCAATGGTTATCAGATCGTCGCCAGTCACGGAAAGCAAATCCCCAAACAGATAGCCATAGAGATCGACGCGTCCGTCAGAGAATACACTCACGACGATGAGTCCCAATGCAAGCATAGAGTGGGAGAGAATGCCCAACAGGGTATCAGTGGCAATGCTGCGGTTGTGTTGCAGTAGCACCAGCAACAGTGCCAACAACAAACAAAACACGGTGACGGCAATATTGATGTTAACCGACAAAATCAAACCGAAGGCCACACCGGTGAGAGCGGAGTGCGCCAAGGTGTCGCCAAAGTAGGCCATGCGTCGCCACACCGCAAAAGATCCAAGAGGCCCAGCCATTAAGGCCACCAAACAACCCGCGGCGAGAGCCAAGACAATAAAATCAGGCATGATCTTCTCCGCAGTTGTGTTTGTGTTGAACATCGCCATGGATGTCGTGGTCGTGNTCATGATGGTGGGTGTAGACCGCAATGCCGGTTGGCGTCGAGGCACCAAAAAGCTCGAGGTAGGCGGGATCCTCACTGATGGATTCCGGATGACCGTGACAACAAACATGTTGATTGAGGCAGATGACGGTGTCGGTTGCCGCCATCACCAGATGCAAATCGTGGGAAACCATCAGTACACCGCACTGGTGGCGATCGCGAATCTTGACGATCAGTTGGTATAGCGCTGCCTGACCAGCAACATCGACACCTTGTACCGGCTCATCCAACACCAGCAGATCGGGTTTTCTTAATAGCGCTCGGGCTAGAAGTACTCGCTGAACCTCACCGCCGGAGAGCGATTGCATGGGGCTGTTGAGTAAGTGCGGTATGCCTGTCAGCTCAAGGCTTTCATTTATTGCGGCGCGATCATTGGAAGCTAGGCGTAAAAACCGCTGCACCGTTAGTGGCAGGCTTGCCTCTATATGCAGCTTCTGTGGCATGTAGCCAATGCGTAACTTGGGTTGACGCTGCAATTGCCCTGAGGTGGGCTTTTGAAGGCCCAGGACCACCCGCACTAGTGAGGTTTTACCGGCGCCATTAGGGCCAATCAGGGTAACGATTTCACCTCGTTTGAGATTCAGTGAGANATTACTCAATACTGGACGTTCACCATAGCTGAGGCACAAGTCCTCCGCTTGAATCAACGATAATTGCCTAGAACTCAAAGCTCGGCCTCCCTGCAGTGTTGGCAGCAGCCCATTAATTCAATGGATTGCGCGTTAATGGAGAAGCCAAACTCGGCGGCGGTATCGTTGATGCTGGTTTGCAATGGATCGGCCGAAAATTCAATGGCGACGCCGCAGTGTTCGCAGATGAGGAAGTTATTGGCGTGCTCGGAACTGGGGTGGGTACAACCGACAAAAGCATTGAGCATGTTGATGCGATGGATGAGTCCTTGTTCCAACAAGAATTCCAAGGCTCGATACACGGTTGGCGGGGCAACTCTCCGAGTCGATTCTGCCGCTAACATATCCATCAGCGCATAGGCCCCGAGGGGTTGATGACTGTTCCAAACCAAACGAAAAACCTGTTCGCGCAGTGGCGTCAACCGAGCGCCGTTCTGGGCGCAAACGGCTTTGGCTTGTTCCATGGCGGTCGAAATACAGTGGGAATGATCGTGTTGTTGAGAGGCGATAGAAGTTGGGATAGTCATGGGAAGAAGCGATAGTTCGGAAGTTATGTTATTCTATAACACTTTGTCGGCTCTGAGAGCATGCTATTTTCAATGATTGTCCACATCACTAGAGCACTGTTGCTTTTATTGGTTGCTTGCACCGCTACCGCCCAACCGCTAAAAATTATTGCCAGTATTTACCCCGTTAAACTCATCGCTCAAGAAATAGTGGGGGATCGCCACTCGCTGGAAGTTCTCCTATCGGCGGGGCAGAGTCCGCATGATTTTGCATTCAAGGTGTCCGAGCGTCGCAAGTTGGCGCAAGCTGATGTATTGCTCTGGGTTGGGCCTGATCTGGAGCCCTATCTGGCCAATATTTCAGAAGGCCAATCGACACTGGCTATGGCGTCGACGGTTTCAATCGCGTCTAGCGATCTTGAGCTTGATGATCGAGAAACGAAAGAGGGCTCAGCTGATGCGGAGGGCACCCATCTTCATGGGCACCATCACAGCCAAGATCAACACTTGTGGTTGTCACTTGAGGATACACGACGGTTTGCTTTGTCTATCGAGCAACATCTAATTCAGCTCGATCCTGAGGGTGAAAACACTTATCGAGAGAACGCTCGAGCTTTCTTCAACCAGCTGGAGCAGCTAGCACAGCTATCTCAACAACTAACCGGCGCTGCAACTCGCACGGAAGTATCAAGCGCCGGTTTATCACGACCTTATGCCGTTGCGCATCGGGCCTATGATCATTTTCTAGAGTCCTTCCCGTTTCCCGAGCCAGTGGTGTTGAGCAATTCGCCAGAGCTTAGCCCTGGAGCTCGAAGCTTGTGGCAGATTGGGAAAAAGTTAGACGATAACAGTTGTCTGTTGGTGGAGGGGCGTAACCCTCAGCGCTGGTTAACAATCTTTGCAGAACGCAATCAACTTCAGACGGTACCAATAGATATTATGGGAGATCTGTCGGGAGTGGGCACTTACACTGAGCTGGTGACTGCCATGCTTGAAGTGTTCAGTCGTTGCTCTACCCTGGAGTGAGAGAATCGCGAGGCGGGAGAAATTTAAGACAAAAAAAATCCCTGCACTGGTCAAAAAAGGGAGGAGAGAGTCAGTGCAGGGAAGAGCGATGATAAACTGTGTAAATCTTACTGCTGAACAGAAGCCTCGAGCATCAGATTGAAGCGCTGTTCCATCTTGGAGGCTAACTTGGCGTTAGCATCTTCGAGAGTCTTTTCTAACTTCTGAGCATTCTGCTCAGCGGTGATCATTTCTTTTGTTGCCCAGCTTGAGCTGGCGCCAGTTTCCGCAACGAGTACAGCGACGTTGGAGTAGCTGGAACCAACCTTGTTAGCCATTGCGCCTTGAGCGAAAACAGCTAGAGCAAGCAGAAAACCAAGTTTTTTCATGAGACGGTCCTCTATGTATTTAGGTGGTTGATTCCGATTAACAGGGCTTGGAACCTGTTAATCAGTGAATGTGTTACTTTGTGTTACGCATAGTAACGGAAGATAAAAAGTAACGCTACTGTTTTTTTGATTAAAAAGGTTAAAAAATCATCGATCATGAGTGGTTGTTACACATATATCTTGCGGTAACACCATATGTTGTGGTCGGTAACGCATCGGTAACACTATGTTGGTGTGTCGGTCGTATGTAAAAAAGTGTTACCGATCATGTTGTTGGCGTGCATGTCATTAATCGTTCGATTGATGTGCAAGTGGATGTTCAAAAATGACCTTGAGTGAAAGGGATTTGTTCTTCGCCGGTGGCTGTTAGAGAATAGCCGTCCTGAATTTATCTCAGCTTCGTTTGAGCTCACCTGTTACCTGATTAATGGAACACACTATGTCGACTGCACCTTTAGTTTTGGTGGATGGATCTTCTTATTTGTACCGCGCTTTTCACGCTTTGCCACCACTCACCAATTCCAAGGGACAGGCCACCGGAGCCGTTAAAGGTGTCATCAATATGCTCCGGCGTATGGATCGGGACTACCCAGGTTCGGTGGTCGCGGTTATTTTTGATGCCAAAGGCAAAACTTTTCGTGATGACATCTATCCAGAGTACAAAGCTCAGCGTCCGCCGATGCCCGATGAGCTGAGAACCCAGATTGAGCCCATCCACAACATCATCCGCGCCATGGGTTTGCCCATGCTGATTATTGAGGGTGTGGAAGCCGATGACGTTATCGGAACCTTGGCCCGCCAAGCCACCGAACAGGGGGTCGATGTGGTGGTATCCACCGGCGATAAGGATATGGCACAGCTGGTGACCGAACACGTAACCTTGGTTAACACCATGACCAATACTCTGATGGATCAAGCAGGCGTTGTGGATAAGTTCGGCATCCCCGCAGAATTGATCATCGATTACTTGGCTTTGATGGGCGATAAGGTGGACAACATCCCCGGCGTGCAGGGTGTGGGCGAAAAAACCGCTCTTGCCCTGCTGCAAAACTTGGGCAGCTTGGATGCGATCTACGCCGATCTAGAAGCGGTTCGTAGCTTGGGATTTCGCGGTGCCAAGAAGATGCCGGAAAAACTGGCAGACAATAAAGACTCCGCTTACCTCTCTTACGAGCTGGCTACGATTAAGTGTGATGTTGAGTTGGATCAGGGGCCAAAAGATCTGGCGATGAGCAGTGCCGACAAGGAGGCGCTGTTGGCTTTATTTAAAGACATGGAATTTAAAACCTGGATCAAAGAGCTCGAGGAAGGCACGGTATCCACGGGTTCGAGTGCCACAAATAAGGATTCAGAAAAGCCAGAGGTTCCTGCGCCGGCCCCCGTTGAAACGGATTATCAAGTGGTACTTAACCATTCCGACTGGGATCTTTGGCTAGAAAAACTACGCACAGCCCCGCTGTTTGCCTTTGATACTGAGACTACCAGTCTCAATTATATGGAAGCTCGAGTAGTGGGTGTTTCAGTGGCGGTGAAAGCCGGTGAAGCGGCTTACATCCCCTTCGGTCACGACTATTTGGATGCCCCACAACAACTGAGCGAAGCCGATGTGTTAGGCGCCTTGAAGCCTATCTTAGAAGACTCATCCATTAACAAGGTCGGCCAAAACCTCAAATACGACAAGAGCGTTTTGGCCAACCACGACATTGAGCTGCAAGGCATTGCCTTTGATACCATGCTGGAGTCCTACGTATTGGATGCCGCCGGCAGTCGTCACGATATGGATACCTTGGCCGAGCGACACTTAGATCACAAGACCATCCACTTTGAAGAAATAGCCGGAAAGGGCGCTAAACAGCTGACCTTTAACCAGATCGATCTCGAGCAAGCCGGGCCCTACGCCGCCGAAGATGCCGATATTACTCTGCGTCTGCACCAGACGCTGTGGCCGCAACTAGAGGCCGAATCCGCCTTGGTGGACGTGTTTGAGCGTATCGAACTGCCATTGCTCAATGTATTGTCGACCATCGAGCGCAATGGCGCTCTGATCGACACTAAACTACTGGGCGAACAGAGNGTGGAAATTGCTCAGCGCTTGGACGAATTGGAAAAGCAGGCATTTGACTTAGCTGGAGAGGAGTTCAACCTCGGTTCTACCAAACAGTTAGGTGCCATCTTGTTCGAAAAGCTGGGGCTACCGGTGATTAAGAAAACGCCCAAAGGCGCACCGTCCACAGCCGAAGAAGTGCTACAGGAGCTGGCACTCGATTATCCCCTGCCAAAGCTGCTGATCGAATATCGCGGTCTGTCGAAGTTGAAATCCACCTATACCGATAAATTACCGAAGATGGTGAATCCAGCCAGCGGTAGAGTTCACACCTCTTATCATCAAGCGGTGACGGCGACGGGAAGACTGTCGTCTTCTGATCCCAACCTGCAAAACATCCCCATTCGCACCGAAGAGGGCCGACGTATCCGCAAGGCGTTCATCGCACCGGAAGGCTACAAGGTGGTGGCGGCGGATTATTCGCAAATTGAACTGCGAATCATGGCTCACCTATCGGGCGATGAAGGTCTACAGAAGGCTTTTTCTGAGGGGTTGGATGTTCACAAGGCAACCGCCGCTGAAGTCTTCGATGTGGATTTAGACCGTGTTACCGCTGATCAGCGTCGCAGCGCTAAGGCCATCAACTTTGGTTTGATCTATGGCATGTCGGCTTTTGGTCTGGCCAAACAATTGAATGTTGGCCGCTACGAGGCTCAGCAATACATTGATCTGTATTTTGAGCGTTANCCTGGGGTTCAGCGNTATATGGACGAAACCCGTGTGGAAGCCTCGGAAAAGGGNTATGTAGAAACGCTCAACGGGCGNCGACTCTACCTGCCCGAGATCAACGCGCGTAACGGTATGCGCCGTCAGGCGGCGGAGCGTACCGCCATTAACGCCCCCATGCAGGGAACGGCGGCGGATATCATTAAGATTGCCATGTTGGACGTCGAGGCTTGGTTAGAACAAGAGCAGCTAGACGCCCGCATTATTATGCAGGTACACGATGAATTGGTACTCGAGGTGGCACAATCACAGCTTGAAGCGGTCACAGAGGGGCTAAAACAGCGTATGGAAGCCGCCATGAGCTTGGATGTCCCCCTTTTGGTGGAAGCGGGAGTGGGCGACAACTGGGATGAAGCGCATTAATGGCATTCTTGTCATTATGGGAAGGCCCTGAAAGCCTCTAAACACAAGGGGCAGAAAAAAGAATCACGAAATAATCACTTTTTTTGAATTATTTTGGAACTCTTTCGGAAATAGCCAGTCTCAGTAATCAAGATATTTCATGGTGTCTTGCTCTCCTTACTTAAGTTGGCTATTTGGCTAACAGCTTTAAAATCTAAAAAGCGCCCTGGCAATGAGCTAGGGCTTTTTTTTGCCTGTCATTCAGCCCTGCGCCCAGCAATAGTCACAGACTGCCATAACCGGCTTAGGTTCACCCTTCTTACTCGTGTTGGCTTAGAAGCTAATTTTTACCTTGCCGGTTGGAACCTTTTCAGGGGTTAGGCTTCAAAGCAGATAGGAAGGCAGCGCTGGCACCTTGGTGCTGCACCCCAATCGATGGTTTCCCCAAGATCNTCGATTGATTTNGCCCGGTAGTTTCCCNAAGGCTGCCGGGCTTTTTTGTGTCCGTCTGTTTTGGTATTGGCACNGNCGNACNAATNGCNCTNACNGCGCNNGNTAGTGTTTAGGNTGAGTNATTCCANAANNGGNNATTCAGNCGGCAGCACTGAATATNTCTCGGGCCNATAAAAAAAGACCGCCTAGTGGCGGTCCTTAANGTGGTAACAGATCCCGTCANCGCGAGTAGCCCAAGGGCGANACGGCGATCTTTTGGGGCTGGCGCTTTATCAANCTGACCNANTAGAGATTGCCGCGCTGCCCTCTCAATGACCTANGCTNCGGTTTTATNGCTAGTTTGAGGCCNCCNAATGGTGAGCGGCCTAGCGGTTAACNAGCACAAGTCTTCNTTAGAGGCGATGACGCTTAAAAACGTAACTTACCGGTCATACCCCAAGTCATCGGCTCTCTCACGTAGGCGTGGTAGGAACCTCTTCATCGCCGATGTTTTTACCCCACAAATCGATCTGCCAGCTGTCGTCCGCCGGCATCAGCGAGAAGTTGAGATTGTAAATCCAGTAGCTGTCTTGCTCGGTGATTGGATCGTTGTCCTGTCCGGTGTAGTACTCGGATGAGTAAGAGTAGGTGGTGGCTACGGCCAAATTAAGGGCGTCATTGAGGGGCATGGTGTAAGAAATTAAACCGGCCAGAGTCGTGTCTGAGGTGAATAAGACCGGTTCACCTGATAGGTCTTGCGCGGTGGCACCTTGAGCCCCTTGCCATGCNGTGGGCGAAGCGTTTTCAAACTCATCGTATTCAACGTTTTGAAAGGTGACGCCGCCGCTGAAGAGCCAGCGTTCAGTGGGCGCAAAGGTATAGTCAAATTCAATCCCTTCACTTTCAACTGTTGCCGCGTTGCGCACGGTAAAATTGAGACCGTCGAAGGAGTTTTGTTGATAGTCGTCCAGCTCCTGATAAAACACGGCACCATTAAGGGTTAGCCGATTATCAAGCAGTCGGGATTTGAATCCAATTTCAAAGGAGTCGACCGTTTCGGCATCAAAGTGAGTACCGTCGGGATCGGGGGTGGGATTGCCCGGAGATTGTCCCGGTGCGCTGCGATCCATATTGATGCCGCCGGATTTGTAACCTTGCGCAAAGCGCCCGTACATACTGAACTCTTCGCTGAATTGGTAATTGACACTGACGGTGGCAGAAACATCATCGTCGTCGTAGTCCGTCGAAAAGGAATCGTAAGGTGAGCCCGTTTGAAAGGCCGCTAGTGCTCCAGCGCCAATGGCCACCAGTTCCGAAGAGGGGACTTCGCCAAAGGCGTAATCGCCGGTCCAATCGAAATCGGCTTCTTTTTCTTCATCTGAATAACGCAATCCAACCGTGAGGCTGAGGTCGGTCGTGACGTTCCAAGTGGCTTGTCCAAAAAACGCCATACTCTCCGCTTCATAATCGGTGTTTGAATAGCTCTCGTCATCCGCCGACCACCAAGTGTCGGTGCGGCCGAAGAGGAAGTTAACGCCAGCGTTGGCGTCTGAGAAAGGCGTATCAACTAGAGGGTTCCCACCGGTTAAAGCGGCCGCCAAAACGTTAGCGTAGTCGATGGAATCTTCGCCAAATTGAAGGCCGGTGCTGTAATCATTTTCTTGTTTGAAGTAGAAGAAGCCTAAAGTCCAGTCGACAGTTTGCGATCCGGTTGAGGCCCAGCGTATCTCGAGTGAAGTTTCGTCAATATCTTGATTATTTTCGCGATCAAAGAGCTGTAAATCGGTAAAATCGGCGTCGAGAAAGTTGTAGTTCTCATGTTTGCGATAGGCGCCGATAACCGTTAAGGCGGTCTCGCCGAGATCCCAGTTGAGTTCGCCCGATAGCCCCCAATCTTCGACACTTTCTTCTGAGGTGTCGGGCGTGGTTGCGACATCATAATCGAAAGGATCGGCATAGCTACCGGCGAAGATTTGATAGGTAGTCGGTGCACCCGCGGGCAATGTGGTGCCACCGGAGAGTGCAATGGCGCCTTGAGCGGGCCCATAAAACAGCGGTGCAGCGTTACAGCAAACTTCGTCTGTGTCAGTGTAATCGGCGATGATACGCAGAGAAGCGTCATCGTTAATGTCCCACAGTAATTGCGCTCTTAGGGTGTAGCGGTCGCGATCGTTGTAATCTTCATTGGTGACGACATCATCGAGGGTGCCATCGCGCTCTTGATAAGTTACGGCAAAGCTTCCTGCTACCGTGTCACTCAGACCGCCGGTGACAATGGCCTTGGTTTGCAAATAACCTTCTGATCCCGCTGATAGCTCGACTTCCCCGCCAAATTCATGGGAGGGCTTTTCGGTGCGCACACTGATAACACCGGCTGAGGTGTTGCGACCAAACAGGGTTCCTTGAGGGCCTTTTAGGACTTCTATGCCGTTCACACCCACATAATCATTGAGGGCAGAGGCGGGACGACCGCGATAGACACCATCAATAAACACACCCACGGATTGTTCCAATCCCGCGTTTTGACCTGCGGTACCAATACCGCGGATAGAGAAGATGGATTCCATGCCGCCGGACGAGGCGTTCACCGTGAGTGACGGCGCCAATTGCTGCAGATCATTAAGATCCCTGATTTGTGCCGTCTCAATTAACTCTGCGTTATAAGAAGAAACCGATACCGGTACTTCCATAATTGATTGTTCACGCTTTTGTGCGTAAACAGTGATCTCTTCTAACTCAAAGTTCTCATCTTGAGCGTTGACGGCTGTGGTGCTGAGTGAGCCGACGGCGATGGCGATGGCCAAAGACAGTCGAGTGGGTGTGATGGCATTAGCTTCCATTGAGACTTCCTCCCGCGCGAAACGCGATATTTTTTGTTGTTAT
Organism: Cellvibrionaceae bacterium; assembly: GCA_002707785.1. GTDB lineage: Bacteria > Pseudomonadota > Gammaproteobacteria > Pseudomonadales > Cellvibrionaceae > Pseudomaricurvus. The sequence continues at coordinate 21,674 of PANW01000009.1, read as the reverse complement.
AAATCGCCTACCCATTAGGTCTAGTACAGCAAATGGGATATGACAACAGCGGAGTAAGGATCGAAATCGTTGCAGAAGAGAGAGAGGTTGAGAGATGGCAGCTAATACTTCCGTGGATTACCTAGATAACTGCTTGATGTTTCTTGCCGTAAAGAAACCTTGATAGATTGAAATACGATTTGGGTGCATAAAAAAACGGCCGCTAGAGAGCGACCGTTTTTCTTCTTTACGTCTAACCTATGTGACTAGATTAGAAGTTGTAGCGAGCAGTCACACCGTAGGAAGGGGGTGCATTCAAGTAGGCGCTGTAAGAGCCGGCTTGGAAGGTGGTGTTGAAACCAACCATATACAGTTCTTCATCGGTGACGTTCTTGCCCCATAGATCGATTGCCCAGGTTTCATCCTCTGGCATCAAACTAATGAACAAGTTAACCACGGTAGAATCGTCCTGTTCAACGATGGGGTCGTTACTTTCATCGGTTTGATATTCGGTGCGGTAGCTGTAAGACGTACCGGCAGTCCAGAGCAAGTTCTCGGTCAGGTTGTTGGTGTAGCTGATGGTACCTGAGTAGCTGATGTCCGAGGTATAGATAACAGGCTCGCCATCGAGATCCTGAAAATCAGCACCGGCTTGGTCTTGAGCCAAGGTCGTTGGAGCGGTATCGAAATCTTCGTATTCGATATCTTGGAAGGTAATACCACCGCTGATCACCCAGTGCTCGTCTGGCTGCCACAGGTAATCTAACTCAAACCCTTGGCCCTTCACTGTTGCGGCATTCTGAACAACAAAGCCTGTGCCAGTAAACTCCTGGAACTGGAAGTCATCCATCTCTTGATAGAACACAGCACCGTTCAACTGCAGGGTGTTGTCGAACCAGCGAGATTTGAAACCGATTTCAAAAGAATCCACGGTTTCAGCATCAAAGATTGGTGCCTTTGGATCAGTCGTTGGATTACCAGGTGTTTGGCCTGGTGCGGTGCGGTCGAGGTTGATACCGCCAGATTTATAGCCTTGGGCGAAACGAGCGTAAGTGCTGAGCTCATCGTTCCAAACGTAGTTGACACTCAAGGTAACAGAGACGTCATCATCATCGTAGTCGGTTTTGGTATCTTCGTATGGAAGACCGAATTGCACTGCCTGAGTGACACCGATTAACCCGCCTAAGGCAGTAGGGCTGGCATTGGCCAGAGTATTGATAAGGGTTTGAGACAGATTAGTCGGAGTGTGGGAAGGATAAAGTCCCGCCAACTGAGCTGCTGTCAGATCGGCAAATGGACTGACTTGATCGTTTTCAAAGTCCGCTTCTTTTTCTTCCTCGGAATAGCGTAGGCCGGCGGTGATACTCAGTTGATCGTCGACGTTCCAAGTGGCTTGTCCGAATAGGGCAAAGCTCTCGGCGTTATAGTCGACGATGGAGTTGGTGTAGTCATTCTCGGCGTAATAGCTGTCACCAGTTGCCGCTTCGAGGTAAGAAATTAATCCCTCTCCGGTGGCGAGTACGCTATTTCCACCGAGGAATGCTCCAAAGTTCTCGTCCACTGCAGCGGCTGAGATCAAATCGAAGTACTGTTTCAGATCTGCGCCAAATGGAATTGGAGACTCATGGGCAATATCTTGATTGAAATAGAAGAAACCTGCGGTCCAATCGATGGTTTGAGAACCGGTTGAGGCCAGTCGAATTTCAATCGAAGTCTCTTCGGTATCGATCACGTTAGTGCGCTCGATCAAGTCCATTGATGTGAAATCAGCGTCGATGGTGTTGGTATTATCAGATTCACGGTAGGCACCGATGACGGTTAAAGCAACATCACCAAAGTCCCAGTTCAATTCTCCTGAAATGCCCCAATCTTCCATTTCTTCAGAAGTTTCGTCGTTCAGCAACACATCTCTATCAAAGGTATCTGGAAAACCACCCGCGGTACCCGCATAGCTCGTTCCTGGGTTAAATGGCAACAAAGGGTTGCCGGTAGCTCCCGCTCCGAGAAGGGTAGTTGCACCATAGAAAATAGGCACTGCAGTACAGCACTTCTCATCCACATCGGTGTAATCGGCAATCACACGAAGAGAGGCATCATCGTTAATATCCCACAACAACTGTCCACGTATGGTGTAGCGGTCGCGGTCATTGATTTCTTCATCGAGTAATTCGTTGTCGTAGTAGCCGTCTTTTTCTTGCCAGGTACCCGACAGGCGATAGGCCAAGGTATCTTCCACGATACCGCCGGTTACCGAGCCTTTAAATTGTTTGTAGCCATCATTGCCCACACCCACTTCCAGTGAACCACCGGTTTCGTACTGGGGCTGAGCGGTGCGCACATTCACAACACCGGCTGACGTATTACGGCCAAACAGGGTGCCCTGCGGTCCTTTTAGGATTTCGATACCGGCAATATCGACATAGTCTGTGAGCGCTGCGCCTGAACGGCCGCGATAGACGCCATCAATAAAAACACCGACAGATTGTTCTAAACCGGCGTTATTACCTGCGGTACCGATACCGCGAATGGTAAATGAGGTGTCGGAACTACCGGTTGAGGTATTCACAGAGAGAGACGGTGCGAGGGTTTGCAGGTCGCTGGCGTCTCGAATTTGGGCTTTCTCGAGCTGTTCCGTGCTATAGGCAGACACTGAAACCGGCACTTCCATAATCGATTGCTCACGCTTTTGCGCGTAAACGGTGATTTCTTCAATGGCAAAAATGTCTTCGCCTTGGGCGAGAACGTGTGTGCTGCCACCGGCGCCTAAAGTTAGGGCGATAGCTAGCGACAGTTGTGATGGCTTAAAGGTAAAACCTCTCATGGTGGGACTCCCTCATGCGCTTGGGGCGCTTTTGTTATTAACTGAGTTCAGTGTTGTTATTTTTTTAACTGATACAACGAGTCGAATACATCAAGGGTGCATAGATACAGCGCACATCTTTTTCGAATGAGAGCGATTTGACGGATAACAGAATTGGAGGATTTTGAGACTACATCGGCAGTGAAACCGAACGGCAGTAGTGGCAAAAAAGTGCAGTGAAAGTCGTGTCTCGATCTTTTGAGCGTTACGTCCTTCTTTCCTCTCGGGTCGTTAAAGTCGTCGCTTTTTATTGTTGTGGAATCAAGAGTAGAGGAAGTCGGCGGGAAATGACAAGCATTTTGTAATAAGACTTACGTTTTTTATTTGTATGATTAATTAAAAAAGCCGGATCTGAAACCAGATCCGGCAAAGCTACGAGCCTAAATGAAACGATGTAGAGCGTTGATTTAGAAGTTCATGCGACCGGTAACGCCCCAGGTCATTGGTGCTTCGACAAATGCACTCATAGAACCGGTTTGCAGCGGAGTGTCAAAGCCAATGTTGATAACTTCTTCATCGGTCAAGTTCTTACCCCAGAGCTCAACAGCCCAGGATTCGTCAGAAGCTTCAAGAGTAATGTTGGCATTTACGATCCAGTAATCATCATTCTCGGTGAGCTTGTCGTTATCTTGACCTGTCGTGTAGTCGGAGCGGAAGCGGTAGCTGGTGCCTAGTTTTAAGATCATGTCCTCGTTCACGTCATGCAAGTAGGTAATGTTACCTGCATAAGTTACGTCAGAGACGAAGTTAGGGGTTTCACCGGTCAGGTCCTGCGGGGGAACCGCTCCCTCGGCACGTAGTTGAAGACCTGCAGCTTCTTGCTGTGCAATGGTGGTAGAACCGGTTTTGAAGTCAGCGTATTCGATGTCCTGAAACACAAAGCCACCGCCTACGATCCAGTTCTCATTGGGGGTCCAAGTGTAGTCAATCTCGAGTCCTTTACCTTCGATTTCACCAGCGTTCTGTAGTGTGAAGCCAGCACCATCAAAAGAGTTCACTTGGAAATCTTCAACAGTTTGATAGAACACCGTGGCATTCAATTGCAGGGTGCGGTCGAACAAGAAGGACTTAACACCAATCTCATAGGAATCCGTACTTTCTGAATCAAATTGGTTGTTGGCCAAATCAGTGGTTGGGTTTCCTGGAGTCTGACCAATGGTGCCGTTTAGATTCAAACCACCGGCTTTGTAGCCCTGAGCATAACGAGCGTAACCAGAAACAGTATCGGTGAACTCGTAGTTTACGCTGGTCGTAACAGACAGATCATCATCATCATAATCGTCTGAGGTCTTACCCACAGGTAAGTGGAGCTGCAGCGGACGCAAAGAATTGAATAGCTCTTGGCTGATGTTTAACAGATTAACTTGTGAGAACGGGTCGTTACTGATTACTTCGTAATCAGCTTCTTTTTCTTCCTCAGAGTAACGCAAGCCCAGTGTTAGGCTAAGAGCTTCGTTGACATTCCAAGTCGCTTGGCCGAACACTGCAATGCTCTCTGCTTCGTAGGATACGTCTTCTTCAACGCCAGTTTCAGCGAGGGCACCGGAAAACAGCCCTGCTGCAGCCAATTGTGCAACCCCTGCACTGGCAGGGCCTCCAATATCAACTCCTTGCCCTGCTAGACGAGCCAGGGCGACCTGAGTCAAATAGGCTTCCCCATCAGTGCCCCAATTAAATTCACCTTTGGCATCGATGTCTTGGTTGAAATAGTACAAGCCGGCAGTCCAGTCGACTGAGTCGCCGGTTGAGGATAAACGAAGCTCAAATGAATCTTAAGTAATATCTTGTCCACGACCGCCGCGCCAAATGTCTGCAGAGGTCATGTCGACATCGCCGTATGGGTCTGTTTCAAAGAATCTGTGCGCCAATATTGCAGTAAGGTCTAGCGTGTCGGTTAGTGTTGTCTCCAATTCGAAAGAGATACCACCGTCTATGTAGCTGTCATCGCCGCCAAACTCTGAGTTGCGGTTAGTTTTGTAATCACCGATATCGGTAAACACACCGTCAAAAGTGTGCTCTGGTGAGACTGCAGAACCTAGTGTTCCATCCTGAAATGGTGCGCCAATGGTCAATCAAAAGGCGTCAAATGGAGATGGGTCTGATCAAATCAATCCAAGTGTTGCAGGGCCATAGAAAACAGGTACGGGAGCGCAGCAAACTTCATCAGTCTCAGTGTAATCTGCCATGATTCGCAGAGAAGTTTCTTCGCTGATATCCCACAGCAGTTGTCCTCTAACAGTACTGCGATCTTTGTTGTTGTACTCATCGCCGGTTACATCGTCTTCGATGTATCCATCACGTTCCTGCCAAGTGGCAGATAAACGATAGGCTAAAACGTCTTCAATCAGCGGTCCGGTTACACTGGCCTTGATCTGTTGGTAATCGAAATCACCCGCACTGATAGAAACATGGCCACCTTGCTCATAGGAAGGTTTTTTGGAGCGAACGTTAATCACACCTGCAGATGTGTTACGACCAAACAAAGTTCCTTGAGGGCCTCGCAGAACTTCTACAGCTTCAATGTCGACAAAATCGCTCAGGGCTGAGCCAGGACGACCGCGGTAGACGCCATCAATGAAAACACCAACCGATTGCTCAAGACCGGAGTTTTGACCAGCAGTACCGATACCACGGATGGTCATAATGGACTGAGTCGCACCAGTTGAGCTGTTAAACACAAGGCTCGGAGCAACTTGTTGAAGATCACTCAGGTCACGAACTTGAGCTTGATCCAGCAGATCGCCATCGTAAGATGCAACGGATACAGGGACTTCCAAAATCGATTGAGCACGCTTCTGAGCGTAAACGGTGATTTCTTCTAACTCGGTGCCGGTTTGGGCGGTTGAAATGGATGTGTGTGCAGCGGCGGCGAGGCCGATTGCAAGTGCAAGCTTGGTAGGTTGATAGCGCATATCAACGTCCTCTCTCTATGTGGGCGGGCAGTCTGAAACAAACCGCTAATGTTTATTGTTATCGAGCACTTGGCAATGCGCTGTTTAGATACCGGTCTTGGGAGGCCGGAGCAGCGGTCCCGTGCTCGCGCCAAAAACTAGAGTATTAGCAGGGGGGAAATCAATGGTAGGGGTAAACGATTATTTTCTTACTGAATCATTAACTGGAGGGGAAGTGGAGATTTAGTATATTTTTTGAGCTTTTTAGGTGAATTAATAACCGTTTGCAGGGGGTGTAAGCCATTTTTAATAGGCTGTGTGAATAATGGGGTATTGATAAAAATGATTATTCTATTTTGGAATAAGGGGTTTTTTGCTAGCTCGGATTTGAAATTTCCGAGATGGATGACTGCGAGGTCGCAGTCATCAACTTGGTTGGTTCTCTACTCTGACTCAGTGTCGGTCTCTTCGGTTTCAGGCACTTCCAACCATTCGTTGAGTTGTTTCATCAACAGGTCAACTCCGGTTTTCTTTAATGAAGAAAATAGTTGGGCGCTAACAAGATCGTCTACTTGCGCATCGACCAAATGCTTCCGAACAGCCAATAAAGTGGCTTGAGCCGGGCCTTTTTTGAGTTTGTCGGATTTGGTGAGCAGGATCCTCACCGGCATCTCGGCTTCGATGGCCCAGTTGAGCATCATGGTGTCGAATTCTTGCATTGGATGGCGCACATCCATTAACAATACCAATCCCTTTAAACAGCGGCGCTCGCGCAAGTATTCTTCGAGGTTGCGCTCCCATTCTTGTTTCATCTTGAGGGGAACTTTGGCGTAGCCGTAGCCCGGCAAATCGACTAAACGCTGATTTTCACTGAGTTCGAAGAAGTTAATTAATTGGGTGCGACCGGGGGTTTTACTGGTGCGAGCTAGCTTGTGATTACTAGTGAGGGTGTTGATGGAGCTAGACTTTCCCGCGTTGGAGCGACCCGCAAAGGCGACTTCAGCCCCGGTTTCCGGCGGACATTGACGGATGGACGGCGCGCTTTGAGTAAAGTAGGCTTTGGAATAATTAATACGGCTCAAGTGATAACCCTGCAAAAATAGTGTGATTTCAGGCGGTTAGTATATAATGTCGCGGTTTTTGTCCGCCTGAGGCGGCGCACATTGTAGCTCGGACGCTCTGCTAAGGGGTAGTTCAGCCGCAAAACAATTGCTTAATGACTAAAAATTTGACGGATTAGCCAATGAAAAACATCTTCAAACAAGCATTGATGGCTGTAAGTTTGATCGCTGCAGCGCAAGGTGGCATGGCCGCTGGTGACGCAGCCTCGGGTGAAGGTAAGGTTGCGGTATGTGCAGCTTGCCACGGTGCCGATGGCAATAGCCCAGCGCCTAATTTCCCTAAATTGGCGGGTCTGGGTGAGAAATATCTTACCAAGCAGTTACAAGACATTAAGGCCGGTAAGCGAGCCGTTGTTGAAATGACCGGTTTGCTCAACGCCATGAGCGACCAAGATCTGGCCGATATCGCTGCGTTCTACAACAGCAAGCCACTGCAGCTATCTGGTGCCAAGCCTCTCACTGTTAAGGTGAATGCCGGTATCGATGTCGACGGCTTAGCGCTGGGCGAAAAAGTCTATCGCGCCGGTAACGCGGTTGTGGGTACGCCAGCGTGTACAGGGTGTCACTCGCCTCGCGGTTTGGGCAACGATCCTGCCGGATATCCACGTTTGAGTGGTCAGCACGCCGATTACATTGAGAAGCAACTGCGCGCTTTCCGCGCCGGTGAGCGTACCAATGACGGCGACTTGCAAACTATGCGTCAAGTCGCTGAGTACATGAGTGACGCGCAAATCAAAGCGGTTGCCAATTACATTTCNGGCTTGAACTAANAGCTAAGAAGTTGAAAAAGCGGCCTCGGCCGCTTTTTTTGTGCCTGTCGCTCGCGTTTTCTGTGTGGCGGGTTCAAGTTAGATTCAGTTTGTTGCGCAATAATTGCAGTTCACACAGGGAACCTCAATAATAGGCGCGGTCTTATACTCAGGTTTTCAAAACTCACCGGACGACCGGTGGGTAAACTGATTCATTTTATTTTTATGGAGTAACAACATGCGTTCAATCGTGGCAGTGTTCGCCCTGATGATTTCTTTGGTTGCCTGTGCAGATGATCACTCTGCATCAGCTGCCTACCAAGCGGGTACCCATTATGCTGAGCTGGAAACCCCAGTTCGCACTCGCAACCCCAATAAGATCGAAGTCACCGAGGTCTTTTGGTACGGCTGTGGGCACTGTTTCACATTTGAGCCAATCGTTCACGAGTGGGAAAAGCAGCAGGCGGACGATGTGGATTTCAGACAGTCTCCGGCTATGTGGAGTGGTCCCATGGAAATTCACGCCCGCGCGTTTTACGTCGCTAAAGCGCTGGGTGTGTCCGACAAGACTCACCAGCCAATGTTCAGCGCTTTAAATCTACAGCGCAAACCTTTGAACAATGTCGATCAGCTGAGTGATTTTTTTGTTGAGTTGGGTGTCGATGCAGAAAAGTTCAAGAAGGCTTATAACTCCTTCGGTGTCACCAGTCAGGTGAAACAGGCGGATTCGCGCGCGCGCAGCTATAAAATCTCCGGCACCCCCGAAATCGTGGTCGATGGTAAATACCGTGTCAGCGCTCGTATGGCTGGTGGCCAAGCTGAAATGTTAAAGGTTGTTGATTATCTCGTGAGCAAGATTCGCGCAGAAAAAGGTTAATCGATTATCTTAGGGGCCAGGCAGCAGGGAACATAATGCTGCCTAGCCCCTAGCCCCTAGCCCCTAGCCCCTAGCCCCTAGCCCCTAGCCCCTAGCCCCACCAGCACTTGCAGCTGTGCCCCCAAGCTATGCACATTTCGTATCCCGTATCCCGTATCCCGTATCCCGTATCCCGTATCCCGCATCTATCCCTATCCCATCCTGAACTTTGGCCGACTATACTAGTGGGATTCAACGAGGACGATCTATGAGCAGTAAATCCAGCGGTGATTGGCGAGATAAATATCTCGATGCATTGGATGAGCAGGAGCGCCTGCAGCAACAGTTTATTCAACAACAAGAGCTTTTGAGACGAGCCTTGGTACGCGTTAGCCTAGCGGCCGAAGGTCATGATGAGCAGTTGGATCGTGAGCTTCAGAAACTCCGTCACGCGGTGAAATCCGACAACGGTGAGCTCGAGTCGACGATGGAATCGGTGGAAGAGTCTCTGTTGCAATATGATCGGCGTCGGGAGACCACGGCCACGGCTGAGCAAGAGAGCTTACTGAGCTTGAGCGAAGCCCTGCGTGAGCAAACTGAGGATCGGCAGCTGCAAAAGAACCTCAAAGGTTTCATCAAAGCCTGCAAAAAAGGTGAAGCGGGTACTACTACCGAACAATTGAAACAATATAAGTGGCTACAGCAGCAGTTTATAGAGGGGCTAGTCGGCGATTCGGCAGATCAAAAACGGCCAGGATTACTGAGCCGTATTTTGGGGCGTTCGGAGGATGTTACTGAGGCTTCTGAAGGCTCTCAGCAAACTGAGGAGTTTGCGCCGGCGCCAAAAGACGAGTGCGAGGAAGCGTCTCCGGAGTCAGTCGATAAAGATGACGCTCTTGCACAAACCGCAACACGGACGGATTCTGCTTCATCGGACCCCGTCGCTGAGGCTGAGTCCAATGGCGTTGTGGCCGACTCCGATGCTGAAACGCTCGACCTCGATACTCCCGCCGTCTTAGAGGGACAACTGCAAACCAAAGCCGAAGCGCAAGTGTTTGATGAGCATGAAGCGCATTTGCAGCGCCCCGTTCATGAGCCGGCTTTCTCTAGAATATCCGACAAAGTTAAACATATTCTCAATGATCTCCTAGACAATGTTGAGCCATCAGACTGCACCGAACAAAAAGCCGTGCAAGCGCGAGAACGTATTGAGAGTGGACTCAATTGGTACGAATTGGTACCGACCTTAGAAGATATCCGTGATCTGGTGTTGCAGGCCTACCTTCTGGCCGATGAGGAGTACCGCGAATACTTAGAGCAACTCAATCAAGTCTTGGAAGGGGTGTTGAGTGGGTTGGGAGCAACCGTGAACACTCAGCAAGATTGGTTGTCCGCCGATGAGCAATTTGACCAACTGTTGACTCATCAATTGGGATCGCTGGGGCGCTCGGTAGCGGTGGCCACCGAGGTGAATGGCCTCAAACAAGAGATTAATCTTCACTTACAAGCGATTGAAGACGCGCTGCAGGAAAAACAACAACATCCGGCCAGATCTCAGTTGGGTGATCAATTGGCTGAGCTGGTTGCGCAGGTGAAAAAAGTCGAGCAGGAGGCGGCCAGCGCTAAAGCGCAGTTGGAGGAGCAGAAACAAAAAGCCGTGACGGATACTCTCACTGGTCTACCTAATCGAGAGGCCTATAACGATCGCGGCTTTCATGAATGGAGTCGCTGGCAGCGCTACGGTCATCCATTGACCATGGTGGTTTGCGATATTGATCACTTCAAAAGAATTAACGATAACTACGGCCATCAGGCGGGAGATCGTGTGCTGCAGGTGTTGAGCCGAGCGGTGTCACAGCGCTTGCGTGAAGTGGATTTTATGGCGCGCTATGGTGGTGAGGAGTTTGTGATATTGCTGCCGGAAACCGATCAGCAAAGTGGCTTTCAGTTGGTGGACAAGATTCGAGCGGTCATTGCCGATACGCCCTTTCGATTTAAGCAAGAGCCGGTGCAAGTGACCTTATCGATGGGCGTGGTGGGTCTGAAAACTGGCGATACGCTTGAAAGCGCTTTTGCCCGTGCCGATGAACTTCTCTACCAAGCTAAGGACGCTGGGCGTAACTGTTGTCTGCAAGACAGTCGGGCGTAAATCGACGGGTGATATTAGTCTTCCAAGGTTTTAAACCAGTGTTCCAGTGTTTCTTTTAGTTGTGGGATTTTGATGGGTTTGGTGAGGTAGTCATCCATGCCAGATTCTAGGCAGCGTTCACGATCGCCACGCATGGCGTGGGCGGTCAGCGCGATAATGGGCAGATGCCGCTCCAGCTCCTGCAGTTTTCGGATTTCCGGTGTCGCTTGGTAGCCGTCCATTTCTGGCATTTGGCAATCCATGAGTACCAGACCGTAGGTTTTACGCCCAATCGCATCCACGGCATCGACACCGTTGTCGACGGCGTCGACTTGATAGCCTAAGTTGTCGAGAATCTTTAGCGCCACCTTTTGGTTAACGATGTTGTCCTCGGCCAAGAGAATCGGCAGACGATTGGTTTGTTCGATCGCTGTCTCGGCGCTTGCGGTGGTCAGCGTCTCTTGAATAGTTTGATACCAATCCCCCTGCCGCATGGGCTGCTGCAGGCGTTTACCGTCATATTCTTGGAGCCTAGAAGGTGGCCAAGGTTCTACCACAAAATAGGGGCAGTCATTGAGTTTGCCTACCTGTTCGACGGCAGACACCATCTCTGTCAGATGCTCAGCTTGGGCCTGGATGACTAGGAATTTCGGACTGTGTTTCTGGCTCAAGACGCTGTTTAGCGATTGCTTAAAAGGAGGCGTGAGGGTTTCCGTTGTGATTTCACAGCCAAACACTTCCAAGCATTGGCAAACTTGTCGGGTACTAGTGTCAGCGTCGGTCAGTACCAGTACGGAGCTGTGATTTAGGGCGTGCCAGCCAGGCGTAATTGGGCTGTCGGAAAGGTCTTTCTCAAAAGGTAAGTGAAGCTCGACTTGAGTGCCTTGATCGGGGTGGCTGCTAAGATCAATACTACCGTCCATGTGGTCGACCAGCTGATAGCAGATGGCGAGTCCTAGGCCAGTTCCACCATAGCGGCGTTGTGTGCTTTCATCGGCCTGAGAAAAGGAGCCCAGCAGTGTCTGCAGATGGTCTGGGTTAAAGCCGATGCCGGTATCACTGATGTGCACACAAACTTGAGCGTGTTCGTCGTCTTTTGGGGCGCGCGTCGATGGACCGACCCTTAAACTTACTTTTTGTTCAGGCCCGCTTTGGGTAAATTTCACCGCGTTATGCAGCAAATGATGAAGCACCTGACGCACTCTGCCAGAGTCGCCTAAATAACTCACCGGTAGCTCGGGATCGATGGATATCTCCACGGCAATTGCTTTCTGTCGGGCTAATTCGGTAATACTGTCGATGGCTTGATCGATACAGTCGCGCAGATGGAAACGTTTGTGTTCGATAAATACTTCACCGGCTTCAATTTTTGAATAGTCGAGAATCTCATCAATGATGTTCAGCAGGTTGTCGCTGACCAGTTCTATGGTATCGACATACTCTTTTTGCTCGCTGTTGAGTGGACTGTCACGCAGTAGGTGTGCCATCCCCGTGATGCCATTGATCGGAGTGCGAACTTCATGACTCATATTGGTGAGAAAACTGGACTTAGCGCGCATGCCGGCTTCAGCCATAGTTCGTGCTTTATCGAGATCGGCATTGAGCTGCAATAGCAGATCGCGTTCTTTCTTTTGCCGCAGTACGGCGCGTATTCGAGCGGCAATAATGGGGTAGTAATAGGGCTTGGTGACATAGTCTTGTGCGCCTATGTCGAGGGCTCTGATAATGCTCTCGTTATCGTCCAGCGCGGATACCACGATAATGGGGATTTCTCGAAGATGTGGTGTTTCTTGGAGGCGCCGACACACCTCAAAGCCATCCATTTCTGGCATCAACAAATCCAGTAAAATTAAGTCGGGAGGATTGTTGTTTACTTCTAGCAGCGCCTGGTGGCCTGAGAGGGCGGTGGTGACTTCGTAGTTGTCATCGAGTAAATCAAAGCTGAGGGCCTTGATGTTATTTTCGATGTCGTCCACCACCAGGATGCGAGTCATTGCGAGATCCAATGCTCCAATTTGGCGAGGAGATCTTCCTCGTCTAGAGGCTTGGTTAAGAGGTCATTCACACCCGAAGCGAGAATGGCTTCGCGCTCGCCTTTAATTGCATGCGCTGTCAGGGCCAGTACTGGCATTTTACAGAGCTCCGGAGTATTGCGTATTTGTTGTGTGGCTTCTTTGCCATCCATGCCGGGTAGCGATATATCCATGAGTACGGCATCAAAGGTTTCCGATTGAAGCGCTGCAAGGCCGAGCTCCGCGGTTTCGGCGCAGGTCACTTGGTAGTTTTCGTCTTCGAGAATCCAAGTGACGAGCTTACTATTGTCGGGGTTGTCTTCTATGACAAGGATCTTTCCTGGCATGACCGGGTCCATGTGGCTGTCGTTATACAAATCCAGCCTCGGGCCGGGTTAGGTGATTCCACCGAAGATTATCGGCAGCCTGCTACAGAGTTTAGATCATGATAGAAAAAACGGTAGCAGGGCAGGTGTACGGAGAAGGGCTTAGGTCTAGGATTGCCGCGGTTTTCACCGCGGAGGATTTAGCTGACAGGCTGCAGGGCTTCGCGGAAAAACCCACTGACCAGCACAGGCCACTGGTCATCCCAAGATTCAGTGGGTGGGCGCTTAAATTCGCTGCGCACAAATTGAGCAATGCGCCCTTCGGCAGTTGCCATAAGGAGATTGGCGGCGGCGGTAACCGGCAGCGTCGGGCGGATCCCTTCGCGAATCTCAGCTTCGCGCAGAATCTGTTTAATTTGTGTTTCCAGGCGATCAAACAGTTGCGCTACACGCGCACGTAAGCGTTCGGTTTCACCGGTCAATGCATCGCCAGTGAGTATACGGGTGATACCGGGATTGCGTTCGGTGAAGGTGAGTAATAGAAATAGAATCTTGTTGCAACGCGTCAAGGCTGAAGTTTCGTCGGCAGTGATCAAGGCAATTCGAGAAAAGATGGTTTCCTCAATAAACTCGATCAGGCCTTCGAACATTTTCGATTTACTGGGAAAGTGACGGTAGAGAGCCGCTTCTGAAACACCGACTTCTTTTGCCAACGCCGCAGTGGTAATTCGAGCCCCGGGCGATACTTCAAGCATGTGTGCAAGCGATTCGAGAATCTGCTGGCGGCGCGAAACTTTGGTGCTGGATTTGCTCATAATGCGGTGTACTTGTCAGTTCAATATTAAGTCAGTAGCGATCAGCTCAAGCAGCCCTTGTCGACAATTGATCGATGCAAGTGGACATCATTGAAGCCACAACAACTCGGAGTGTGATGCTCTTGTTGCAAGAGTCTAGCCCCGCTGTTGTTGAGTTTTCGTTACCCGTTTCGATTAGAATTATGGTGTTTCTTGTATGACGGTAGATTTATCCCGCGCGCAGATGCCGTGTTAGCGGACTTTCATCATGCGATTGGTGAAATGGCAAATCTTCAACATCGATAAAATACACTCCCACTATCCTAGCGAGTTCATCGGGCGGCATCAATACGAAAAACGGGGAAATTGATTTGAAAATAGAGCTTGCACACGAGCATACGCACCCTGATGAAGCTCAGGGTGCGGCGAAAGCTTTGCGCGGACAGTTTATTTCTTGTTGGTGATCAGGGTGCCGACACCTTCATCGGTGAAAATCTCCAACAAAACGGCGTGATTGACGCGGCCATCGACGATGTGTGCGCTGGTGGCACCGCCTTTTACTGCATCTAATGCGCAACTGATTTTGGGCAGCATTCCCCCATATATTGTGCCGTCTTCTATGAGCTCATCGACTTGCTTGGTGGTTAAACCGGTCAGTACTTCGCCGTTCTTGTCCTGCAATCCGGAAACATTGGTGAGTAACATGAGCTTCTCAGCTTGAAGCACTTCGGCAATTTTTCCCGCTACTAGATCCGCATTGATGTTGTAGGAGCGGCCTTCACCATCAACTCCGATGGGGGCGATCACTGGAATAAAGTCACTATTGATCAACATGTCGATGACGGATGTGTTGATGGAGGCAACTTCACCGACGTGACCAATATCAATAATTTCTGGCGCGGCGAGGTCGGGACTGTTGCGAGTGACTTTCAATTGTTTGGCGCGAATCAACTGACCGTCCTTACCGGTCACACCGATGGCTTGACCGCCGTTGTGGTTAATGAGGTTAACAATTTGTTTGTTGACGGAGGCGCCCAGCACCATTTCGACTACATCCATCGCTTCGCTATTGGTCACGCGCATGCCGTCGACGAATTCAGAGTCGATGTTGAGTTTGTCGAGTAGATTGCCAATTTGTGGGCCGCCACCGTGCACGACGATAGGGTTCATCCCCACCAGTTTCATCAACACAATGTCTCGGGCGAAGCTGTTTTGCAGAGCCTCGTCGACCATGGCGTTGCCACCAAATTTCACCACGATGGTGCGACTGGTGAAACGCTGGATATAGGGCAGCGCTTCAGTGAGTACATTGGCTACATTAATGGCGGCGTCGCGATTTAAAGACATGTTTACTACCTGTGTAAGATTTAAAAAGGAATATCCAAATTGTTGTCGACTTTGAGCAGCTCGCGTTTGAACAGTTGCTGCAATTGTTCGAGCACACTTTCGCTTTCGGCTTCAAAGCGCAGGGTCAAGGCGGCAGAGGTATTGGAGGCACGCACCAACCCCCAACCTTTGGGAAAATCAATTCGCAAACCGTCGAGGGTAATCACCTTGCCGTTTTGGAAATCGCCCTGTTCGATAAGAGCCTCAACCAGCTGAAATTTTTGAGCTTCGTCGACGGGAATTTTAATTTCTGGTGTGGCTGGCAAGCACGGAAAACTGTCGAACAGAGAATCAAGATCTTGGTCGCGCAAGGTCATGATCTCTAACAAGCGCGCTGCGGCGTACATACCGTCATCAAAACCGTACCAGCGATCCTTGATGAAAATATGGCCAGAGAGTTCACCGCCTAACAGTGCACCGGTTTCGCGCATCTTGGTTTTCATGTTCGAATGTCCGGCCTTCCACATGATGGGGCGACCACCGTAACTGCTCACCAGTGAATTGAGTTCACGGGTGCATTTCACATCAAATATAACATCGGCGCCTGGGTTGCGTGCCACTATGTCTTTGGCGAACAGCATCAGTAAACGGTCCGGCCAAATAATTTCGCCTTTAGGTGTCACCAATACCAATCGATCGCCGTCGCCATCGAANGCGACACCGACATCGGCCTCGGTTTCTTTCACCGTTTCAATCAGTGCCTGTAAATTTGCCTCAATGGTGGGGTCAGGATCGTGATTGGGGAAGTCACCATCGATCTCACAAAACAACGGCTCCACTTCACAGCCGAGTTCCTCAAACAACAGTGGAGCCACTTCNCCGGTTGCGCCGTTGCCGGCATCAATCACGAGTTTGACGTCTCCAGCCAGCGCCACATCGGAAAAGATTCGGTCGATGTACTCGGGAATAATCTGTTGNTCAGTNTCGCTACCTTGGCCCTGGAAGTAGTCGCTGCTTTGAATGCGGGATTTGATTTGTTGGATATCTTCCCGCACCAAGGTGTGGCCATCAATCACCATCTTAAAGCCATTGTATTCGGCGCTATTGTGNCTGGCGGTAATCATGACTCCGCTGTTGGAATTCGGCAGTTCGCAGGTNGCAAAATAGAGCAGTGGGGTGGGNACTCNNCCTAANTTGACNACGTTGATGCCGGTGCTCAGGGCGCCGCGTATCAGTGCTTGACTGAGCTCTTCGCTCATATGGCGTCCATCGCGGGCGACAAACAGACTGTTGTCACCAACGCCAAGGGCTTCACTGCCGACCGCTTGACCGACGGCCTCTGCCAATTCAACGGTGATTTGCGAGCCGCTTAGGCCCCGAATGTCATAGGCGCGAAAGACTTCATCAACGAGCTCTATTTGACTGACTGAGGGACTCTCTATCTCTTCGAGCTCTTCCAAAATACTGTCTTGTAGACCGAGCAGTCCCTGATCTTCATCGGCAACTTGGATGTCGAGAATGTCTTGGTCGGCAGTTTCGCTNGCTCCATTGGCTTGCTGTGGACGNGCAGTAACNGTNGTTGAGGCGACAATGGGAGCGGGGTTGCGCATGGGGTCGTAGCGTCCGCTCAACCAGTAAGTTCCACCCAGTAGAGCGGCGCCAATNANNAANTGNAGCANAATCAAGAGGAGCGGGNTTTGCGCTGCTTGTTCAGCCAGNGTNTCNGAGGCAGTAAATTGCAGCGTCCAAAAGGTATCCCCAATAGTGTGGCGCTGGGCTTCTCCACGATTGCCTACACCGGTTTGCAGCACAATGGCAGGTCGGCCGATGGCTTGGCGTTCAATAACGGATTTGCCTAATTCGGGTTCGAATTTGTTCATGCGTTCGATCAAACCTGCCGCAGGCAAGGCGATCAACAAGCTGCCGCTGGCGCTGTCGACGTCCGTTTGAGCGATGGCAGTAATGAATTGCAATGTCTGTCCCGCGTCGGTCTTTCGCGCTTCCGGAGCGACCGGTTGAAGTTGCTCCGCGCGATTGATCATGTCCAGCTCAGTGAAACTCAGGCGCTCGGCATTGGGATTGAAGTGATCTTGACGGTCTAGATCGAGCAATCGAAATGACAGGGCTTCAGGGAANGCGGTTTGNAGGCTTTTCAGAACACTCTGGTTGGCNTCATTGGGAGCTTCGAGAGCGGTTAGCAGGGACGTCCGTTGGGAAAACGCGTCCAGTTGTTGCTGTTGGGTGAGGATGTAATTGTGTATGTCATCGGCGCGCTTNTTAACCTGAGCCTGGCTGAGTTCGAGCAATTGTTGTTGCTCGGTTTGGGTGATCCAGCGGTCNTAAGAGAAGACGCCGCTCACGGCAACGATCACAGCGACTATCGCCATGGCGCCAATCGTGATCAGAGGTAGATTTTGGGGGGGAGCAATTTTATTTTTTTTGGATTTTGCGTTGGTGTCACCCACAGTGGATTTTCCTTTCATGTCATCTAGTTCAGTTTGGGCCAATAATCCGATTGATCCAAATGTCGTGTAGTGGAGAGTAGGGTCTTTGTCCTTGGCGGCGCCCGATGGGCTATTTGATCAGCCTTAGGTGTCTACTCTCTATGTCCATTTAATTATGATTTACGACGTTTTGTCGTGAGCTGCTAATGCATTGGCGAACTCTTCGATCAGCTCTCTCGCTAACTGAGATTTGCTGCGTTGGCTCAAAGAGTGTTCTCGCTCGGGCCATACCACCGTTACCGCGTTGTCATCGCTGTTGAATCCAATGCCTGATTGAGAGACATCATTGGCGACCACCACATCGAGGTTTTTACGCTCTAGTTTGCCTCGCGCATAGCTCACCACATCTTGGGTTTCGGCAGCGAAGCCGACCGTCATTGGGCGGTCACTGTGGTTCGCGATAGCAGTGACAATATCGGGATTTTTCACCATTTCAATGGTCATGGTGTCTTGACCGGTTTTTTTGATCTTCTGCTCAGCCAGCTGCGCAGGACGGTAATCGGCGACTGCGGCAGCGGCGATGAANAGATCGCAGTGGGAGACCGCAGCTAAGGCGGCATCGTGCATCTGCTGGGCACTGTCAACGCGGATGCATTGGCTGTGCTCTGGTGCCGCCAAGTTGGTGGGNCCGCTAATAAGAGTTACTTTAGCGCCGGCATCAATGGCTGCCTGTGCCAGTGCGTACCCCATTTTTCCCGAACTGTGGTTGCTAATATAGCGCACGGGATCGATGGCTTCGCGGGTGGGGCCAGCAGTGATAACCACCGAGCGACCGCTAAGGGCGCCGCTGGAAAATTGTTGCGCGGCTAATTGAGCCAACTCCGTGGGCTCCAGCATGCGGCCGGGGCCCACATCGCCACAGGCTTGAGAGCCTTCTGCGGGGCCAAAACATAAGATATTCCGTTCGGCGAGCTGCGCCAAGTTTGCCTGAGTGGCAGGGCTTTTCCACATCGCTTGATTCATGGCCGGCGCTAGGCAAATAGGCGCCGAGGTGGCTAGGCAAACAGTCGCCAATAGATCATCTCCCTGACCTTGCACTAGACGGGCGATAAAATCGGCCGTGGCGGGGGCGACCAGCAGCAAGTCCGCCCAGCGGGCTAGCTCGATATGCCCCATACCGGCCTCCGCTTCGGGATCCAACAAAGCCGTATGCACGGGGTTGCCCGACAGGGCTTGCAGGGTTAGTGGGGTAATGAACTCTTGCGCCCCTGGGGTCATGATGACGCGCACATCGGCGCCGAGGTCCTGCAACCGGCGTATGAGTTCGGCACTCTTATAGGCGGCGATGCCACCGGTCACGCCCAGTAAAATCTGCTTATTGGTGAGGGAGCTCATACTTTTTTCCAGCTAGCGAGGGGGTTAGACGGCGCCTAAGATACCATCGCAATGGGCGTGTATGAAGTCAGCTAGATCAATAAAGGCCGAATCTGTGCGATCGTCCAGCAAGCTACCAGTTAACACAGGGAGTGTGAGGGTGAGTATTCGAGATTGGCCGGCGCAAGAGCGCCCGCGGGAAAAGCTGCTGCTCAGGGGCAGTAAAGCGCTGTCTGACGCTGAATTGCTGGCCATTTTTCTGCGCACTGGCTGCGCTGGCAAGTCGGCGGTGGATTTGGCTCGAGAGCTGCTCGATAGCTTCGGTGGTTTGAGGCAACTGTTGGAGGCCGATCGCAAGGTCTTTTGCCATGGGTTGGGGTTGGGGGATGCCAAATTCGCTCAGTTACAGGCGGTATTGGAGATGGCTCGGCGTCATCTGTCTGCGTCAATGGAGAAAGGCAACGCCTTCCAGAATCCGCAGATGGTGAAGGATTACCTTTGCAGCGAGTTGCGACACCGCCAGCGAGAGATCTTTGGTGTCCTGCTGTTGGATAACCAGCATCGGATGCTGGATTATCGGGAGTTGTTTCAGGGCACCATCGACGGCGCCAGCGTCTATCCCCGTGAAGTGGTAAAGTTGGCCCTGTCGCACAATGCGGCGGCNGTGATTTTGGCGCACAANCACCCGTCTGGTATCGCNGAGCCGAGTCAGGCCGATCGNCGTATCACNGAGCGATTGCAGCAAGCCCTGCANTTGGTGGATATAAGAGTCTTGGATCATATGGTGGTTGGTGATGGCGAGGTTGCTTCATTTGCCGAAAGAGGCTGGCTGTAAGCGGGGTTCGGACCTCTATAGCCGGTTTAGGCGAGGCTCTTTNNNTGCACAAAAAAGCATCGAATATTTGCTATTGGNTGAATGTTCTGGTATAAAACGCCGCTCTCTGTGACTGGCCCAAATGAATTTTAGGCTGGCAACTTGAATCAGGGTTCCAGCCTACGCGACTTTGCGCAGGAAAAAGCCCCGTTTGAAGGCCGTAAAGTCGCCGTTAAAAATCGAATTTTTTGAAGTTGATCATTTCGCCGTGAGGCGCTAATGACCTGTTTAAATGAGGCAAGAAGATGTCCAAGGTATGTCAGGTAACTGGTAAACGCCCAGTAACCGGTAACAATGTATCTCACGCAAAAAACCACACCAAGCGTCGTTTTTTGCCAAACCTGCACTCTCACCGTTTTTGGGTAGAGTCTGAGAAACGTTTTGTTAAGCTGCGTGTTTCCTCTAAAGGTATGNGTATCATCGACAAGAAAGGTATTGATACCGTTCTGTCTGAAATCCGCGCTCGTGGCGAGAAGGTATAAGGAACTGAATCATGGCTAAAGGTGCACGCGAAAAAATCCGTTTGAACTCCAGCGCTGGAACTGGTCACTTCTACACCACTGACAAGAACAAGCGCAACACTCCTGAAAAGATGGAGATGAAAAAGTACGATCCCGTTGTTCGTCAACACGTGATGTACAAAGAAGGCAAAATTAAGTAAGACTCCGTCTTATTAATGCCTCAAAAAACCCGGCTTTGGCTGGGTTTTTTTATGTCTGCAATATACTCGCAGCTAGACCCCCCCCTTCACAGATGCGCGCTAAAGCCTGACAATCGTGATCTCCTAATTGTATTGCCTCTCCCTATGCCTGAATTACCTGAAGTAGAAACCACCTGTCGCGGTATTGATCCCCATATCAAGGGCCGATTGGTGAAATCAGTGGCTGTGCGGCAGCCGAAATTGCGCTGGCCCGTAACCGAGGGGTTGGCGGAAACCTTATGNGGGCAAAAGCTGTTATCCGTGTCGCGGCGAGGTAAATATCTAGTATTGCGTTTTCGCGACGGACATTTACTGATTCATTTGGGGATGTCAGGCAATCTGCGTATCGTCTCCAAACGCGAGGATCCCGGCTATCACGATCACGTCGATATCGAGTTCAGTGGCGACAAACTATTGCGTCTCAACGATCCACGTCGCTTTGGTGCTGTACTTTGGACGGCAGATCCTTTGTCTGAGCATGAGCTGATCGCCCATCTTGGGCCGGAGCCTCTACAGGAGAGCTTTAATACCGAGTATCTGTATCNGCGCTCACGCAAGCGCAAACAAGNCATCAAAACCTTCATCATGGACAGCAAGGTGGTCGTCGGTGTGGGAAATATCTACGCNAATGAAGCCCTCTATGCCGCGGGTATCCGGCCCACTAAAGCCGCTGGTCTAGTCTCTAAAGCGACAATGAGCTTGCTGGTGGATGAAATTAAATCGGTACTGGCGACAGCCATCGAGCAGGGTGGAACCACCCTCAAAGACTTTGTCGGCGGCGATGGTAAGCCTGGNTATTTTCAGCAGCAATTGCAGGTTTATGGGNGAGCTAATCAGCCTTGTCGACGCTGCAGTAAGCCCTTAAAAGAGATTCGATTGGGGCAAAGATCGACTGTGTACTGTACGGCATGTCAAAGCTAGGGCTACAATTGGGGTTGTTTATCTATTTGAAAGCACCGACATTGGGTCGAATTAAGGAGAATACTGTGTTGAGACGCGATAATAACTTCAAAACAGCTCGCTGGTTAAAAGCCGCGACTATGGCGTCGCTGTTAGCATTGAGCCCGCTGTCTCTGGCGGAGTCAGAGATTGGTGCGGTGAGCGAAGATCCTTCGGCACTTGCAATGGGAACCGATCTATTGGTCATTCGCCCGGTTATGCTCGCGACAACCGTGATTGGCTCGGCGGTATGGCTGGTGTCACTGCCATTTTCTGCGGCGGGCGGTAACATGAAGCAGGC
>PANW01000008.1 GCA_002707785.1 Cellvibrionaceae bacterium | reverse complement strand
GGATCCAGCAGGCTATGGCGGACAATGGGCTTGTATTCTGTTCGACGACGCTCACCAACAGGTTGCTAAAATCGAACCTTCTGCAACAATTTGATACTCGACCGGTCAAGTCAGGCTTGTGTTATTACGTACCCAATAAGCACAGCTTTGAAACCAGCAGTGCAACCAAATTTTTGGATTGGATCGACGCTATTTTGAACCAATAGTCGACGCGCGGACTATCGGCTAACGGAGTACTCTTGAGGCAGCGGCTATAGACAACAAGCTGCTGTGCCCAGCAACGTTCGTCGTGGTGCTGCCACGTTTTCGGTGAGCAAGGCGTTTCATCAGGATAAATCCTAATCGAGGGCTTTGCGCCTATAATCTGGCCTTTTGATCTAGCGGTGGTGTTATCACCATCGTGCGACAAGCGATGATCAATGTACTGGATCTCGGGATGGATGTGGCCGATACCGTCAGTGCGGCGTGTTTCCAGCATCAATGGCAACCAGATAGGTTGTTATTAGAGCTTGTCGATCGTCCAAATAACCGTGCTTTGTTAAAGGAAAACAACATCTACTGAACTCGCTATGCATTAAGGGAGTCCGCAGATCATCGCGATTATCAAAGCCATGAACTAGGGCGCCACCTATTGTATAAACTGATACCGCAGCAGAGGCTGCGGAGAAAGTGATCGCCGGAGATCAAAAGCCCGCGGTGGAGGTGTTTTATAAAAATACCGCGAGGCAGGAGTTGAAAGAGGAGGGAGAACTTTTCCAACAAGGCGTCTAGATATGTTTAGATTTGAGCCTATTTACGGCAAGGAAATTTCTATATCTGTACCCTTTTAACGTAAACAGCCCTCCATCATAATAAACCGTTAAATTCTGTACGGAGTAAATGACTTAATATGCAAGTAACAGAACCCCAAGCCCCCAAAGAGTGTGAGTTCGAGGCACTCAGAGTCGGGTTAACTCAATTTAATGAATCTTTCACCGGTCCAGTATTCAGAGAAAAAGTCACATCCTTTGTTAAAAGTGATTCTGGCGAAATCCTTGGTGGGATCTTGGGAGAGATAAATTGGAATTGGATGCATGTTCAAGGCCTTTGGGTTGATGAATCGCTCCGTAATGGCGGTTGGGGATCAAAGCTTTTGTCTGCGCTGGAGACCTATGCACTTACAAAAAATACTCATAACATTCGTCTTGAAACAACGACATTCCAAGCGTTAGATTTCTACCTAAAAATGGGTTACTCCATTTTTGGTCAGTTAGAGGATATGCCTCAAGGGCACACCAGCTACTTTTTGCAGAAGAAGCTGAGTAGATAGCAGGCAATAGCACGTAGCGGCTCTTGCGCCTGTGCTTTAAACATTAAGTACCCGATTTACATCGTTTGAGTGTTTTCTATGAAAATGAATTATTTTGTATTTGGAACAAACAATAAAGAAAAGGCAGTGGCGTTTTATGATGCGTTATTTGATGGCTGTGGGCTGAATAAAATTCAAAGCGAGGGGCGCATGACGCTATGGGGAAACGAAGAGTTTATGTTTGCCGTAGCAGAACCATTCGATGAGAAGCCGGCGTCAAACGGCAATGGCACTATGCTCGGTCTGCATGTGGATTCCATTGAAGAGGTTGATCGACTGCACAATAAGTCGCTAGATCTAGGCGGCGTGAGCGAAGGCGAGCCTAGAATACGATCTAGTATGCATTCGGCCTATGTGAGAGATTTGGACAGCAATAAAATTTGTTTCTACACGAGTAATAGTTAGCCAGCGGATTAAGTACACTCCGCCAGCCAAAACTGGCCCCGCTGGGCGACCACTGTGTGTTCGTTGCTTGGCAACGCGTTTTCAGTACACGTATTTCTGGAGTAACAAATGAAGTTTGAAGCCATCAACTTTAACGATAAGTTCACGAAGTTTACCGAGCACTGGTCCCCACGCGTAGTGGCTGAAATGAACGATTATCGATTTAAGCTCGTCAAAGTAGAGGGCGAGTTTGTTTGGCATGATCACCCTGATACCGATGAAGTGTTTATCGTCATTGACGGAACTCTAAATATTGAATTCCGCGATGGTGTCGTCAGTCTAGAGTCTGGTGAGATGTTTGTGATTCCTAAAGGCGTTGAACACAAGCCAGTCGCTCACAGTGAATGTAGAATCATGATTGTAGAGCCAAAGGGTGTGGTCAATGCCGGCAACTCAGCCAGTGAGTTAACCGCTGAGAACGACGTCTGGGTATGAGATATATTTGACAAATTTAGAGGATGGATGCAGCAAGGGACTCTTTGCTACGAGCGGTTAGAATCAATTCCAATGGAGAGGCAATGTAAATTATGGATGCATGGAAAAGGGATTACTTAAAGGAAGAGTACTTTAAGCTGCAAGATCAATACGAAGATTATGATCGTCGCGCATTGCAGATCAAAGGTTGGGTAGGCGCTGGTGCGATAGCAGCGATCGCCATAGGCTTTGATTCAGAGAAATCTGGTAGCGGTATGATCTGGCTGGTCATTTCCCTTTTCTCCTGTTGCTTTTGGTATTTGGAAGCCAAATGGAAAGTGTTCCAATACGCCATTTCTGATCGAATCAGGCTGATAGAGGCCCATTTTCGAGGTGAAGAGAATGCACTGACTAAAGTTTCTGAGCCGCTACAAATCTACAATTGGTGGTACAAATCATATCGCTACGACAATCCCATTTACAAATACGAAAACGACTATAGGCCTAAGCCCCTAAAATCACGTATTAAAGCGGCAGCTTTTCAGGACTTCGTCATGCTGCCTTATTTGCTGATTATTCTGATATGCCTAGGCCTTCTGGCTCACGATCTGCTACTCAGAGTATTTTAGTAAGAGAGAACAACAATAAGCCTATCGCTATTGGCGGCGTTCCGTATCCTAAGGACACGAAACCCTGTGTAGTGAAGTTGAAAAGTGATTGGCATTCTTCTTGGTAGAAAAACTAAGTCATTATTTCCCCCGAAAACCATGAGCAGGTGATTTCTTCTGAATCTCGGCCATATCTCTTGGGGGTACAAAAAATTCAATTTTAGGAGTGTTTCATGAAAATAGTCGAACGGCTTATTGTATTGATAGTGTTAGTCACCGCCGTGAGCAATGTGCAAGCAGCGTCATCAAAAATTGGGATTCTTGTCTTTGAGGGATTTCTTACAAGTGATGTTACCGCTCCTATTGAAGTTTTTGGCGCAGCCACGAAAAAGTCCTGGTTTTCTTCCTACGAGGTGGTATTGGTTTCAGCCACGAAAAATAAGACGGTAGTCTCTGAAGAAGGTCTTAAGATTGTTGCCGATAAAACGATCTATGACAATCTGGCGTTGGATGTTCTCATCGTTCCCAGTGCCTATGATATGGATGGCTTTCTAAGTGACGAGGATCTAATCAAGTTTATCGAAAAACAAGGCGCTAACGCTTCTTGGATGGCCAGTAATTGTTCTGGAGCATTCTTATTGGGTGAAGCAGGGATTCTGGATGGAAAGAAAGCGACGACTTGGGCTGGTGGTGAAAAGGGGCTCGCTAGAGCTTACCCCGATATCGATGTTCAATATGACCAAAATGTTGTGGTAGATAACAAGGTTATAACCTCCAACGGCGGTCCAGTCAGCTACCAAGCTGCATTTGAACTCTTGGAAAAACTGAGTTCTAAAAAATTCTCTATAGAGATTTCAGAGTCAATTCAGTTTAACCGACTAGAGCGTGCATTCAATCCATAAAGGGTAGATGAAGTTCACTCAACGTATTTGTTTTCGGTTTCTTATATGCCATTGAACGCATGCGTCTAGTACTCAATTTTGTAGATATAACATGAAGATCTTTATCAATACGTTTGGCTCCCGCGGTGACGTTCAGCCCTTTATTGTCTTGGGTAAAGCCCTCAAAAAGAGAGGGCATGACGTCATGATTTGTACCAGCAGTCGATTTGAATCTGAAATAGTCGGCAATGGGCTTGAATATGGATACATTACCAATGAAGCACTTGAGATTATAGATTCAGATAAGACTGTTCTTGAAGATTCGTTGGGTATTATTGGCTTTGTTAGAATTTCGCTCAAACTCATGCGGATTGCGAAACCGATAAACAAAAGAATGATCAAAAATGCTTGGGATGCAGCCAGAGAATTCCAGCCTGATTTAGTGTTGTATCATCCCAAGGCATTAGGCGCGGTTTCAATCGCTGAGAAGCTTGCGGTGCCCGCTATATTGATGTCACTGATACCGATGTTGGCGCCGACCCGAGAGTTTCCTGTGATAGGAATGCCCAATTTAAAGTTAGGCGGTTGGTACAATCTACTCACTTACAAGCTCGTTTTGATGGGTTACAGGAGTTTCATGAATGGATTGAATGATGTTCGAATGACTGAAATGGGGCTTCCAACGTTACCGAAATATACCGGACTAACCGTGAAGTTTGATAAAACTCCAGTGCCCAATATTCACGCCATCAGTCCACATGTGTTGAATCGACCAAGTGATTGGCCGTCAATCTATACAATGAGCGGCTACATCGTTGAACAGCAGGAGGAGCAATACAGTCCTTCTCGTGCTTTGGAGGATTTCTTAGCTGCGGGAGAGCCACCGGTGTACGTAGGTTTTGGCAGTATGTCTGGCAGTAATCCAGAGAGGTTAACTAACCTAATCGTTGACGCATTGGTTAACGCGAATGTGCGTGGAATCATTGCTACAGGTTGGGGAGGGCTAGAGACGACTGATTTGCCAAATAGTTTATTAACAATCGACAGCGTCCCTCATGCTTGGCTTTTTCCTCGTGTAGCCGCGGTTGTACA
This sequence comes from Cellvibrionaceae bacterium, assembly GCA_002707785.1. GTDB lineage: Bacteria > Pseudomonadota > Gammaproteobacteria > Pseudomonadales > Cellvibrionaceae > Pseudomaricurvus. Next base: position 33,489 of record PANW01000008.1, on the reverse strand, counting down.
TCATGGCGGTGCAGGCACAACGGCCGCAGGTTTGAGGGCGGGTCGCCCTACGGTTATCTGTCCATTCATGGGCGATCAGCCATTTTGGGGTGATCAAGTGGTTAAGCTGGGGGTTGGGCTAAGAGTATCACCTCAGAAAAAACTCACCTCAGAAGAGTTATCAAATGCTATCTCTAAGGTAACCACGAATCAGGATATTGAAAAATCCGCGACCCTGTTGGGCCGGAAAATCCAGTCTGAAGGCGGTCTGGCTAACGTGATCAACACCATTGAACAGACTATGCGAGCTAAACAGTAAATCCCAATGGTGCTTATATAGCGCGAATATAAACAGTGAAGGTCGCAGAGTTGATGTTCTCAGCGCCTCGAGCCTAGCCTAGGAACTCTATGGCTACACATCAAGATTAGGAGAGATATGAAGTACTTCGGGATAGTTATAATAGGGATTCTTTCAGCGAAACTATACGCGGTGGAGGGCGAGATAGAGCGCCTCTACAGCGCTAACAATGCCGATGGATCAATTCTCATTGAATCGCTTGATGGAACGTTGAAGTATCAATACAACGTTAATGATGGCGAGAGCTTTATCCCAGCTTCAACTTTTAAGATCCCCAATACTCTCATCATACTGGAGGAGGGGTTGATTCAGGATCTTTCTGATACCATTATTTGGGATGGCGTCGAGCGAGAATACGCGGCATGGAACAAAGATCAAACGCTTAATACCGCCTTCCAACACTCGTGTGTATGGTGTTATCAGCGCTATGCAAAGAAGCTAGGTGACCAAAAATACCACGAATATCTTAGAGCGTTTAACTACGGGAACCAATTAACCGGTAACGATATTACACGATTTTGGCTCGATGGCGATTTAAGAGTCTCTGTAGAAGATCAAATCAGTTTCTTGCGTAAGTTGTATGCCGGGAATCTTCCCATACAAAAACAACACATTGACACACTGAAATCTATCATGTTGTCAGAGACTGATGGCACCACCAAGATATGGTCGAAGACAGGCTGGTCTGGCAAAGATGGATGGTATGTGGGCTATCTCGTTTACAACGAGAAGACGTGGTTTTTTGCCAATCACATTGAGATACATCAGCGTTCGGATTTGGCTTTGAGAAAGAAGCTCACACTGGATGTTTTTAGAACTCTGAACATCCTTGAAGAATGACGCAAATGAAATAACACTTTGTTATTCGGGGTTTCTATCCAAAATTACAACGATACTTACCCGGTAGAGAAATAGAGTGGTCGCTATCAATGAAAAATAGATCAATCTCCTGTGAGCAATACGACTATATCGAAATAGTATGTATGAAGCGCTATCCCATTAAGCTACTCATGAAAGATGGTAGCGAGATCGACTGCATCGCTATCGATACCGCAGTCAATGACAACGGCTGTGAGTGTGTAAAGGTCAGTAGGCAGGACAATAATTCTCTGATAGAGCTGGCCGAGATTGCCAAGCTTAGTGTCTGTGTCGACAACCCATATTTTGATTCCCTCACGTTTGCTTGAGAGTAGGGCTGTAGATTAAAGACGGAGGGAAGGCGACTAGGATGATCTTTAGGTCAAGCTCTGAATTCGGTAACTATGACTCTGCTGTTCTTCTTGGAATTACCCTTGTTCTTCCGTATAGAGTAGGATAACCCATAACTATTATGAAACCCTCCAAAAGGATCACTATCAGCAAGATGTTTATAGAATCCACATGCTTACCTCTCATCAAGAAGTTGCCGGTATTGGGCCTACTATTTGGCTTTCTAGTGCCAAATGCTCACTCAACTATTGCGTCCGATAATGCCTATTTGGCGGCAATTATTTTAGATACCTACAGGATGGAAATCATCTTTTCTTCAGAAAAGGAAGAGGACTTCTATTGTCTAAACAAGAGTCTCATTACGTCTAAGGGGGAGCGGCATATCAGAAGGTGCGAATCCCTTGGGGCGGGTATGATACGTGAGAATGTCGCGGTTATGGTTCAAGCTTCTACTGACGCTCTGGAGGCCTGTAGAAGCGATACTAAGAGCAAGCGATGGTTCGATACAATGCTAGAAGATTATGATCCGACGTTTAGTGATCTGCTAGAAATGGTACCAGTAGAAACAGAGGATAACATCTCTCAGTCGATGAATCTGTATCTAAGAGCCTTTAAACTCGAACGTGAAGACGATCAGGCAGTTTCAGACGTGAACGTTTGGGTAAAGAATTTTTTCTATAATCAGTATGAAAACCCATCTACTACAATACAAAATATCAAAGACCTGTCGTGTGATGCACTTGTTGATCACAGTTTTACGTTCGCTACCGAGGCTGAGGATTACAAGGCCAACGCTAGAATGATGTGCTCTAAGATTGATGAGCTCCAAACGTGCCATCAGCAACTGTATAGCTCTACTATGAAGCTACGAGATACCACGAGCCGTTTTGCAAAAGTAGCTGGTGAAGACGCTCCTGAGAATTTACTTGCTATCCCCCGAGTTAGATCAGTAGATTATTGAGGATCTTCGCTCGAGAATTGGAGGGTGGGGCGGAGCTTGATCTTTAAGTCGGACGCTAAAGTTAGGGGCTCGTCGTTTCACCGGGATTTTGTCCGTAAAAATCCAATGATATTGATTTTTAGACAAATCAGGGAACGCAAGAAAATGTCGACTAACACTGAAATCGAATGCCCAAGTTGTGGCGGGATAATCTTAATTGATGCCGCGAGATTGCTGCAGGGTGGAAGCTTTGGTTGTACGAACCCTGAGTGCGACGCTTCGGTATCGCTAAGCCAGTCCAGTTATCAGGTGGCAAATAATGCCGTTAGAGAGTTTGAAAAGTTCAAAGGACAGCTCAAAGGAAAGTGATCTGCCTCTACAGCTACTAAACTCTTAGCCCGCCAAATTCTAATCTTGCCGTAGTTATAGATTTGGATGGTGCTTAGGTGAATCTCGGATGCTAGGCTTACTCAGCGGATAAACGGGACGGAGTGCGATAAAGGGGACGGAGGGATTAAAATTTGATCAAGTGTTATTGTATAGATCCCCTCATAGATTGTCTCCAAGTTACAATTCTGGCGTTTTCCCGAACTCATTCCTGAAATCTCTACCGAACTCCCGCTGACGAATTTGCTCAACCTCAGCGGCATCAATATCCAGTGACTTAAGACGTTTGATGTTCTAGCGACTCCATCTCTTAAAATTCTCGATACCAACGGGTCATTGCGTCTTCGTTAAAACCTAAGGTTTGCATTGTTTCCGGTTTCAACCCAGCGTTGTTTGGCAACCTTGTTTTCTCCAATAATGCCGGCTCTTGCAGCAAGGCAATGATGGCTTTCTGCTGCTACTTTAAGCGTTCAATCTCATGCCCGAGATGGTGAAGGTGATCGGTCAAAATCTTAAACTGAGAAGGCGTTTGGTTTCGTGCAAATAAGTCCAAGACTTGCCCGACCGGTATGCCCGAGACGCGATAGGACATGATAATTCCAACCCGTTTTGCCGCTTGATCACCGCACCACCGCTAGCCGTTGTCGCCACGAGTGGTGGGTAGGAGTAGTCCTTCGCGCTCGTAATAGAGTACAGTGGCTCTGGATATATTTAACTTATTGGCGAGCTGGGTAACGGTGAGCATGACCGAGCCTATTTTTTCTGATCGAAGATGGGGCTTTAACCCTAGACCTATAGACGGGTCAACACCGTTCGCCAAAGACGCCGCAGAGAGTTGGGTGTATCTGACAATCTAGTTCATTTTTTATTGGGGCATTTTTAAGACATTTTATGGATTCTATCAATTCAGCGTTACAAACGTTCGTCGCTTACGCTTGGGGAACACCACTATTAGTACTTCTGATCGGCGGCGGTGTGTTCTTGCTGATCAGTTCTCGCGGGCGCCCGTATCGGCATTTAGGGCATTCGTTGGCCTTGTTGCGAGGGCAATACGATAACCCTGACGATCCCGGACAGGTTTCCCATCGCCAAGCGCTGTCTACTGCGCTGTCGGGTACTCTAGGGCTTGGCAATATTGCCGGCGTGGCGATTGCGATTACGGCTGGTGGGCCAGGGGCGATTTTTTGGATGTGGGTGACGGCTTTACTAGGGGTGGCCACCAAGTTCTACACCGCCACATTAGCGGTGATGTATCGCGGCAAAGACAGTCAGGGCGAGGCGCAGGGTGGTCCGATGTATGTGATTCGCGAAGGTCTGGGCAAGCGTTGGCAGCCGTTGGCGTATTTATTCGCCATTGCTGGGTTGATGGGTATGTTGCCATTGTTCCAAGCCAATCAGGCGGTGCAACTATTGCGCGTCGCCTTCGCCGAGCCGGCCGGTTGGGTGTCGGCCGATAATCAGTTCTACTTTGACGCGGGGCTTGGCGTTATTTTCGCTGTTGCCGTGTTGATAGTGGTGTCCGGTCGTATCCAACGTATTGGACGTTTTGCTGTGGCTATCGTACCGGCCATGGTGATTTTCTATTTGTTGATGGCGCTAATGGTGATCGGTTCATTTTGGCGAGATATCCCCGCCGTGCTGAGTTTAATTTTGAGTGATGCATTCAGCGGTCATGCCATCGCCGGTGGCGCCTTAGGTGTGGTGATTACCACCGGGGTTAGTCGCGGTGCGTTTTCCAATGAAGCGGGTATTGGCACTGAATCTTTGGCTCACGGCGCGGCCAAAACCACTGAGCCTGTACGTGAAGGTGTGGTAGCGATGCTGGGACCGATTATCGACACGCTGGTGGTGTGCAGTTGTACTGCGTTGGTGATTTTGTTGACCGGTGTTTGGACACAGGCCGATGGAGTTGCCGGAGTGGCTTTGACCTCCCAAGCGTTCAGTTCTGTGTTGGGCGATTGGGGGCCATTGGCGCTATTGGTGATGGTGGTGCCTTTGGCGTTTAGTACGGTGGTGACTTTTTGGTATTACGGCCTCAAGTGTTTCGTATTTTTATTCGGTTCGCGGGCGCAATGGCTCTACACGGTTTCTTATTTGTCATTGATTGTGATCGGGGCGATGGCGTCGTTGGAAATTGTCAGTAACTTGATTATCGGAATGTATGCGGTGATGGCGATACCGACGATGGTGTCGACGCTTTTGTTATCTGGGCGAGTTAATCGCGCGGCTCATGATTACTTTACGAAAATGGAACAGCAATAAAGGGGACGGAGGGATTTAAATTCGATCAACAAATGGATTATGGATCGCGGCTTTCAAAGCTTTGAGTTTTTAAAATTAAATTTTAGAGGTCACTGCTTGCAGGTTAAGGCGCAAGATTTAGAAGAGAAAACCGCGGAGTTTATCGATATGAGGGTGTGTACTCATACCAACAAACTCCGCTTCATGATGGCCGTTAGGCAGCCCAACTGTCAATTTGCTCAGGCTTCATCCAGCAGGCGTGAAACCCTGGCGGGATTCGGCCAGGCATTTTAATGCGGGCGACAGGCCCTTTGTTAATGTCCAGCGCGTCGAACACTTGCAGTTCTTGCACTTTGCTTTTGGCATTCCAGCAGAAACTTACCACGTAACCGTGATCCTCTGATTGAGGATTGTCTGCCGGTGCAAACCAAGGTTCACTGTACCAACAATCATCGTGACCATCGGTCCACTCGCCGACGCTTTCGCCAGTGTCGGTGTTCATTTTTCGAATGCCGGTCCAGCGCAACATTTTCGGATCGTGATCCACTAGATAGGCCCATTGAGTGTAACGACCGGTATCCAAGCTATTGTAGGTGGGGAATTCGACGTTGTGGTCGGCGTTGAGGCACTTCTCTTGGGTTTCGCCGGTTTTGAGGTTCATGCGGTAGCTCCACAAACGAGCGTCCATTTGCAGAGAGCCAATCATTTTCGCCGTGCGTTCTTCATCGATGCTGCCATCGGCTTTTTTGGCGGGCATGTAACGGCAGGCGACCATCACAATCTCATCACCTTCTTCCCAGCAGTTGACGACGTGATAAATAAAGCAGGGGGAGAAATCAAACCAGCGAATGCTGTCGGATGCTCCAAAGCGCGGAATCACACCAAAGCGCATGGGCAAAGAAGAATCAAATCGGATCTTGTGGCGATCGGCTTTGAGTGCCTCTTCGTCGTGGTAGACAGGAACATCATGCAGTATTGAATAGTTTTCAGTGACACCCATATCGTGCATGAGGCGATCACCGGGCAGCTCAATGGGGACATGATGGGTGAGCTTGCCGTCGGCACTGACCACGCCATAACTCATGTGAGGCTTTTCGGTGAAGTAATCAAAGTACAACATGTCGCCGGTGTGCTCATCGACTTTGAAGTGTGCCGACATGCCTTTACCGGGGCCGCTGACGTATTCGGGAGCCGCCTTGATGGTTTCCAAGGTGAGCGGATCCAGAATGTAGGGCACACCAGCCAGATACCAGCTCACCACCGCTTTGCCTCCGTGACCAATAACGTCGGTATTGGCAGCATCGTTCATGGGTTTGTCTTCACTGCCTTTAAGCGAATTCATCACCCCCCAATAGAGCTCTTCGCCGGCATCGTCATTTTTCTTCCAGCCATCGGTGCGAACCCATTTGTTGCGATAGGTAAACTTACCGTCGCGAAACAGACCGGTGTGCAACATACCTTCGCCATCGAAGTAATGGTGAGAACCTTTGGGCTCAAACTGTTGGTTGGGGCCGTTGCGCAGATAGATGCCATTGAGGTCTTTGGGGATTTCGCCTTCAACGGGAAGGTTTTCTAAGACTTGTTCTTCCGCTATGGGGGCAAACGGGCCCGTCAGCATGGGGCCGTGATCGTGGCCAAAAGGCGCATCTTCATCGATAAATTTGCTATTCATAGAGCTCTCCTGCGATCAGTGTTTGTTGTGATTGGGGTTAGTTTGCCTACATGAGTCTCTTAATGCAAGTAACAGTTTGGAATGGTTGTGATATTGATTTATTGCTCGGACTACTAACCCAATTACCTATCCGCAACCGCTCACCGAGTCTAGTTGAGCTTTGGGTGGATAGTCGAAGAAAGTGGCGCGGGTAGAGCTTTGGCGCTCGATGTGCCCAAAGGGCAGTTTGAAGTGGTGTACAGGTGGTATCTATGAGGTTTATCTATGGGGGGGGTGAGAGGCCGGCCCCTCAAATGGCACGGGCTAGGCCCCGCGATCGGTTTTCAAGAGGTGGAAAGAAATAGGGGGCGCCCTTGGTAGAGCTCTACCCACCACGGCCAATCGGGTTGTAGCTGCCGCAGTGGAGGGTCAAGGTTTTGATGTGCTAATTCGACAAGTGTTTTTTATTATACCGCCTATCTCAGTCGCTACAGGGAAGACCTATTTGCGTTTTTTGGCTTTAAGTTTGCTCTTGAGTTTCTTTTTCGAACGCTGTTTGAACTCATAGTACTTCGCCGCTTGTCTCCAGCCTTTCAGCAGCTGTCCGTGATTGGCTTCGTAGTAGCCAACCAATTTTTCACGATCTGGCCAATCCAATTTGTAGACGATACGCATCACATCGATAAGACGCTCGCGATTGCTGAGCGTTTGTTTGAGCTTGGCTCGACCAATGTCGATCAAATAAGGTGTGGCGCTATCACCTTGTTGAGTGAGAAGTATATTCCCCGATGAGAGGTCGCGATGGATAATGCCGGCGTCGTGCATACGGCAAACAAACTGGCCTAACAGTTCTAGCAAATACTCATGGGACAAGCCTTGGCAGTCAGCATCACCCTTGTTGATACTGGTAAACACATCCCGGGCTGAAAAGGCACCGTCTAAAAACTCAGTGACATAGTAGTTGGGTTCGATACCGGCGAGTTTGTGTTGTTCAAAATAGGCGACCGGTTGCGGCGTATTAATGCCGGCGCGCAACATGGCGGCAGCATTGTCCCAATGGCGTTTACCTTTGCTGGGCAGAAAACGATAGCTTAAGCGTTTACCGCCCACGGCACGATTCAACTTAATGGTTAAGGGGCCGTTAGTGGCAGTCGTGATGTTCCAAACTTTGTTGCGTTTATCGCGAATGAGTCGGTCGACCGGTGCCGTTTCCAGCGCTTCAGGCAGGAGTGCTGCCAGTGTCTCATCGAGGCTGTTGCCTTCATTCACGGCCAGTGCACCGCACCAGTTGCTGTTGTTAAAGGGCAAGTATTGGCGCTGCTCTGCCGGAATGTCGAGCACGGTCATATCAGGTAATCCTGCAAGTTGGTTGGCATCGGGTCGCCAGCGAGGGTGTATGGAGTCGAAGTGAATTACCAGCGGTTGCTGGGTGATGTGTGTCGGCGTTTCAACAATCGTCTCGCCGAGTACATTGGTGAAACTGATCTCATCATCTGCGCGTAAGTCGCTGGGGTAGATCAACGACAATGGCATGCTATACCCATCACGACACCAACTAATGTGGAATTCCTGCTGTGCTTGATTCACAAACACAAAGTGATGAATACCATCTTGGGAGTGCACCGCCTGAATACAAGTGGCACCCGCGAGCAAATGTTGGGCTTGCTTTAGGGCCTTAAACACGGGGCGCACGCGAAAGTCATCAAACTCTCCGCGAATCTCTCGATAATGAGTGACATTGTCGATATCGGGATAGCCTTCAGCACCACAATCAATAACGCCGTCACGGCTGCAGACAAGCGGCCCCCAGTAAACTCGATTCAGGCTTCCGCTAGTGGCCGCCAGTACCATATAGCGCATGAGGTAATCGGCTTGTTTTTGTTCGGGGTCATCGAACCAACGCTTGAGTCGACGGATGGTCCAGCACTTATAGGTGCAGTAGGTTTCTTCGCAGCCCAGCTCTTTGCCAATGGCATCAATGGCGCGGGCTTTCTTAACTAAATTCAGGCGCAGCCAATCTCGTGCCCTGTGGCCTAAGACGCGATGATCATTAGCTTCGGGTTCCACCACGCGCTCGACAAACAAGTTGGTGGTGTGAATGGGGGGCACTTTGGAGATGCGTTTCATGGCCCGCAGGTACGAGATATTGGCGAGTGGCTCAAAGTCTGAAATATTGGGGCCGGCGAGTCGAACATCATACTGATCAAACAGCGGAGAAATGATGCTCCAGGCATGGATATAACCTCTAGAGCTAAAGCCTGACCATTTCCCGCGGTTGGGCGTATTCCCGATTTCATAAACGATTTGCTGCTGATGTGGCCCCTGACTGTAGGTCTTAAAAACCTCTTCAGCGAATGCATGCCAGCGCTTGTCTGCAGATGAGTCTTGCCCCATCAGTTGGGCGTCTTCGAAAGAGGGGAAAATATCCAGCAGTACGTGAAACCCTTGTGCTAGGGTTTTGTCTAGCAAGCGCTCCGCATTGCCGCCAAAAGAGTCATAGGTGTAGTCCAGTCGTACTTGCTTAAGCCCCAATTGGGCGACCTGATCTAACACATACTGATCGCTGCGCTCGTCGCTAGAATTGGCGATATTAATGCCAAAGAAGTCATCGGCAATCTTAACGGGTGCTTCCACCCGACTGGATAGGGATTTCGGCCAGTGGAGAAATGTGTAGATACCGCTCGAAATATCTGCAATGGCTCGCGGCCAGAAGATCCAAGGTTTGAGCTTATTTTGTTTCATACTGCAAAAATCTTCCTGGTTTACCTTCTTGATAGAAGGTTACGCCGTGATGGAGTGTAGATATCAATGAGTTCGGGGGAAGGCAATAGAGCTGATATGCCTTTCTTGCGTGTAATAACGCGGACCCTTGAGTTCGGTCTAGCTCAGGTGAGGGCGGAGTTTACATCGGATCAAATGTGAGACTCAAGAAGGAGTGCGCAGTCGCTACGAGATACTGTGAATACAATCATGCTATGAGCTTAGCGAGCAAGAGGAACTGCATCCTTGATATTGACAGGAACCAGCCATTTACTAGGGGGCTGGGCTAGCAGCGGAGGAAGTCGATCTAGTTGCCGCTATTGCCCACGCAGTGTTTTCTTAGTAGATACTCCTACGTCGAGTGAATATTTGGTCACAAATTCTCTTTGGTGTCCAAAGTTTGCTGTATTGACAGAGTTCGAGCTGTTTTGCGGCTACTTTGAGACCAATGAACGGGCTCCGCTCTCGCTAGACACAATAAACGACCCGTACAGGTACAGAACATGTGATTGACCAGAGTTATGGCACTGACCCTAGTGCAGTAGCTTGATGGCCGCAGTCTTGACGGGCCAAGAGGTTTCGCTGGTCTTATCAGGCGTTCTTTGGCTAAAATGAGGGCAGTCATCCGAGTCGAAAAGACGTAACAGGAAGTAAGCATGACTGTTGATGGAACATCAAACGAGTGGATTCAGGGTGGCAGTATGGCCTCAAAAATCATCCGCTTTGTATTTCTCTTTCTGCTGTTGGTTTTTTTTGTCATCCCACGTCTCCACGCCTCTGAGGCAGAAACGAGCGCTAGCTTACCTTTATCAAGCGCTAGCCGCTTGAATAGCCCGTACATCGTCTTGTGGAATCGCAACTTCGATACAGCCCCGGTGGACAAGTTTGTGGCCTTGGCATTGGCGAAGACTCAAGATCTCTATCCGGCCACCGAAGTGAGAAAATCGACGCCGATGGAGCAAGGGGAGGCCATAGCAGATCTCACCAATGGCTCTGTGCTGGATGTAATGAGTGCGGCCTCGAGTGTTCACGATGAGAACTTCCTAACGCTGTCTTTCCCGATTCTGAAGGGATTGTTAGGTAAACGGGTGTGTTTAATCCGCAAAGGCGAGCAGTCGCGTTTTGATCTAATTCGAACGGCATTTGATTTTGCTCAGTCCGAGCTGTCTATTTGTCAGGGTAGCGATTGGCCAGATACCGATATTCTTAAACGCAATGGATTGCATGTTGCTACCTCTGCGTATTATCAAGAATTGTTTACCATGCTCAAGCGCGGTGATTGCGACTGCTTTCTGCGAGGTGCACAGGAGGTCATGCCTGAATATCAACGACACCAATCATGGCTTGCTCTAGAAGAAGCGCTGCTCATTCAGTACTCCCAGCCGGGGGTTATCTATGTGCGTAAAAGTAATCCAGAACTGGCTGCACGTTTGGAGTTGGGGTTGCTGCGTGCCTTCGATGACGGCAGTTATCAACAGCTGCTAAATCGAGAACTCGGTGATAGTTTGTCTAGACTGAAGCTCAATCAACGCCGTAGAATTCTTATTAACAACCCCGCGCCTTCTCGAGCACTGGAAAAGATTCATCGCATAAAGGCCTTTGATTCATGACGGTCGCGCTACGCTTTCAACTCTCCCGAGCGCTGATCACAGCTCTAAAGCTCCCATTGTTACAGATTGCCCACTTAATCGTGCTCTGTTGTTGCAGCGTCTATGCTTCGAGTGAATCCGCCGTTGCGCAATCATCAACGGTCAAGCTCTGGCACCGCAACTATGATGCCGAGCAAACGAGAACGTTACTAGCGTTGGCTTTTCACAAAACGGAGGAAGAACTCGGCTCGGTAACAATCACTAGGGCTGAGCCCATGAGCCAAAAACGAGCGTTGGCAACACTGATCAGGCAGCAAGGTACCTCGTTAGATGTTGTTAATGCGGTGATTGACAACGAGCGCGAAGATGCGTTGCTTCCTATTCGGGTGATCTCTGATGAAGGTCTGATAGGCTATCGGGTGTGCATTATCCGCAGAGACGACGAAAAGCTGTTTGAGAATATCCGTGGCCATTTGGATATCAACAATCGCGGTATTATCTTCGGCCAAGGTGCCCATTGGCCAGATACCAAGATTCTAAAACAGAATTCTCTAAAAGTAATGACCAGTGTCAATTATGAATCTCTGTTTTCGATGTTGCTGGCGGGTCGCTTTCAGTGTTTTTTGCGTGGCGCGAATGAAGCCTATGAAGACCTTGAAAACCATCCCTATGAGCAGCTTATGATTGAGCCAAACCTGCTGTTCTCGTATCCGTCGACGTCAACTTTTTTCACCAGCAAGACCAATCCTGCGCTGGCCACGCGAATTGAATTAGGGTTGCGACGAGCGATACTCGATGGTTCATTTGCCGAACATTTTGCGAAAACCTATCAAGAGGATCTAAAGCGATTGAAGCTCAAGTCTAGGCGTATCATTCGCTTGAACAACCCTTACATCAGCGACGAATTCTTAGAAAGGAGCACGCAACGCTACATATTGAAGTCTTCTCTCAAGGGGGATTTCAATCTGCAAGATTCCTAGTCAATGTGGCGAGTGTCACCGGTAGAGCGTTTGGTTGTTGCAGGCTTTATTGTGTAAACCGTCGACATTGTCTAGTGTTTACTTGCAGTGTGTCATAACGTCGCGGCTATTTGTGTTAGGGCAGATTGACTAAATGTTTAGTATGGAGGGAATCCGATGAAAACTATGACGTGTAGTGAGCTGGGTGGTGCCTGTAATCAAAAGTTCCAGGCGAGTTCTTTTGATGAGATGGCTGAATTGAGTAAGCAGCATGGTATGGATATGTATCAGCAGAAAGATTCTGCTCATTTGCAAGCCATGCAAGCCATGCAAGCCATGCAAGAAATGCAGGAACTGATGAAAGATCCGGCCGCCATGAAAGAATGGTTTGAGTCGAGAAGGAAAGCCTTTGACGATTTACCTGACAGTTAAAATCTAAGCGTGAACCTTGGCGCCCAAATTAGCGCTAAGGTTGCTGTCGTCAGGAGTTGTATAGCTAGTGACGCATTAACGCACCTTTTGCTTTCGCCCTAAGCCTTGTCTGAAAACCACTGCTCCATGAAATCTATGCACTGAATTATCTTAGCGGGCACGAGGTGTCTCGCCGGGTAGAGCGCATAGAGGGTTAGCTTCGGCTTTTCTGAACTGGCGAGTATTTCGCTCACTTGCTTATTCTTTAGCGCGCTGTCACAGACGAAGCTGGGAAGAAAGCCAATGCCCAAGCCAGACTTTACCGCTTCTAACATAAACAGGGTGTTGTTTACTTTGAGATTGCCGCTAATGGCAATGCCATCTTCGATAGGCCAAATGTCTTTTCCTTTAAAGTAGCTGTACACAAAACAATTGTGGTTCTGCAGGTCTCGAGGCAATTCGATTACTGGGTGAGTGTCGAGGTAGTCTGGTGATGCGCAAACGTGATAGTTAAACGCCGTTAGTGGGCGACCCACATAACTAGAATCAAATGAGCGGCTGGCCGCGCGAAAGCCTAAATCAAATCCCTGCTCGACCAAGTCGACGTCTTCATCGCCCAGATGAATGTCCAATTCGATGTCGGGGTAGGCCCGCATGAAATCGGCGAACATGTGCGATAAATCGGTGATGCCCAACACCATAGGCACATTAATTTTGAGTTTTCCTCTAGGGCTGTGTTGCAGCTCCTGCACGAAGTTATTGGCGTCGTCGAGCTTGGCAAGTATGTCGCGAGCGCGCTGCAGGTAGCCCTCCCCCACATGAGTCAGCCGTACATTGCGAGTCGAGCGATGTAATAGCCGCGCGCCCAGTGATTCTTCCAACCTCTTAATCTCTTTGCTGATCATCGACTTTGATGCGTTTGTTTGCTCGGCAACACGGGTGAAGCTGCCTAGATCTGCCAGTCGCACAAACAGTTCAATGGCTCGTAATTTGTCCACTGGGCGGTGATTCCTCGGGTTTATCCACAGGCTCGATTGCGGGTTCTGTGGTATCAAGTGAGTTTATTGTTTCCGTTATGGAAACTAATGGTTCTTATTGTAGCCATATATCGAGGATAGGTAACCCTCTAGACTGATTTTCGTCGATTCGTTGCAGCCCCTTTACGCCTGGCGTTCTCTATGTGGGGTGTTGGCTGTGAATGATTCTTCTCGATAACACACCGCCGGAACCTTGGGGCTCTGCGGGTTTTTTACAACAACTGGAGAATGCTATGTACACACTTTATATCTTGCCTGATGCCTGTTCGCTCGCCACTCATGTCGCTCTGCGAGAGCTGCAACAGCCGGTAGAGATTATTCATCGTCAACAGGTTGAGAACTTCACCTCACTCAATCCGGTGGGTACTGTCCCTGTGTTGGTGGATGGCAATACCGTGTTGCGTGAAGGTGCGGCGGCGATGATTTATCTGCTCAACAAGCACAATAGCCCGATGCTGCCGGTCAATGATGCCGCTGCACGTCACCAGGCCGTGGAAAATATTATGTTTGCCAACGCCACTATGCATCCAGCCTATGGGCGCCTGTTTTTTGCGGCACAAAACATTAGCAACATTGAAACACGCCAGCAGGTCTTCGAGTCCGCTGCACAAGCAATCAATTCACTCTGGCAGGTGGTTGAAGACCAACTCGGTGAACAGCCATTTCTCGGTGGCGGACGAGCTTCTGCAGCTGACATCATGCTGGCGGTTTATTCTCGCTGGGGGAATAGCTTCCCTGTAACAATCACCATAGGGCCGAAAGCGATGAGCATGATTGATCGGATTTTGGCGATGCCCAGTTTTCAGCAAGCGGTGCAAATCGAGCAACAGCAATCTGCCGCCTGAAGCGTTGTGAGGGATGATTCTGTGAATACACACAATTTAGTGAACCAAGATATCGACTCAATCACAGCGACGGTGCAAGACTATTTTGAAGGTTTACACCACGCCGATGTCGACAAGTTACGACAGATTTTTCACGCCGACGCCAATTTGCAGGCACCAGGATTGCGACGCAGTTTATCCGAATGGTTAAAGTTGGTCGCGCAACGTGAAGTGCCGGCCGCACAGGGCGTGCAGTTTCTGTACCGGATTCTGTCGATTGATTTAATAGGAGATCAAGCCATGGTCAAGCTGGTGTGCCCTCTGTTGGGAAGAACCTATATCGATTTTTTGGGACTACTTAAAGAAGAGGCGCGTTGGAAAATCGTCAACAAAATGTACGCAGATCTATAACTGTTTTTTCTTAAATTTATCCACTCAACACGATGGAGTCTGAAACTATGCCATACGTTAACATTAAGGTCACCAATGAAGGGGTGACAGCAGAGCAAAAGAAACAGTTGATTCAAGGGACGACACAATTGTTGGTGAAGGTGCTCGATAAGAATCCCAAAACCACGTTTGTTGTGATCGATGAAGTCGAAACCGACAACTGGGGTATAGGATTTGATCAAGTGACTGAACTTCGCAAAGCGACTTAGGCGAGCTGTGATGAAAATGTGGTTGTTGCTTCCTATCATTGCTGTCTGTGCGGGTGGCCTCATTCCCGTGCAGGCAGCCGCTAACGCCAGTTTGAGTAAGTCTCTAGGCAGTGTGGTCTACCCGGCGCTAATACTGTTTGTGGTCGGGTTGGTCTTTGTCGCTAGTTATATCGCTGTCAATCGTATTCCTATGCCCCGGTTGACAGAATTAGCGAGCGCACCCGCCTATAGCTACATTGGCGGAATCATTGTCGCGACCTACGTATTGTCGATTACCTACCTAGCACCACGAACGGGGGTGGGCAATGCGATTTGTTTTATCGTGACGGGGCAGATTTTGATCGCGGTTCTGATTGATCACTTTGGACTGCTAGGCACAGCCACGACACCCCTTAACTGGCAGCGAAGTACTGGAGTGTTGTTGATGATCTCGGGGCTTTTTTTGGCGCGAAGCAATTAACCGCGTTGAGCATGTAAACAATTGATGCGCAGTTTCACACCGGGTTGGGCAAGGCTAGGGAAAACCGAGTCTTCTGTAGGCGTTGCCGAGCCGTAGAGATTTTCAACTCAAGTGAGGTTTGAAGGCTAAGTGAGGTTTGAAGACTACGTGAGAAGACCAAGAGAGGCGTGCAGACTAGGAGAGAGTGCGTCTGGCTACTCTGACCAGTACCAACTGGTGATGTTGTAGCGGTAGGCCTGCGGAGCTTTGGCACTCAGGGCTTCTACCCAGTGCTCTGAGCCTTCTGAGGAAGGGTCAAACAGTACACAGCGATTGTAAAGCGGCGCTATGCTAATAGGATTGTCATCTATGCCTTTGAAAACAAGCTGCCCGCCGGCATCGCAGTTCCAGTCTCTGTTCAGATACAGCAACATGCACACCTTACGCCCAGGTGAATCATCAGCGTGTTGTTCAACAAAGTCTTCGCGGCTTAAACGAAAGTAGGCGGTATTAATATCGGGATCTTCGACATTGATATCGGTGATTGATACCTTAAAAACACGTGAAAGGAAGGCCATGAAATCATCTCCGCGCAGAAAATTCAGGAATTCTCTGGCGTTGACATGATCATTTCTGGTGTCTCCTCGTTCGAGGTTTAAACCCTGTGGTTGGAGGAATTCAGGGCGCCAAGAATCGCGCTGTACAAAACGCTCTTCAGGGCTAGCCTGCTGCCATTGCTGCTTGTCCACGTAGAGCTCAGAGTAGGTGTGTTGTTGAGTTTTCCAGTGAGAGGTATGGTGTAGGGCGCGAGCCACAGACTCGAGTTTGTTTGCATCAAATAGATTGTCGATAACGAGGTGTCGAGGATGCGAGTGGTTTAGCGCGGACTTATAATCCTCTATTGCTGCATCGGTGGTGTGTTCACGATTTAGCCACATGGCGTTACCTGGTTCTGTGTGTGAGCGTGTGATTCTGGTTGGCGTGAATCGAAGTGGAGGATCGCGCAGAAGGTTTAACCAACACCGGCAAAATATCGCTCCGGTTTGAATGCTCTATTGTACCTAGGAATTATGGGAAACAGCTACGGAAATTGTTTGGTGTTGGATATGTCTTCGTAGCATCTCCGCGACTCCATATTTGGGCGGTTGGCTGCTCGCGGATGAATGTTGAAATGGAATTAGTCTGAGCCTCGGGATTGTATGTATGTTATTTCCCGTATCTATAAATAGATCACTATCGATAAGTTAATTGTCGCGTGATGGTAGTAGGAGAGTACACGAAATGATAGGAAAGTGTTTGTGCGGAGCTGTAGAGTTTGAAGTGGCGGGCGAGATGCCTAACTTGTATCAATGCCATTGTTCTCTGTGTAGAAAAACCACCGGTGCAGCGGCTAATGCTGCAACCTTTATCGAGCAGACACATTTTGAATGGTTGAGCGGTGAATCGTCCATTCGATCTTACGTGAAAGACTCCGGCTTTCGCTCGGACTTTTGTGGGTGTTGTGGCAGCCCTGTACCCAATCTCTTGAGGGATACGGGCCTGTACTTTCTCCCAGTGGGTCTGCTAGAGGAAACGAAAGGCTTTCAGGTGGTTCAGCACCTGTATACTGATTCGAAAGCCCATTGGGACGTGATTGGTGGTAGCGCCGAACAGCATGATGAGATGCCCAGTTTGAAAGCATTGAACGAAGCCTTGCAACATTCTTCTTCGGTATCCTAACCGTTGAGCTTCTTGCTAAGGGCAATGATCACTTTTACTCTTGTGTCTTAACTGCGACATGCACAGTTCATCTGAATGCGTTAACGCACCGTTGAGACTTATTGACATTGCTCAGCGGTGCTCCAGTAATAAATATTGATTGGCAAGGAGCCAAGTTTGAAGAGAGTCATTATTTTTGGAAATTCCGGAGCGGGTAAATCAACTCTGGCGAAATCGTTGGCTAACATTGATCAGCTCGCTCATTTTGATTTGGATAGCATTGCCTGGTTGCCCACGTCGCCGCCTCAAAGAAAGCCCGTGGAGCAATCGAAGGCTGACATTGATGCCTTCATGGCTGAGAATGATCAGTGGGTCATCGAGGGGTGTTATTCGGACTTGTTAGAGCTGTTGTTTACCAAGGCTAGCGAGATAATATTCTTGGATCTACCCATCGATCAATGCATCACCAATGCCAGGGCTCGGCCTTGGGAGCCGCACAAGTACGAATCAAAACAAGCGCAAGATGAAAATCTTGATATGCTGTTGGCTTGGATCTCCGATTACGAAGGCCGATCTGACACTTTTTCTCGCTCATCTCACCAAGACCTATTCAGGCGTTTTGCGGGCAAAAAAACGCGTTATACCCATAATGTGGGTAATAGGTAGAGCGCACAAAGCTCCGTTCAAGGTTATCCTGAACTCGGTAGTATTCGGATCGAATGTGCATCGGAGAAGACGAACTCCTGAATAACTACTGTAATCTAGTTGTTATGCTTTTCTCTGTTGCGGTCACATTGAAGGCTAACACAGTGATAGTCCAAAAAGGATGTGTAAGAGGTTTGCTTGTCCACGGTTCAGTATCTATCGCCGTGGATAGTTGGTCGTAGATGTCCTTTGGCAATATCGGCTCAAAGAGCGCCATTCATCGATCGTTGACGGCTCTCCGTTGAGTTAGTAATAAGCTATCGGTTATACATCCCTCAACAGAATAGGATTTCAGAAATCCGATGACCTATGAAGAATTCAATCACTTTTGTCGTCAACTAGCGGCAACTACCTATGTGCGTCAGTGGGGTGGTTCGCATGTCTGGAAAGTGGGGGGCAAGGTGTTTGCGATTGGCGGTTGGGAGCATGATAAAGGTGCTGCTTTCACTTTTAAAACATCGCCGCATAATTTCGAGCTACTGCGAGAGCAACCGGGGTTTCGCAGTGCACCTTATCTCGCTTCCCGAGGCATGAAATGGATTCAACTCTACGATGTGTCTAAGGAAGAGCCTGAGAGGCTCCTTTACTACCTGAGTGAATCTCATCGCCTAGTCTTTCTAGGATTGACTAAGAAGAAACAGAACGAGCTCGGCTTAAATCAGCCTTGAGTGGGAGTCTCGGTAGCGATCGTTAGGCGGGCGTTTTCAAGCCCAAAATAAATTGCCGCACGGCTTGTTCTTGTTTGGCCACCGACGTTGTTGGTGATTTGTGCAGGGCGGAGAGGGCGGCTTCCGCTAGTAGGGCGTTGATAAGGCGGGCGCTCAGTTCCAGTGAGACGACACTGATCTCTCCTGACTTGACTGCACGTTGCAAGCTGCGTTTCATGATGGCGAGACTGGTTTTTGCTTCCAGATCGCGAGCTTTTTCCCAACCCAGTACCTGAGGCGCCTGTTCGAGCAAGATGGTTGCTATCTCAGGCGCTCTCACCGCCTTCAGCCAAGCGAGACTGGCCGAGATCAAATCCTCTAGGGCGGATTCGCCTTTCTCTCCGTGCTGCATAGCAATGTTTATGGTTTCGTCCGACAGGGAAACAAATACCGCTTCGAACAGCTCTTGCTTGCTTTTAAAGTGATGGTAGAGAGCTCCCCGTGATAGTGAAGCCTCTTCTAGAATGTCGTTGGTATGCGTACCTTCATAACCACTGCGAATGAAGTGTTCGCGAGCGATTTTGATGAGTTTGGCGCGGGTGGCCGCGCGTCTATCTGCTTGGGTGGCCATTCTATTACTTTACAGACTCTGAGTTGGTTTGTTATTGTACACTCAAGTAACCGACACAGTGTCGGTATCGGGAAGGTTTTGTTACCCGTGTTCATCAATTACTGATCTGGAGTTGCACTATGTCTGAGTATCCCCAAGCGTTTGATCATATGTTAGCGGCATGGAATGAGCCCGATAAGTCGCGGGTGAGAGGTCATCTAGAACAAGCCCTCCATCCAGATGTTCGGTTTGTCGATCCCTCCATTGATGTTTCTGGTATTGATGGCTTCGAAGCCAATGTTTACGACGTGCAGGAAAAGATCCCGGGAGCGGTGTATTCGCGCACCAGTGGCGTTGATTCTCAGCACAACTTTTACCGCTACCATTGGGCCATTCATCTCAATGATGAGCTATTGGTGAATGGATTCGATGTTGTTGAAACGGCTGAGGATGGGCGAGTGTTGTGTGTGATAGGATTTTTTGGCGATGTGCCCGAGAAGTAACTGAAAAGAGTATTACTTCAACCGACAATGCTGTGTGACTAGAGCGTTGTTGCTGGTATGGAAGGCATGTCCCAGGAAAGAACAAAAAGGGAACAACAATGAAGGACAGCAGTCCCTCATTGTTGCATTGGTTCTAGAAATCCAGAGTCGCTGACAGCGAAGCGGTACGAGCGCCGCCTAACCAAGCGGCGTTTTCGGCAATGGTTCCCAGGTATTCTTCGTCAAATAGATTGTTGACGACGAAGTTCAGCTTTAGATCACTCGAGAGCCCGGCAACATTTTCAACCGTGGCGCCAATGTAGAGATCGGCAACCGTATGCGCATCGGCGGTCCAGCTGTTGCCTTGGTCGACATAGCGATCGTCGGTGTATTTAGCTGAAACGCCCGCGGAGAAAATCCCGTTGCTCCAATCGAGACTGGAGACAAATTGATTTTCTGGAATTCCGGCAACCGAATTGTCCGGGGTAATGCCATTGGCTTGGTCGACGGCGCTATCTCCAGATCCGAGGTAGCTGGCATCACTGTAGGTATAGGCGAAGTAGAGGTTGAATTCGCTGTTGATCGAATAATCCAATGACAACTCGAGTCCGTCGGACTCAATGCCGCCGGCGTTAAAATAGGTACCGTTGGTGCCGATGGTAAAGTTGGGGCCTGTCGCGGCAGAGTTGTCTAAGAAGATGAGGCGGTTGTCGAAATCATTTTGATAGTAGACCGCCGTGACATTAAAGCTCTCGGCGTCGTAACGAAGCCCAATCTCGGCCGTTTCCGACGTTTCTGGCTCTATGTTATCGAGGTCAGCAGCAGGTCGTTCGAGTACGGCATCTGACAGCGCTCGAAAATTTTCCGCGTAGCCGGCAAAGACTTCTAAGCCTTCAATGCCTGTCTCCCATACTATCCCGCCCGATAATAAAACATCGGAATCAGAGCTGAGCTTGGCATCAAGGCTCGAGTCAAAATTATCTTCCCGTTCGACGTCTACCAGGAATTTCTTCGCACCGGCGGAGAAGGTTAAGGCCCCAACGGTGAGTGTTTCCTGCAAGTACCACTTGGTCGTCTCTTGTGGATAGGTGCGATCGTACTGAATCCAGTAAGGTTGAGAGTTGTAGCTAAAACCCTCGCGAGTATTGACGCTGTGCCAGTCTCGATATTCGTCTCGCTCTTGGTCTTCATACCATAGACCTGCGCGCAACTCACTGTCGGTATTGCCGAAGCTGGTGGACCAAGTTACGTCTAGATTGACACCGGTACGATCTTTTTCGTAATGGGTGTTACGAAACGATTGTACCGCGATGGCTCCATCCGGATAGCAAGACGGATCGTCTGTTTGCGAGGCTGTAGCTTCAGCAACGCCATACCAATTGCTGACGGTATAACTGGGTACGCAGCTGGGGTCGGGCGTTAGTGCGTTACCATCGGTATCTACATAGAAGAGTCGGTTAGAGGCGTCGGCGTTTGGATCTTTTGATGTGGTGCCGCCTAAGTACTCGGTATTACCGCCTGCATCAGCGGTGACATTGACCAGATAAGGCGGTAGCCAATCGCCGCGACCTTCATTTTGGTGATGGTAAACGGAGGTGCTCACCTCAATCGCGTCACTGAGATGAAAATCAAACTTAACGTAGCCAAAGAGATTTTCACGAGTGGTGGACCAGCCGTTGCGGTAGAGTTGATCTTCGAATGGGACGCCAGTCCATTCGTCGGTGAGACCATCCGTATCAGAAAACTGATCGTATTGCGCTTCACTGTAGATTCGTTGGTAGTTGTCTTCGTGAATGTCGTCGTAGGAAATGTACGCCGTTACCTCCGTGTTGCCAAAGGAGGTTTCCAGTTTCGCTGCGTAGTGCTCGCGATCGTTCTCCGCGCTTTCGCTGATCCAGTCACTGGCTTCTTGTTTGGCATAGGATATCCACGCTCGAGTGTCTTCACCCAGCGTGCCGGTGTCGTAGCGCAGGTAAACTCGCTGTGCGTCGTGGTCGCCCGCGGATACTTCTACGCGAAAGCGCTGCTCGTCCAATGGTGCGTCGGTGAGATAGTTAAGCGTGCCACCCAAGGCTTCATGAGAGCGAGACGATACGTCTGCAGTACCCTGCGAAACTTCAACGCCACTTAAGTTGGCCGGATCGACAAAGCGGTTGGCTTTGGCGCCACCACCATAACCGGAACCGCCATTCGGCATACCGTCGATGGTTGTACCCACCTGTTGGTCGGATAGGTTAGTGGTAAAACCTCGCACCGTTATGGAGGTTGACCAATCATCAAAACCGTAGACATCACCTTCGTTCACCGATACGCCGGGTAGATTGTCAATCACGGCATTAACACTGGTGAAGCTGGATTGTTGCTGCTTCATGGTTTCTGAGACTTGGCTATTGCCGTAGGTGGTTTTTCCCATCACCACCACTTCTTCCAGTTGATCGTTGGCGTGAGTGCTCGCTGCGGCGGCAATGGCAAGGGCTAAGATAGATTTCTGACTTATGTTTTGAATGTGCTTCATAGTGTTCCCCAAGACGGTTATTGATCATCTGTTCAATATCCCAGAGGGTGAATATTTCAAAGTGAGGTCTAAATTGTTGCAGCGAGACGACGTATTTATTGCAATGGGTCAGAATGAACGTTTGCCTGTGATGGAGTTCTCAAACTCGCAACCTAAGGGCGAGTACTAGATGCAGATTTATCGCGGCTCACTGAGAGTTGGATGGATTGAGATGAGAGAACAAAGAGCGGCAAGGTAGTTGAGCCGCATTGCCTATGTCAGATTTGTTGCGTTTTATGGAGGAAGGTCAGACTTTAGAAAAGCCACTTTGATACACGGAGCAAAGTGGCTGAACGCAGAGGTTTTATTTAGTCGTGTGGTCTGGTTGAAAGGACAGTTCGCTGAGATGAATATGATGGCTTAATCGGACCTGGCCGTTGATGTCTCTAATCCACATAGCAATTTGGGGATCTTTTTGATGCCAGTCTATATGGAGTTCGCCAAAGTTCTCTTGCGCATAGAACTTATCGTGCATGCGATAGCGATTGGGGCTGACTTGACTCCAAGTTTCAGTGAGACCGCTGGACGTCATGTCATAGAGCGGGTAAGGCACGTTTTCCGATTGACGAGAAATCTCTCCCCAATGGGTGTCTCCACTGACAAAGATAACACCCTCTGCCCCAGTCTTTTCTATCAAGTCGATCATACGCTTTCGATCGCCTGGGTACTGAGCCCACGCTTCCCAACCGGTGTAGTCGGCTAGAAACTGTAAGCTGGAGGCAATGATTCTGATTTTTGCTGGTTGTAATAATTGCTGTTCCAGCCATTGCCATTGTTGCGGGGAGAGTTGACTGCGCTGCTCGTCAAGCACCGCGTAGGGACCCATGTTGCGCACCAGTCTTGAGATGTTCTCCAAACAATTAACCTTCTCACCGGCTTGGCGATGAAAACGTAAATCCGGCATGATCACCTGCACGCGCTGATGCTGTGGGCCATAAGTGCGAGCGTGATAGATGCCGTCGTTGCTGCGATGTCGGCTGTTGTTTGGATCGTCGCCCCAGAATTGTAGAAACAAGTCTCTGGATTCTTTCTTTTGTGGGTAGTCCGCACCGACATCATTGGCTCCGAAGTCGTGGTCATCCCAAATAGCCAACACATCGCAATGGTTGCGAATTTTGGAAAAGTTGTCGGTTTGCCGAGCGTACTTTTCCCGCATGACGTTCATGTCGTGAGTGTCTGCGTAAATATTGTCACCCAGAAACAGAAACAGTTGTGGGTCTTGTTTCAGAACGGACGCCCAAATGGGTTGTGGCTTGTCTTGGTGGCAACATGAGCCAAAGTTGATACGACTTAAAAGCGGTGGCTTCGATGTGGGCTCGATTGCGCTTGTCATGCTGGGGAGTACAGTGCTGGCGGCAGCCAATCCTTTGATGGCATTGCGGCGGCTAATCGAAGTCATGTTACTTTGCTCTTTGTTGTGTTGATTGACGTCTGATACTTGTCGGCGAGTTCATCCGAAGAACTCTTGGGTGTCAACTTTTGTTGAACGACTGTTCATTCTCGTGTGCAAGATAACGCTGAAAAATTACGATTAGATGACGTCTATGGGGCGGCTTTGGCCCCAGAGACAGTTCGTAGGATGGACGCCGCTCTACTGACTCGCTACTGGGGTTGTGTGCTTATCGGAGTCGCTCAAAGCAGAAGATGAACAACCGATAATATGGGAGGTGTTATTTCAAATGCTCATGAATGAGCTTTTTGGCCGTGTCGGAATCGGGTTTCTGGCCTTCCAAGACGGTTCTTAACCAATAGCCGTCAATTAGGATCGCAATGGATGTGCTCAGCTGGGTAGCCGTTTTTCGGTCGTAGATCTCTGATAAATCAAAACGTAAATTCGATAGTAGTCGCCGAGAGTATATGGCTTGGAGATGAAACAGCTCTGGGCTAAAGGGCACCTGCGCCCAAAACGCCAACCACGCTTTGACAATATTGGTGGAACTTTGCTCCTCGCTAAAAATCACTTCAATGGTGGCATTAAGACGTCCTTTGGGGGTGCGGCAGGCTTTCCTGCGTTGGGCAATGGCAAAGTGTAGCTGACACATTAAGTCCCACATGCTGGCTCGAAGTAACGCATCCTTACCTCCAAAATAGTGAGAAATGATACCCACCGAAAGCCCTGCCTGTTTGGCGATTTTACGGATGGTGGTGTCGGCGTAGCCTTCTGCGCCGATGGTGATTATGGTGGCGTCGATGAGTTCACGACGACGAATATTTTCCATCCCGAGTTTTGGCATTTAATAATCCTCAGCGGTTTTTGTGGTGTTCAGTGGGACTTGATTGAAAGAGTGAGCTTGATTCGTCGTTAATCGCAGCTCTTCAGCCGAGTTGAATGTCGACGGCTTGTGTTGTTTGTACAAAAGAAAATGTGTAATGACAAAACCCGTCAATAGACTGAGATAAAATCCAGTACTTCCCCAGTAATGCATGAGCTGTCCGGCCCACAGAGGCCCCAGTATTGAACCAAAGCCATTGCAGAGTAGCAATAAGGCACTGGCGGTAACGCGAGTATTTTCGTTGATAATGGTTTGAATCCAAGCGGCGGCGAGGGAGTAGATAGGCAGAGCGCAGGCGCCCAACAAGAGAGCGAGTAAAATTACCTTGATTAGTGATAGTTGTTGCGTGAAAGACAGTAGCAATGCTGTCAAGGTACACACTGTGCCGCTCCACGTCAGCACACGTAGTACTCTCGTCGGTTGATGGTGTGTGAGTTGGGTTAACATTAATTGAACGATACCTGCACCTAGCACGAAAGCAATGATCATCAAAGCCGATTGACGGCTACTGTTGAAATACAGCTCGCCAAATACTGGGCTCATAGCAAACAAAATACCGATGAACATTCCAGAAATTATGGACAGTACAAAGGGGCGCGGGAAGGAACTGGCCAATTGACGAAATCCAATAGCGTTCGCTGAACAGGGGTTTCTGAGGGCTCGGCTATCTGCGGGCAGGGGATTTCCGACGCCATGAGTCGAAATTGCTGAGCGGCTCTTTATAAATACTGCAGGCAGCATTGATAACAGCACCAATAGCGCAGAGAAGTTAAAAAAATAGGAATTAAAGCCGTGGCTGCTGAGCAGCGGCAACTGCCCGCAGCCAACGCCGAAATACCAGATTAACATGTAGTAGGAGAAGGTTCTTTGCCGAGATTTTTCATTGCTGTGGACATTGATGAAGCTCTCGGCGGCGACGTACAAACCCGATATACATACGCCGCATCCAAATTGCAGTGTCGCTACCGCAATAGCGGTGTGGCGCAAGCTCAATGCGTATATCAATGATGAGAAAATTATTGCTAGTAGAATAAACACCTGACGATGGGTGATGAAACGCAGTAAATAGGGTAAATGCCAGCCGCCCACCAAAAAACCGACATAGTAGCTGGCCATTATCATGCTGGTGCTTGAGGCGGATTGACTCAGCAACGCGGTACGATAGCTAATGGTGGTTTCCAATAGGGCATTACCGCAGAGCAGCAAAGCCATGGCGGCCAACAGAGAATAGATCGGCAAGTGGGGTTGGTGGGGATGTTCATTGTTTGGGAGGGACATGGGACCACTTAAAGCTCAGCTGCAGTCGCTCTATCATAAGGAACAATGTTACGGTTTTATTAAGGTTTGAGTGTTGAGCTAACGATCTGATTCAGAATAGACTTTTGCTTATGCCGATGGACGTGTCGTGTAGGCAAGGTTTTTGAGCCTCTTTTACTGATGACCGCAAGAGCATACACTCTCTACGCTGGCGTTGATTTAATCAGACAGGTAAGGGGCTGATATGTTTATCGAACTTAATGTCCGCACTGCTTCCATTGTTCACGGCTATGACGCTGATCATCAAGAGATCATTGAAAGGGTCAATGAACCACATTTCGTGCGAAAACTGATTGCCCTTGACCGTTTGCTGTCCGTCAGTGAGCAGTATTTGCTCGTCAGCTCTTCCCATGGTCGAGTCATGTTTTGGGAATACCAAGAAACCATGGACGAGGTTAAGGCGAGGCTTAAGTCCCCTAGCGACGGTCTTCTGGTATAGAGTACAGATTCTGGTTGGGTAGATTTATTACTATTGAAAGAGCATTGATTATGGAAGCCGATCGAGTACGCTGGGATAAACGTTTTGATGAGCGTCCACTTACACAACCCTCTGTTCCCGCATTTTTCGTGGAGCAATCGGTCAGCTTGCCGTGGGGGCGAGCGTTGGATGTGGCCAGTGGTGATGGTGCAGTGGCCTTGTGGTTTGCTCGTCAGGGGTATGACGTCACAGCGATGGATATCTCCTCGGTTGCCTTATCGCGTTTACAGGGGTTTGCGGATCAAGAGAAACTCTTGATCAACTGTAAAAATATTGATTTAGACGATAGGTCAGCGCTAGAAACTGGGCTGACAGAGACCTATGAGTTGATCTGCCTGGCGCACTTTAAACCGTCGCAGGAATTATTGGAGTTTCTCGGATCCTGTTTAGCTCCTGGCGGACAGCTTTTGTTGAGTACCTTCAATCTACAGCATCATCAGCACAACGGCTTTTCTAAGCGTTTTTGTCTGACTCCAGGGGAGTTTCAATCTTCAGTTGATGGATTGCACTGCGTTCACTACCAGTCGGTGAGACGCGGCGATAGTTTTATGGATGACTATCGATGGCAGTGCAGCTCATAATTCACAACTGACCTTCGCGTGTTGCCGTCCACAGTTCACAATGTTCTAAGCCGCAAAAAGCTGTTTAGTAACCGTCGATATATTGCTGCAATAGCGCTCGCCAGGCAGCGTGCTCTTCTGGCTTCCATAGGGATTCAATATGTTGTCTCACTTGCTCTGGCGACCAGTTCAATTGCTGATGTGCATAGATGCCAAAGAAGGCGGACACGCGATAATTGGCGGCGCAGTGAATGTGAGTCTTTAAGTTAGAATTTGCGATCATGGCATCCGCAAAGGCTTGATAGTCCGCAGGCGTGGGGTTGGAAAAATCCACGGGGATGTACACGTAGGTTATCTTTTGGGATTCCACCAAATGCTGCTCGTTATTTGTTGAGTACTCACTGCCATTGGGGAGTAGATTAATTAGCTGTCTGTAGCCTTGGGCGGAAAGCTGTCGCAGTTGCTCCTCACTCACAACGCCGGATGTCGTCAATGCAGGGTTAATAGCTTTGAAATTGTAGCTGTCTTCAATGCTCATCGGTCGTCCCTGTCTGGTGTTAATGATTCAGTGAGAATCTTCAACGCATGAATGTGTTTTACGTGGCCTCGACAATACGATTGTGCCGCAATTGTTGCTCGAGGTGATCGAGTATGTAAGGTTATGCCGTCGCTGGCAAATTGGCCTGTTTCGAGGCTGATTTATTGCTAGTGTAGAAGGGGGAAGGTTTAGACGAGCGCCTTAAAGAATTGCTTTAAGAAAGAATCACTTTGATAAAAAACGACTCGGAAAACTAGCTCGAGATGCCGTTGTTTTATTGTTCCGTGGCTCTAAAAGCGATGAGGTGATCGGCTTCAATATCGATGCCGACGCGATCACCCACTTGATAATCGTGGTGGCTGGGGAAAGCGGAAACGACTTCACTGCCAGTCGGCAGTTTCAAGGTGTAGAGCGTCGATGTGCCGGCGAACACTCGACTGACAACTTCACCGGTTTTAACGCTGCTCTCGTTATGAATCACGTCGTCTGGACGCAACAGAACTTCAACGGGACTGTCGGGCAACCAGTCGTAACAACGATTGCCGCTGATCATGCCAATTTCGGTAGCGACTGTGGTGCTGTCGATAACGTGTCCAGGAAGAAACGCGCCTTGTCCAATAAAGTTGGCGACAAAGCGTGTGCTGGGCTCATGATAGAGATCGAACGGGCTGGCCCACTGTTGGATTTTACCTTCGTTCATGACGGCAATCTTATCGGCAAAAGCAAAAGCTTCTTCTTGATCGTGAGTGACCATAATGGCGGTGATGTTGCGAGATTTTAGAATTTCTCGCACTTCAATGGCCAGGCTGCGGCGCAGATCGACATCCAAACTAGAGAAGGGCTCATCCATCAGTAGCACGCTGGGATTGGGGGCCAGCGCGCGAGCTAAAGCGACGCGCTGTTGTTGGCCGCCAGATAATTCGTGTGGAAAGCGTTTACCCATGTGATCGAGTTTGACCAGCGCCAACATCTCTTCACACACTTGCTCTTTTTGCTGCGCTGAGAGATGGCTTAAGCCAAAGGTCACATTGTCACAGACCGTTAGGTGCGGAAAGAGAGCGTAGTCTTGAAACACCATGCCGATGTTTCGTTGCTCTGGAGGCGTGGATTGTTGAGCCGAGGAAATGCAGCGCTGTTGCAGCACAATGTCGCCATCACTAACGCGGTGAAAACCAGCAATAGCGCGGAGCACCGTGGTTTTACCGCAGCCGCTGGGGCCGAGTAGGCAGCAGACGTCGCCTTCATGAATGGCGAGCGTTAAGTGCTCAACCACAACATTACCTTCATAGGCACAGGTGATATCTTGCAGTTGTAACAATGGGGTGCTGCTATTCATCAAACGTCTGTGCCTTTTCGTGCTTCACTCTTAGTGGTGTTGAGCGCTTGTGCTCAAGCTGTTTGTAGCAAGAATTCCATCAGTGCTTTTTGTGCGTGCAAACGGTTTTCCGCTTCATCCCAAACCACTGAGATTTTTTCATCTTCGAGCAACGCTGCACTCACTTCTTCGTCTCGATGAGCCGGTAGGCAGTGCATAAAGATAGCGTCGTCGTTGGCTAAAGCCATCATCTCATGATTGACTTGATAGCCGGCGAATTGCTTCTCGCGCTCTTTTTGCTCTTCTTCTTGCCCCATCGATGCCCAAACATCAGTCACTACCCAGTCAGCACCTTTGACCGCTTCTCTCGGGTCGCGAGTGATGGAAACGCGATCGGCATTTTCGGCCACCAGCTGAGCGTTGGGATCAAAGCCTTCTGGGCAGGCAATGTTTAATTTGAAATCACAGAGGGCGGCGGCGTTGATGTAGGAGTGGCACATGTTGTTGCCATCACCTATCCAAGCCACCGTTTTGCCTTTCGGATTTCCGCGTTGCTCGACGTAGGTTTGGATGTCGGCCAACAATTGACACGGATGGTAATCATCGGTCAGGGCGTTGATGACAGGTACGCGTGAATGCTCAGCAAAGCGTTCAATCTTTTCATGTTCGAAGGTGCGAATCATGATGATGTCGACCATGCGCGATAGCACTCTGGCGGAATCTTCAATAGGCTCGCCGCGACCCAGTTGGGTGTCGCGCGGTGATAAGAAGAGGGCAGAACCACCGAGGTGGGTCATGCCGGCTTCAAAAGAAACTCGAGTACGAGTGGATGATTTTTCGAAAATCATTCCCAGTACTTTGTTTTTGAATGGCTCGCCGGTGCCGCCCTGACGGTGCAGGGCTTTCATCTCGATGGCGCGATCAATAATTTGTTTCAATTCTGCGGATGTTAGGTCACGCAGTGTCAAAAAGTGTCTGACTGACATGGTGAATCCCCTTCTATAGCGCGTTAATGAGTTGGCAGACAATGTCGATCATTTGATCGGCATCAGTTTCTGACGTAATCAGTGGCGGTAACAAACGAATGGTATTGCCCGCGGTGACATTGAGCAGAAGACCTTTATCGGCGGCTGCCGTCACCAGCTCAGGGCAAGGCCGCGTTAGCTCAATACCCATCATTAGCCCTTTGCCGCGAATGTTGCGGACTTTCTCATGACCTTCAAGCTGCTGAGTGAAACCTTGCAACAAATAGTTGCCAATGTGTTTGGCGTTGTCGATCAGTTTGTCTTCTTGCAGGGTCGTCAGAACAGTATAAGCGCCATGGCAGACCAATGGGTTGCCGCCATAGGTGGAGCCGTGATTTCCTGGCTGTAAAACATTCGCTGCTGGGCCTCGAGCCATGCAGGCACCGATGGGTAGACCATTGCCAAGGCCTTTCGCCGTGGTCAGTACGTCGGGTAAGATGTCGGTGTGCTGAAAGGCAAACAATTCACCTGTGCGGCCATTGCCGGTTTGTATCTCGTCGAGCATCAACAGCCAGTTGCGTTCATCACAAAGGGCTCGCAGTTGAGTGAGGTAGTCTTCGCTGGGAACATTGACTCCACCTTCGCCTTGTACCGGCTCTACCAAGATGGCAACCACCTGATCGTTATCAATGGCTTTGATGGCATCGATATCGTTGTAGTCCACGTGGAGGAAACCGTCGAGCAGAGGGTAGAAACCGTCTTTGACTTTGGGGTTGCCGGTGGCGGTGAGTGTGGCCATGGTGCGACCGTGAAAGCTACAGTTCATGGTGATCACGGTCGGTGTCGCAATGCCGCGCTCGTTGCCGTATTTACGTGCAATTTTTAGGGCTGCTTCATTGGCTTCGGCGCCGGAATTAGAAAAGAACACGTTCTCCATCTCTGTGAGTGAGCACAGCAGCTCCGCCAAGCGGGCTCCTGGCTCGGTATTGTACAAATTAGAGATGTGCAGCAAGGTACCCGCTTGCTCGCTGATAGCAGCGGTGAGCTTGGGGTGGCTGTGGCCGAGACCACAGACAGCAATACCGCTCAGAGCGTCGAGGTAGCGTCGGCCTTGGTCATCCCACAGATGCATTGCTTCGCCTTTTACCAACGTGAGTTTGCGCTCACCGTAGGTATTCATTAGGGCTGTGGTGGCCATGGTTGAACTCCTCGATTGCCTTGCTAAACCGGTGTTCCGGTTGCGTACTTAATAGGGGCCGTAGGTTTGCGGCCCCCAAATAAAAACAGGCAGCCGCAAGCTGCCTGAGGTGAGGGCGAGATACTATAAGCAAATGCGGGGGTTGGCAATGGCGCGCAGGCCGACAAATTGCCTTAAGTCGGGGAGAGCAGGCGCGCTTATCTTCCCATCAGCGCTCTGATGTCTGCTGGGGCTAAGGGGGTTGTTTCCCCTTTCTTCAAGACGGTTTCTCTTGGTCTTTCTATCGCGGCGGGTCTGTGGTGCAGCTGGCGACAATCTGGTGATGTTTTTTCGGTGGGGAGTCGCCCAGTGAGGCAGAGTAGGGTAGAATGCCCGCCAATACTTGACCATAGTGCTGGGTTTTTACTGCGACCACCTGGTCATCATTGAATCACCGTAGATTAGCAACAAGAGGTAGTGAGTTCCTATGGATATCATCGATACCATTAAGCAACAAATCGAAGACAACGACATCATTCTTTATATGAAGGGTTCTCCTAACGCCCCTCAGTGTGGTTTCTCTATGCGTACCTCGCAGGCGATTATGGAATGTGGTCAGCGTTTTGCGTACGTAGATGTGCTGTCTAACCCTGAAATCCGCGCCAATCTTCCGGCTTACGCTAACTGGCCAACCTTTCCACAGCTGTGGGTAAAGGGTGAGTTAGTGGGTGGCTGTGACATCATCACCGAAATGCACGAAAACGGTGAATTGAAAGAATTGATCGAAGCGGCAGTGCCCGCAGCGGAGTGAGTCTTAAACACGTGCTGGTTGTTTTCTGAGCGGCCATTACTTAATCGCTGCTAAGTGCAGTTGATAATAGCTCCGTTGAGAATAGCTCCGTTGATAATCATCGAACGGCCTCAACGCTAGCGAAAGCTCCTCCCATAAAAAGCCCCATAAAGAGCTCCAACTCTAGGGGCTTTTTTTTCGCCCATCATTTCTTCCTCCGATCGTTGTTGAGCTCTCTCCCGGAACGGGATTTTGCATCGGCGGTTGCCCGATTGATGCCGTCTTCTTGGATGTGTCTGCAGCTCTTTCAGCTCTTAATGACTAATAAGAGGGGGAATCGTTACTTTTCGCATTTGTAAACCTAAATTCTATTGATAATTGTTATCAGTTGCTTTGTTGTCCCGCCACAAATTTAAAGGCTGAGTCCTTTGTAGACTCAAAACCGACCTCACTTACTCAAGGAGAGTAATTCATGATCAAGAAAACTCTGTTGGCGGCCGCCATTGGTATGGTCACCGTTTCGGCTCAAGCGGCTGAGAAAACTCCCTCATTGGAAGAAATGTGGCAGTTGATTCAGGCTCAACAAGCTGAAATCACCGCGCTGAAGTCTCAGTTGAACCAGACTGAAACCAAGTTGGAGCAAACCGAAGTGAAGGTTGCTGCAACCGCTGACGCGGTTGAGAACGTTGCTGTAGGTGGTGAAACTCTGTCTAAAGTGGCCTCTTGGGTAGAGAAGACTTCTATCGGTGGTTACGGCGAGCACCACTACAACCGTTTTGAAGACAGCGATGATCAGGTGGATGCCCACCGTTTCGTGCTGTACTTTGGTCATCAATTTACCGATAACCTGCGTTTCTTCTCTGAGTTTGAGCTAGAGCACGGTTTGGCTGGCAATGGCGACGACAAGCCTGGTGAAGTTGAGCTAGAGCAAGCTTACATCGAGTGGGATTACACTCAAAATCACAGTGTTCAGTTCGGTCAGTTCCTCGTGCCTGTGGGCATCATGAACGAAACTCACGAGCCAGATACTTTTTACGGTACCGAGCGCAACCTGGTTGAGAAGAACATCATTCCAGCCACTTGGTGGGAAACGGGTATTCAGCTCAAAGGTGAGCTGGCTCCAGGTTTGAGCTACAACGCTGGTCTTCACAGTGGTCTGGAAATCGACACTGATGCGGGTGACTACAAAATCCGCGACGGTCGTCAGAAGTCTGCAAATGCAACGGCCGAAGACTTTGCTTACACCGCTCGTTTGAAGTACACCGGTATTGCCGGTCTTGAGCTGGGTGCTACCTTGCAGTATCAGCAAGACGTCACTCAAGGCATCAGCGAAGACGGTTCTGCTTACTTGACCGAGATTCACGCCGCTTATCAAACCGGTCCATTCGCGGTTCGCGCTTTGTGGGCTGAGTGGGACATCGATGGCGACTACTTCGAAGCTCTGGGTGCTGACTCGCAAGAAGGCTGGTACGTTGAGCCGTCTTACAAGCTGACTGAAAAGTTGGGTGCTTTTGTTCGATACAGCGAATACAACAACAAGGCCGGTATCTCCAGCTCTGAAGACAGCGAAATCTGGGAGTACGGTGTGAACTACTGGTTGCACCCGCAGGTAGTCTTGAAAGCGGACTACACTGATTACGTCAGTGAGAGCAACGGTACCGACAAAGACGCTCTGAACTTGGGCGTTGGCTGGTCTTTCTAAGACCTATTGATGCCATCGAGCGGTTGAGAGGACTCTCTAAGAGGGTCTGACCGCTCGCTGAGATCAAGCCGCTCCTTTCTGGGAGCAAAGATAAGGGCGCTTCGGCGCCCTCAGCTTAATGATAAGCTCCGTCATCGCGTATATGGACTCCCCCGTTTTCGCAAGTGAGATATTCAATGACAGGCCTATAAGATGCGAGCGTATATTCGGGCTCTAACTGGGAGAGCTACTCCCG